>NZ_JAASRS010000001.1:0-612652 GCF_011761475.1 Saccharococcus thermophilus
AACGTGACAAGTTCTTCAAAAAGCGGCGTCGGTGTGCGGTCGAGCACTACGAGGAAGTCGTCGCTCCGCTGTTCTTCAAATTCTTTCGTCATTAATTGCTGCTTGCGCGCCGATGCCTTCCAATGCACCCACGAAAATCTGTCTCCCGGCACATACTCACGAACCCCGACCGCCATCGTTTGATCACGATGAAGCTGTAGCGAGGAAGCGGCCGTTCCTTGCTCAAAAAGTTCCCGCACCTGGCGATACGTCATAGCGATATAGCGCGGATATACGACAATGGTATCTTTAATGGCGTAAAACGATGTTTTTTTCATCAGCCCCAAAAAGTCACTTGCCGTCAAATAAATGGATGTGAACGTATGCTCGCCGCGCGGCAGATGTTCCAGCTCATACGTATAGGAAAATTTCTTTTTCCAAATGAAGGGGATAATCCTTTTGGACGGCCGCATGTTCAGCGCCAGAATATCTTCTTCGCCAATCATGATAGCGAAAAATGGAAACCAAATTGGGAGCTGCACTTCGATGGTAACAGTGAGCTGTTCGCCAGCATGATATTGCCGTCGTGAAACAATACGTCTCACCGTCACACGCCGCCATGGATATAAGGCAATCGCAAAAGAATAAAATGAAAATGGCAAAAAACTATAAAACAAAAACCAGCTGACAAATCCACCTTGAAACATCGCATAGGCGAACAATATGACAAACAAACTGCATAAAATCAATATTTGTGCAATAAATCTTTTTTTCTTTTTCATTCTTTTCACTACCTTTGAATCGGCACCGGGGTTCGGGCAATCATTTGTCCGACAATTTCTTCTGCGGTAAGCCCATCAAATTTTGCCTCCGATTTCATAATCATGCGATGGGATAGCACATACGGAGCTAAAAATTGGACATCATCAGGAATGACAAATTCACGTCCATGGATAAACGCATAGGCTTGGGCCGCTTTCATCAGCGCCACCGAACCGCGCGGGCTTACCCCTAGGTAAACGGACGCGTTCGAACGGCTTCGCTGCACTATGTCAACGATGTAACGCTTAATAGGATCGCTGACGTATACTTCCGCCACCTTCTGCTGCAACTCCAGCAGCTCATCCAAAGCCATTACAGGGCGAATTTCCTCAATAGGCGTCACTTTTTCCACACGGCTTAATATTTCCACTTCTTCCTCAGGGGATGGATATCCCATGTTTAGCTTCAATAAAAAGCGGTCTAGCTGGGCTTCTGGAAGCGGATATGTTCCTTCATATTCAATCGGGTTTTGCGTCGCCATGACAAAAAACGGACGCGGCAGCGGCCTTGTTATCCCATCCACCGTAATACTTCCCTCTTCCATCGCTTCCAAAAGCGCTGATTGCGTTTTCGGGGACGTGCGATTAATTTCATCGGCCAGCACGATGTTCCCCATAATCGGGCCAGGCTTGTACTCAAATTGCATCTCTTTCGGATTATAGACGGACACGCCTGTCACATCGCTTGGCAGCAAGTCAGGAGTAAATTGAATCCGCTTAAACTGCGCGTTAATCGATTTGGCTAACGCGCGCACCAACATCGTTTTGCCGACGCCGGGGACGTCTTCCAAAAGCACATGCCCTTTGGCAAGCAAAGCGACAAGGCTTAATATCGCCACATTTCTTTTTCCCACAATCACTTTCTCGATATTTTCCACAACCCGTTCCATCGATGGCTGTAAATTTTCTTTCACCCTCATGAATGGAGCTCCTTTGCTTTTAAGATAGTGGTCAATTAGACGTAGACATTTCGTGTTTCTACTATAAAATATAATAACCAATATACGTAATTTTTTGAATAATTTTTATAATGAGGGGTAGCGGCGGAAGTGCCAATAAAAATGCCGGAAAAAGTGCGAAATCATTGGCTGTCCAACTTATTTCCTAAATAAAAAAAATCATCCTAGGGCCACCAGGATGATTTGTCCTATTGTCACACCATGTTCTCCGCTCTCACCCACTGGTCATACTGCTCGGCGTTGACATATCCCGTTTTCAGCGCCGCTTCTTTTAGCGTCAATCCTTCCTTAAACGCCAGCTTCGCTATTTCAGCCGCTCGATCATAGCCAATGTGCGGGCTTAAGGCAGTCACCAGCATGAGCGAACGGTCGACATATTCTTTCATTTTGCCTTCGTTCGCTTTAAGCCCTTTAGCGCAGTGTCTATCAAAAGAATGAATGGCGTCGCCTAACAGTTGCAGCGACTGCATCGCATTATAAAGAATGACTGGCTTAAATACGTTTAATTGAAAATTCCCTTGGCTGGCGGCAAATCCGATTGCCGCATCATTGCCAAATACTTGCACTGCCACCATTGTCACTGCCTCGCTTTGCGTCGGGTTCACTTTCCCCGGCATGATTGAGCTTCCCGGTTCATTGGCTGGAAGCGTAATCTCGCCTAAACCGGAGCGCGGACCGCTTGCCAGCCAGCGCACATCGTTGGCGATTTTCATCATATCGGCCGCCAGCGCTTTTAAGGCACCGTGAACGTAAACGATTTCATCATGGCTTGTTAAGGCATGAAATTTATTAGACGCTGAACGAAACGGATAGCCTGTTTGTTTATGTAACTGTTCAGCTACTTTATCGCCAAACGAAGCCGGCGCATTCAATCCCGTGCCGACCGCTGTCCCACCGATCGCTAAATTTAACAGTTGCTCGCTTGCCTGCTTGATCATGTCCCTGCTTTTTTCAAGCATCACCCGCCACCCGGAAATCTCTTGAGCGAAGGTCAGCGGTGTGGCATCTTGCAAATGCGTCCGTCCGATTTTTATCGTGTTCTTGTATTTCGCTTCTTTTTCGAAAAAGGTGCTGATCAAGCCGTCTAGCGCCGGCAATAGATGCTCATACAGTTTCATGTAGACGGCAATATGCATCGCCGTTGGAAACGTATCGTTCGAGCTTTGCGACATATTAACATCATCATTCGGATGAATACGGCCTTCTCCTTCCGGCAACAGCTCGTTCGCTCTTCTGGCGATGACTTCGTTTACATTCATATTCGTTTGCGTTCCGCTTCCTGTCTGCCAAACGACGAGTGGAAAATGTTCATCCCATTTGCCCGCCAATATTTCCTCACAGGCGCTAGAAATCGCTCGCATCTTTGTCTCACTTAGTTTGCCGCACTCATGGTTAACGATCGCCGCCGCTTTTTTGAGCCGGGCGTAGGCGTAAATCAGCTCCAGCGGCATTTTTTCCGTACCGATTTTAAAATTATTGCGGCTTCGTTCCGTTTGCGCACCCCAATATTTATCGGCCGGCACTCTCACCTCTCCTAACGAATCGCGCTCGATTCTTTCATTCATGGAATAATCCTCCTTTATCATTTTGATCGCCTATTATGTTTTATACCCATTCCGTCCAAAGTAAACCTTCTAAGCGGGAGTGTAGCATCGATGAAAAGAAAGCATGTTTCTCATTACTTCGCCGGCATCATCAAGACCATCGGCGACCGCCTATGGATGCATAATATTACGGTATGCAATTGTTGATGATGTATAAAAGTTTGTGTAAAGCATTTTGCTAGAACAAAAGAAAAAAGGTAGGGTATTCTCTGATTGGACCAAAAATCTTAGAGAAAGGAGTACCCTACCTATGTCTAAAAGAAGTATACCGAATGTCGACTGGGCAAATCAACTGGAAAGTGTCATTCGTCAGTTTGTGAAGGAAAAATTAGAGCTGATTATGCGGGAAGAAATCAAACATTTCCTCGAAATCGAACAGGCTGGAACGCCGAATATGAGAAACGGCTACTATCAGCGAAATCTAGATACGCAATATGGCCGGATTGAGGGTCTTTTGGTTCCAAGAGACCGAAACGGGGAATTTCAAACACAGTTGTTTGCCCCTTATCAACGCCACACCGGCTGGCTGGAGGAAGCCATCATTAGGATGTATCAAAGTGGCATGAGTACACGGGAAATTGGCAAGTTTATCGAACGAATTCTAGGAAATGCTTATTCTCCAGCGACGATCAGCCGTATTACCGATGTCGTGAAAGAAGACATCGAGAAATGGCACCATCGTCCACTATCCAAACGTTATTCTGTCTTATATTTGGACGGCTTGTACGTGAAACTTCGCCGCGATACGGTAGAGAAAGAAGTCATTTATGTGGTGTTAGGAGTGAATGAAGAAGGGTATCGAGAAATTCTGGATTTCTTCGTGGGAGGACAAGAAAGCGCCTATGGATGGCAGGAAATTCTTCAACACCTCTACCAAAGAGGCGTCAAGGAAGTGCTTCTTGGCGTCTTCGATGGCCTTCCGGGGCTGGAGGAAGCCTTTAAGGCGGTGTATCCGAAAGCCGATGTGCAGCGCTGTGTCGTGCACAAAGTCCGCAACACCCTCAGCCGTGTTCGGAAAAAAGACCAATTCGAAGTGGCCGAGGATCTCAAGCTGATTTATCGCGCGCCGAATAAGGAGATGGCGTTACAAATGTTTCAACAGTTTGAGTCGAAATGGTCCAGCAAATATCCAAGAGAAGTTCAGTCTTGGGCCAATGAGTTGGATGTCCTCCTTACATTTATGGATTATCCAAGCAGTATTCGAAGTGTGATTTACACGACGAATGTCATCGAACGAACGATCAAAGAGATTCGGAAACGTCTAAAGCCGATGAACAGTTTGAGCAGTTTAGAAGCCGCGGAAAAAGTCGTGTATTTGACCATCCAAGATTTTAATGAGAAATGGGCAGGGCGAAAGTTAAGAGGATTTGCCGAAGCGCAGGAAGCTCTTCAACGAATGTTTGAAGAACGTTATTGTTAACCAAATATTGTAAATAAACAAAATAGGAGGATTCTCCCTTTCCACACAAGAGACTGAATATTCAGTCTCTCGTGTGGAGGAAATATCCCCCCTCTATTCTAAATCCATTTCAGAGATACCCTATCTATCTTACATTACACAAAATTCTTGACGGTACCCAATTGTTGAAAAAACTTTATAATTATTATTACAGTTTTATAAATTCATATGTAAAATTTTCCTAATTAAATTACATAAAAATTAGACTTCAAAGATGCACGTGGAGGAAAGTATATGAATTGGTTGATAGTGTGGGCTCCATTGCTTGAGTTTCTTGTAGGATGTTTAGCTTCTGTGTTCTTTGCTGAGAAGTTTAAAGGAGTAGCAACGATGATCATTGTTCAGTTTATACTATATATGATTCTGATGAATGCCCTGCTTCTGTACGGTTTTTTGATTAAACATTAGCCTCTGATTTGATTTAGAATAATATATTTGCATTAAAAAAGGATGATCGAAACGTAAAGCCAACTGATTTCTTTCGCATTTAAGCCGCTATTAATAAGCGGCTTTTTTTGTTATCGCTCGCAAAATAGCGAATGTAATCGTCTGAATGTGCTTTGAACCCCCCCGACTAAATCAAAAATTCTAGTCGGGGCATCCATTGTCTTAAATACAGTTGTACTCATCCTAAATGCTTGAGGGTGTCGGTTCAAATATTTGTCATAAATTTGGAAGTGTAAGCGTTACAAGAAAAAAATTAATTAAAAGTTCACAAGTGTTTGTTCCATCATCGTTTACAATATATATACGTGAAAACAATCACAAATAAATATATAAAAATAATATTTATCCTGCTAGATTGGACATCAAAGAAAGGATGAATCTATCTTGGGGGCATTATCGATTAGTGGAATAGTTATTCGATTTTTATTGGGCGGAGGAGCGGTCGTCGCTTCTACCATTATCTCAAGAAAATTAGGATCAAAAATGGGAGGAATTTTTGCCGCTTTTCCCGCTGTATTTTTAGCAGCATTACTGACACTTCGGCTCGATGTAAAGGGCAGTGAGTTAGTGGAAAAGTCGATTGTTCTATCCCAAGGAGCAGTCGTTGGGATGTTGATTAATATTTTGTGTGCAATAGCGGTTGTTTATTTTTGCACTAAGCAAGGTTGGAAACGTGGGCTTACACAGTCAGTAGCTGGATGGTTTCTTGTTTCCATTATTTATGCTGTTATTTCAGGATATTTTTAATATAGTTATCAGGTGATCTTATGGATGGACGTGATTTATTGTTCCGTTTTTTATTCGGCGGATCAGCCGTTGTGTTAAGTGATGTAACGGCAAAACTACTGCCATGGAAAGTGATCGGGGGAATTTTTGCGGCATTTCCGGCTGTTATGGTTGTTGCCGTGATGATGGTTGGTATGAAGAAAGGATCGAAAGAAGCGGCGAAAACAGCGCAAGGATCTGTTTATGGAATGATTGGTTGTCTCATTTGTGTGTTAACGGTTTTATTTTCTCTACAATTTACACAAAACTGGTGGGGAAGTTTTATCTTTGGTTTAGTTACATGGTTTGCAAGTTCCCTATTCCTTGTACACATTCGAGAGCATAAAAAGGAAAAAAGAGTACCAAGTGTCAAATAATACTAGGTTTACAATATAAAAAACAGCCAAGCTTTCTTGAAAGAGCTTGGCTGTTCTATTTTATGATCATCCTGCTTTTCTAGTTTGCTTTTTTCATATACGCTTGCTCTTGGGATGAATCTTTTTGGCGCTTCGTTCGATAGAGAAAATAAATGCTTAAACCGATAATCATCCAAATGCAGAAATACAACCACGTTTCAAGTGCAAGGCGAGTCATTAAGAAAATACAACACGCAATCGTCAAAATTGGAAGATATGGAACAAGCGGCGCCCTAAATCCTCTTTGCAGATTTGGATGTGTTTTGCGCAGTACAATAACGGATAAGGCAACCATCACAAATGTTAACAAAGCGCCAATATTGATTAAGTTGGACAATGCTCTCAAATCAATAAATCCAGCAATGGACGCTCCTGTCAATCCTGCAATCCACGTCGAAAAAACAGGTGCTTGAGAGTGGGAATGAACTGCTGAAAACGGTTTTGGCAGCAAACGATCGCGACTCATAGAAAACAGAACGCGCACCGTTGCGTAAAGATAAACAAATATAACGGTTGTGATGCCAGCAATGGCTCCAACTGATATAACTCCCGCAACAAAATTTTGTCCGACTGCATGAAGCGCAAATGCCATCGCGTCGGAAACATTTAATAAATGATATGGAACCATTCCCGTTAAGACTAAGCAAACAATAACGTATAAAAGAGTGCACACCACTAAAGAAACAATAATGCCAATTGGCAAATCACGCTGCGGTTTTTTCACTTCTTCTGCCGCGGTTGCAACTGCATCAAACCCTAAAAATGCAAAGAACACCGTAGCAGTTCCTGCGAGAACTCCTTTCCACCCAAACGGCATGAACGGATCCCAATTTCTCGGCCGAACATAGAATATTCCGACAATAACAAATAATAAAATGATGGATAATTTGATGGCTACCATCGCATTATTCACTTTCTTGCTTTCTTGCACACCTTTTGACAGCACCCATGTCATAAGTAAAATAATGCAGACAGCCGGCAAGTTCACCATTCCGCCTTGCTGAGGGACTGCACTTAGCATTTTCGGGATATGCAAATGAAATCCTTCTAACAATGAACGAAAATACGCAGACCATCCATTTGCCACTGCCGCAACGGATAAAACATAAATTAAAAGTTGCGTCCATCCTATTAAATACGCAACTACTTCCCCAATGGTCACATACGCATACGTATAGACACCTCCGGAAACAGGAAGAGCCGATGCTATTTCCGCATAACAAAACGCTACAAATCCACACACCAGTGCTGCCAGCATGAACGAAAAGATAATCGAAGGACCTGCATCATTTGCTGCCGCGACACCTGTCAACACAAGAATGCCAATCCCAACAATCGCTCCAATACCAAGCAATATTAAATCATAGGCACCTAATGTTTTCTGCAATGTTTTCTTTTGACTTAACAAGCGAGCAATTGACTTTTTCTGAAGTAAATTCATGGCGTCTCCTTTCTCTTATGCAACTAGTTCAAATGCCAAGCAATTTGGTATTATATCATATTTCGATCTTTTTCGACACATTGTTAATTTTTATTTTCTACAATTTATAATAAAGAGAACTAAATATACAAAAAATATCCATAATTCTAAAAAAAGATGTTACTCTTTAGCAAGGAGCTCATCGTTTCTCCCTAGCCTAATGATCAAGAATCACATCAATAAAATATAAATTTTGTGTGATAAGGCTGTATTGTACAGTAAAAAGAGAATTCCTTATTCACAGGAATTCCCTTTTTTAAATAGCTATCTGTTTCAACAATCAGTTTTTTACAAAGCTGCTTTCTGGTTGGAATCAGCCATCATAACCACGTTTCTGCCTCTCATCTCTTCATTTACTTTATTAGCTTCTTGCAGGTATTCTGTTTCAAACCCACTTTTTACGGCCCAAGCGTAAAAACCAAGGGATAAGCATGCAATAACAATCATATCCCAACCATATGGGATGACGTTTATACCCCCGAACTTTTCACTTCCCAAATAAGAGATGCACATCATGGATAACAAGTAGACAACCATCCAACTACCTGCCCGGAAATCTTGGCGAAAACCCTTCCATTTCATTTTTGCTTGATAGTAGAAATAAACAGGAAGCCCGATGATCATAATGAACAATACCTGCCCTGTAAGTGGCCAACGCGCCCAATATAGCGTTAAAGAAGCAAAGATAAATCCACATGGCGCAATAATACGTAGCCCCTTGAGGCGGAGAGGGCGATACAGATGCTTTCCTGTCCGTCTTAATGTCATGACGGTAATAGGACCGGTAATATAAGAAATTAAGGTAGCAACGGAAATTACCTCTGCCAATACGCCCCAACCTTTAAACAAAAACAAAAAAATAAAACATACAGCCAAGTTAAAAAACATAGCTGGACGTGGAACTCCGTAAATAGGATGCAGTTTACCTAAAATACTCGGCAAATATCCATTCTTTTGCATACCGTAAATCATACGTGCTGTTGTAGCGGTATAAGTTGTTCCTGTACCAGAAGGAGAAGCAAAAGCATCCAGGTATAATAAGATCACTAGCCAGTTTATATTTAAAGCAATCGCTAAATCGGCAAATGGCGAGTTAAAGTTTAAATGATGCCAACCGTGTACAAGCATGGAAGGATCAACAGAACCGATAAAGGCAACCTGTAACAGGACATATATAACCGTTGCAATCAGAACAGAACCCACTACCGCGATAGGAATGGATCGGCCTGGTTTTTTAGCTTCTCCCGCCATATTAATTGGACTTTGAAATCCATTAAACGCGAAGACAATGCCCGACGTAGCCACCGCTGTCAACACACTTGGCCATCCATAAGGTGCCATACTATGCCCGTGAGTAAAGTTTTCTCCGTGAAAGCCAACAAACAAAAGTGCCCCAATGGTTAATCCTGGGATGATAATTTTAAATATGGTTATAAGTGAGTTTGCTTTGGCAAACAAACTTACAGTCCAGTAATTGAGGAAAAAGTAAACAAGAATTAACACAGAGGCAATACCAAGACCTTTTGGCGTAAGCACTCCGTTTTCTACTAAACTATGTGTCCACTTCGCCCATTCCCATGGCCATGAGCTCATATATTGCACAGAAGCGATTGCCTCCACCGGAATAACCGAAACAATAGCAATCCAGTTCGCCCAAGCAGCAAGAAATCCCACAAAAGATCCATGAGAATACTGCGTATACTTTACCATTCCCCCCGCTTCGGGAAACATAGCACCTAATTCACTATAAGAAAGAGCGATACATAGGATAACAACCATCCCAATAATCCAAGAAAAAATAGCCGCTGGACCGGCGATTTTGGCGGCTTTCCAGGCACCAAATAACCAACCAGATCCTATGATGGATCCAAGCCCCGTCATCATAAGCGCGAAAGTTCCCATCTTTCGATGCATCGTATTCATCCATTTTACCCCTTTCATAAGTATGGTAGTAACTATAGGGAGAGAAGATTGCTTGATACAGGGGGGCAATCAGTGTATGTATTTTAATAATATCACAAACATTTTCAAATTAGTAATAAATCAAATTTTTGGTATGAGAATCTAATAGCATTAAAACTCTTCAGTTAATGACAAAAAAGGACTACCTCCTCTCATATAGGAAGTAGTCCTTACGATGGAATATATTTTATTACATCATTCCGCCCATGTCAGGCATTCCATTATTGCCGCCTTTGTTTTCTTCTGGTTTGTCAGCGACAACCGCTTCCGTTGTTAAGAACATAGCGGCAACAGAAGCTGCGTTTTGCAGAGCAGAACGAGTTACTTTTGTTGGGTCAACGATACCAGCTTCAATCATATCTACCCATTCACCAGTAGCTGCGTTGAAGCCGATGCCAGGTTTTTCTGTTTTCAAGCGTTCAACAATGATAGAGCCTTCCAAACCAGCGTTTTGCGCGATTTGACGAACTGGCTCTTCGATTGCGCGAAGAACGATTTTCACACCAGTTGCTTCGTCGCCTTCTGCTTCGATCGCAGCAACTTTGTTGTATACGTTCATTAATGCCGTACCACCGCCGGCTACGATACCTTCTTCGACAGCAGCACGAGTAGAGTTGAGTGCGTCTTCAATGCGCAATTTGCGTTCTTTCAATTCTGTTTCTGTAGCCGCACCAACTTTGATTACCGCTACGCCGCCAGCTAATTTTGCAAGACGTTCTTGCAATTTTTCGCGGTCGAATTCCGAAGTAGTTTCTTCTAATTGCGCACGGATTTGGTTGATGCGAGCTTTAATGCGTTCAGAATCGCCAGCGCCTTCTACGATTGTTGTATTTTCTTTCGTTACAACTACTTTCGAAGCGCGGCCAAGCGATGCGATTGTTGCAGACTTTAATTCACGACCTAGTTCTTCGGAGATGACTTCACCGCCAGTTAAGATTGCGATGTCTTCTAGCATTGCTTTACGACGATCACCGAAGCCAGGCGCTTTTACCGCTACCGCATTGAATGTACCGCGAAGTTTGTTGACGACTAATGTTGCGAGCGCTTCGCCTTCAACATCTTCTGCGATAATTAATAGCGGTCTTCCTTGTTGAACAACTTGTTCTAAGATAGGCAAGATTTCTTGGATGCTAGAAACTTTTTTATCTGTAATTAAGATGTATGGATTTTCAAGCACTGCTTCCATTTTTTCTGTATCTGTGATCATGTATGGAGATACATAACCACGGTCAAATTGCATACCTTCGACAACATCTAATTCTGTTGTGAAACCTTTTGATTCTTCTAATGTGATAACACCGTCGTTGCCGACGCGTTCCATTGCTTCTGCGATTAATTGACCAACTTCTTCGTCAGCCGCAGAGATCGCAGCAACTTGGGCAATCGATTCTTTTCCTCTGATTGGTTTCGAGATTGCTTTTAATTCTTCTACTGCCACAGCGACCGCTTTTTCAATACCTTTGCGGATGCCCATTGGGTTAGCGCCAGCTGTAACGTTTTTCAATCCTTCGCGGATCATTGCTTGCGCTAAAACTGTTGCCGTTGTTGTACCGTCCCCAGCAACATCATTTGTTTTGCTTGCTACTTCCGCAACAAGTTTCGCACCCATGTTTTCAAATGGGTCTTCTAATTCGATTTCTTTCGCGATTGTTACACCGTCGTTTGTAATTAATGGCGAACCAAATTTTTTCTCTAATACGACGTTACGGCCTTTTGGACCTAATGTTACTTTTACTGCATCTGCTAGTTTATCCACACCGCGTAACATCGCGCGACGAGCTTCTTCGCTGAATTTAATTTCTTTTGCCATACCCCGTTACCTCCTTATAAAATGAAATTGTATTAAGTATTTTTTGCATATCTATGTTATCAACGCTGTATATTAACCAATAACAGCTAAAATATCGCTTTCACGTAAGATTAAGTATTCTTTGCCGTCATATTTTACTTCTGTGCCGGCATATTTCGAGAAGATAATGCGATCGCCAACTTCTACTTCTGGAGCTACACGCTCACCGCTGTCAAGCACACGTCCTTTGCCAACAGCAACTACTCGGCCTTCTTGCGGTTTTTCTTTCGCAGTGTCTGGCAATACGATACCGCTTGCAGTTTTTTCTTCCGTTTCAATTACTTCAATGACAACGCGATCACCTAATGGCTTTAACACGGAAAACAACCTCCTTAACAATAATTTTCGCCGTTCTTATTAGCACTCATCTCAATTGAGTGCTAACACACTTATAATATTAATGAACTTCTCTTTTTTTTGCAAGTAGGAAATACAAAAAAATAACTGCTTTTCTTTATTATAAATCCTTTTCAAGTATTTCACGTTTCTATGGCTGATAAACAGCTGTGGTTAATTTTTTTATATTTTTGCAAAAGATGTGCTAAAATACGGAAAGCATCACTATTTTGTTGGCAAAGGGGTAAGTTTCCTTGAAACGACAATATTGGTATGTCATTATTACGTATGTCGTCATGCAGCTGTCTGGTATTATAGGTGTTCCGCTTCTGCGCTTTCTCGGTGTGGGGAAACATGCCAAAAATAAACTCATTGCCGCAGAGATCGCCTCTGGCTATTGGGCAGTCATTAGCTTTGCTATTGCGTTTTTGATTATTCTCTTTTTCTTGCGCGAAGATATAAAACAACGGCATACTCGTTATCGCGTTTCTTTGCCTGTCGCTTGGATGTGGGCGGTCGGCGGCGTTTTTTTGGCGCTCTTTGCCCAAAGCCTTGCCGCTAATATTGAATGGCATTTGCTTGGCATCGAGCCAGGCTCGGAAAACACGAGACGCATTGTCGGAATCATTCGAGTCACCCCGATATTGATCATCGTTACTTCCATTATCGGCCCGATTTTAGAAGAAATTATTTTTCGCAAGATTATTTTCGGGGCGCTATATCAAAAATACAATTTCCTCATTGCCGCGCTTATCAGTTCGCTATTATTTGCGGTAGTCCATATGGAATTGAAGCATCTGCTTTTATATGCGGCAATGGGATTTACGTTTGCCTTTCTTTATGCGAAAACAGGGCGCATTTTTGTTCCGATTTTCGCTCACGTTACGATGAATACGTTCGTCGTCGTGATGCAAACGTTGTTTGCCGATGAAATTGAAAGAATGATGCGGCAGACGGAACATATACAACTCATTATTGGGCATTGGGGGCTTTTAATACAATGAAAAGGACGCCATTACAATTCGCTTTTTTCTATTTTCTGATGGGGATACTATTTACTTACTTATCTGTTCAAAGCGCAAAAGATACGATTTGGAACTTTTTTACGATTGTGCTTGCCATACTGGCTACGCTTGATTTTGGAGCAGCAATACGTCTCTTCGCACTCCACTTTCGCAAATAAACCTCCCGTTCGATTCACGGGAGGTTTTCCTGTTCCTGTTGCGCCAACAAAACTTTGCGATAAGCAAATTTCGAAATCCAAATGCTTACCTCATATAAAATCGAAAGCGGAATCATCACAATCACTTGCGATAATACATCCGGCGGCGTAATGATCGCAGCCACAATCAATAAGACCAGATACGCGTATTTCCGTATTTTGATCAGCAACATCGGCGTAATCAAGCCGAGCCTTGTTAAAAACATCACAACTACCGGCAGCTGAAAGACAATGCCAAACGGCAAGATGAGCTGAAGCAAAAATTCGAAATATTCATTAATGCCGATGACTTGATGAATGCCAAGATCGTTCGCCAAATTTTGCATAAAGCGAACGACAAACGGAAATAAGACAAAATACGCAAAACTAACGCCGGCTAAAAAGAGGAAAATGGAAATTGGAATATAGCTTAACGTCACTTTTCGTTCTTTTTCATATAACCCAGGGCTGACAAACGCCCAAATTTGATAAAGCAGAACCGGTGCGGTAAGAATAAAGGCAATGACAAACGCAAACTGAAAATAAATTCTGATCGGATCTGTCAAACGAAACGCGTTCATCGTTAATTGTTTCGCTTCACCGGTTCGCTGCAAATACAAAATGACCGGTTCTACAAAAAAGAAGCTCACGATCAAGGCAACGCTAAAAAAAATAAGAACAATAATCAGCCGTTTTCGCAATTCACCTAGGTGCTCATATACCGACATTTCTTTATCGTTCATATGTCAACCATCCTAACTTATTATTGGTCGGCTTTTTTTTCATCCTCATCGGCTAATCCCTTCGTCGCATCCTTGAATTCGCGGAGCGATTGCCCGAGCGACTTGCCCAGTTCCGGAAGCTTTTTTGTTCCAAACAATAATAAAATAACAAGCACGATTAATAAATATTTCACGTTTCGTTCTCTCCTTTATCGAGCGGATAATTTTTTAAAAAATAGACGAGTGACTGCAATTCGACAGCTAAGTCAATATGGTGGACGCGAATGTGTTTCGGCACGTTCAGGCGCGCCGGCGTAAAATTTAAAATCCCTTTAATTCCTTTTCCGACAAGACGGTCTGTAATCCATTGCGCAACATGAGCCGGCACCGTTAAAATCGCTACTGGAATTCCCTCGTGAAGACGCCCTTCTAATTCGTCCAAATGATAGACAGGCACCCCGCCGACTGTTGTACCAACCTTTTTCTCATCCACATCAAATGCCATGACAATTTTCGTATTATTGTTTTTCAAAAAATTATAGTTTAAAAATGCCGTTCCTAAGTTCCCGACTCCAAATAGCGCGACTTCGGTCACTTCGTCTTGATCGAGCGTTTTGCGGAAAAATGACAACAAATAGTTGACATTATATCCATACCCTTTTTTTCCGAGCGCACCAAAATAGGAAAAATCGCGACGGATCGTTGCGGGATCGACTTTGACCGCCTCGCTCAATTCGGCAGAAGAAACACGTTGCTTTCCGGAAGCATGTAAATTTTTTAAAAAACGATAATATAACGGCAAGCGTTTTGCCGTTGCTTGCGGAATTTTTGGCTGTTCATTGCTCATCGATGAATCCCCCAGCACTTCTTTTTTCCCGTTGATAATGGCCCGACTTCCCACCAGTTTTCTCTACCAAATAGGTTGGGCCAATCACCATCCCTTTATCAAGCGCCTTGCACATGTCATACACCGTCAGTGCGCATACAGAGGCGGCCGTTAGCGCTTCCATCTCCACCCCTGTGCTGCCCTTCGTTTTCACTGTGACAGTAATCAGTAATTGATATAACGCTTTTTCTTCCTCCACATGCCACGCAAATTGAATGTCGACACCTTTTAACATAAGCGGATGACACATTGGAATTAAATCTGGCGTTTTTTTTGCGGCCATAACGCCAGCTATTTGCGCAACAGCAAGCACATCCCCTTTTTCGATCGCGTTGTTTGTCATTTTTTCATAAATTTCCTTATTTACTGTCACACTTGTTTGAGCGACCGCTATGCGAACCGTATCCTCTTTGTCTGAAATATCGACCATTTTTGCCCGGCCTTGTTCGTTAAAATGGGTAAATGATGACAACGTAATCTCCTCCCACTATAAACTATACACTATTTTTCGTCATCTGTCTTTTATCGTTTTATTGCGATAAGAAAACAAATTACGCTACACTATTATTGTTAAACGAGAGGTGAATAACAATGATCATTTTACAAGTCAACCAACTGACAAAATATTTTGGCGCTGACCTTATTTTATCGAATATAAAATTAGAAATACAATCCAAAGACCGCATCGCTCTCGTCGGGAGAAACGGAGAAGGAAAATCGACATTATTAAAAATCATTGCCGGAGAACTTTCTTACGATAGCGGAGAAATCATTAAACCAAAAGAAGTGACGATCGGCTACCTCGCCCAAGACAGTGGGCTTCACTCTTCCTTGTCGATTTGGGAAGAGATGATGACGGTATTTGCACCGTTAAAGGCAATGGAGAAGCAATTACGCGAGATGGAAATGCAAATGGGCGATCCCGATTTGCTTGCGGACGCTTCCCGTTACGAAAAACTATTAAAAGACTATGACGCGTTGCAAGAACGCTATAAAGAACAAGGCGGTTACCAATACGAAGCTGATATTCGCTCCATTTTACACGGTTTGCAGTTTTCTAAGTACGATTATATGACGACTCCTGTCCAATCGCTAAGCGGCGGACAGCGAACGCGTCTGGCACTCGGAAAATTGCTTTTAATGAAACCCGATTTGCTTATTTTAGACGAGCCGACCAACCATTTAGACCTAGAAACATTAACATGGTTGGAACAATATTTACAAACGTATCCTGGCGCGATTTTAATCGTTTCCCATGACCGCTATTTTCTCGATAAAATTGTTACCCAAGTATACGAACTGTCACGTGCGACATTAAAGCGGTATAGCGGCAATTACAGCCGTTACCTAGAGCAACGGGCAGAGGAATACGAACGGGAACGAAAACTATATGAAAAACAGCAAGAAGAAATCGCAAAGCTGCAAGAGTTTATTCAGCGCAATATCGCCCGCGCTTCGACCACCAAGCGCGCGCAAAGCCGAAGAAAACGGCTTGAAAAAATGGAAAGAATGGAGAGACCAGTCGGGGATGAAAAAGCCGCTTCGTTTTCCTTCGAGATCGAACGGCAAAGTGGTAATGACGTGTTGACCGCCGAAAATGTGTCAGTAGGATACGATGCGGACCAACCAATTATTCGCAACATCCACTTTCGTATTACACGCGGGGAAAGTATTGCCCTGATTGGACCGAACGGAATCGGTAAATCGACGTTATTAAAAGCGATCGTCAACAAGCTGCCTCTGCAAACAGGGCAATTCCGCTACGGCTCGAACGTACAGATCGGCTACTATGACCAAAACCAGGCCGACTTATCATCGAATAAACGCGTGCTCGATGAGCTTTGGGATGAATACCCTGACAAAACGGAAAAAGAAATCCGCACCGTGCTTGGAAACTTTTTATTTTCCGGAGATGACGTATTAAAACCTGTATCAGGACTTAGCGGCGGTGAAAAAGCCAGACTGGCGCTCGCCAAACTAATGATGCAAAAAGCGAACTTCCTTATTTTAGATGAACCGACCAACCATCTTGATTTAGACAGCAAAGAAGTACTCGAGAACGCCTTAATCGAATATCCCGGAACGATTTTGTTCGTTTCCCATGACCGTTACTTTATCAACCGCATCGCCACGAAAATATTTGAACTTTCGAGTGACGGGATTACGGAATATTTGGGTGACTATGATTACTACATCGCCAAAAAGGAAGAAATGCGCGAACTCGAACGCCTCGCCGCCATGGAGCAGCCGAAAGCACAGCTTAGCCATCCTGATGGCGAAATAACGAAAAAATCGAGCTACGAACAGGAAAAAGCAGCAAAAAAACTGGAACGGCAACGCAAGCGCCGCATAGAGGAAATTGAAGCAGAAATTAGCGAATTAGAACAACAAATCGCACACGTTGAAGAACAATTATGTGATCCTGAAATTTACCAAGATCGCGAAAAAGTGCAACAACTAACAAAAAAGAACGAGGAAATGAAACAAAAACTGGATTTGTTATTAGTAGAATGGGAAAAACTTTATACATTGCAATAATAAAATACACAAAAACATCCACCAACTTCTTCACGGTGGATGTTTTTAGTTAATCACATATTCACAAACTTATCCCCATTTTTTTCCCCGTCATTCAAGTTATTCACCGATTTTTCCACATTATCCACAAAAAATGCCTCTTTTATATGAAAAAAACTGTGATTATTTTCTCCTTACTATAGTAAGTTTTTTTTACATTTTCCACAATATCCACAGGTTGTGGATAAATGTATGCACAACTATTATTTTTTTAATAAAAAATGGACCTTTTTCAAGAATAGATCTTGAAAAAAGTCCTTTATGATTTGCCTTATTCCAAATCCAAACTCGGATCCGCATTTAATGCCATATCCACCCGTTTTCCTTGCGCAAACAACACAGTGCCTGCCGCTGCGATCATCGCCGCATTATCGGTGCATAGCGATAGCGGCGGTATCACCAGCTCGACGTTGTCTAATTTCGCCATTTGCTTTTGCAATTCCGCCCTTAATCCTCGGTTAGCGGCAACCCCGCCTGCAAGCAACACTTGACGGACGTGATATTCTTTTGCCGCTTGAATTGTTTTTGTCACCAACACGTCGATGACGCTTGCCTGGAAGCTCGCCGCCATATCTTTCGCATCTATTTCTTCGCCGCGCTGTTTAGCATTATGAAGCGTATTTAATACGGCCGATTTCAGACCGCTGAAGCTGAAATCATACGATCCTTCTTCGAGCCAGGTCCGCGGCAAATCAATTGTCACCTTCCCTTCATGCGCAAGACGGTCAATATGCGGTCCACCTGGGTAAGGAAGGTTTAACGCCCTCGCCACTTTGTCATACGCTTCTCCCGCTGCATCGTCTCTCGTTTCGCCGATGACTTGAAACTTGCCGTGTTCCTTCATGTACACAAGTTCCGTATGTCCGCCAGAAACGACAAGGGATAGTAATGGAAATTTCATTTCTGTAACAAGCCGATTCGCGTAAATATGACCAGCGATGTGATGAACGCCAACCAGCGGAATATTGTAGGCAAATGATAACGCTTTTGCCGCGTTGACCCCAATTAGCAGCGCGCCGACCAGTCCTGGGCCTTGCGTTACCGCAATTGCGTGCAATTGCGAAAAGGAAACGCCTGCCTTATTCATCGCTTCTTCAATCACAAGTGTAATTTGCTCAACATGATGACGCGAGGCGATTTCCGGTACGACACCACCGAAACGTTTATGGCTTTCCATTTGTGAAGCGACAATATTGGAGAGAATTTCTTTGCCGTTTTTCACTACTGCTGCTGCTGTTTCGTCGCAGCTCGTTTCAATTCCAAGCACATATATGTCGTGATTCATGATAAATTCACCCACATTACTAGCGCATCTTCTAAATTATCTGGATAATAATGTCTACGAATGCCGCCATTGCGAAACCCTAACTTTCGATATAACGACTGAGCAACATGATTAGAAACTCGAACTTCCAACGTCATTGTTACAGCCCCTAGCTGTTTGGCCGTTTCCATCAATTTGCGCATGAGCGCTTCTCCTAAATTTTTGCCGCGAAATTCCGGCAATACTGCCACATTCGTAATATGCGCCTCATCGATCACTACCCACATCCCGGCATAACCGATGATGCGACCTTCATGCACCATAACGATATATTTCGCGTAACGATTGTGGACAAGCTCATTATAAAATGCCTCCCTGCTCCAAGGCACGGTAAACGAGGCACGCTCTACTTGCAACACAGCATCAATGTCATTTAACGTCATGAATCGAAATTGAATATCCATCCCCATTATTCTTTTCCCCTTTTTGCTTGGCAAGCCATTTGGCTTCTGCCTCCGCCAAACGGATATAATTCGGTACGAATGCATGCGCGTCTTCCCGCTCTTTTTTCTTTCCAAGGAGTGCTAGTTCACTCGGCCGCGGCAGTTGCAACGAAGAAGGAGCAAAATGTGCCCATTCCCCAAGCTGTGTTTGGAACAGATCTTTATATAAAGCAACATCCGTTCCAATAAATAACACCGCTTCTTTTCTTGCCTTGAGTTGGTTTGCCCATTCTTCCGCTAAAACGATGCGATCGCTTTCTATACATACGAGCTCTTCCCCATCATAACGGTATAAGCCCGTATAAACCTGTCCCCTTCTGGCATCAAAAAACGGAGAAATCAAGCCGGAAAAATATCTGCCATTGGCCGCGAGCACCTCTAAACTAGATACCCCGACGATCGGAATATTTAGCGCCCATGCTAAGGTCTTGGCAATTGTCACACCGATGCGCACACCTGTATACGAACCAGGCCCCTTTGCCACCGCAATAAGCCCTAATTCATTCGGAACGACGCCGCATTGCTTTAGCAATGACTGAACCGCCGGCATCACACGTGTCGAGTGGTCTTTTTTTATATTGGTGACGATTTCCCCTCTTACTACATCATCCTCAACTAATGCGATTCCCATTACGACATTGGATGTATCAATCGCCAATATTTTCATGTTTCCAAAATCTCCTTACATAACTGTTCATATCGTTTTCCCACTGGTTCCATCACTAATCTGCGCTGATGATCTCCATGATGAAACAAATAAATGTTTAATCTTTCTTTTGGTAATTGCGCCTCGATAAGGTGTGCCCATTCAATAACAGTAACGCCATCTCCTTCAAAGTATTCGTCAAAGCCAAGATCCTCCATCTCATCCTCTAGGCGGTAAACATCCATATGATAAAGAGGAAGGCGCCCTTTATACTCTTTTACGATCGTAAAGGTAGGACTATTAATCGTTTTTTCGATTCCTAGTCCTTTCGCCAATCCTTTTGTAAAGGTGGTCTTCCCTGCCCCTAAATCTCCTTCTAGCGTAATGACAGATCCTGCTTCTAATTTTTCCCCTAATTTGCGAGCAAGGCTCATCGTTTCTTCCGGGGAATGCATTACCCATTCGTAATGTTTCATGAAATGTCACCTTATTATATTGTAATTTGATAACCTTTGCTTTTGAAATTTTACCATATTTCCACCACTCGTTACCACTTTTCATTATAGAGGAAAGGTGACGATGATTTTATTATTATCTTATCGATCGTAATCAAGAAGAGCACTCCCACATAGCTACACACTAGTCTTCACACCAGTTTTACCGTTAGAGGGAAAAGGCAGCTGACACTGTAGTAAAAAACAAATAAAAAAACCTTAGGAAATCGGTATTTCCTAAGGCTAGTTGGATTGCGGGGGCAGGATTTGAACCTGCGACCTTCGGGTTATGAGCCCGACGAGCTACCGGACTGCTCCACCCCGCGGCGATAGAAAGGAATAATTGATTTAGAAAGCTTTAATTAATCCATTGCCTCTTCCTCTACTAGGTCATGCGTGAGGCAACTCATCGAAAATTTCTTGTTCGCTGTCCCTTCCTCGATTTACATTAAAGAACAGCGAATAAAAAAAGTAAAGGGAATAGGCGTGTTTCACTCCCTGGTAATTCCCTTGTAATAATAGAAACTGCCTAGCGACGACCTACTCTTGCAGGGGCGCTGGCCCCAACTACCATCGGCGCTGGAGAGCTTAACTTCCGTGTTCGGGATGGGAACGGGTGTTTCCTCTCCGCTATAGTCACTAGGCAAGTATTTCAATTGGACATGTATTATTATATCCATCTAATCGATGTTGTCAAGAAGGAGTTCATTCCTTCAAAACTAGATAACCGTCTGTTTGGAAGAAGCCAGTCGCCTGTGTCCGCTCGGCGCTAAGCAGTCGCCTCCGCTTTTCGTGCGCTTTTCGTGTGGTTAAGTCCTCGATCGATTAGTATCCGTCAGCTGCACGTGTCGCCACGCTTCCACCTCGGACCTATCGACCTCGTCATCTTCGAGGGATCTTACTCGCTTGACGCGATGGGAAATCTCATCTTGAGGGGGGCTTCACGCTTAGATGCTTTCAGCGCTTATCCCTTCCGCACATAGCTACCCAGCGGTGCCCCTGGCGGGACAACTGGTACACCAGCGGTGCGTCCATCCCGGTCCTCTCGTACTAAGGACAGCTCCTCTCAAATTTCCTGCGCCCGCGACGGATAGGGACCGAACTGTCTCACGACGTTCTGAACCCAGCTCGCGTACCGCTTTAATGGGCGAACAGCCCAACCCTTGGGACCGACTACAGCCCCAGGATGCGATGAGCCGACATCGAGGTGCCAAACCTCCCCGTCGATGTGGACTCTTGGGGGAGATCAGCCTGTTATCCCCGGGGTAGCTTTTATCCGTTGAGCGATGGCCCTTCCATACGGAACCACCGGATCACTAAGCCCGACTTTCGTCCCTGCTCGACCTGTCCGTCTCGCAGTCAAGCTCCCTTGTGCCTTTGCACTCTACGAATGATTTCCAACCATTCTGAGGGAACCTTTGGGCGCCTCCGTTACCTTTTGGGAGGCGACCGCCCCAGTCAAACTGCCCACCTGACACTGTCTCCCACCCCGATCAGGGGTGCGGGTTAGAATTTCAATACCGCCAGGGTGGTATCCCACCGGCGCCTCCACCGAAGCTGGCGCTCCGGCTTCCCAGGCTCCCACCTATCCTGTACAAGCGATACCAAAATTCCATATCAGGCTGCAGTAAAGCTCCACGGGGTCTTTCCGTCCTGTCGCGGGTAACCTGCATCTTCACAGGTAGTATAATTTCACCGGGTCTCTCGTTGAGACAGTGCCCAAGTCGTTACACCTTTCGTGCGGGTCGGAACTTACCCGACAAGGAATTTCGCTACCTTAGGACCGTTATAGTTACGGCCGCCGTTTACTGGGGCTTCGGTTCGCACCTTCGCTTGCGCTAAGCGCTCCCCTTAACCTTCCAGCACCGGGCAGGTGTCAGCCCCTATACTTCGCCTTTCGGCTTCGCAGAGACCTGTGTTTTTGATAAACAGTCGCTTGGGCCTTTTCACTGCGGCTCCCTCGGGCTATTCACCCAAGAGAGCACCCCTTCTCCCGAAGTTACGGGGTCATTTTGCCGAGTTCCTTAACGAGAGTTCTCCCGCGCACCTTAGGATTCTCTCCTCGCCTACCTGTGTCGGTTTGCGGTACGGGCACCTCTCACCTCGCTAGAGGCTTTTCTTGGCAGTGTAGGATCGGGGACTTCGGGACCGATGGTCCCTTCGCCATCACGGCTCCGCCTTTGCGCCAGACGGATTTGCCTATCTGGCAGCCTAACCGCTTGGACAGGCTATTCCAGCAGCCTGCTCGCCCTACCTTCCTGCGTCCCCCCATCGCTCAAACGGTGAGGAGGTGGTACAGGAATCTCTACCTGTTGCCCATCACCTACGCCTTTCGGCCTCGGCTTAGGTCCCGACTAACCCTGAGCGGACGAACCTTCCTCAGGAACCCTTAGGCTTTCGGTGCAGAGGATTCTCACCTCTGTTTTCGCTACTCATACCGGCATTCTCACTTCTAAGCGCTCCACGAGTCCTTCCGATCTCGCTTCGACGCCCTTAGAACGCTCCCCTACCGATGACCGAAGGTCATCCCACAGCTTCGGTGGCACGTTTAGCCCCGGTACATTTTCGGCGCAGAGTCACTCGACCAGTGAGCTATTACGCACTCTTTAAATGATGGCTGCTTCTAAGCCAACATCCTGGTTGTCTGGGCAACTCCACATCCTTTTCCACTTAACGTGCACTTAGGGACCTTAGCTGGTGATCTGGGCTGTTTCCCTCTCGACCACGGATCTTATCACTCGTAGTCTGACTCCCAAGGATAAGTCATTGGCATTCGGAGTTTGACTGAGTTCGGTAACCCGATGAGGGCCCCTAGCTCAATCAGTGCTCTACCTCCAAGACTCTTCCCTTGAGGCTAGCCCTAAAGCTATTTCGGGGAGAACCAGCTATCTCCAAGTTCGATTGGCATTTCACCCCTACCCACACCTCATCCCCGCACTTTTCAACGTGCGTGGGTTCGGGCCTCCAGTAGGTGTTACCCTACCTTCACCCTGGACATGGGTAGATCACCTGGTTTCGGGTCTACGACGACGTACTGAACGCCCTATTCAGACTCGCTTTCGCTGCGGCTCCGTCTCTTCGACTTAACCTCGCACGTCATCGTAACTCGCCGGTTCATTCTACAAAAGGCACGCCATCACCCATCAACGGGCTCTGACTACTTGTAGGCACACGGTTTCAGGTTCTCTTTCACTCCCCTTCCGGGGTGCTTTTCACCTTTCCCTCACGGTACTGGTTCACTATCGGTCACTAGGGAGTATTTAGCCTTGGGAGATGGTCCTCCCTGCTTCCGACGGGATTCCCCGTGTCCCGCCGTACTCAGGAGCCACTCGGGAGGGAACGAAGTTTCGACTACAGGGCTGTCACCTTCTCTGGCGGGCCTTTCCAGACCGCTTCGTCTACCCCGTTCCTTTGTCACTCCCATGTGAGTGGTCCTACAACCCCAAGAGGCAAGCCTCTTGGTTTGGGCTGTTCCCGTTTCGCTCGCCGCTACTCAGGGAATCGCTATTGCTTTCTTCTCCTCCGGGTACTAAGATGTTTCAGTTCCCCGGGTGTGCCCTCCATACCCTATGGATTCAGGTATGGATACTGTCCCATTACGGACAGTGGGTTCCCCCATTCGGACATCTTCGGATCAACGCTTGCTTACAGCTCCCCGAAGCGTTTCGGCGTTTGCCCCGTCCTTCATCGGCTCCTAGTGCCAAGGCATCCACCGTGCGCCCTTTCTAACTTAACCATTAGCGCTTCTCGGCTTCTTCCTTTGTCTAACTTCGGCGCCTAACCGCGGCGCCTCCGCTTTTCTTTTCGGTTATCTAGTTTTCAAGGAACGAAGCTGCTTCATTGCATTCGCTTCTTTGCAGCTTTGCGTCGAGGAATCCAGCTTCTCTGAATTCACTAGAAGACGCAGACGCAAAACGGATTAATTGAAGAGAACATAAATATGTTCCCTCAAAACCGAACAAAACGTAAGCGTCCCTCTTATTTCACACACATATCATCCTTAGAAAGGAGGTGATCCAGCCGCACCTTCCGGTACGGCTACCTTGTTACGACTTCACCCCAATCACTTGCCCCACCTTCGGCGGCTGGCTCCCAAAAGGGTTACCTCACCGACTTCGGGTGTTGCAAGCTCTCGTGGTGTGACGGGCGGTGTGTACAAGGCCCGGGAACGTATTCACCGCGGCATGCTGATCCGCGATTACTAGCGATTCCGGCTTCATGCAGGCGAGTTGCAGCCTGCAATCCGAACTGAGAGCGGCTTTTTGGGATTGGCTCCCCCTCGCGGGTTCGCAGCCCTTTGTACCGCCCATTGTAGCACGTGTGTAGCCCAGGTCATAAGGGGCATGATGATTTGACGTCATCCCCACCTTCCTCCGGTTTGTCACCGGCAGTCACCTTAGAGTGCCCAACTGAATGCTGGCAACTAAGGTCGAGGGTTGCGCTCGTTGCGGGACTTAACCCAACATCTCACGACACGAGCTGACGACAACCATGCACCACCTGTCACCCTGTCCCCCCGAAGGGGGAACGCCCTATCTCTAGGGTTGTCAGGGGATGTCAAGACCTGGTAAGGTTCTTCGCGTTGCTTCGAATTAAACCACATGCTCCACCGCTTGTGCGGGCCCCCGTCAATTCCTTTGAGTTTCAGCCTTGCGGCCGTACTCCCCAGGCGGAGTGCTTAACGCGTTAGCTGCAGCACTAAAGGGTTTGACCCCTCTAACACTTAGCACTCATCGTTTACGGCGTGGACTACCAGGGTATCTAATCCTGTTTGCTCCCCACGCTTTCGCGCCTCAGCGTCAGTTGCAGACCAGAGAGCCGCCTTCGCCACTGGTGTTCCTCCACATCTCTACGCATTTCACCGCTACACGTGGAATTCCGCTCTCCTCTTCTGCACTCAAGTCCCCCAGTTTCCAATGACCCTCCACGGTTGAGCCGTGGGCTTTCACATCAGACTTAAGGGACCGCCTGCGCGCGCTTTACGCCCAATAATTCCGGACAACGCTCGCCCCCTACGTATTACCGCGGCTGCTGGCACGTAGTTAGCCGGGGCTTTCTCGTTAGGTACCGTCACCGTACCGCCCTATTCGAACGGTACTTCTTCTTCCCTAACAACAGAGCTTTACGATCCGAAGACCTTCTTCGCTCACGCGGCGTCGCTCCGTCAGACTTTCGTCCATTGCGGAAGATTCCCTACTGCTGCCTCCCGTAGGAGTCTGGGCCGTGTCTCAGTCCCAGTGTGGCCGGTCACCCTCTCAGGCCGGCTACGCATCGTCGCCTTGGTGAGCCGTTACCTCACCAACTAGCTAATGCGCCGCGGGCCCATCCGTAAGTGACAGCCGAAGCCGCCTTTCAACCGAAGACCATGCGGTCTTCGGTGTTATCCGGTATTAGCTCCGGTTTCCCGGAGTTATCCCGGTCTTACGGGTAGGTTGCCCACGTGTTACTCACCCGTCCGCCGCTAACCGAACAAGAGCAAGCTCCTATTCGGTCCGCTCGACTTGCATGTATTAGGCACGCCGCCAGCGTTCGTCCTGAGCCAGGATCAAACTCTCCATAGAAAGTTGATTGGCTTATTTCCAAGCTTCAGCACCGACACCATAAGGTGTCGCGGCGCCTTCGCTTTTCTTATTGTCCAGCTCCGGCTCCTAGCCCCTCGGGCCGCTTCGGTCTCGCTGTGGCGGCAACAGCCTCCTCGCGAGCCCTCCAGCGCCTGCCGGGGCTAATCAGTCGCCTTCGCTTTTCTTTGTGGACGCTTCGTTTTGTTCAGTTTTCAAGGAACATTTTTATGGAGCGGGTGATGGGAATCGAACCCACGACATCAGCTTGGAAGGCTGAGGTTTTACCACTAAACTACACCCGCATATTACTAAACAAGTCGGGAAGACAGGATTCGAACCTGCGACCCCATGGTCCCAAACCATGTGCTCTACCAAGCTGAGCTACTTCCCGTCATGGCGCGCTCGAGAGGATTCGAACCCCTAACCTTCTGATCCGTAGTCAGATGCTCTATCCAATTGAGCTACGAGCGCACATTATAATTTTTAACCAACAAATTTCATTGTAACACAATAAATTATAAAACGCAAGTGTTTTTTTGTATTTATGTTATGCGGTCGAGAGGACTTGAACCTCCACGGGGTTGCCCCCACTAGGCCCTCAACCTAGCGCGTCTGCCATTCCGCCACGACCGCATATTCAACTGGTGCGGGTGGAGGGACTTGAACCCCCACGCCGTGAGGCGCCAGATCCTAAGTCTGGTGCGTCTGCCAATTCCGCCACACCCGCAAGGTGGTGAGCCATGGAGGACTCGAACCTCCGACCCTCTGATTAAAAGTCAGATGCTCTACCTACTGAGCTAATGGCTCATGGCTGGGCCAGCTGGATTCGAACCAGCGCATCACGGAGTCAAAGTCCGTTGCCTTACCGCTTGGCTATGGCCCAACGATTCATGTAATGGCGGTCCCGACGGGACTCGAACCCGCGATCTCCTGCGTGACAGGCAGGCGTGTTAACCACTACACTACGGGACCATCGTTAAAATGGGGTTGGTGCTTTGCAACCCCAACATCTGATAAAAGTGACCCGTACGGGATTCGAACCCGTGTTACCGCCGTGAAAGGGCGGTGTCTTAACCACTTGACCAACGGGCCATCATATATATCAAAGTGGCGGAGAAGGCGGGATTTGAACCCGCGCGCCGTAAAGACACGACCTAACGGTTTAGCAAACCGTCCCCTTCAGCCACTTGGGTACTTCTCCAAAGGCTCCGCAAGTAGGATTCGAACCTACGACCTACCGGTTAACAGCCGGTTGCTCTACCGCTGAGCTATTGCGGAATAATGAAAGCGAACATCGCATCGCCTTTTGGCATATTCGTTGCCTCTTCCTCTACTAGCAAATTCAAAGATGTTGGATGCGTCGAGGCAACTCGTAGCATATTCATAGATGTAATGCTCGTCGCTGAGCTATTGCGGAATAATTAATTCACTCATCTGTCTCGCACAATCGACATTCTCTATTATATTTAGGCAACTTAGTGTTGTCAACATTTTTTTCAGCCCGTCGCCGTTTAACGACGGCTTTTATAATTTAGCATATACAAATAATCGGTGTCAATAACTTTTTATAAATTTTTTGGTTGCTCGTCATGAACAAAATTAGAAAACGACACACTTCTTTTTACTTATGCTTCACCGCTATCATCTGACGTTAGCCTGCCGCCGCATTTCCCGCAAACGTATCGATTTGTATTGACACGCTTCTTTCTTTGATATGTCAAACCACACTTGGAACAAACATACACGTATATCTTTTTTGCCCTCTTTTGCGTTTGTTGCGGAAGCTGGCGGCAATAACGCGGTGCTTGAACTTGCCGCAATAGATCGCGAAAGTCTTTGTCACGATGACGATAGCCTTTCCCTTCTAAATGAAGATGGTAATGGCACAATTCATGTTTAATAATAGCGATCAGCTCTTCTTCGCCAAATGATTCATAATACTTTTTATTTAGCTCAATATTATGAGTTTGTAGTATGTAACGCCCTCCTGTCGTTCGGAGCCGAGGATTAAATGTTGCTGTATGTTGAAATGGTTTTTGGAAAAATTGCAAAGATACCCTTTCGACAAGTTTTTGTAAGTCACTTTGTTCCATTGCTCTTTACTCCTCACTTTTTGGCACAGGACAGACTGACAGCACATACATTATACTAACCTTTTCGTTACAGGAGGTTGAATGCCATGCCAACATGGTTAAAAAATCAAATGAGACGAGCCTATTATGAGAAAAATCGTTATCAAATCAAATTGCTAAATCAATGCTGGTTCTTTTATCAGAGAAAACACTGCTCATGAAGGCAGTGTTTTCTCTAGCTCCTCTGGCGGAATCATCGATAAAGAGATTCTTCCTTTATTCACATCTACATGCTCCACCCAAACTTTCACGACATCGCCGACCGATACAACATCAAGCGGGTGCCGTACGTACTGCTTGCTTAATTTAGAAATATGCACAAGCCCATCCTGCTTGACTCCGATATCGACAAACGCGCCGAAGTCAACGACATTCCGTACGGTACCTTCTAGCTCCATCCCCGCTTTTAAATCTTCCATTTTTAAAACATCTTTTCGCAATAACGGCTTCGGCAGCTCATCGCGTGGGTCGCGCTCTGGGCGAATTAAAGCGTCGATAATGTCTTGTAATGTTAATTCTCCGATGCCAAGCTGGGAAGCAGTATCGGAAATATGAAGTGATTGCAACGCCTCGCGAAGTTCCTCGCTTCCGATATGCTCTGTGGAAAAACCTAAACTACGCAATAGCTTTTTCACTTCTTCGTATCGCTCTGGGTGAATCGGCGTCCGATCAAGCGGTTCATCTCCGTCAATAATGCGCAAAAAGCCGATGCACTGCTCATATGTTTTCGCACCAAGCCGCGGTATCGTTTTTAATTCTTCACGGTTTCTAAATTTCCCTTGTTCTTCACGGCGCTTTACAATATTTTCCGACACCGTCTTCGTCAGCCCGGATACATATTGCAACAAGGAGACAGAGGCGGTATTGACATTGACGCCAACTTGGTTCACGACGGTCTCGACGACAAAGCGCAGCGATTCGGCTAGTTTCTTTTGAGAAACGTCATGCTGATATTGGCCGACACCGACCGACTTTGGATCGATTTTCACCAATTCTGCTAATGGATCTTGTACACGTCGGGCGATGGAAACGGCACTCCGCTCTTCGACTTGTAAATCTGGAAATTCCTGACGAGCAAGGTCTGAGGCGGAGTACACACTAGCCCCCGCTTCATTGACAATTAAATAAAAGATTTCTCTATCTACCTGCTTTAGCGTATCGGCAACGAACTGCTCTGTTTCCCGCGATGCCGTTCCATTCCCGATCGCGATCATTTCCACATGATACTCTTCAATCAGTCGAATGAATTTTTCCTTTGCTTCGTCTACCCGCTGCTGTGGTGGATGCGGATAGATGACATCAATTTTCAATAGCTTGCCTGTTTCATCGACAACAGCGAGTTTGCATCCCGTGCGGTAGGCAGGATCGACTCCAAGCACAATTTTTCCTTTTAATGGCGGCTGTAGCAAGAGTTTTCGCAAGTTTTCGGCAAAAATATGAATCGCCCGCTCTTCTGCTTTTTCGGTCAATTCATTGCGAATATCCCGTTCAATGGCTGGTTCGATAAGCCGTTTATAGCCATCTTCTATTGCTTGGGACAAAAGCGGGGCGGCAGAAGATTGTGGATTTGTTATGACGTGTTTTTGTAAATACGCCATAATCTCTTCTACCGGCGCCTTAATGGCAACACGCAGCACCTCTTCCTTTTCTCCTCGGTTTAGCGCTAACACACGGTGTGGCACAATCTTATGTACAGGCTCCTCATATTCGTAATACATTTCATATACTTTCTTCTCATCTTTTTCCGGCGCTTTGGCCGCCGATGAGATGATGCCTTTTTTCCACGTTTGCTGGCGAATCCATTGACGGAATTGCGCATCATCGGATACTTTCTCAGCAATGATATCTTTTGCTCCTTGGAGCGCTTCTTCTACCGTAAACACTTCTTTTTCCGAATTCAAAAATTCCTGTGCTTTTTCTTCTGGCTTTGGCGCCAATGGACACGTCCATAGCCACTCCGCAAGCGGCTCTAGGCCTTTTTCTTTTGCGACCGTAGCTTTGGTGCGCCGTTTTTGTCGATAAGGGCGATACAGATCTTCCACTTGCTGCAGTTTCGTAGCATGGATAATCGCATTTTTTAAATCATCTGTTAATTTCCCTTGCTCCTCGATAAGACGAAGCACTTCTTCTTTACGCTGCTCTAAGTTTTGCAAATAGCTCCATTTCTCTAAAATATCGCGAATTTGCACTTCATCTAATGCGCCTGTCATCTCTTTGCGATAGCGGGCGATAAACGGCACGGTATTTCCTTCTTCAGAAAGGGAAATGACATTGCCAACTTGCTTGGCAGACAACTGCAACTCATTAGCGATCAAGCTGATCAACGCTTCTCTATTCAACAAATTAATACCCCTCCAATAATAAAAATAGCTACAAAAATGCAGCTATTCCAATAAGCGATATAAAAATAGTTGGACAGATCGTTTATCCCCTCGATCTGCCCTTTTTGCGCATAACAAAACAAACTACCCGCCGCTCGTTATCCATTACGGAGGCGATAGATGGCTCAGCGCATCACTGCAACTATAAAATAAACCTATTTTTCGGAAACAAGAATGTGACATGACCAAGCACTGCCGCTTAAAAATCGATAAGTCCTAAACTGATTTGCAGCGCTTCATCTACCTTATCCATCATTTCATCATCTAAGTGAGTGATTTTATCGGTAAGCCGCTGTTTATCAATCGTCCGAATCTGTTCTAGCAAGATAACGGAATCCCTCTCAAACCCGTAGCGTTTTGCATCAATTTCGACATGCGTTGGCAGCTTCGCTTTTTGAATTTGCGCTGTAATCGCGGCCACAATCACCGTTGGGCTAAAGCGATTACCAATGTCATTTTGGATGACCAATACGGGACGAACACCGCCCTGCTCTGAGCCAACTACCGGGGAAAGATCCGCAAAATAAACGTCGCCACGTTTAACAATCAAAGCATTACCCCCCGCTAACTAAACGTTCAACGGTGTGGTCGGCCTCGTACTCCGCAAGAAACGCTTCTGACGCAATCGATAAATTGATTTTTGCCATTTCCATATAACCGCGTCTCATTGCCTCGCGAATATGCCGTTTTTTCCGCTCGCGAATATACATTTTCGTCGCTTGGTAAATCAGTTCATTGCGATTGCCGTTTTCTTGTTTCACCAGCACGTCCAGTTCCGTTACTAATGATTGAGGCAAACGAACGACGATTTCCGTTGTTGCGCTAGACTCCGACACGAATATACACCTCCACGAACTGCAGCCAGTCATTACTTCCATTTCATCATACCACTAAATAAAGACGCTGCAAAGTCATTTCTGCGTTTTCCACGTATTATCTTCTGAAAAGTTTTTCAGTTTATACATAATCATTGCCATTCAAAACAACATTTCTCACTTCCATTATACTCTTATTTCTGAAAAAAATACGGGGAACGCGATAACTTATTGTACAAAGAACTTCATAACTGATCGTATCAAGATATTGGGCAACATCATCAACGGAAATATATTCGTCACCTTGCCGTCCAATTAAGGTCACTTTCGTTCCGATTGGCATGGGTTCCGGCAAACGGACCATGAATTGATCCATGCAAATTCTCCCGACAATCGGTGCTTTTTTTCCATTCACCAACACATGGAAATTTTGCAGTTTGCGCAGCCAACCGTCCGCATAGCCGATCGGAACAGTGCCGATCCATTGTTCCGTCTCTGCGGTATAAGTTGCCCCGTAGCTCACCTTTTCTCCAGGTTTCAGCTTTTTCACATGTACGAGACGGCTATGCAAAGAAAAAGCTTCTTTTATCTCGTATGGCAAATATGGTTTTATGTCCGGCGAAGGCGACAATCCATACATTGAAATGCCAAAGCGCACCATATTAAACACCTTATTTGGAAAACGTAAAGCGGTCGCACTGTTTCCACAGTGGATCAGCGATGGTTTATACGGAAGCCACTCGAGCATTTGCAAAAAACGATGGTATTGAAAAGAAAAATAGTCGGTGTTGATTTCATCTGCCGTGGCAAAATGAGTATAAACCCCTTCCAATGAAAAATACGGGTGACGGTCGATTAACTCAATGACGCGCTTTGTTTCCGCCTCTTCTTTTACTCCTAGCCGTCCCATCCCCGTATCCATTTTTAAATGGAATCGCACTCGTTCCGTTCCCTTGTATAAGTTGGCCGCTTGCTCGACCCATTCCGGCTGAAATACCGTAAGCGTGATTTGGTGTTTGGCGGCAAGATGGACATCGTTAGGACGAGAAGCGCCTAATACGAGAATCGGAGCGGTAATTCCTTTTTTCCTCAACGCAAGCGCCTCATCTAAAAAAGCCACCGCCAAATAGGAAGCACCAGCCTCCAGCGCCGTTTTCGCCACTTGCGCATCGCCGTGGCCGTATGCATTCGCCTTTACCACTGCCAAAATACGAGTCTCGTTTGGCAAAAAATTTCGTAGTTGGGAAACATTGTGGTAAATCGCATCTAAGTCAATTTCAGCCCACGTATCACGATAAAATGAATTCATCATACATCGCTGTCCTTCCTTGTCTAGCAGATCGGAGTTATCTTTCGAATATAAACGCTCTAATTGACGCTATCCTTTTTTAGTTTACCACTTTGTGAACTGCATCGCCACTAGAAGTGACGAGCTTCTCGCTTCATTTGGCGCAGCTACTACATCCATCCACGAAGACAAGTCCCATGCCGGATAGATGGCTTTTTCAAGATGTTTCTTTCGGCGTTTGCGTCTCAATCAGCAGTAATGGTCGCCCTGAACATCCCTATGAATGAGATGTCGAGCAACGCCCACTTTCATCTGCCCCATTGAAAATGGAAAGGATTCTCGCTCGCTTATCTTAAGCAAGGAAGAAATATATCATTGTAGAGGGGGTATGATTATTGCAAAAACAGCCTACCTTTTCCGAAAAGAAAACAGGCTCGGTAAACGAGCCTGTTGCCTGGCAATCCATTATTTAATCGCTTTTCCTTGCACCGAACGGGCAACCATGACCATTTCTTCTGGTGTTAAATCATCGGAAGCGATCGTAAATTCGACACCTTTATACGACCATGTCAATGTTTTGTCCGTCAGCGCGCCAATCGCAAAACCTAAATCGATCGGCTCGCCATTGACAAGCACCGGCGTGCTTGTTGCCGGAAGTACTTTTGCTGTTTCTTGAACTAATGTAAATGTTTTTTTACCGCCAAACGTCATAATCACCCGTTTTCCGTTTTCACTGGCAACTTCTTTCTCATCGATTTGCTTTACTCCTTTCGGCAGCTGCTCCGGATACATAACTTCCATCGCTTTCTCTTTCGCCTCTGCCATCGTCGGCACTTCTAAACGCGCTCCTGTCATATTTTTCGATGTGTCAAACGCATCGTCATCAAATTTTTTGTTAAATTCGACTTTGGAGAATTGCACGGTTAACAAAGCTTTGCGGTCGGTATCCATCACTTTGACCGATACCGGCGATAAATCTTTTTTGTTTAACGTAATTTCTTGCGTCGGCACGACATTGTTGTTCGGATAATTTGTCTTCGTTTCAAATACGTAATGATCTTTCGTCGCTTTAAACTTCGCCTTCGAATCGCTCAAAATATCTTTGACTAACGACTCATACAAATAAGCCTGGCTGCTGTTTTTCGGCCAATCGCTTTGGAAGCGGAAGCTTTTATTGAGCGCCGGCGTAAACACATAGACCCCTTCATCATTGCGCAAAATCATCTGACTTTGCCCTTTGTCCGCATTTTTTAAGCTGACACGGTAATAGGAAGGCTGTTTATACCAGATTTCGACATGATATACTTGCGGTTTTGAACCTGTTTGAAACGTCATTTTGGCCTCTGCTTGATAGCTTGTCATTTCATCCATTTTTTCATTGAGCGCTTTGATGACATCTTCCTGTGATTTTGCCCCGCAGCCAGCTAAAGCAATAAGCAATATGATGCCAACGAATACACTGAGCACCTTTCTCCTCATCATTTCAACCCCTTTGCCTCATATCGATTTCCACTTTTGCATTACAATATATGAGACAACTTCGGGGAATATGCAGACTAGCTATGACAAGCGCTCAATAATTACTTGAGCGATCGCATAATCACGGCTATGAGAAATCGAGAGGTGAATGCGGCAGTCATTCGCATCCGAAACGACAATTGGTTTTCCATGTAAGTCGTTCATAATTTGAATATCGTGGAATGATACATGTTTGCCAATTCCTGTACCGATAGCTTTTGCGTACGCTTCTTTCGCCGCAAATCGCCCTGCCAAAAATTCCACTTTGCGTTTTGGCGATAATTGCGAAAATACATTTTTTTCTTCATTCGTTAAAATGCGGTCGATCAATTTTTCGTTTTTTTCCATTAGCTGTCTAATCCGCTCTAATTCCACAATATCAATGCCAACCCCGATAATCATCGTCCTTCTATCCTTCCTATCTATTACATACCATTTTAATAAGCCAATTCGTCTCCCGTTTGCCCAACTTTGCACACTGAAGCAGAAATCTTTCCCGGCTATTTTCGATAAATAAAATAAGGAGAGATAGACATGTTTGTGCGCAGGGAAAATGCTCGTGCTTTTTTTCGGCTTTATCCTGTTGTTTCGATTCTGATTATTCTTCATATAGTCGTGTGGCTTATGTTTGTTGTACGCTTTTCCATCATGGAACCGTTATGGGAACGAATGATTGGATTTAATGCCGCCATACGCCAAGGAGAGTATTGGCGGCTCGTAAGCCCGCTTGTTTTGCATGTGCGGTTTGAACATATGATGATCAATTCCATTTCCCTTCTTTTATTCGGACCAGCGCTGGAGCAAATGTTGGGGAAAAGCAAGTTTTTGCTTCTCTATATAGGAAGCGGAACCGGTGCCAACATCGCAACATTTTTCCTTCTGTCGGCCATGTACAGTCACGTTGGGGCGTCTGGTGCCATTTTTGGCCTGTTCGGCATGTATGGCTATTTAATCGTATTCCGCCGCGATATGATCGACAAGCAGCACTCCCGCCTTCTTCTTGCTGTCATCAGTATTAGTTTATTTATCGCATTTACTGCTCCTGACGTGAATATGGTCGCCCACCTATTTGGTTTTTTAACAGGAGGGATTATCGCTCCTTTTATTTCTTCCCACCTGCGTCCACATCGTCCTTTTCTTCTTACCCGCTAACCATTGTTGATAAGAGCAAGGGTGCTGATAAATTAGCGGATGATAAAACTGGCGCCATCGATCATCGCAAACGATGACGTTTGCGATGGGGTGCAATACTGCAAATGAACGCTCATGGCGACATATATCGTTCAGGCCATGCACAAAAAACGGCGCCTGTCGCACCGTTTCTAACGGGCAACGCGCCGTTTTTTTCCACGTTCTCGAGATGGCCCATCCGCGCGGCTTCCTCGCTTTTTCTCCCGCTTAACCGGTAGCGGCGGCTCTTCCGTTAACTGCACCGGCGTCGTATCCGGTTCTTTTGTCAGCATTTTAATGCATGCCGCCACCAACGAAACCGAATCATGTTCCTCCAATAGCTCTTCAGCAGCCCGCTTATAAAAAGACAAGTTTTCGTTTTCCACTACATTCACCAATTTTTCCACCGCAATGCGCTGCTGCCCTTCAAGCGCTTCATCCAATGTCGGCGGCTTCATGCGTTCCATTTTCCGCTTTGTCGTCCGTTCAATATTATGAAGCTGTCCGATTTCCCTTGGTGTCACAAACGTCATTGCAACGCCCGTTTTCCCCGCTCGGCCGGTGCGGCCAATGCGGTGAACGTAGCTTTCCGGATCTTGCGGAATATCAAAATTGTACACATGCGTCACACCGGAAATATCCAGTCCGCGTGCAGCTACATCCGTGGCGACCAAAATCTCGATCGCTCCTTCTTTAAATTTGCGCAACACAGAGAGACGTTTCGCTTGGCTTAAATCGCCGTGAATCCCTTCCGCTGCATAGCCGCGCAAATTTAACGCTTCCGCCAATTCATCGACGCGCCGCTTCGTCCGCCCGAACACAATTGCCAGCTCCGGCGCCTGAATATCTAATAAACGCGTTAAAATATCGAATTTCTTTTTTTCCTGCACTTCGAGGTAATATTGTTGAATATTCGGAACGGTCATTTCTTTTGCTTTTACTTTTACGAGATGTGGATTATTCATAAACCGCTCGGCAATGCGGCGGATCGGTTCCGGCATGGTCGCCGAAAACAATAACGTTTGCCGCTGTTTCGGAACATTGCTTAAAATCGCCTCAATATCGTCAATAAATCCCATATTCAGCATTTCATCCGCTTCATCGAGCACCACCGTATGCACCTGCTCTAACCGCAGCGTCTTGCGGTTGATATGGTCGATAATTCGCCCCGGTGTCCCGACAATAATGTGCGGATGTTTTTTCAACGCGCGAATTTGCCGTTCAATATCCTGTCCGCCATAAATCGGCAATACGCGTACTCGTTTGACGGCGCCGATTTTATATAGTTCTTCCGATACTTGAATGGCTAGCTCACGCGTTGGAGCCACGACCAATCCTTGCACTGCTTCGTTTTTCACATCCACTTTTTCAATAAGCGGAATGCCAAACGCCGCTGTTTTCCCGGTACCGGTTTGCGCTTGTCCAATCACATCTTTATTTTGCAAGCTTAACGGAATCGTCTTCGCTTGAATCGGGGTCGTTTCTTCAAACCCCATGCGGCTGATCGCCTTCATTAATTCATTGCTTAATCCTAACTCTTGAAATGTCGTCAATGTTATTCAAACTCCTTTAATAATCCTTACTGATCAATATAAAATAAAAATGTTTTGACAGTTATCATACCATTTTCATCTGTCATTTTCAATCATTACCATTTTCCCATAAAAACTTTTCGACTTCGGCAAACAATAGGTGACGGTCTGCGCTATGGCAGACATGATGATAAGATTCGGGCAAAAATAATAGTTTCTTTTTGGATGAACCAATCTTTTGGTATAAATAATGGGCGCTTTTTGGTGGAACAATCCCATCCTTTTCTCCCTGCACAATCAGCACCGGGACATGAACATAGGGCAGACGCGGCCGGACTTCATTGACTAGCTTGCGAAATTCTAATACAGCAGCAATCGGCGTGGACCGCATCTTATTTTTATAACGGATAAACAGCGGATGTTCGCCAATGCGCCGCCATCCGTTGCGAAACATATCAAGAATGTCCCTCCATAATTGGATTGGATTTACATAATAAAATGCGGCGCTTAACAGCACTAACTTATCAATGCGATATTTTTCCGCTAAATAGACGGCGATCACTCCGCCCATCGAAAAACCGATGACATATACCGTTTCACACTCGGCCATTAACGCTTGCAGCTCCCGTTCCGCCGCTTGAAACCATTGATCATACGTAATTCCCTTCAGCCGCAGCTCTTCTCCGTGACCGGGAAGAGTGGGGGTTTTGATCATCCAATCCGTCCGCTTTCGCAAATACTCTGCCAGCGGAGCGACTTCATCCGGGCTTCCCGTAAATCCATGTATACATAGACAGCCGATCATGATTATCACCGTTTCCTAAAAAATCAAAAGCGGCGATGGACAACGCCGCTTTTATTTTTCACCGTTGTTTTCATTTTACACCATGATCCTGTTATTGCAAATCGCAAAGCAGCTCTTCTAATTTCATCCCACGGGAAGCCTTTAACAAAACCACATCACCTGAAGAAACGATGGTAAGCAAATCGTTCACTAATGCTTTTTTCTCATCGTATGCGTTCACCCGTCCGTCCGGGAAAAACGGCGCAGCTGCCAATGCGATATGGCGCGCCAGCGGTCCATAGGTGAAAACATAATCGACCATTTCCGGGCGAAGCATCTCGCCAATTTCGTGATGAAACGCTACTTCTTGGTCACCGAGCTCCAACATATCGCCTAACACCGCAATTTTTTTCGTATATCCTGTCAATTCCCCGAGCAGCCGCAAAGCCGCCTTCATGGAAGTAGGGCTGGCATTGTACGCATCGTTAATGATCGTAAAACCATGTTTCGTCTCGATCAACTCCATGCGCATGCGGGTAACCTCTAAACGGGCAAGCGCTTCTTGAATGCTCTCCCAGCTGACACCAAAAAAGCGGGCCACCGCAATGGCCGCCAGTGCGTTGTAAACATGATGCTTCCCTAAAATCGGAATAAACAACGTTCGATCTGGAAGCTGGTTGATCGTAAATGTCGTCCCCTTCGCTTCCATCCGCACCGCATACGGATAATAATCGTTTTTCGCTTCTTGGCCAAACGTTATGACATGTTCCGGCAGCGGCAAACTCGGCACACGGCTTGTCAATAACGGCTCATCGCCATGATAAACAAACAGGCCGTTTTTGCGCAAGCCAGATAAAATTTCCAATTTCGCTTGTGCAATTCCTGCACGCGAACCTAATTCTTGCAAATGGGATTCCCCAATGTTCGTAATAATCCCCGCATCCGGCTCAGCGATGTTGGACAAAAGTTCAATTTCGCCAAAATTGCTCATTCCCATTTCGACGACCGCCACTTCCGTATCTTCCGCTAAGCGAAGAAGCGTCAATGGCACGCCAATATGGTTGTTTAAATTTCCTTCTGTTTTTTGCACCTTATAAGAGGTGGCTAATAGCGCCGCTGTCATATCTTTTGTCGTTGTTTTGCCGTTGCTTCCTGTAATGCCGACCACTTTTACATTCAGCTGTCTGCGGTACCGGTGAGCCAAGCGCTGCAGCGCGCGCAACGTATCATCAACAACAATCACTGGAGCGTTTTCCGGCGGATTTCCTTCCGTTTCCGACCAAAGCACCGCACTGGCACCTTTTGCAAGCGCCTCTTGCACAAACGCATGCCCGTTAAACTTATCCCCTTTGAGCGGAACATATAGATTGCCTTGCTGAATCGTCCGCGTGTCGGTCGAGACACCGCTGATCGTGACATCCGCAAATTCATCGGCCAACCCGCGGCCATCCGCCATCGCTTGTATCTCCTTTAACGTGCGAGTGATCATCTTTCTCCACCTTCTTTATTTCTCAAACGTATACGTGATCGTTTGCTTTTCTTCGTGCCGCTCGATTGCTAGCTGAATGAGGCGCTCAATTAATTCTGAATACGGAACACCGCTATGTTTCCATAGCAATGGGAACATGCTGTATGGCGTAAACCCCGGCATCGTATTGATTTCGTTAATATACACCGTGCCATCTTCCGCTAAGAAAAAGTCGGCGCGGACAAGCCCGGAAAGATCGAGCGCTTTAAAGGCGGTAATCGCCATCTGCTTGATCGTTTCATACTGTTCTTCTGTCACTTCTGCCGGAATGATGAGTTCTGTATTGCCGTCTTCGTATTTCGCTTGGTAATCATAAAATTCTTTTTTTGGAATAATTTCTCCCACCACCGAGCAAATCGGTTCATCATTGCCGATCACGCCGATTTCGATTTCACGGCCGACAATCGCTTCTTCCACAATAATTTTCCGATCATACTTAAATGCTTCGATAAAAGCTGCTTTCAAATCGGCGCGCTGTTTGCATTTCGTAATGCCGACGCTTGATCCAGCGTTTGCCGGCTTGACAAAACAAGGGTAGCCGAGTTTTTGCTCGACCTGGTCGTACGCCCCTTCTTCATCTTTACTCCAATCCCGCTTCGTAAACGATACGTATTTCGCCTGGCGCAGTCCGGCTTGGGCAAATAAGTTTTTCATCACCACTTTATCCATGCCAACCGCTGAGGCAAGCACGCCGTTTCCGACATATGGAATATTCAAAATCTCAAGCAAGCCTTGTACGGTGCCATCTTCTCCATTTGGCCCGTGCAATAATGGAAAAATCACGTCGATGGCTGTTTCCGATTCCTTGTTGTCATCCGTTACCGAAGGAGACGGATTCTTACCATCCGCTAATGTCGGCACTTGGTTCAACGCTACCGGTATCATCGCTTTCGCATCCGACTGGAACTGCAGCTGCTTCACTTCCGTGATCGTTCCTGTCAACCGCTCTCCTTTGATCCATTGTCCTTCGACGGTAATATAAATCGGAATGACATCAAATTTATTTTTATCAATGGCGTTCATGACCGCCATCGCCGTCGATAACGATACGTTATGTTCCGGCGATTTGCCGCCGTATAAAATCCCGACTCTCGTTTTCATGTAGGTTCCTCCTCTTTGCTTCCATCGTTCCTATTTTAACACGTTTCACGCGCAATCGTATGGTATTTTTATATGAGCAATACAGGTTGTTTCGCCACTTCAAAAACAGCAAAAACACCATCTAACCGATTCGTTAGATGGTGAAATCGCTATTTTCGGAGGGCACGGTATGATCCTTGGCACATCGTCGCCACTATCTCTTCTAATGCGTCTTGGGCCGTTTTTTCTATCTTCGCAAAATAATCGTGCACCCGACGATAAAAGCGGTTTTTCTCAACTTCATCTGTAAGCACATGAAAGATTTTTTGCTCGTAATGGTGAAGGCCAGACAAATTATAAACCAACCCTTGTTTTTCAAGATACTGCAAATTAATTTGTTCCTGACCAGGTAAATAATCCATCGTAAAAATCGGCAATTGTTTATGCAATACTTCGCTTACCGTCACACCGCCCGGCTTTGTGATCACCGCATCGACCTCGTTATATAAACGATTCATTTCGTGTGGGCTAGATATATACGGGAAAGGACGGATATGCGGAAGCTCCCAGCTGGCAATTTCATCATAAAGTTTTTTGTTCGCTCCACATAGTACAGAATAACGAAATAAATGGGAGTTTCTTGCCTTTTTTAGAAAATCGATCATATTTCCTAATCCTTGGTTTCCGCCTGCCAATAGTAAATGAAATGGACGTCTTTTTCTTTTTATCTCTGGATGTTTCGTCATAAACACTTCATGGACAGGAATTCCTGTCACGATAATTCGCCTTTCATCAATACAATATTTCGTCATCAATTCCCGTTTTGCGTCGGCATGTGGGACAAAGTGGTAATCGATATTGCGCTTTCCCCACACACTATTAATAAAAAAATCTGTATAAACGTTGATCACTGGTATGCGAATCACTTTCTTCCGCTTAAGCCGCTGCAAAATGCGAGAAGGAAAGGAATGGGTGCAAATAATCAACTCCGGCTTTTCTCTTTCTAACATTTTTTTCATTTTACTTTCAAAGTAAGGAAGCCATGGCTCGAAAGAAACGAATTCCAACCGGTGAATATCATGATACATGAACGTCTTATAAACACGGTGGTACGAAGCGGGATGAGAGCGAATCCAGCGCAAATACATTTCCGATACCATTTTTTCCATCAATTCATTACAATAGCTTAAAAAATCGATTTTTTTGCAAAGTACATATGGAAACTGCTTTCGCAGAAAATCAATCAACGTATCGGCTACCTTATGATGTCCTGTATTCATTTGGAACAGCGGTAACACAAGAATTTTCATCATCGTTAGCTCCCTTAGTTTTCAAAAGATTTTTTGCGCATTCGCTGCCCAATCCATGCTGCAAATAAAAACAATACAAACAACGCAAACCCAATCAGCGGAAAATAAAACAACGGAATTTGTATATGCTGTCCGAGCAGCATCCCGGCAAGCATAACGGGAACAATCCACGCCGTTGCTCCAAGCGAAGCAAGCAATAAAAACAAACGAAACGGAAAGTGAATAACCCCTGCCATATACGGAGAAATTTGCCGAACTCCCGGAATGTAATAGCCGAACAAAATACCCCACTTTCCATAGCGATGAAACAGCTCTCTTGCCCGCTCCCACTTTTCTTCTTTAATGCCTACATACTTTCCGTATTTTTGAATAAATGGCGCGCCAAAAAAACGCCCGATGCTATAAGCGATGATCATCCCTATGATCACGCCGCACCAGCTGGTGATAATACAATATTCCCATACCAACTGTTGCCTGGCAATCACAATGCCAAGAAAAAATAATAAACTCTCTTCTGGCGCGGGAATGCCGACAATACCAAAAAACAAAAACAGAAAAATGATGACATATCCGTACGATTGCACATAAGACATAAGAATATCTGTATCCATACATCCCCCATATTACATTGATGAGATTTGTTTATTAGTTTGCGCGTTCATAAATTCTGTAATCGTCACCCAATGCATCTTTTTTGCCTTTTCTTCACTTAGCAATAATTCCAATGCTTCCAGCATTTGTCCAGGTGCATGCTTGTGAGCACCAAGCGTATCACCATTGTCATGCAGAACGATAATAGCCCCGCCCTTCATACTACGTTGAAGGCGGCGGAACAATTCCATCTTGCCAAGCCTTGCATTCCAATCACCAAGAATGTATGTCCACATCACCGTAATATATTTCTTTTGCACAAGCGGGGTAAACAAATTAAAATGTCCCCAAGGCGGACGATAATAGATGGGCCGCTTTCCAATAATCTGTTCAATAATATCTGCTGATTTTTGCAATCCTTTTTCCAAAAAAGGAGGAAGTATAAGCCAATTGCTGATATGCCGGTAATTGTGCACCCCGATTTCATGACCTTCTTCATGCATCCGTCTGACAATATCAGGATATTGTTTTGCTTTGTGTCCGACTACGAAAAACGTCGCTTTCACTTGATGTTTTTTTAATAAATCTAACAATTTTGGTGTATAATACGGGTCAGGACCGTCATCAAACGTCAAAGCAATATTATTCACGGACGCTCCCTCGCAATAAATACGAAACCGTTTTTTTCGAATAACGATTGTTGGAACGATGCCATATAATAGTATCCCACCAATAAGGCAAGCCAAAATAATCCACAGCATCGTTTTCACCTCTTTATTTGTACTTTACCAATATTTCTTTTCTTTGAAAATAGAAAAAATAAACAGATTTGAATCTATCACCATATCAAAACAAGCCATATATTATATTTACAGACTAAACATTATATAACACGTTAATAAAAATTAAAGAAGAAAATGATGAAAATTTGGTGAAACACGAGAAACTGGTTCTTTAAGTGTATACGTAAACAACACTGAACGGTTTCGCGTTTTCACACATGAAACGGAAAGTATCTGCTATAATACAATACGATACATGGAAAAAAGCTAATAAGCTATTGCATCATGCTGAAAAAGACAGGTGATCAATGTTGAGCAAAAAAATTATCCTTACCGGCGGCGGCACGGCCGGACATGTCATGGTGAACGTCGCTCTGATTCCGAAATTGAAAGAACAGGGCTGGAGCATTGCCTATATCGGTTCTCACCAAGGCATTGAACGGGAAATTATCACAAAAATGGACGGTGTGCCGTACTTTCCGATTTCAACAGGGAAATTGCGCCGCTATTTCGACTGGAACAACTTTAAAGATCCATTTAAAGTCTTGAAGGGTATTTGGCAAGCATACCGCATCATCAAAAAAGAAAGGCCGGACATCATCTTTTCCAAAGGCGGATTTGTGTCCGTGCCTGTCATCATCGGTGCGTGGTTAAGCGGTGTGCCGTCCATCATTCATGAGTCGGATATTACCCCAGGACTGGCGAATAGAATCGCGATGCCGTTTGCGACCAAAATTTGCGTCACATTCCCGGAAACAATACGCCACGTCAAGGAAGAAAAAGGCGTCTACGTCGGTGCAGTCGTTCGTCAGGAATTAAAGCGGGGGGACGCTGACAAAGGGCGAAAGCTTTGCCAGTTTGAAAAAGGAAAGCCTGTTCTTCTCGTCATGGGCGGAAGTCTAGGCTCGAAGCGGATTAACGACGCGTTGCGCGCCAATTTGCAAACGCTTCTTGCCGATTTTCAAATCGTGCATATTTGCGGAAAAGGAAATATAGACGCCAAATTGGCGAATAAAAAGGGTTATAAGCAGTTTGAGTATGTTCATGAAGAGCTTCCTCATCTGATGGCGATGGCTGACATCGTCTTATCACGCGCCGGCGCCAACTCGATTTTTGAGTTTCTCGCCTTGCGCAAGCCGATGCTTCTCATTCCTCTATCAAAAGAAGCGAGCCGCGGCGACCAAATTTTAAATGCCCGCTCTTTCAAAAAATCGGGCTACGCCGAAGTGTTGATGGAAGAAGACTTAACGAACGAATCACTGCAAAGCGCTATTTATCATCTTTACCAAAACAAAGACCGCTACCAGCAAAACATGGAGCGATCCGATGCGGGAGATGCGTTGGAAAAATTGTTGTCGCTGATTGAGGAAGCAAGGAAAAATTAAGTAAAAAAAGATGAGAGGTTGACTCAAAAGGTTGTTGCATCAACCTTTTGAAGTCAACCTCACAAAGCAACTTCATCCAACCAAATATAACCAAATAATAATCCAAAGTATGAATTGTTTCAATGTTGTTGGTACCGTATATCTATCCAATTTTTAATACCTTATTAAAATTTTAAAATTTATATATTTTTATATTTCTATATTTTTATATATTTCGAAGATTTTTTATTTAATTAAAAATCTGAATAAATTTTTTTGTAATAATTTTTAGTTTGTCCATTATTGTACCTATTGAACAGAATAACGCGGTATTTTCCCTTGCTAATGCGAAGTATTAAGAGGGGTTAATCTCGAATAAAAATTATATTTCTATTGTTTTTTTAGTAGAAATATGATAAAATTTGCGTAAAGTCAAAGTATTTGATCTTTAATAGTCGAATGATAGAAGGGAAGAATCTGTTCCAACGTAAAAATATATATACATGTATAAGATCCTTAACGTCCAAAAAGAGGTATGGATTTCGTTGAATCTTTGTGTGGATGGTACGTAGTTTTTTGATAGCGTTAACATAGCTGTATTTAAGATATAGATATCCCGACTATCAAGTTTTGATTTAGCCAGGAAGATTCACAAGTATTTTTTATTTGAATGCCAAGAAAGCGCTTTATAGAAAGCGCTTCACCATATATTAATTACTCAAAGGAGGAATTTGTCATGACAACAACAGCAACTGAGTTAAGTCCAAGATTAGTAGAATTTTTAAAAGGTGTTAAAAAATTATACATCAATGGGGAATTTGTCGATTCCGTTTCCGGGAAAACGTTCCAAACATTTAACCCTGCTACAGGTGAAGTATTAGCAACTGTTTCCGAAGCGGTTGCAGAAGATATCGATTTAGCTGTTAAAGCAGCTCGCGAAGCATTTGATAACGGTCCTTGGAGAAAAATGGGCACTGCGGAACGCAGCCGATTGATCTATAAATTAGCTGACCTGATGGAAGAGCATCAATTAGAGCTAGCACAGCTAGAAACTTTAGATAATGGTAAACCATTTATTGAAACATCAAAGGCTGATGTTCCTTTAGCTATTGAACACATCCGTTATTACGCTGGTTGGGCTACAAAGATTGTTGGACAAACCATTCCTGTTCAAGGCAATTACTTTAACTATACTTTACACGAACCTGTTGGAGTGGTAGGGCAAATTATTCCTTGGAACTTCCCGTTATTGATGGCGGCTTGGAAATTGGGCGCTGCTTTAGCAACGGGATGTACAATCGTGTTAAAACCAGCTGAAAATACTCCATTATCCGCTTTGTATTTAGCTCAATTAATTAGTGAAGCCGGATTCCCTAAAGGTGTAATCAATATCGTGCCAGGCTTTGGTCCAACTGCTGGACAAGCACTAGTAGATCATCCGTTAGTGGATAAAATTGCGTTCACTGGTTCTACTAATGTAGGTAAATCTATTATGAGATCTGCTGCGAATACATTAAAACGCGTGACTCTTGAATTAGGCGGCAAATCTCCTAATATTATTCTTCCAGATGCTGACCTTTCAAAAGCCATTCCAGGGGCTTTAAGAGGAATTATGTTCAACCAAGGACAAGTTTGTGCTGCTGGAAGCCGTTTATACGTCCAAAAGAAAATGTATGACAATGTAGTAGCTGATTTAGCATCTGCTGCAAAATCAATTAAACTAGGTAATGGTTTAGACCCGGATACTACAATGGGTCCACTTATTTCAGCACAACAACAAGCTCGTGTAAAAGGTTACATTGACAAAGGAATTGAAGAAGGCGCGGAACTCGTAACCGGTGGAACGATTCCATTTGAAAAAGGATACTTCGTTTCTCCAACCATCTTTGCAGATGTCGATCACAGTATGACCATCGCCAAAGAAGAAATTTTTGGACCAGTTGTTGCAGCAATGCCATTTGATGATATTGATGATCTAGTTAAAAAAGCGAACGACAGCATTTATGGCCTTGCGGCTGGCGTTTGGACTCAAGACTTGAAAAAAGCTCACCTAATTGCTCATAAGCTGCAAGCTGGAACAGTATGGGTAAACTGCTACAACGTCTTTGACGCTGCTTCTCCATTTGGCGGTTATAAACAATCAGGTATCGGCCGCGAAATGGGTAGCTATGCTTTAAACAACTATACCGAAGTGAAAAGCGTCTGGATCAATATGAACTAATGAAAAAGCCCGTCGAGTTTTTCCGACGGGCTTTCAGCTTGTCGACAAGCTGAAATGTCCTACAAAGTATCTACTTTCCAACAAAAAAACAGAAGATAAGCCTTACTATCTTCCGTTTTCAACAGTTGTAAATATATAGTATAATAGGAAGGCAATAGTACGGGAAAACTCAAGGGTGGGTCGGCATTGTACCCCTTTATATGCAGAAAGGGGGTGATGCCGATGACAGTGTTTGAAGCGTTAATGTTTGCGATAGCTTTCGCAAGTCTCATCGTTTCAATACTGTCTTACAACCAAAAGAAATAATCCACCCTTGAGTTGTCGGAGCTACGGGTGGATTATTTCTGCCCTACTGCCGATCCCCCTTGCAGGGAACCGTTCTATTGCAGGACCAAGGGTGTTGCAGCACCCTTGGTCTATTTTATTTATACGAACCTTCTGTATATATTATACATGATTAGTGTCGTAAAATGAAGGCTTATGTTTGATGTTGATCAAGCCCTAACGATTGTGTAAAATTTCGCTCTCAGTCCATTGAACTTGGATCACCGGAAAACAAAATCATTTTTTGCCGTTTTCTTTTTATACAAATTTCGGGATCTAATCCAGTTCCCTCCTTTTATAGATACTTTCCACATGAATTTAGAATGCTTGGTAATTTAAAGTCCTTCAAACACTTTCTCCATTTCATCTATCACACGCCCCATTGTCACTACGATTATAAAAAATAACCTTTATCGTGTGTCCGGGGCTAATGAGTAAAAACCCTATTTTTATTTCACGTAGAAACTAATGATATTCATGCCATTGTATTGTCCTTAGATCATCATATTGTTCATCTTTAGAAAAACCATAGTAATATTTTGGCTTTTTATCGGCAGAAAGAGCTATTGGGTTGATATCTCTTTCATTAAACTTCCCTTCCCAGTAAAAAATCTCGATATTCCCTAGATGCATTGGACGCAAAAATCTTTCTCCGTCCGGACCAGCTTCAACATAAGCCGGTAAGGGGAGCGTATTTTTCTTCCCGTAATAAGGAGAGCTTGCCCGTTTTCGCAAAACGCGCCGATGGTGTGTACTTCCCCAAGATCGACTCCGACGGAGGAACCCTGTTTGTACGCTTCGGCCTTTTGTCCATCTTCATATGTCACGGCCAAATAAAGACCTTGATCCCAGCAGCATTCGATTTCTTTGATCGTTCCTTTTGGCAGACGCGACGCATACACGACGATCGGCTTTTCCCGTTTTCCGTGATGAATGCCCATCGACAGTTCGATTTTTCCGTTTTCATACACTTTGAAATCGTCTTTCGCCCATTTCGTTGGGAAGTGCTTCTTTTTCTTGTAGGGGTAGCGGGCAGGATGTCCTTGCTGGATCGCGTGGTGAGCAGATTGTCTTGCAAAGAGGTATTTGTGGCAGACTGCTTGAATCGATTGGCTGTGAAGATGGAACTTCCTTTTCGTTTGTTTTTGCAGTTCGCTTTTGGTGATCCAGCGCCCATGCTGGAGAAAGTGTTCTTTGGCTAAACGGAGGCATTCATTCCAAACCACGGGCAGATTCGCGATTACAGGCATACAATCGGTCCAAATCCGCTTTCGATGCTCGGAAGAACACTTTTGGCCACGAAGCACGAGCATTTCCTTCTTTCTTTGTTTGATGGATGGTTTGATTATAGCACATACGTTCGTTTTTAGGAATCAAAAACTTCCCGATTCCTCTCCCTCCTTCACTCCGTTTAAAGGAAGGCAGACTTCTCGGGAAAAATGTTAAAAATTCTCCAACTCATTTCCGAGGATAGGACAAACGCAGAAATTAGCGAGCTGTTAAACATCAGCAGAAGAACGGTCGAACACCACGTATCTTCGATTTTACGAAAATTGGATGTCGACTCGCGGGTTGGAGCGGTCGTCAAAGCGATGAAGCTAAAATTGATTGAATAATAACAGCCCGAAGGAGATGGTTCCATCGGGCTGTTTTGTATGGAAAAACATTTTAGAAATAGACGATATAAATCAGCAGCGCCAAAACAATGCGGTACACCGCAAATGGTACAAGGCGGATTTTGTTAATGAGTTTTAAGAAAAAGCGAATGGAGATAAGCGCAAATATAAACGCGCTAATAAAGCCAGCGATGAAAAACGGAATATCGGCTGCCGTCACGTACTGCCAGTTTTTTAACAGCGACAAGCCACTTGCGCCGGCCATAATCGGAACAGCCATAATAAACGTAAAATCAGCGGCCGCTTTGTGGCTCATTCCTGACAGTACACCGCCGGAAATTGTCGAGCCGGATCGGGAGAATCCTGGCCATAAGGACAAACACTGAAAAAGACCGACGATGATCGCCTGCTTATATGTAATTTGATCAACGGTTTGCGCCTCTGGCTTCTTTTTGGCCAATACATCGGCGACGATCATTAACAACGCTCCAAGCACTAACCCGATTAGCACGGTCGCTGTCGAAAATAAGTGTTCGTCAATATAATTCTCCAATAATACCCCTAATACCCCCGCCGGAATGAGTCCGACAATCACTTGCGTCAGCTTCAGGCGCGGCTGTCCATCCCGATGGCGTCCGCGCAGCCCAAGCAAGTCGATAAAACGGTCTTTAAACACAACAACGGCAGCGAGAATGGAGCCGAGCTGAATAACGACTTTAAAAGTGTTTGCCGCATACTTCCCTAAAAATTCCTGCGATTTCAGCCACGTATCATCGACAATAATCATATGGCCTGTCGAGGAAACCGGGGCAAATTCTGTTAATCCTTCAACCATTCCTAAAATGATCGCTTTAATAATCGTAATAATATCCATTGCCAAGCATTCCTTTCTCTTCAAAAGATAGCCTTCTTCATGACAACATGCGGTTCCATCAATGTCACTTTTATATTTATACTAGAAAAAATTCATTTGATGATCGATCTATTTTTCAGAACGTTAAAATTCAACCTGTTTTATTGTACTACAAAATTTTTCTGCCTACCACCATAGAAACGATGCGAAAAATCCAAATAGCCAAATGAAGATTATATATAAATTATACCCGTGGTGCTAGTTGAGTTTTAACACTCAACTAGCCCAAGAACAACAAGGGAGTAAGCCAGTAAAATACCATCCAGCGCCGTTTCAAATCCAGAAACCGAGTTCGCTCGAATCTCGGTGATCCGATACGAATCGACTAAAATCGAAAACACGGTTTCCACCACTTTACGTTTTCGCTTCATCCACTGTTTCCATGCGTCCGATTGGCGAATTCGCTGATTTTTTCGAACGGGCGTCCAAAAAGCGACCCGGTGCTCTTCGTACAGCTTCTTTTGCAGCTTTTGGCTGATATACCCTTTGTCACCGAGGTTATACGGATGTGGAATTTGCGTCATGACGGTTTCAGCGGCCACCCGGTCGTGACAAGACGCTTCGGTGACAACATATCCCATCGGAAGCCCTTGGTCGGTGACCTGCAGGTGAAGTTTCAACCCATAGAAAGTGATCCTTTTGGAAGCACAATAGCCAATATCGGCAATTCCACGGAATCGTTTGACGCGATGCATTCGAGCTGAATGACACAGCTCGATCGGCAAGCTGTCCACGACCGCATACGCATGGTGTTGCCCGCGCTTGGCCAACTGGTGTCGAATCCACTTGATCGCAAAGCTAAGCGCTCGGCAGCGACGGTTGTACCGAGAACGCTCAGGGAACAAGGCCTTGGGAAACAAATTCCCAATCACAAACCGGTGCCAAGCCCGTTCGGAAGTGAAGCCCAACAACTTTCCAAGGACATGGATGGTGATGATGACTTCGTCTTTCTGTTTCAACAAATGACGATTTCGACGTTGAAGATGAATCTGGATACTCGATAGTTGAGCCGATACAAAAAGCAAAATCGATGCATATTGTTTTTGAAGTTTGACACGATCTGTTGTAAAATGAAAGTGCTCTTGCATGGGAACTTCTCCTTTTGATGTTTGGTTGCACTTTCATTTTAAGGAGATCCTCATGCAAGGGCTATTTTTATGCTTGTCTGATTTTATCTAGCACCACGGGTAAATTATATATAATAAAGATTAAGAAATAATGAAATAATGATAAACAAATGATAAACAATAGAAAATCAAAAGAGGTTGACTCAAAAGGCCGCTGAACCGACCTTTTGAAGTCAGCCTCTTCTTTTCTTACTCTATTAACTCCCCGCGCCGTTGCATATAATGATAAAGCGCGCCGAGCAGATTGGCGTCGTTTTTAAAATGGCATTTTTCGATAACTGGCCTTACTTTCGCAATATCTATATGGGACATAAGCAAAGATAGTCTTTTTTCGATTTGTTCAATAAAATCCTCGCGATTGCTGATTGCACCGCCGAGAATAATTTTTTCCGGGTCGTATGCATATTGAATATTAAAAATTCCCCGCGCTAACGCAAAATAAAATTCATCAATTGCCTTTTGCGCCTGCGGGTCTCCTTGTTCCGCCATCGCAAAAACCTTTTCGCCGTTTAGCTCATGGACGCTTAATCCTTTTTCTTCAGCAACGCGGCGGACAAGCGCTCCGGTCGCGCCAATGTCGCTCCATGTTTTGCATTCTATATCCCCGTTTTCGTTGCGGACATCCATCATCATATAACCAAACTCCCCGCCATGCAGGTGGGCGCCTTTATGAATTTTTCGGTCTTTGACAACCGCTCCGCCGATTCCCGTTCCTACTACGACAAATAAAACATCTCGATTATGTTTCGCCGCCCCTTTCCAAAGCTCTCCAAGGGCCGCGCAATTTGCGTCATTTTCCAATTCCACCGGAAGGCCTGTTTCGCTTCCAAATACTTCTTTAAAATTCGGACCATGAATACAAGGAAGAGCACTGCTCCCTCCAATCACACCGCTGTCACTATCTACTCCGCCAGGGCAGCTCATTGCAATTCCCGCCACTTCATAACGCTCCTTTGCCTGCCGTACGACAGCCAGCAAATCTTCTTTAAATTTCTCAAAATCGTTTCGTTCGGAAGGGTAACTGCCCTTTTCTAAAAAACTGCCTGCTTCATTCATGACGGCATGTTTTACATAGGTGCCGCCAATATCAAATACGATATACTGTTTCATTGCATCCCCCTCTCCCGTACTGCTTGATTCATCCACATTCATCTTGATTTAATTATAATTTTAATTAAAACCGCTTACAAAAGTGACGTTCATGATCGAATCGATCGGAAATACAACGGGCATCATTTATAAATATCCGATTTAGATTCACGATCATTGAGGTAGAAAAAAAGGGTGTCCCCGCTTTTGGAAACACCCTCTTTTACCTTATATAATATCATCCCCGCCGTCGAACCAATCACCGACATCCAGCATGTCTCCCAGATCATGGTCATCGTGCGCATCCTCAACGACGTCCTCCAACAATTCTTCAGCCACCATTCCCGCAAGCATTCCTGCCGCAAATCCGCCAATCGCTCCCATCATGCCATGCCTGCCATAATGATGTCCCTCATGATGATATTCCGGATGAGGATAATATACATGTGGAGGAGTATATGGCGGCATATGCGGCGCATAGTTGGTGCCGGCATGGAAAGAAGACTGCTGAACGGCTTGAACCGCTTCTTCGATTGCATGCTGCAGCGTGTGAGCCGTTCCTTCCACATCATCCAGCTCTTCATAACGCAAAAATAGCTCTTGTTTCATCTCTCTTTCACGCAGCCCAGCCAATCCATTCCATACGTCTACTTCTAGATACAACCGAACTCCTTCCTCTTCGATCAGGGCAAAAAACTCTACTTCTTGTACCGTTCCTTGAAACATGTTCGTCGGGAAGAAGGCGAACTCCTGGCCATACGCGCTTATTTTTCCTGAAGAAGGCTTTTCACGGAAACCAAGTTTCGCAAACGCTTGAAACAATTTCTCGAGCGCTAACGGCGGAAGAATATGAATCGCATCCTGGTCAAAAGCATCGGCTCCATCCGCAATGTCCAAACGCGTCACAAACGTATAGCGCACATTATGACGGGTAATTGGCAAATGCAGCGGAAGAACATAAGAAAACGGCAATACCTTTCTTTCCCCAGGCTGAATGGCAAACGAAGAAGCGACGGGAATGACGGCCACCGTTCGGCGATATGCTTTTCCATCGGCTTGAACGGTGAGCTGCAATTCCACTTCCAGCTTGCGAATTTGTTGTTCCACCGCCCCGCCTTCAATCAAAAATTCTCCTTCCAATTTTTCTCCAAGACGTACATGAGGACGATGCAGCACAAGGTCTACTTTCGCAGCTCCTACTCCAAGTTTAGACAAAAGCTTTTTCCACATTCGTTCATCTCTCCCCATGGAAATAATGTTTCTACGAATAGTTACGAATATAACGGCCAAAAAGATTCAACATAATGAATCCTAAAGGCATTGCCTTTAGGATTCTCTAAAAAAACATTTTCGTGATGCCGAGGCAGATTAAAATCGTTCCAGGGATGACCGTAGCCTTCTTCACTGCCTTTGTCTTGGAGAGCAGATTTCCCGCTTTTAACCCTAAACCGATAAAAACAATATTTAATGTACATACAAGCAAAGCAAGAATCAATGGCGAATACCCTAAAATGGAGGCGCTGATTCCCGCGCCAAACGCATCCATCGACAGCGCGAAACCAATCAATATCGCCTCTTTCATACTGATGCTTCCAGAATGATCCAAATCCCCTAACGTCGGGCGCTTTAGCACTTGAATGACAATGCCAAACCGCTCCGATTGAAACCTCCATACTTTCATGCGGGGTGGGGCCGCCACCAATGGTTCAAGCGTTTCGTACTTATCCTCTTCTTCTTTAACTACATTATAAATCGCCCAAACGCCAAGAGCAATTAATATAGCGGAAGCGAGCCATCGTTCCACCTGCATCGGCAAAAACAACAAAAGAACACTGCCGACATACATGGATAATAACAACATCACGCCAGACATACATGCGATAACCAGCTTGGAGCGAAGTGGAAATTGAATTTTCCTGATTCCGTATGTCACTCCAATGCTTAAACTGTCCATACTAACGGCAAAGGCCAACATGATCATCGATATATATTTCCACATTATTCGTTCCCCCTACGTTACTATATGCAATGATTCACGCAGAAGGAACTTCTTTCGTCTATTCGACATATGTCGATTTCCAAGGAAATATTTCTGCTTCTATCGACACATTATTCCCGTAAATGATACGGCAATGTTGCAATGACAATGTCCTTTTTCATAATCAAGAAAAAGCGCAAAACAATCGCCGTTTGGTTATGCAAAAGCGTATGCCACCATTTTTTCACGATAAATTGCGGCATTAAAATCGTAACCGGCGAACCGTTGGCCTGTTTTTCCACCTCATTAATATAGTCTAATATTGGCCACAAAATCGTCCGATACGGTGAATAGATCACCTGTAATGGAATATCGGGATAAAATTTTTCCCATTTAGCTCTTAACTTTTGTTCTTCTTCCTCATGAAAAATCACGGAGACCGCCGTAATATCGTTGGAAATGCTTCGTGCGTACTGCACCGATTGCGCGACTACTTTACTTACCCCTGAAATTGGGATAATCACTTTTGGTTTTAACATTTTTTCACGAAGCATCCATTCTTGTTCATCTAGTTTTAGCTGTTCGCCTAATTTTTCATAATGATCGTGAATGCGGTAAAACATCCATACCAGCAATGGAATGGCGACAATGACTAACCATGCGCCTTGCGTAAATTTTGCCACTACCGTAATGATGGTGACCAGCCCCGTTACAATGGTGCCTGCCGCAATGGTCAGCATCGTTGTTGGTTTTCGCATTTCTTTATCTTTCCATATTTTCTTTAGCATTCCGCTTTGGCCGATCGTGAACGAAAGAAACACACCAACCGCATACAGCGGGATCAGTGAATGGGTTTCACCGTGAAATGTAATAATCAGTACTATAGCAAAAATACTTAGCAGAATAATTCCGTTCGAAAATACAAGGCGGTCGCCGCGTGCCGCCAATCTTCTCGGCAAAAACCGGTCGTTGGCGATAATGGAAGCCAACTGTGGAAAACCAGCAAAGCTTGTATTTGCGGCCAGCACTAAAATGAGCATCGTAACCATTTGAAACAAGTAAAAGAAAATGCTATCGCCAAAAACATGATGGCCGATTTGGGAAATAACGGTCTTATGCTCAAGCGGTGTCACGCCAAATCCCGCTGCTAAAATGGTAATTCCTAAAAACATCGTTCCTAATAAAGCGGACATCCATCCCATCGTTATGGCTGCATTTTTCGAGCTATTCGGTCTAAATGACGGGACGCCGTTACTAATGGCTTCTACCCCTGTCATCGCCGAACATCCCGATGCAAATGCTCTTAATAAAATAAACACACTATAGCCTGAAGCAAAAAGATGTTCAGCGGAAGCGTGCTCTTTGTAATTAAACCCATGCCATCCTTCATGCCACAGCTGCCATCCTCCTGCGGCAATAAGCACTAATACGGAAATAATAAACAAGTACGTTGGGTACGCAAACACTGTGGCTGACTCGGTGATTCCACGCAAGTTTAAAATCATTAGCAGCAATACAAGCGCCACTCCGATTTGTACTTTCCACGGCAACAAGCTTGGAAACGCAGATGTTAATGCCGCTACTCCTGAGCTAATGCTGACGGCTACCGTAAGAATATAATCAATCATTAACGCCGCGCCGGCAACGAGGCTTGTCGCCGTTCCCAAATGATCTCTAGCAACTACGTAAGCTCCGCCGCCGGACGGAAATGCGTAAATGATTTGGCGATAGGATAACGTCACAAGCAGCAACAATACCAAGATTGCAATTGCAATCGGCAGCGAATAAAAAAACACGCTCGTTCCTAACAACATTAATACTAATAAAATCTCTTCCGTCGCATACGCCACCGATGAAAGCGCATCAGAAGAAAATACCGCCAATGCTTTCCATTTCGGCAACTTTTCATGTTTTAGCTGTTTTGTTTCCATTGGCGAACCAATGATCCACCGTTTTAAAGAAGCCATCCATTTACCCCCTCTTTCGCTCTCGATTATTATTTTCTTTTTTCTTATCGATTATCAGTCCAAAACGAAAAAACCGTTGAGGATGTACTCAACGGCTAGGTGAAGACAAACATTCCCTTTACATCCCTCCCAAAACGCTTGCGGAGTTAGCTGTCGGGTTAGGGCATGGAGAGATTGCCCTTCCTTTCCAGGATTCACCCCAAGTAACATACGTTACTAACTCGGTTCCCCCGCTCCATCAAGGATTCAGCGATTTTTGTACATAATGTTAAATTATAGCTGCTATATTACTCTCTTCTGCCTTCACTGTAAAGGAGCAAAAAGAAGGGATTCAATAAGGTTTTGATTATTTTATCGCTTTTTATCTTTCCTTTTTCTTTCTTTCTCACGCTTTTGCTTATTTTTGCAGTCTTGCTTATATTTTTATCCATTTCATTTTCTAAATCGTTGTGGTTCATGCAGGCAAAAATATACCAAAAAGCAGCAAAATCCAGTACATTCCATTACTTTTTATCATAATGCATCATTCCCTTAATAAAATAGGTAAAGGGCATGGCCATTATTTTGGACAAAATTTTTCCATAAACATGAAACCATTTTATTTCCACTTTCGTCTATATAAAACAGACAAAGCAAAAAGGGGGGAGTGGCGAGAAGCAGAAGATAAGATAGACGTGGAAAGAAAAAACATTCCATTTGACTTTATATAAAATAGGTATTATGCTACTTGACGTGGAGATTTTTCGATGTAAAATGATGACATATGCTTCACATGCTGCACGGTGGACTTTGTGCAGCTGTTGTTCATATATGTGCTATTCATTGCGCCAGTTGTTCGAAATAACAAACAAGGAGGCGAAGAGGACGTGAAGAGGATTGGTGAAAAGTTGTTAAATAAATACCGTTCTCTCCCTAACCAATATATTGGTTTTTTTATTTTTGCTATATTTTTGTTTTGGATGAAAACGTATGTGGCTTATCTAGCGGAATTTAACTTAGGCATAAGCAATTCCATGCAGGAATTTTTGTTATTCATTAACCCGGTAAGTTCAGCGATCTTCTTTTTAGGCTTAGCGTTATTGGCGAAAGGAAAACGAGCGTACGCTTGGCTTATTATTATTAATTTCATTTTATCGTTTATTTTATACGCCAATATTGTATACTACCGTTTCTTTAGCGACTTTATTACATTGCCAACGCTGACACAAACGAAAAACTTTGGCGACCTTGGCGGAAGTGTTTGGGAATTAATCAAGTGGTACGATATTTTCTATTTTTTAGATACGATTATTTTAATAACGATTGTCGTTTCGAAACGTTTCTCTCTGCCAGCAGTACAGGCCGGACGCTACAAAAAAAGCATTATATTCGCGACCGCTGCTCTCATTTTTACCTTGAACCTTGCGTTAGCGGAAGTGGATCGCCCGCAACTGCTGACAAGAACGTTTGACCGCAACTACATTGTGAAATATTTAGGGGTTTACAACTATTTAATCTATGACGCTTTTCAAAGCATGAAATCATCAACACAGCGCGCGTTTGCGAATAAAAGCGATATAACAACGGTTTTAAACCACGTGCAAGCAACGTACGCCAAACCGAATCCGAAATATTTCGGTAAGGCAAAAGGAATGAATGTGATTTACATTCATTTGGAATCATTTCAAAACTTTTTGATCAACTTTAAATTGCACGGTCAAGAGGTAACGCCGTTTTTAAATTCGCTTACGCATGATCCGAACACCTTTTACTTTGATAACTTCTTCCACCAAACAGGGCAAGGGAAAACATCCGATGCTGAGTTTATGTTAGAAAACTCATTGTTTGGACTGCCGAAAGGGGCCGTGTTTACGACAAAAGGGCAAAACACGTACCAAGCAGCGCCGGCGATTCTTCATCAGCACGGATATACAACAGCGGTGTTCCACGGCAACTATAAAACGTTCTGGAACCGTGATGAAATTTATAAATCATTTGGGTTCGACCACTTCTTTGATGCAAGCTATTATGATATGAATGATCATGATGTTCTTAACTATGGATTAAAGGACAAACCGTTCTTTAGAGAATCCATTCCATTATTAGAAACACTAAAAGAACCATTTTATGTCAAGTTTATCACGCTATCGAACCACTTCCCTTATCCAATTAGCGAAGAAGATGCTACGATCGGACCGGCAGATACCGGCGATAGCACGGTAGACCGTTATTTCCAAACGGCTCGCTATTTGGACGAGGCAGTAAAAGAGTTCTTTGATTACCTTAAAAAATCCGGTTTGTACAACCGTTCCGTCATCATTTTATATGGTGACCATTATGGAATTTCCGAAAACCATAATAAAGCAATGTCACAATTGTTAGGAAAAGAAATTACACCATTTGAAAACGCGCAATTGCAACGAGTACCTTTATTTATCCATGTTCCGGGTGTCAAAGGCGGAGTCATTCATAAATACGGCGGACAAATCGACGTATTGCCAACACTTCTTCACTTGTTAGGAATCGATACGAAAAACTATGTCCAATTCGGTACAGACTTGTTGTCACCAGAACATCAAGAAATCGTACCATTCCGCAACGGCGACTTTGTCAGTCCAACGGTTACCGAGGTCAACGGCAAGTTTTATGATTCCAAAACAGGCCAGCCGTTACAAGCAACGCCTGAAATGAAACGTATGGAACAAATCGTCCGGACCAAACTCGACCTTTCCGATAAAGTTGTGTACGGTGACTTGTTGCGATTCTATACACCGAAAGGATTTAAGCCAGTCGATCCATCCAAATATGATTATACGAATCGTGAAAATAAAGACGAGGGAAGCAACTGATCATGCTTCCCTCGTTTTTTATACTTTTAGCCATTCAATCACCCGTTTGGCATTGATATATCTCCGTATATATTGGATCAAACCGCATGATGTGTCATAAAAAATTGCCCACACTACGATTTCTCCCGAATTTGTAAACAGCGATTAAGAAAAAAGCGAGCGCAAAGGCAAAAAGAATAAGTATATTTAAATATATGCTTCCGAAATGATGCCCTTGCTGTAATTTCAATAACGTATCTAACGCCCACCGCTGTGGAAGAAAGTCAGCCATTTTTTGCACAAACGCAGGCATAATATCCACTGGCCAAAAACATCCCGCAAGCATGCATGTAGGAACGATCAATAAATTTTGCAACGCTCCTGAAGAAGCGGAACTGCTCGCAAAAGCCACTGTCATTAACGCTACTCCAATAGCTACCAAGGAAAAAATCATGAGGATCATTGCCATTTGCCAAAAAGGAATATTCGTTTGGATGTGAAATACTTTATCCATCATGAGTAACGTAATGATAATCTGTCCTGTCATTACGATCATGTTAACGATGACATTGGATAATACATACTGCTTTGCACTAATAGGGGTGGATAATAATCGGAAATACGTTCGATTTTCTTTTTCTTTAATAATGATTTCGGCTAAATTTCCCGCCGATAAAAGCATGATCATGAGCAAATATCCGATTGTTTGATACGTCATATATTTGTGTTTCGATGTATCTTGTAACGAATGGGCCGATATTTTAAACGGAGATTGCTGATAACGTTTGTACATCTCCAAAAATGTATGTTCATCCCCTTTTGCAATTTTGCCAAGGGCAGCAATATTATCGATATAATGATACAGATACGATTTGATAAAACCTGTAATTTCTGTTCCCCGAATTGAAACGATTTGAATATGGTTAGGCTGTCCTTCTTGAACGCTTTGTGAAAACCTTGAATGAAAAATAAGCACACAGTCTAGCTGCCCAGATGTAATTTTGTCATCTATTTCTGACTCTTTTACATTCGTAACCGATATATGTTCAATGCTTTTGACAAAATGTATCGTATCATTGGTAATATACTGAGGATCATGGTTTACAATACCGACACGCAAATCCTTCGCTGTAGAGCCGCCATAAGCCAGTAAAGATATCATAATCCCAATCAATGGAGTCCCAAAATACAACAATATGTTTTTTTTGTTTTTAAACGTCACTTTTAATGTATGCCTTATTAGCCAAACCAGGTCTCGCATCTTATAATCCCTCCCGTCTCGTAAACGACATCCCCGCGATCAGCAAAAACAGCGCTGATAATCCGACATTTAGGAATATGGCAGGGAAGCTGGCGGACAAATCATTGGCATAAATCATTTTTGTAATAGCCGTGTTTACCCATGTGAGCGGAGAAAGATGAGTAATAAACTTTGCCATTGTACTTGTAGCGTCTATTTTAAAATACGCCCCGCCGAAGAAAGACGCTAACTGTACCACCACCATAACAATCATTCTCGCAGCTCCTTCTGTCCTTGCGATGTAGCTGATCCCCAACCCGAAACTAATGGCGAATAGTACTTCAGTAAGCACCACAAGGTACACGAGGGCAAGGTGATGTCCCCAATACGCTTTGAAGACAAACTTACTGAAAACGATGATAATGGCAACACAAAGTAAATTGGCAACCATGCTTCCGAGTATTTTTCCGATAAAAATTTCACTCTTATGAATTGGCGCCGCCAGCAACCGATCTGCTGTTTTTCTTGCTCTTTCTCCCCTTATTAAATAACTGGCCGATATAGCTCCGTAAAGAGCAATCATCGTTGTCATCGTAATGGCATAATAGTCCATGGCGCCTGGCTGCCGTTTAGAATGCAGAGAGGTTTCTTGTATATAGTCATCACGAGGTCCATTGTTCATCACATGATAAACTTGATTGGGCTTCACTTGCGCTACAGCCGCAACCATATTATATTGATCGGCAAAAGCAGTCACCATTCCTTGAAGAACACTGCCTTTGACCGAATTGTTATTATTCGTATATAGCTGTATTCCGTTATTACTGATTTCCATGTAGCCATCATAATCCCCTTGTTTGACTGCTCTTCTCGCATCCATATGATGGGAGGCTTTTTTGAAATGAATGTCAAATTTCTTTGCTTCTTCCATAAATGTACGAACATATTTGGAAAACTCCCCAGCCGTTTTGTCTTTGTACAAAACATGAATATCCCCCACCGAAATAGTGGAATCAAACGCGCTAGAAAGGGCCGTACCAAGTATTAACATGAGCACAATCGGAAATGCAAGCATAAAAATGAGTGTTCTCACATCGCGAAACTCTCTTTTTATTTCTTTTATGGCGATATTAACGATATTCAAGAAAAAACCTCCTTTGTATTACAAGGCTAATCTCTTAAATTTCTTCCCGTTAAGGTAAGGAAGACCGTTTCTAAATTTGGTGATTTTTCTTCCAGTGAACGTATTTCTACGCCATCATTCATCAAACATTGGATAATGCTGTTAAGGTTATTGACTCCTATATCCGAGCTGATTTTCACCATGTTTTCTTCGCCTTGCACTGCCTTTACTCCACTAATTTCTTTGAGTTTGTTTATATCCATGTTTTCGGTTGATTTGACTCCGATCCAAACGTCTTTTGTGTTCGTGATAATCGCTTGAAGCTGTTCTTTCGTTCCCTCCGCAATGATTTTCCCATGATCGATAATGGCGATTCGCGTGCAAATTTCTTCGACTTCCTCCATATAGTGGCTTGTATAAATGATCGTACATCCCATTTCGTTTAACTTTTTGACAGAGGCCAAAATATAATTTCGCGATTGCGGATCAATGCCTACGGTAGGCTCATCCATAATAATCAGCTTCGGCCGGTGGGCGATCGCGCAAGCAATATTTAATCTTCGTTTCATTCCGCCTGAAAAATTTTTCGGATAGCTTTTCTGTTTATCGCTTAACCCGACAAACTGTAATGCTTCTTCCACCCGCTCATGCAGCTGGGAACCACGCAGTCCATATAAGCCGGCAAAAAATTTTACATTTTCATATGCTGTTAAATCTTCATAAATCGCGATATCTTGGGGAACGATACCGATGTTCCTTTTGGCAAAATGGCTATGATTTCCAATGTCTTTCCCAAGAATCTTGATCTCTCCCGCGTTGGGACGCAACAGCCCGGAAATCATATTGATTGTTGTACTTTTCCCAGCTCCGTTTGCCCCGAGAAATCCAAATATTTCCCCTTCCGCTACCGTTAAAGACATATTATCTACCGCGATGAAGTCGCCAAATTTTTTCGTTACGTTTTTGATTTCTAATATGTTCATCCTTTCACCCTCTTTACCTGCTTTATGTTGCTTATTATAGAAAAAAAGATGAACCCCTGTAAGTGCAGGAGTTCATCTTTTCCACATGAGAATTTTCATGTTTTCTGCATGAGGTCATTCATTGAATGGGAAGCAACGTTGTCACAGAAAAGCCTTTTGTGCCGTCGACAATCACAGTGCCGTTTACCGAAGCGGCCCGTTCTTCCATTCCCATGATTCCAAGGCCTTTTTTTATTTTTTCGGCGCCTTTTCCATTATCTTTCACTTCCACTTTAATGAGAGTGTTAAGTACATGAATCTCAACGGAAACGACAGTCGCTTCCGCATATTTCATCGCATTCGTTAACGCCTCGGCAATATTCTCATAAATAATTTTCCATTGGATAGGGGAAATGACCTCCAAATCCCCTTTGCATACAAGCGGAATTTGAATGTGGTGTTTAGCCGAAAATTCCTCTATGAATAATCTCACCCGATTCATACCGATTTGTTCAGATGGGGGCTTTATTTGTTTTAACGTCATTCTTATATTTTCAATTCCTTCTTTCGAGATATGGATGGCGTTTTGCAATAGCTCTTTTGCTTTTTCTTTGTCCATGTCCATTAAGCGCTTCGCAGCTTCCAACTGAATCAGCGCCCCGGTCATGGAATGGCCGATTTGGTCATGAATTCGCTGTGACAGACGGTTTCGTTCCTCTAATTGGAGCGTATATTCTGACTGCTTTATGTATTCATGATATTCGTTTAAACTTTTTGTTAATCGTTGTATATCTCTCCGCATTTGATCGAGGCGGTCTTCCAATTGTTCCGTTTTAAGCGTGTACTGTTTTGCCATCGTAACACTCATAAAACTAAATGACATAACAAGCCCATATATAGAATATAGGTCTTCTTGGACAAATAAAATTGGGATCGAAAGCAAGAGAAACAGCATCCATTTTTTACATATATGGCCAGAAGCGAATTCATATAGATTGATGGGCAAAAGTAAAATAAATAAAGGGTAAATATAGAAACTCGAAATAAGTATAAGAACGATCGATAGCAGCACCGCACCCTTTTTCACTGCATCTTTTTTGACAATATAAATGACCATATTGATACAAAAGTAGACAAGAGAAGAAAAAACAAACCAAGAAATAGCGGTATTATCAGAGTACACGTAACAGGCAGCCATATAGGCCCACACGATGAGTTTGTTCAGGATGAACCAAAGCTCCATTGATATCCCTCAACTAATTTTTCCTGTTAAATAATAAATGGCGATCTGTGTGCGATGCTGTAATCCTGTTTTATCTAAAATCGAAGTGATGTAATTGGCGATCGTTCCTTCCGATATAAAAAGCTGCTTCGAAATCTCTTTATTCGAAAGACCTTTCGCAATGAGAGACATAATTTCCATTTCTCTTTCCGTAAAAAGGCTTTTGTCGACTTTAGGCTCTGCTTCTTTTTCTTCTTTTAAGCTGGACTTGATCTTTTCCATTACGACATCCTGCATAATGATATTTCCGTTATATACTGCTTTAATCGCCTCCCGTATTCTCTCTGGGTCGGTATTTTTCAAAAAATATCCTTTCGCGCCGTTTCGGATGGCATCTAGAATATGTTCATCGTCATCAAAAGTAGTGAGTATAAGAGGTTTCGTCTTTGTTTGCTCACATATGAGTTTGGTCGCTTCGACTCCGTTCATGTTCGGCATGCGCACATCCAATAGCGCGATATCTACATCATGATTCTTGCAGTAACGGAATGCCTCTTGTCCATCGTTCACTGTCGCTACGACCTCAAACTCATCGTACGTGCTTAATATAATTCGCATTCCTTCGCGAACAAAGGAATTATCATCGGCTATAATGACTTTTATTTTCATCGGTTCTGGCGAGGAGGTGTCCTTCATCCCCATTCACATCCTTTCCTCTCTTTTCATTTTACTATATTTATCTCCGCAGCCATATATATGTGTAGAAACATGGATAAAATGGACACCTGCTTCCTCCTGTCATCTCCAAACATCTTTCTATAACAGACACACTCCGTAAACATATAGATCTGCAAGAAACGGAGCGAAACAGTCATGGTACATCTGACCCGTACATCGTCTCTTTTACGCCTTTGTATTGCGATGGCGCAATCGATACAAAAAATGAGCGACAATCGCAGCAGGCCAATTCATTATATTTCCTTGCATATGGTAATGGAGCTGCTCTTCTTCAAACGACATGTTCTGATACATTTGTTCTTGCGAAAGCTTCGATTTTCTTGCCCGTTCTTTTATTCCTGATATATACAAATATTGAATTGGAACCATCACAAAGAAATACAGCAAAGCAATGCCTCCAAAAAATAGCCATGCAGACGGCATCACACACTCCCCCCCTTTTTATATATTACGAAAGAAATTTCCAAAAGTTTCATTTGTTGTTTAATCGGTTTTACCGCACCGATGAGTCACGAACGCGCAATCGGGGCGGAACGGGACTGGGGCTGGCGATTGCGAAAGAATTTGTATTGGCCCATAATGGCACGACCGACGTAGAAAGCACCCTTGGGCAAGGGACAACCTTCATCGTCAAGCTGCCTCACTAACCGTATCCTGCCCTTCTTTGATATAATTCAGAAAGAGAAACGATTCCAAAGGGAGGAATGCACATGACCCGAACACAGAAATTTGTACAATACTTTTTGTCTCACCGTAATGTCACGGTAGAGCTAATTAACAAAATCGAAGAAAAACATTACGACTACAAGCCGACACCAACGTCGATGCCGGCAAAAGATTTAGCCACTCATATTCTTTTCAGCTTTTATAAATTCGCCAACACCGCAAAACATGGAGATCCAGCGTTATTTACACAAAAAATTGAGGAAACGGAGACCAATTTGCAAAAGCTTGCCCAAACATATACGGAAAAAACGAAGCAATTGCTGGAATCCCTTACTGATGAAGACTTCGAACGCGTTTTAGATCTCACGAACGTATTTGGCGCGAAAATCCCAACAGCGCAATTTTTGCAAATGGCAATGGACCATGAAATCCACCATAAAGGCCAGCTCTTCGTATACGTCCGCGAAATGGGGCATACCGACTTGCCATTGTTTGTCAAACGCGGTTAACAAAAAAACAACCAGGCGGCTCTCTCCAAAGACCGTCTGGTTGTTTTTTCATACATTTGCCTATTCGATCTGGCAGCTGCCGTCTGTGCATTGGCCCCCTCCGTCCGATGCCAGCGGCTGCAATGGCGAGTTTGCGTTTTCCTCTTCCCATACTTTTTCAAGCGCCTGCATAAACACTTCTGTCGGCTGCGCGCCGGAAATCGCGTATTTGCGGTTCAGCACAAAGAACGGCACGCCGCGGACACCCAAACGGGCCGCCTCCGCCTCATCCTTTCTCACTTCATCGGTATAGCGGCTGCTTTCGAGAACTTGTCTCGCTTCCTCCCGATCCAGACCGGCTTCGCTAGCCAGCTCGATGAGCACGTCATGGTCGCTAATCCGTTTCGAATCGGTAAAATAGGCTTGAAACAGCCGCTCCGCCATTTCCGGAAGTTTTCCTCTCTCTTCCGCATATTTGGCAAGGCGGTGGGCGTCGAACGTATTCGTCGGCTTCATCGTATCAAAGCGAAATGTCAGCCCGACCGACTCTGCCTGTCTGCCAATATCGGCATTGACCCTTTTCGCTTCTTCAACCGAAATGCCGTATTTTTTCGCGATAATTTCATGGATCGTCATATCATAATGCTTTTTCGCGTTTGGATCCAGCTCAAAACTGCGGAACACGACTTCAACTTGGTCTTTATGCGGAAACTGCTCAAGCGCTCTTTCCAACCGGCGTTTCCCAATATAGCAAAATGGACAGACAAAATCGGACCAAACTTCTATTTTCATCGTATATGCACCTCGGTTTCAGCTCTCCGTTGCGTAAACAACAAGAAAGCGAAATTCATGTTTCCACCTTATTGTAGCGAATCGCCATGCCGGCATTCAAATAAATGAACTCGGAATCCATAAAAGAAATACCGCCCATCATTATTTTGTAATGCGAAACTTCTTATTAAGCAGCCATGTCACAGCTAATACAAACAAGCCGACAAGGATGCGAACCATTCCTCCCGCTTCAATGCGGTAACCAAATTCAGGGGCAAATCGATATATCAAAACCGGTACGGCCTATGCGCCAGTAAACCTCCACCTTTCCTCTCAACTGGCGTTCATGAAGGACGATTCGATATACTCCGCCTTCTTCCACGCGAATATGACTCGCTTAATATGTTGAAAAATTTGTCAAAAAAACAGTCATTGAAACATAGAAAAAAAGCAATTAAAATAATTTCTGAAAAATCAAACAAAGGTGAGGAGGTGCAGCTCGGCTGCTAAATCTGCATTCACATCTGTTTGGTTCGGTTAATCAATTAGATTTTTAGCAGTCAGGTAATAAAGATGAGAAAATATTGGATACTATTATGTACAATATTCATCCTTTTCTTGTCTTTTCCTTTATCTAGTCATGCGGCATCTAAAGAAATTTATTACACGGTGAAAGGCAGCTCAAAAATATCCCCAGGCATTTATAAAGCGATACCAAATGGAAAACCAGTTCCAGTATTAAAAGAAAAAGTATATAAAATGAAACAAACAACTAAACCGCCCCTAAACTTCATAGACACTAAAGAGGTTTACATTAATGAACGCATTGCTCAAGCAGCCGATTATAAAACCAATGTTGAATTGAATAACGAACCTATTCAGTATATTCAGGTGGTTGGAGAAAATATATACTTTACTAAACTACTTGCCCGCGCCCTTTTGACTGAAGGTTACTGTAGAGGAACTCCTTCTGATATATTAGAAATTTACAAACGCAGCAGCAACGGTAAAATCACAAAAGTAATAAGCGATAAAGTTTCTTCGCTTACCGCAAATCCATTTAAAGTAATTGGCTCTTATATTTACTACGCAAAAATCGAAAATGAGGCAATGGGTAATTTTACGATCATCAAATCCACGTTAGATGGAAAGAAAAAGCAAGTCCTATATAAAGGCGTAACGGACTTTTGGATAGCGCAAAACCAAATTTATTTTATTAAAAACGGAGAGCTCTATTGGATGGGGCTCGATGGCAAAGGAGTTAAACGAGCTTCGGCTATCCAATCAGAACTTTATGGTGACAGTGGGTGTGCACCTGGAAATTACTTCATTTTAGATGAGGGATTTCATTGGATCGAGGATTCAGGAGACACAACTATAGACTATTATTATTTCGATTTTGCAAGTAAAAAAGTCACGAAACTCCCTTCCCCTACAACATATGATGACGTTCAAAGCATCGATTTGAAGAAAAACCGCTTTGTTGCCGAAAAGTTTAGTGGATCTTATGCGATCGTTGGCTTATATGATTTGAAAGGAAAATTGATTAAGAAACTGTTGACATATGATTATCTGAAATCAGAAACTTACATTTATTCGGTTAGTGCAAAAAATGGACAACTACTATATATTCAAGGAACAAGTTTGAAAAAGATCACATTTTAATTTAATTGAAAACTAAAGTACTGATCGTGTTTTTGCTTAGCTTACTAAATTTCTTTCCCTTTCTAACAGACACTTAATGTTAGGAAGGGTTTTTTTATAATTCCAGAAACTATTTGAAATAAGGGTATCATTTCATATTTCAACGATGACTTTTTGACATGATAATCCCACTGTCACATACAACGTTTTCGGCAACAGACGAAGTTAAGTTATTTCATTTTAGAGCCTAAAACACACTAAACCCCAGGTCATCATACCTGGGGTTTAAAATAAATTGTTGAATTTTTACTGGACAAAGGATATTTCGTCTGAAAAGCTAAAAACAGGTGCTTATCACGCCATCGTGCTTGATTGTGGCAATGCTCACTTAAGCAACTGCCTTAATTCCTCTGTCATTTGCTCGACCAACTCAGGCCTTCCGTGAAACTGAGCAGGGGTATTCTGAAAAAGCTCGATCTGTCAGCCCTCTTCGCTCTTAACTGCGATAAGCGTGTGATGTGCGTTGAGTTTAGGATCGATGTCTGAGTGTCCAGGCGGCACCATTCCTGCTATAGCGCGTAAATGTGTTATGCTGCATCTTATGCATAACTTTGCTATTTTTGCAACATCATCGTAAATATTTAACTAATTTTTTATCCATATGGAAGTCTAAAACTATTGGCTATTGTTGCGTACAAAAAAAGTCCAGGCAAACGCCTGAACCTTTTCCTTTATATATACATACAGCCTTAATAGATAAAACAATTATACTCTTACTTTAGAATATTCTTTCCTTAATTCATGATAATATTTCGCTGGATTTCGGAGGTACCTTCGTAAATTTTCGTAATCCGCGCGTCGCGGTAGAAGCGCTCAATTGGATAGTCTTTCATATATCCTAATCCTCCGTGAATTTGAACGGCTAAATCGGCAATTTTGTTATATACTTCAGAACCAAACAGCTTAGCAATCGCCGCTTCTTTGACGACCCGCATTTTTTGGTCCGTCATCCAGGCGACGCGATATGTAATCGACCGTAGCACTTCAATGAGCATGCTCATCTCTGCCAACATATTTGAATGGCTTGTTGTTCAAAAATAGGCTTGCCAAATTGCTCACGCTGCTGCGCGTATTCCATGCAGTATTCCAACAATCTGATGCATGATCCTAAATTTCTCGCCGCCAATCCGGCGCGGCCGTTCGACAATATTTTCAATACATTGACATACCCTTCTCCCTCTTTGCCGAGCACGTTTTCGACCGGGACTTCCAAATTATCAAAGAAAATTTCTGCCGAATGCGAGCCTCTTAGTCCCATTTTCCGCTCCACTTTCCCTAAAATAAAGCCCGGAAAGTCTTTTTCGACGATAAAGGAAGTGATTCCCTTCGCTCCTTTGGAAGGATCAGTAACCGCCATCACGGTAAAGACATGCGCTTAGACCGCATTCGTAATATAGTGTTCAGATTGTTGCAAAACAATAACATTTCGTTGCGCTGTCACAACATCCAACCCCTAAAGCGGTAACGGGCTGCCACTGTTTCAGAGATATGTTGCGATTTGGCAACACAATGTTTCGTTAACCAATGTGAAACCACTTTCATGAAAAGACTCGACAGAGGTAAAAAACGGCGGGATAATAAAATCAAATATCATTCATATTAGGAGGGGTCACATGGATTATAATGAACAAGTGAGACAAGAATTGTTAGCAAGCGTCAGCGGCTTATTGGATGAGCTGTTAAACAAGCGAGTAGAAGAAGGAAGCTGGACCATATGCAAGTGCTGGAACATCTTTATTTGATGGAAATGTACATCGCGAACATGATTGCCGATACGCTCGCAAACGGCATCATCCAGCCAGTAAAAGAAAAACCAATCCATCTGACGGTGAACCATTTGAAAAAAGTGCAAGCTCCGTCATTTAGCATTCCAAGCGATCAGTTTAAGACACTAGAAGAAGTGAAAGAAAAACTCCGCCAATCGCGCCAGCTATTGATGAAAGTCTCCAAAGAAGCAACCCCTTCCGATTTAGAGCAAAAATCGTTCCCACATCCCGCATTCGGACCAATAAGCTTAAAACAATGGATTTCATTTGTCGGCTACCATGAAAAGCGCCATCTCGTCCAAATCGAGGAATTAAAAGTGAAGTTATAGATCATGGAACCTTTCCCACCTTCATTCCATGAAGAGGTGGGAGTTTCTTACCACCTTCATCGGAAGAAGCTTCTGCGTAGAAGAAGGCGGTCTCCTTCTACCCGACGCCTGCCATCGGAAGCCTTTCCGGATGTTCCTTCGCCAATTGAAGACATTCATTCCAAACACAGGCGAACTCCTGCAGGCGTACAATCAGCCCAATCCACTTTCGACGCCCGAAGTACACTTTTGGCCACGAAGCGGGGGACTTCCCTTTGCCTGATTAGAAGGTTCAAAAACCTCCTAATTTATCTCCACCTTCCCCTCGTTTCGAGGAGGGAGACTTCTCAAACATCTTTTAAAATTGGCCGTTATATTCTACAATATATGAAACAAGCGCTTCCCTATCAAATTCAGAGATTTCTTCATACGAAATTTTTGCATTTTGTATGAAATATCACTGCGTTATACGCAGCATAATGGTGTATGATTAAAGGAGAAAGCGAAACTTACCTCAGCAGAGAGGGGGATTCTCATGACAACATTTTATAAAATTCTTGTTTTCATACATATTTTTTCAGCGATATTAGGTATGGGACCAAGTTTTATTTTAATTCATGTCGTAAAATCCGCGAAAACAATGACGCAACTAAAATATGCTTACGAAATGAGACGGCAGCTGCATACGTTCGTTATGATCGGAGGTACGCTTTTACTTATTACAGGTTTGTTAATGGGACTTTTAAATACAGGCTTATTTCAAATGGGTTGGTATGTGACAAGCCTTGTTCTCTTCTTAATTGCACTCGCGATGGGACCGCTTGTATTAGCGCCTAAATCCAAACCATTAAAACGTTTGTTAGAAACTTATAAGGGAGAAGACATACCAGAGGAATATACACGTTTATCCAATCAGCTTTTTCGTTATGAGCGCATAGAAAATGGTATTTTCTTAATCATTATTGCACTCATGATTCTAAAACCGTTTTGAGCATGTGCTGATATGCAAAAAATTCTATTTAATAAATAGCCTTTTTTAATCGAGACACCGTTCTATTTAGCAAAACCTGAACCCTAGGTCATATTGGGATTTCAACACTTTGAACGAAAGCAGGGCAATGCCCTGCTTTCGTTCACATTATTTTTTGTTTTGATCCGCAAAGACTGCCATGGCGTCGCGCATAAATTTCGCTAACCCTTCCCCAAATTGGTCGATGTTTTTGGTGAAGCGTTCATCGTCCACATACATTTGACCTAATCCTTTGAACGCTTCGAGCGAGTAATTACCGAAGTTATTCAAAAAGTCATACCATTCTTTAATCGCGGCTTGCGCCTCCTCTGATTCAGGCGAGCCGTGGCGAAGGGCCGCAAGTTTTTTATAGATCGAATTCATCGCTTTAGCCATAGCTTCTTGTTCATCTTTAGACATGCTCCCGATTTTGGCATTTGCTTTGTCAACGGCTTCATCTCCCCAGCGCTCACGGGCTTCTTGTTCATATGGATTATGACTAAAGTCAAAGCCTTCAAACTTCTCTTTGTTTGTCATTTGAATTTCTCCTTTCATATGCTGAATGGTTTTATCAATCGTCGCAATCATTTTATCGAGCCGCCTGCGTTTCTCAAGCAACATTTTCCGTTGCAGCACCAACGCCTCATGACGATCAAACGAAGGACTATTGATAATTTCTTTGATTTTCTTTAAAGGGAAGCCGAGTTCTTTGAAAAATAAGATTTGTTGTAATTTCTCAAGATCATTATCTGTGTAAAGGCGATAACCGGATTCCGTTACCTTCTCTGGGGTTAACAGCCCGATTTCATCATAATAATGCAGTGTGCGCACACTAATGCCAACTAAATCCGCAACTTCTTTCACTTTCATTGCCATCACTTTGGCCTCCCTTCAACATTCACTATAAAGTATCACGTGACGTGAGAGTCAACATACGTTTGGAAAAAATATTGCACACGTAATGTATAAAAGTTTGTGTAAAGCATTTCGTTAGACCAAAAGAAAAAGGTAGGGTATTCTCTAATTTGGCTCACACATTCCAGAGAAAGGGATACCCTACCTATGTCTAAAAGTATACCGAATTTAAATTCAGACTCATCAACTAGAACATGTCATTCGTCAGTTTGTTTGTAAAGGAAAAATTAGAACGCTTGAGTTGAAATGGCGGAACAAGTATCCGAGGGAAGTTTCAATCTTGGCCGAATGGGTTGGATGTCCCCCTCACCTTCATGGACTACCCAAGTAGTATTCGCAGTGCGATTTATACGACGAATACCATCGAACGGACGGTCAAGGAGATTCGGAAACGCCTCAAACCCCCGAACAGCTTGAGTAGCTTAGAAGCCGCTGAAAAAGTCGTATATTTGACCATCCAAGATTTTAACGAGAAATGGGCAGGACGAGAAACATTCCTTCCTTGAAATATTATAGGTTCACTTGTTATACGGGATTACAAATCCCAACCAGCCTCAATCATGTTTCCGCAAGTAGGGGGGCAAACTGTTTAGCCACAGGTGCGGACGTCTGCCCCGGCTGCCGTTATAATAAACCATATAAAAAATGGTCAACCAGAAATATCTGGCTGACCTTATAATACGAACAGAGCCTTATCTTTAAAAAGCCCAGTATACAACTTTTTTGTCACTTAACACTTATAACAGGCTTGTACGTTAGGAGTCCCCAAATTACCCCCCGTAATAAAATCCGGTTTCCTTCAGTGTCAGCGGATCACCTTCCCGATGCACACCCGCATTGATTACTTCGCCTACATAAATATAGTGATCGCCTTTTTCTACTTTTTCGACGACTTTGCACTCAAAGAAACTGAGCGCATCTTTAAAAATCGGGCATCCTGTTTCCTCGGTATAGAATTCGTACCCTGCCAGCTTATTTCCTTCCGGTTCTAAAGATTTAAAGAAAGCGGTGACCATATCCTTTTGGCCTGTCTCTAAAATATTGACGCTAAATACGCCACTTTTGGCAATTTGCTCTTGGGAACGGGTGCCTACTTTCACTGCAACCGCTACCAATGGAGGATTAAAAGACGTTTGTGTCAGCCAGTTTCCCGCAAAAGCATTGGCAGCGCCATTTTCATCTTTTGTGCCGACAATGTATAAACCGTATGTAATTCCGCGTAAAGCCGTTTTTTTCGCCTTGGCATCCATGTATGGAACTCCTCCTTCCGTAAAAATCGCATTTTTCAGTTGTGTAGATGTTCTTATTTTCCATTTTATTCAAAATAATAATATATGTCCAGCTTTTCATTTTTAGGAGACAAGGGAGATTTCACAACTTAGAAACAGCGGCCGGACACAAGTTTTCAAGAAAACGACAGATGGCATAATCCTTTATTGGAAAAGAGAATGGAAGGATATTCCTTAAAAAAGAGGGTGTCCCAAAAGTAGAAAATGGGACACCCTCGTTTAAAAAGCCCAGTATACAGCTTTTTTGTCACTCAACAACAACGTGACATGTTTTTTTATCTTTTATTCAACCGTCACGCTCTTCGCCAAGTTACGCGGTTTGTCAACGTCGCAGCCGCGATGTAATGCCGCGTAGTACGCGATCAGCTGCAGCGGCACGACGGAAACGAGCGGAGTAAGCATTGGGTGAACCGCTGGAATAACGAAGCGGTCTTCGTCTGTCTCTAAGCCACGCATCGAAATGATGCATGGGTTGGCGCCGCGAGCGACGACTTCTTTAACATTGCCGCGAATGTTCAAGTTCACATGCTCTTGTGTCGCCAAGGCGATAACTGGGGTGCCGTCTTCAATTAAAGCGATCGTCCCATGCTTCAATTCGCCGCCGGCGAATCCTTCTGCTTGAATATAAGAGATTTCTTTTAGTTTTAATGCACCTTCCAGGCATACATAGTAGTCAACGGCACGGCCGATAAAGAAACAGTTGCGCGTTGCCGCTAAATATTCGCGCGCGATTTTCTCCATTTCCTCTTTCGCGTCGCACAACATCTCCATCACATTGGCAGTGATAGCCAATTCTTTGACGAGGTCAAAATCAAGCTCGATCCCTTTTGCCTTCGCCGTAGTGACCGCTAAAATGGCAAGCACGGCGATTTGCGCTGTATATGCTTTCGTAGAAGCAACGGCGATTTCCGGACCGGCGTGAAGCAATAGCGTATAATCAGCTTCACGGGACAGCGTCGAGCCTGGAACGTTCGTAATCGTAATTGCTTTGTAGCCAAGTTTGTTTGTTTGCACTAGCACCGCCCGGCTGTCTGCCGTTTCGCCGCTTTGCGAAATGTAAATGAAAAGCGGCTTTTCCGACAACAATGGCATATTGTAAGAAAACTCGCTTGCCACATGGACTTCAACCGGAATTTTCGCCCATTTTTCGATCAATTGCTTACCGACCAAACCAGCGTGATAGCTCGTTCCGCACGCAATAATATATAAACGGTCCGCATTCAGCACTTCTTGAATGATTTGCGGATCAATCGTCAACTGACCGTTCTCATCCTGATATTTTTGGATAATACGGCGCATCACAAACGGCTGCTCATCGATTTCTTTTAACATGTAGTGCGGATAGGTGCCTTTTTCAATGTCGCTGGCATCCAATTCCGCTGTATATGGAGCGCGTTTGACGATATCACCGTTCAATGTTTTAATCGTAATGTCTTCTCTTGTCACGATCACCATTTCTTTGTCCATTAACTCGACGAATTGGTTGGTGACTTGGAGCATCGCCATTGCATCGCTCGCTACCACATTGAAACCATGACCGAGTCCGACTAGCAACGGGCTTTTATTTTTCGCGACATAAATAACTTCTTGATTTTCCGCATCAATCATTGCGATGGCATAAGAACCTTTCAACAATGTTAATGTTTTGCGGAACGCTTCTTCGACAGAAAGACCATCGTTTACAAATTTTTCAACAAGCTGCACGATCACTTCCGTATCCGTATCGCTGCGAAACGCGACATCTTGCAAATATTCGCGTTTTAAAATCGCATAGTTTTCAATCACACCATTATGCACTAACGTAAAGCGGCTCGATGCGCTTTGATGCGGGTGTGCATTCACACGGCTTGGCGCTCCGTGCGTCGCCCAGCGCGTATGGCCGATTCCGATCGATGCGCTCACCGTCCCGTCAACGACATTACGTAAATCAGCAATACGGCCTTTTTCTTTAAATAAATGAACGCCTTCATCGTTTAGCATGGCAATGCCTGCCGAGTCATAGCCGCGATACTCTAATTTTTCCAATCCGCGCAATAAAATTTCCTTTACGTCTTGGTAGCCAATATAACCAACAATTCCGCACATAAATACGTTTCCTCCCTTTAGTTGGGAGCCCGCCTTACAAAACGACCCAAAAACGTCTATTCTCTTGTCAAAGAACGTATCAGGGGTCTGACCTTTTTGTATAGACAGACTCCCTACTTTTCCGTTTTTTGCGATTACATCCTCCCCTTTGTCCAAAGGGTCACCCCTTTGTTTTAAGGAAGGACTTGCGGCTGTAATCGCCACAGCCGGGAGGCATCCGCCGAAAACTCGATAAACCTCCTCCTCGTCAACTAAGCGTTTTGCCGTCCCACGCTTAGTCCAGGCGCTTTGAAAAAAGAACTAGTAATTCTCTCTGTCCTCCTTCCTTGAAAAATAACAACAACGTTAATATTACAGCACATCGAAAAAAGCGTCAACTGTAATATAGTCATTGTTCATAAACTGTAATATTTGTTATTGTTTATAAAATAACCTATGCATCAATGGAATACAATGTTCCATTAATGCATAGGTTGGTTATAAACAATTCCTTTTATTCCATTCCCATTTCTTCACGAATGACGGAAGCGATCCGTTCTACATAATTTCGGCAAGCTTCCTCTGTCGGCGCTTCCGCCATCACACGCACAACCGGCTCCGTTCCCGACGGGCGAACAAGCACGCGGCCATTTCCATTCATTTCTGCTTCTACTTCTTGAATGACCGCTTTTACTTTTTCATTTTCCATGACTTTCTCTTTATCCGCTACTTTGACATTGACAAGTAGCTGCGGATATTTTTTCATTTCGCTCGCCAGCTCGGACAGTGGTTTTCCCTTGATTTTCATAATATTGACAAGTTGCAGCGCCGTCAGCAATCCGTCTCCTGTCGTGTTATAGTCAAGGAAAATAATGTGTCCTGACTGTTCCCCGCCTAAATTGTAGCCGTTTTTCTTCATTTCCTCGACTACATAGCGGTCGCCGACCGCGGTTTGTACACTTTGAATTCCTTGCGCTTCGAGCGCTTTGTAGAACCCAAGGTTGCTCATCACGGTAGAAACAACCGTTTGATGCTTCAACCGCCCGGTTTCTTTTAAGTATTTGGCGCAAATGTACATAATTTGATCGCCATCTACGATATTGCCATGTTCATCAACAGCAATGAGGCGGTCGCCATCGCCGTCAAAGGCAAGTCCAACATCGGCACCTTTTTCCTTCACAAACGCCGCTAATGCTTCCGGATGGGTGGAGCCTACTCCTTCGTTAATGTTCAGTCCGTTTGGTGAGGCGCCCATCGTGACAACATCTGCTTCCAAATCGGCAAATAGATGCGTCGCCAACGATGAAGTAGCCCCGTGCGCGCAGTCAAGTGCGATTTTCAGACCGGAAAAGTCTTCATCAATCGTCTGCTTTAAATATTGTAAATATTTTTGCCCGCCTTCAAAATAATCGTTCACTTGCCCTAACGCTTTGCCGATCGGTCTTGGCAGCATATCTTCTGGGCTGTCGATTAGCTCTTCAATTTCTCTTTCTTGCTCGTCCGATAGTTTAAACCCGTCCGGACCAAAAAATTTAATTCCATTATCTTGAACAGGGTTATGAGACGCCGAAATCATAATGCCTGCCTGCGCCCCTAACGCCTTCGTTAAATAAGCGACCCCTGGGGTGGAGATGACACCGAGCCGCATAACTTCTGCCCCGATCGAAAGCAATCCGGCAACAAGCGCTCCTTCGAGCATATGGCCGGAAATACGAGTGTCACGGCCAATTAACACTTTCGGGCGTTCTTCACTTTTGGTCAATACATATCCGCCGCAGCGCCCGATTTTAAACGCCAGCTCTGGTGTCAACTCTCGATTCGCTACTCCGCGTACACCGTCAGTACCAAAATATTTACCCATTATGTCAATCTCTCCTTACATCTATGAAATTATCGTTCATTGATTTTTTTCGCTTATTTTCACTTTTACGTTTTCTTTTGGCAGTTCCCATTTTACATTTTGTGGCCCATTCCATTCTAGCTTTACTTCATGTTCCCCGACGCCTAAGCCACTAACATCAATATATAATTCCACATCATTTTCTGTAACCCCATTTAAGATGTCAGGTGTTCCGTAAAGCCGAACATCCATCGCTTGCTTTTTTGGGTCTATAAACTCCACTGTATTTTGTTCTCCTAACCCTATGACATGAATCGGCACGTCTTTGAATGTTTTTGCTTCTTCTTTTTGCACATCGATATGGATTTTTACTTTAGAAGGATTAACGCTTTTGATTCCTTCCGGCATCGGAACATCCATTTCCAATGTAGTATCTTTCGTAATTTCATCCAGATTAACGGTGATCCCATCGATAAATTTAATAGGGTCTATTTTTTCTTTAGGACCAAAGATGGTCACTTTATTTGGAACTGTTTCTATTTTTACTATACTTAATCCATCCGGTAACGTTCCTGTTTGGTTGATTTTTAGCGGAACGGTTTTGCTTGGACTGTTAATCGGAACCGTTACTTCGACAACCGAAGGGTGCACATGAATATTTAACTTCCTGCCGCGATGATCATAAACGTTCACTTTCGATTCTTGTGTCAACGTATCCGTGGCGCCTTCCAAATTTACTTTCGCTGTTACCGATGAGATGCTATCAATTAATTCTCTAGCGCCCGTGATCGTGACCGAGTTTGGTTTTACAATGGGCTGGTTCACTGAATAGCCTTCTGGCACTTTATGTTTATTGATAAATTCAACCCCGACAGGGAAACTTTTTGATACTCTTTCTTGAATCGTTATCCTTGCTGCCGCTGGCTGAATTTTTACCTTTAGTTTGTCAGATATATCTTTATACTTGATCGGCACGGTATAGGTACCTAGTGGCAGGTCGGTTAAGTCCATATATATTTCGAAATTCCGCTGTAAAGCGGTCGGTTTTACGATGCTTGCCGGCCCTTGCAACGTCACGTTTACGTATTTCGGAACGCCGGAAACAATTAAATTTTCCTCGTCATAGTAAACAACGACGGGGACATTCATCAGCGTTTCCGTATCCTCTTGTCCGATCGCATTGCGAACGATCCCTCCGGATTTTGTTTCGATATTGACTGATATGTAGAGCATGATGGCTAACAGTAAAGAAAATACTTTAATAAACCAAGGGTTGTTCATCAACTTATCCATGTCTCTTCCCCCTCCATTGCCAACGGGATGAGGAAGTCGCTTTTGGTGCCGGCACTAATTCTTTTGTAAGCAACTCCCGAAACTGCTCCGGAGTTAAATCTCGATGTAACTCCCCGTTTTTTGTGATCGATACCGCACCAGTTTCTTCCGATACAACAACCGTTACGCTATCGGTCACCTCACTAATTCCCAGTGCAGCGCGGTGACGGGTCCCTAATTCTTTTGAAATAAATGGGCTTTCCGAAAGCGGCAAATAACAGGCCGCAGCGGCAACATGATTTTTTTGAATAATAACAGCTCCATCGTGCAGAGGGGTATTCGGAATGAAAATATTAATTAATAGTTCCGACGAAACACGAGCATTCAAAATAATTCCAGTTTCAATATAGTCTCCCATTCCTGTTTCCCGCTCTACGGAAATTAACGCACCAATTCGCCGTTTCGCCATATATTCCGTAGCTTTAATAATCGCTTCAACCATCTTCACTTGTTCTTCATCTTCGTTTGCGCTGCTCCTTGCAAATAGTTTTCCGCGCCCCAGCTGCTCAAGGGCACGCCGGAATTCCGGCTGAAAAATAATAATAATAGCGAGAAACCCCCATGTAATGGCCTGGCCCGTTAGCCACTGCAATGTGCTAAGGCCAAAAAAGTTACTAACGATTCGCACTAGTATAATCAGAATAATTCCCTTTAAAAGCTGGACTGCTTTCGTCCCGCGAATCATCATAATCAATTTATAGATTACGTACCAAACAACGAGAATATCGACAATTTTCACTAAATAATCTACAACTGGGAGCTCTCCGAAAGGCATTTTCACACTTCCTTTATTACTAATTCCAACATCATGTTTATGGAAACAGCTCTTTTATTATAACATATCACTGAAAAAAGCCATCAAAAAGATGGCTAGTTATTCGAACGATTTCATTGCGTCTTTAAGCCGTTCTTTAATATTATACCAAATCCATTCAAATACTTGATTAATTTCTTCAATTTCCCCTGTTACTTGTCCTGCGGAAGCTAAATATTTTTCCCCGTGAATGACTGTCACATTGCCGTCGACTTTTCCTTCTATTTTAATGGAGCCGTTACGGACAACGATATCCCCTTTCACCGTTTTCCCTTTTGGAACGATGACAGTATGGCCGCGAATAATTACATTTTCATGTGTGGAAACGGAGAATTGTTCCTCTCCATTCCATGCCGTAAATAAACTTCCCATTGTTAAAAGGATAAACAGCGAAACGGCGGTAAGAAACGGATGGCTCTGCAACCATCTTTGCACCCGAACGATCTTCTTTTCTTTCGGCAAATTCGCCATCACTCGCGCCGTAAAGTCAGGCGGCGAAGGAACATGAGATGCATACTGAATAAAAGCTACGGTTTTCGTTAATTCATGGAAATGGACAGCACACGCCGAGCATTGCCGTAAATGCTCCTTTAATCGCTTTTCCTCATGCGGACCCGTATTGCCATCCAAATAATCGTGCATCAGCTTGACAATATGTTCTGGACATTTCATGTTTTTCACCCTCTTACAGATGACCCAAATGCTTTCGTAACGCTTCCCTGCCGCGATGAAGCCGCGTCTTCACTGTACCGAGCGGCAGCTCTAAAATTTCGCTAATCTCTTGTAATGATAAATCTTCTATATACTTCAGTACGATCACACTGCGATATTTTTCTGGCAGCTTTTCGATCGCCTTCTGCACCGTCTCCTTCAGTTCTAAACTTTCTATTGTTTCTTCGGGGGAAGCCTCGTGAGAAGAAAGCTGGGCGTACATGGTAAGCCCATCGGTACCGTTGATCTCCTCATCCAAATACGCATCTGGTTTCTTCTTTCTGATTTTATCAATCGCCAAATTCGTAGCAATGCGGTAAAGCCATGTGGAAAATTTCATCTTCGGGTTATACGTATCGATATGAACATAAGCGCGGATGAACACCTCTTGCGCCGCATCTTCCGCCTCATGACGATTCCCTAACATCCGGTAACATAGACGGTATATTTTATCTTTATAAAGATCGACAATATCGGCATAGGCATTTTGGTCGCCCTTTTTTATTGCTTTAATACGTTTTTTTACAAATATATCCATAATAGCACAATACCCCCGCCCCTGCGGCTACAGTGTACTACGTTTTTCCCTAAAAAAAGTTTCATGTAAACATATAATTTATTTTACCATATACAAAAAGAAAAACAGCAGATTTTGCTGAATCTGCTGTTTTTGCACCATCACACTAGCTTTTCGCCAAAAAGAGAACCCATCAATCCTACAGCGACAGAAGCAGTTTTATTGCGCTCATCTAAAATAGGATTGACCTCGACAAATTCTGCCGATGTAATTAACTGTGCCTCGGCGAGCATTTCCATTGCCAAATGGCTTTCCTGATATGTAAGACCGCCAATCACTGGAGTGCCGACTCCTGGTGCATCATGAGGATCCAATCCATCTAAATCGAGTGATAAATGCACCCCGTCTGTCCGCCCTTTCAAATAAGCAATTGTTTCTTCCATCACCGTCGTCATCCCAAGACGATCTACTTCATGCATCGTATATATTTTAATCCCTTTTTCGCGGATTAATCGTTTTTCGCCTTCATCAAGGGCCCGAACACCAATAAGAACGATGTTTTCTGGCTTTACTTTCGGGCTGTAGCCGCCGATATTGGTCAATGCCGGATGACCTAATCCAAGGCTTGCGGCCAGCGGCATTCCATGAATGTTTCCTGACGGTGACGTTTCCGCTGTATTTAAATCACCATGGGCGTCATACCAAATTACCCCTAAATTCTTATAATGCTTGGCAACACCAGCTAATGTACCAATGGCGATGCTGTGATCACCGCCCAAAACGAGAGGAAATCTCCCCCGTTTGATCACATCATCCACAGCCTTGGCCAATCTTTCATTCGCTTCCGCAACCGCTTTCAAATTTCGCAAGTTAAGACGCAATCCTTCATCATCAGACCGTTCAGCTCTTCCAATGGAAATATCACCTAAGTCTTCAATATCATAATGAAGGCGCTCCAATCGCTCAAAGACCCCCGCATAGCGCATGGCACTCGGCCCCATATCGACGCCGCGGCGCGTCTGTCCTAAATCCATCGGTACACCAATGATCGAAATTTTCTTCATGCTGCCTCCCCCTTTCCGTTGTACTACGTTATTATTGTAGATGAAAACGCCATCATGACTCAACTCGACAATTTTTTGAATATTTATTCTTAACTAAAAGTATAGACGGACAAAAAATAAAAAAGCATCCTATTTCGAAAATACGAAATAGGATGCTTCAATGGAGCCTATCGGGATCGAACCGATGACCTCCTGCGTGCAAAGCAGGCGCTCTCCCAGCTGAGCTAAGGCCCCGAGCGGGATAAAAAGCGGAAGACGGGACTCGAACCCGCGACCCCCACCTTGGCAAGGTGGTGTTCTACCACTGAACTACTTCCGCAAATCGATGAGCCATGGAGGACTCGAACCTCCGACCCTCTGATTAAAAGTCAGATGCTCTACCTACTGAGCTAATGGCTCATGTAGTGAAGACACTCGTTGTTTTTTTGTTGCCTCTTCCTCAACAAGCTTTTTCAAAGAAGCTGGATGCGTCGAGGCAACTCGCCTAAATTTCCTAATCGTTGTCCCTTCCTCTTCTAGCTTATTCAACGATGTTATATGCGTCGGGACAACTCGAAGCAAATTCACAGAAGCCTAGGCTCGTTGCTCCCCTACTGAGCTAATTAATGAGATTATGGCTGGGCTAGCTGGATTCGAACCAGCGCATCACGGAGTCAAAGTCCGTTGCCTTACCGCTTGGCTATAGCCCAACGATATTAAATATTAATAGCTGAAACATATTATTTCACATTAGATGAAAATTATACTTGTCCAAGTTTTTTATGTATATGGAGGGGGACGGATTCGAACCGCCGAACCCAAAGGGAGCGGATTTACAGTCCGCCGCGTTTAGCCACTTCGCTACCCCTCCGTATGATGCCGGCTGCAGGACTTGAACCCGCAACCTACTGATTACAAGTCAGTTGCTCTACCAATTGAGCTAAGCCGGCATAAGGAACGCATCTATACTCCAATTATTTTCGTTGCCTCTTCCTCTGCTAGCGAATTCAAAGATGTCAAATGCGTCGAGACAACTCGAAGCATTTTCATTAATCATGGTGGAGGATGACGGGATCGAACCGCCGACCCCTTGCTTGTAAGGCAAGTGCTCTCCCAGCTGAGCTAATCCTCCAGTAAACAAAAAGAAAGTGACCCGTACGGGATTCGAACCCGTGTTACCGCCGTGAAAGGGCGGTGTCTTAACCACTTGACCAACGGGCCAAAAAGAACAACATCAAAGCTTCCAACCGGGCTTGAACCGGTGACCTCTTCCTTACCATGGAAGTGCTCTACCAACTGAGCTATGGAAGCGTGATGGCTCCGCAGGCAGGATTCGAACCTGCGACCAATCGGTTAACAGCCGATTGCTCTACCACTGAGCTACTGCGGAATGAAGTGATGATTTATCTATACTCAATTTTATATTGCCTCTTCCTCTTCTAGCAAATTCGAAGATGCTTGATGCGGCGAGGCAACTCGCCTAAATTTTCCTAATCGTTGTCCCTTCCTCTTCTAGTTTATTCAACGATGTTATATGCGTCGGGACAACTCGAAGCAAATTCACAGAAGCCTAGGCTCGTTGCTCTCCACTGAGCTACTGCGGAATAAGAATGAAGAAGTTTTATGATAAAGTTTCTAACATTCAACTTGCCTAGCGACGACCTACTCTTGCAGGGGCGCTGGCCCCAACTACCATCGGCGCTGGAGAGCTTAACTTCCGTGTTCGGGATGGGAACGGGTGTTTCCTCTCCGCTATAGTCACTAGGCAAGTATTTCAATTGGACATGTATTATTATATTCATCTAATCGATGTTGTCAAGAAGGAGTTCATTCCTTCAAAACTAGATAACCGTCTGTTTGGAAGAAGCCAGTCGCCTGTGTCCGCTCGGCGCTAAGCGCTCGCCTCCGCTTTTCGTGCGCTTTTCTTGGTTAAGTCCTCGATCGATTAGTATCCGTCAGCTGCACGTGTCGCCACGCTTCCACCTCGGACCTATCGACCTCGTCATCTTCGAGGGATCTTACTCGCTTGACGCGATGGGAAATCTCATCTTGAGGGGGGCTTCACGCTTAGATGCTTTCAGCGCTTATCCCTTCCGCACATAGCTACCCAGCGGTGCCCCTGGCGGGACAACTGGTACACCAGCGGTGCGTCCATCCCGGTCCTCTCGTACTAAGGACAGCTCCTCTCAAATTTCCTGCGCCCGCGACGGATAGGGACCGAACTGTCTCACGACGTTCTGAACCCAGCTCGCGTACCGCTTTAATGGGCGAACAGCCCAACCCTTGGGACCGACTACAGCCCCAGGATGCGATGAGCCGACATCGAGGTGCCAAACCTCCCCGTCGATGTGGACTCTTGGGGGAGATCAGCCTGTTATCCCCGGGGTAGCTTTTATCCGTTGAGCGATGGCCCTTCCATACGGAACCACCGGATCACTAAGCCCGACTTTCGTCCCTGCTCGACCTGTCCGTCTCGCAGTCAAGCTCCCTTGTGCCTTTGCACTCTACGAATGATTTCCAACCATTCTGAGGGAACCTTTGGGCGCCTCCGTTACCTTTTGGGAGGCGACCGCCCCAGTCAAACTGCCCACCTGACACTGTCTCCCACCCCGATCAGGGGTGCGGGTTAGAATTTCAATACCGCCAGGGTGGTATCCCACCGGCGCCTCCACCGAAGCTGGCGCTCCGGCTTCCCAGGCTCCCACCTATCCTGTACAAGCGATACCAAAATTCCATATCAGGCTGCAGTAAAGCTCCACGGGGTCTTTCCGTCCTGTCGCGGGTAACCTGCATCTTCACAGGTAGTATAATTTCACCGGGTCTCTCGTTGAGACAGTGCCCAAGTCGTTACACCTTTCGTGCGGGTCGGAACTTACCCGACAAGGAATTTCGCTACCTTAGGACCGTTATAGTTACGGCCGCCGTTTACTGGGGCTTCGGTTCGCACCTTCGCTTGCGCTAAGCGCTCCCCTTAACCTTCCAGCACCGGGCAGGTGTCAGCCCCTATACTTCGCCTTTCGGCTTCGCAGAGACCTGTGTTTTTGATAAACAGTCGCTTGGGCCTTTTCACTGCGGCTCCCTCGGGCTATTCACCCAAGAGAGCACCCCTTCTCCCGAAGTTACGGGGTCATTTTGCCGAGTTCCTTAACGAGAGTTCTCCCGCGCACCTTAGGATTCTCTCCTCGCCTACCTGTGTCGGTTTGCGGTACGGGCACCTCTCACCTCGCTAGAGGCTTTTCTTGGCAGTGTAGGATCGGGGACTTCGGGACCGATGGTCCCTTCGCCATCACGGCTCCGCCTTTGCGCCAGACGGATTTGCCTATCTGGCAGCCTAACCGCTTGGACAGGCTATTCCAGCAGCCTGCTCGCCCTACCTTCCTGCGTCCCCCCATCGCTCAAACGGTGAGGAGGTGGTACAGGAATCTCTACCTGTTGCCCATCACCTACGCCTTTCGGCCTCGGCTTAGGTCCCGACTAACCCTGAGCGGACGAACCTTCCTCAGGAACCCTTAGGCTTTCGGTGCAGAGGATTCTCACCTCTGTTTTCGCTACTCATACCGGCATTCTCACTTCTAAGCGCTCCACGAGTCCTTCCGGTCTCGCTTCGACGCCCTTAGAACGCTCCCCTACCGATGACCGAAGGTCATCCCACAGCTTCGGTGGCACGTTTAGCCCCGGTACATTTTCGGCGCAGAGTCACTCGACCAGTGAGCTATTACGCACTCTTTAAATGATGGCTGCTTCTAAGCCAACATCCTGGTTGTCTGGGCAACTCCACATCCTTTTCCACTTAACGTGCACTTAGGGACCTTAGCTGGTGATCTGGGCTGTTTCCCTCTCGACCACGGATCTTATCACTCGTAGTCTGACTCCCAAGGATAAGTCATTGGCATTCGGAGTTTGACTGAGTTCGGTAACCCGATGAGGGCCCCTAGCTCAATCAGTGCTCTACCTCCAAGACTCTTCCCTTGAGGCTAGCCCTAAAGCTATTTCGGGGAGAACCAGCTATCTCCAAGTTCGATTGGCATTTCACCCCTACCCACACCTCATCCCCGCACTTTTCAACGTGCGTGGGTTCGGGCCTCCAGTAGGTGTTACCCTACCTTCACCCTGGACATGGGTAGATCACCTGGTTTCGGGTCTACGACGACGTACTGAACGCCCTATTCAGACTCGCTTTCGCTGCGGCTCCGTCTCTTCGACTTAACCTCGCACGTCATCGTAACTCGCCGGTTCATTCTACAAAAGGCACGCCATCACCCATCAACGGGCTCTGACTACTTGTAGGCACACGGTTTCAGGTTCTCTTTCACTCCCCTTCCGGGGTGCTTTTCACCTTTCCCTCACGGTACTGGTTCACTATCGGTCACTAGGGAGTATTTAGCCTTGGGAGATGGTCCTCCCTGCTTCCGACGGGATTCCCCGTGTCCCGCCGTACTCAGGAGCCACTCGGGAGGGAACGAAGTTTCGACTACAGGGCTGTCACCTTCTCTGGCGGGCCTTTCCAGACCGCTTCGTCTACCCCGTTCCTTTGTCACTCCCATGTGAGTGGTCCTACAACCCCAAGAGGCAAGCCTCTTGGTTTGGGCTGTTCCCGTTTCGCTCGCCGCTACTCAGGGAATCGCTATTGCTTTCTTCTCCTCCGGGTACTAAGATGTTTCAGTTCCCCGGGTGTGCCCTCCATACCCTATGGATTCAGGTATGGATACTGTCCCATTACGGACAGTGGGTTCCCCCATTCGGACATCTCCGGATCAACGCTTGCTTACAGCTCCCCGAAGCGTTTCGGCGTTTGCCCCGTCCTTCATCGGCTCCTAGTGCCAAGGCATCCACCGTGCGCCCTTTCTAACTTAACCATTAGCGCTTCTCGGCTTCTTCCTTTGTCTAACTTCGGCGCCTAACCGCGGCGCCTCCGCTTTTCTTTTCGGTTATCTAGTTTTCAAGGAACGAAGCTGCTTCATTGCATTCGCTTCTTTGCAGCTTTGCGTCGAGGAATCCAGCTTCTCTGAATTCACTAGAAGACGCAGACGCAAAACGGATTAATTGAAGAGAACATAAATATGTTCCCTCAAAACCGAACAAAACGTAAGCGTCCCTCTTATTTCACACACATATCATCCTTAGAAAGGAGGTGATCCAGCCGCACCTTCCGGTACGGCTACCTTGTTACGACTTCACCCCAATCACTTGCCCCACCTTCGGCGGCTGGCTCCCAAAAGGGTTACCTCACCGACTTCGGGTGTTGCAAGCTCTCGTGGTGTGACGGGCGGTGTGTACAAGGCCCGGGAACGTATTCACCGCGGCATGCTGATCCGCGATTACTAGCGATTCCGGCTTCATGCAGGCGAGTTGCAGCCTGCAATCCGAACTGAGAGCGGCTTTTTGGGATTGGCTCCCCCTCGCGGGTTCGCAGCCCTTTGTACCGCCCATTGTAGCACGTGTGTAGCCCAGGTCATAAGGGGCATGATGATTTGACGTCATCCCCACCTTCCTCCGGTTTGTCACCGGCAGTCACCTTAGAGTGCCCAACTGAATGCTGGCAACTAAGGTCGAGGGTTGCGCTCGTTGCGGGACTTAACCCAACATCTCACGACACGAGCTGACGACAACCATGCACCACCTGTCACCCTGTCCCCCCGAAGGGGGAACGCCCTATCTCTAGGGTTGTCAGGGGATGTCAAGACCTGGTAAGGTTCTTCGCGTTGCTTCGAATTAAACCACATGCTCCACCGCTTGTGCGGGCCCCCGTCAATTCCTTTGAGTTTCAGCCTTGCGGCCGTACTCCCCAGGCGGAGTGCTTAACGCGTTAGCTGCAGCACTAAAGGGTTTGACCCCTCTAACACTTAGCACTCATCGTTTACGGCGTGGACTACCAGGGTATCTAATCCTGTTTGCTCCCCACGCTTTCGCGCCTCAGCGTCAGTTGCAGACCAGAGAGCCGCCTTCGCCACTGGTGTTCCTCCACATCTCTACGCATTTCACCGCTACACGTGGAATTCCGCTCTCCTCTTCTGCACTCAAGTCCCCCAGTTTCCAATGACCCTCCACGGTTGAGCCGTGGGCTTTCACATCAGACTTAAGGGACCGCCTGCACGCGCTTTACGCCCAATAATTCCGGACAACGCTCGCCCCCTACGTATTATCGCGGCTGCTGGCACGTAGTTAGCCGGGGCTTTCTCGTTAGGTACCGTCACCGTACCGCCCTATTCGAACGGTACTTCTTCTTCCCTAACAACAGAGTTTTACGATCCGAAGACCTTCTTCGCTCACGCGGCGTCGCTCCGTCAGACTTTCGTCCATTGCGGAAGATTCCCTACTGCTGCCTCCCGTAGGAGTCTGGGCCGTGTCTCAGTCCCAGTGTGGCCGGTCACCCTCTCAGGCCGGCTACGCATCGTCGCCTTGGTGAGCCGTTACCTCACCAACTAGCTAATGCGCCGCGGGCCCATCCGTAAGTGACAGCCAAAGCCGCCTTTCAACCGAAGACCATGCGGTCTTCGGTGTTATCCGGTATTAGCTCCGGTTTCCCGGAGTTATCCCGGTCTTACGGGTAGGTTGCCCACGTGTTACTCACCCGTCCGCCGCTAACCGAACAAGAGCAAGCTCCTATTCGGTCCGCTCGACTTGCATGTATTAGGCACGCCGCCAGCGTTCGTCCTGAGCCAGGATCAAACTCTCCATAGAAAGTTGATTGGCTTATTTCTAAGCTTCAGCACCGACACCGCAAGGTGTCGAGTCGCCTTCGCTTTTCTTATTGTCCAGCTCCGGCTCCTAGCCCCTCGGGCCGCTTCGGTCTCGCTGTGGCGGCAACAGCCTCCTCGCGAGCCCTCCAGCGCCTGCCGGGGCTAATCAGTCGCCTTCGCTTTTCTATGTGGACGCTTCGTTTTGTTCAGTTTTCAAGGAACATTTTCTCCTGTTTGCGACTTTTTTATACTAACATACCCATAAACAAGATGTCAATATCGTTTTTTGTTATATCGCTTAACGACGAGGATTAATTTATCATGATTTTTTTCTGTTGTCAACACTTTTTTGTCAAAAATATGTTTCATAACATCGACGATGACAAGCATAAGATGGTCACAGGACAACTTTAGAACAAAGGGGGAAGTAAAGTGAATGTTTTCTACGCTTTAAACGGGCGTTCTCTAAAAAAGGCACTTATTATTGTTCTTTCTGCGTTTTTCACCGCCGCTATTTTATACGCGCATGGAATGCATAATGCGACCCTTTCTTTCTCTTCCGGTCCAAAGGCTATTTATAAAGTGAAAAACAGCAAGGATGAAATAGCATTAACATTTGATATTAGCTGGGGAGACCAAAACGCCCCACGTATTCTTGATGTATTAAAACGAAACGGCATCAAAAATGCAACCTTTTTTTTATCCGCTTCTTGGGCGGAACGCCATCCAAGCATCGTAAAACGAATTAAGGAGGAAGGTCATGAAATCGGTAGCATGGGTTATAACTTTGTAAACTATACCGAGCTGGAAAATTCGAAAATCCGCCAAGATCTTTTGCAAGCAAAGAAAATATTTGATACGTGTGGCATCAAAGAAGTAAAACTATTGCGTCCTCCGGGAGGCAACTTTAACAAAAATGTGTTAAAGATTGCCGACTCTCTCGGTTACACTGTCGTCCACTGGAGCATTGATTCCAAAGATTGGCTTAACCCTGGAACGAAAACCATTGTGGAAAACGTTACCGACAATATGGAAGCTGGAGATATCATTTTGCTTCACGCCTCTGATTCGGCTAATCAAACGGCAAAGGCGCTTCCAAAAATTATTGCGGCAATGAAAGAAAAAGGTTACCGCAATGTTAGCGTTTCGCAGCTGATTGTTAATGGAGATGTCAGCAGCAGGGAAATTAATTAATGGTTATTGCTTAGACGGTTTTTTATACAAAAAAAGGAGGTTCACCTCCTCCTTGAACGATTATGATTTCGCAACACCTGTTAATTTATGCAGTATAAGAAGCTGATAAGCATTGCAAACTAATAACGGGAACAACATCAAATAAAGCCAATCCCTATCATTAATACGCAATACAGGAACCCATTCAATGACCGTGACGACAACCATAAAGAACAAAGCTGGCACAAACGCGCCTTTATTCGTTTGTGCGCTTTTTATATACGCTACAACAAGCCCAACCACGAGAAGAAATAAAGCCACCAATATATAACTGATGACAGATTCGCCTTTTTTGGCAAACACTTGATAGCGGAAATATACTAAGTCAAAAAGCACAAACAAAATTAACACGGTTTGTACAGCGTTCCAAAGCGAAGCCGAACGGAAAATGCCCAATCCAAAGCGGTGAACGGTTAAATAGGCAAAAAAACCTGCCTGGCTAATAACACTAAAAATAAAGCCAACACCAATATGCCACATCAATACGGCAAGGATTTCCACTATGTCCCAACGCGAAAGTAGTTTTTGGTATTCACTCCAACTAAAAACAATTCCTACAATGGCTGTTGTGATTCCTCCGATTGCTAATGTTGTTAAAAACAAACGCACCCATTTACGGCTGTTCACAGCTCTATCCTCCATTATTTTCAGCATGATTCGCTTTAAATTTTATCAGCGACTTTCAAAAAAAGCCAGCTTGGAATACGGGGAATGCATATTTTTTTGGCGAAAATTCATATTAAGGGTGAGGGATTTTTGCAGAAAGGAGCTTACTTGCATGAAAAAAAACATATTGCTCCTCTTATTGGGCTATTTTCTGGTCCTTAGCTCTTGTGCTCCTCAAGAAACCAGTCCCCCTCCCCCTGATTATGACGCGACGAAGAAAATGGTTGTGGATATTTTAAAAACGGATGAGGGGAAAAAGGCGATTCAGGAAATCATGACGGATGAAAAAACGAAACAACAGCTCGTCATGGAGCAAGCGATTGTTAAAGAAACACTGCAACAAGTACTGACATCCAAAGAAGGGGTAAAATTTTGGGAAAAGGCATTACAAGATCCAAAATTTGCGGAAAGCTTTGCCAAAAGCTTAAAAACAGAGCACGAAAAAACGATTAAAGCATTGATGAAAGACCCGGAATACCAAGGGATGATGATAGATATTTTGAAAAATCCAGAAATGGAAAAAGCGATGATAGATGTGTTAAAAAGCAAGGAATTTCGCCAACATCTGCAAAAAGTCATCACCGAAACACTGAACAGCCCATTATTCCAAGCAAAAATTCAGGACATATTAATCAAGTCAGCTGGAAACATACAGCAGGGAACGAAAAAACATGGTGGTGATGAGGGAGAAGGCGGAGAAGGAGAAGAAAACAGCGGCAACCAGCAAGGACAGGGAGGAAGCTAAAAAGGAGAACATCTCATTAGAGATGCTTCTCCTTTTTTGTTTAACATTTTTGAATAATTTTTCGAGCAATGTCCATATATATTTTTCCAATCGGATGATCCTCGGCATACACCGATGGAGCAAAATCGTCGTCATTCCAGTCCGGCTGCTGCAACGGCAATTGGCCTAATAGTTCCGTTTGCAGTTCTTTAGCAAGCTTTTCACCGCCGCCTTTGCCAAATACGTATTCTCTTTCGCCTGTTTTGCGGCTTTCAAAATAGGACATATTCTCAATCACACCGATGATTTCATGCTCAGTACGGAGCGCCATTGCCCCCGCGCGCGCTGCAACAAAAGCCGCGGTCGGATGCGGAGTAGTAACGATGATCTCTTTGCACGATGGCAGCATCGTATGGACGTCTAACGCAACATCCCCCGTGCCTGGCGGCAAGTCTAATAATAAGTAGTCTAGGTCGCCCCATTCCACTTCTTTGAAAAAGTTGTTTAGCATTTTTCCTAACATTGGGCCACGCCAAATGACAGGAGCATTATCTTCGACAAAAAAGGCCATGGAAATGACTTTCACGCCAAAGCGCTCCACTGGAATAATTTTATCGCCGCGCACCGCCGGGCGTTCGACAATGCCCATCATGTCCGGGACACTAAATCCGTAAATATCGGCATCAATGAGACCAACTTTTTTGCCAAGGCGGGCGAGGGAAACAGCCAAATTGACGGAAACGGTCGACTTTCCGACTCCTCCTTTTCCGCTGGCGATTGCAATGTAAGTTGTTTTTGATTTGTTCGCTTCATATTTCTCCACTACTTCCTCAGGAAGCTGTGCAAACCGCAAGCCTACCGAGGCGGCTCCCGCATCTTTTAATAGTTGGACAATCGTCGTTTGCACCCGAAGCTGCTCCGCTGTTCCGGTTTTTGCTAACGCCACTTTCACGCTGACATGGTTTTTATCTTCCTTAATTTTAATTTCTTGAATCGCATTTGTTTCCTTAAACGTTTTGTTTAAAAACGGATCTTTGATATTTTCGAGCAGCTCTCTAACCTCGTTCTCCGTAAGCATCGATCATCACCAGCCCTTATGTATGTATTGCACCCATACTTTTACTATACCATATACAGTGATCGAATAGCCATTATGCAAAAAAGAATCCCCTATTCAGGGGGATTTTTTTCATTCGAAAAATATCGCAACACTCCTTTGTATATCGATGCGGCCAGCTTTGTTTGATATTGATCAGAAGCTAAAAGCTCCCGCTCTTCCGGATTGGATAAAAAGCCGACTTCCACGAGCGCGCCTGGTTTTTTCGCATACTTTAACAAATAAACCGTATCAATCAATTTAGCGACGCGATCCGTATTTTCGAGATTGCGCCGCAATTCGGCCTGAATAAATTTTGCAAGCCGTTCGTTTTCGATTAGCGAACCGTAATAAAAGGTTTGCGCTCCACGCCAACGCGGAGAAGGAATAGCATTGAGATGGATGCTAATAAATAAATCCGCCTCTGATTCATTAATAAAGGCCACGCGCTTTCGCAAATCTTCGGTTTTCCGCCGGCTGTAGCCACGTGTGTCTTTATCGGCAAGGTCGCTGTCCGTTTCCCTTGTCATCAACACGAGCGCACCTTGCTGCTGCAAGTAGTCTCGCAATTTCTCCGCCACTTTCAGCGTCACTTCTTCTTCTACCACATCACCGCCGACAGCTCCGCCATCGGGTCCTCCGTGACCGGGGTCTAAAATGATAATCCTGCCAGATAGCGGAAGATTCCATGATTTTGTCGAAGTATGGTCGGAAAAAAGATATTGGAAAAAAATAATAATAATGGTAAAACTAATAACGAGAGCACCCAACCATTTTCCTTTCATTGTTTCTCCTCCTGCGTTTCCCCTTCTCTATCTTATATGGGACAAGAGGCAAAAATAGAACTTCTTTTAGTGAAGTTTCAAACGCCGGCGTTTTTTTCCTTTTTCAAACCCTTCAATCCACCAATAAACGATATAATGCTCGCATGTATAATAAAGCGATTCGCTTATCAATCCGTCATCGATATTCCCCCAAAAGCAAAGGAAATCGAATAATGTATCGATTAAGTATTTTTCCTCTTGCGCACATCGCCTTCTTACGCTTTCTGCCGGCTCCCCATAGTAACCAAACCGGCTATAGCTCGCGCCAAGCAAATATGCTTCAATCGCGATATCGACACAACCTTCTTCAATAATGGATGGGAGTACACGATACATCTGATAAAAAGGGCTAAAATGTTCAATGACTTTCGTTTTTAGCTTTTCTAGCGACAGCTCACGCAGCATTTTTCGTTCGTATAATACTTGTTTTTCCTGTTTCTTTTCTTTAAATGAAGTAATGACATTCATGTTCTTTCACGCTCCTTTAGGATGTAGTTTTCAACGATTTATCCTAAACATGCGTGAATCAAAACGGAGAAGTAAAGAAAAAAATCCCAGCCGATATGGCTGGGATTTGTGGAAAAATACAATTAGCGTTTTGAGAATTGTGGAGCGCGGCGGGCACCTTTGAGACCGTATTTTTTCCGTTCTTTCACGCGAGCATCGCGTGTTAATAATCCTGCGCGTTTCAGCACCGGACGATAATCCGGATCTACTTGCAATAACGCGCGGGCGATGCCGTGGCGAATCGCGCCTGCTTGGCCGGCAAATCCGCCGCCTTTTACGTTTACTAATACATCATAGTTCCCTAACGTTTCTGTTAACACTAGCGGTTGTTTCACCACTTCGATTAACGCTTCCGTTGGGATATAGTCACGAATGTCACGGTTGTTCACGATAATGCGTCCGTCACCTGGAACTAGGCGCACGCGTGCAACAGAGCTTTTGCGACGACCTGTTCCGTAATATTGTACCTGTGCCAAAATAATACCCTCCTTCATCGATTATCCGCGAATTTCATAAACTTCTGGTTTTTGTGCTTGATGCGGATGTTCGTTCCCGCGGTATACATGCAATTTTTTAAACATTTGACGACCTAAGCGGCCTTTTGGAAGCATTCCGCGTACCGCTCTTTCGATCATTTGCTCTGGATAATTTGTACGCATTTCTAATGCCGTTCTTACTTTTAATCCACCTGGATGCAAGCTGTGACGATAATATAGTTTTTTTGTTAATTTTTTTCCTGTTAATTCCACTTTATCTGCATTGATCACAATGACATGATCGCCGCAATCCACATGTGGGGTGAATGTTGGTTTATGTTTACCGCGCAAAATTGCTGCTACTTCACTTGCAAGGCGTCCTAACGTTTTGCCAGCAGCGTCCACAACGTACCATTTGCGTTCTACTTCATTCGGCTTCGCCATGTAAGTTGTACGCATTCCATTCCCTCCTAAAATAAAAAATAAACAAGCAATTTACGATCGATTTATTTCAACACGATTACTTTCCGGGGCTAATCGTGGAAAAATACATACCATATGATATAATATCTCTTTAGCATATCGATGTCAAGAAAATGTTACACCAGGACTAGTTGTCATAATATACTTTCCATAAATACAGACCTTGAGGAGGGGCTGTCGGACCGGCGAGCCGCCGGTCTTTTGCTGCCAAAATAGTTGATATGCTGTCTACACTCCGCTTTCCTTGTCCAACTTCTAAAACCGTTCCAACGATAATCCGCACCATATTATATAAAAATCCGCTGCCAATCAGGCGAAATTCCAACATCTCTTGATTGACGGCTACGTCTGCTTGATAAATAGTGCGTACGCGATCATCCACATCCGTTTTTGCTGAACAAAAACTAGTAAAGTCATGTGTTCCCTCTATGAATCGCAATGCCTGCTTGATTGCCTCGATATCTAGTCTATACGGATAATGATAGCAGTAATGGCGTAAAAACACATCGCGTTCCTCAGCATTTCTCACTTTGTACCGATATTCTTTTGCCTTGGCAGCAAAACGGGCATGAAAAGAAGCATCGACCTCTTGTATATGTTTAATGACGATATCGTCCGGCAATAGAGCGTTTAATGCTTTTTTCCATTGTTGTGGGGAAAGCGATAAAGACGTATCGAAATGGATCACTTGCCCGCATGCATGAACGCCGGCATCGGTCCTTCCTGAAGCGGTTACACGCACCGTCTGTCCTTTATGCATTTGTGTCAGCACTCTTTCTAATTCCCCTTGCACCGTGCGCTTACCAGGCTGAACTTGATAGCCGGAAAAATGTGTACCGTCATAGGCAAGCGTACATTTCATCCGTTTATTCATCATTGCCTCCTCGCTATGAACGTAATACGAACAACACAACGGCCAGCAGAAATACCGCTATTAGAAAAACCGTATCGGTCCATTTCCATGTCAGCTGACGAAATTTCGTTCTTCCCTCGCCGCCGCGATAGCCGCGTGCTTCCATGGCGGTTGCCAGTTCTTCAGCGCGTTTAAATGAATTGATAAACAGCGGAACAAGCAGGGACACAATCGCCTTCATTCTGTCGGAAAATCGGCCTCCGGTAAAATCGACACCGCGTGCCGTCTGTGCTTTCATGATTTTTTCCGTTTCCTCCATTAACGTCGGGATAAAACGAAGGGAAATGGACATCATTAATGCCAGCTCATGAACCGGAACGCGCATTTTTTTCAATGGTCCCAGCAGGCTTTCCACTCCATCTGTCACTTCGATCGGGGTGGTGGTTAAGGTTAATAAGGTGGTAATGATAATGAGCAGCAGAAAGCGAAGCGAAATAAAAATTCCTTGCTTCACACCACCCTCGTAAATCGAAAAGGAACCGATATGGTATAGCACGTCCCCTTCTTTTGTCATGAAAACATGCAATAAGAACGTAATGACAATAATCCATATAATCGGTTTTAAACCTCTAATCACAAACGATAATGGGATGCGTGACAATGCGAGAAAACCAAAGGTAAATACCGTTAATACGGCATACGTGGCGCTATTATTGGCCAAAAAAACAATAAATACGTACATAAAGATGATTAACAGTTTGGCACGCGGATCCATGCGGTGAATGACCGAATTGCCGGGCACATATTTGCCGATAATCATACTATTTATCATAGGCGTTCACCTTGGAAAATAATTTTTGCACCGCATCTACCGTTTGTTCGATCGTTAAGCATGGAGATGGCAAGGTAACCCCCAACCGTTTTTCTAATTCCTGTTTTAGCCGCACCGTTTCCGGCACGCTGAGGCCGATTTGCGCCAAATCATCGCTGTCTTGGAAAATTTGTTCCGGGGTTCCCCTTTTCCATACCGTTCCTTGATGCATCACAATCATATAATCCGCATACATGGCGGCGTCCTCCATGCTATGGGTAACTAGCACGGTTGTCAGCTGTTTTTCACGATGAAGGTGGTAAAACATTTCCATGATTTCTTTTCGTCCGCGCGGGTCTAAGCCAGCCGTCGGCTCGTCCAACACAATGACATCCGGTTCCATCGCCAGCACCCCGGCAATCGCAACACGGCGCATTTGTCCGCCGCTTAAATCAAACGGCGACTTGTTTAATACATCTTCCGGAAGTCCGACTAGTTTAATCAGCTCCCTTGCCTTCTTTTTGGCCTCCTCCTCAGGCACGCCAAAATTCATCGGCCCGAAACATATATCCTTTTCCACCGTCTCTTCAAATAGCTGATGTTCCGGAAATTGAAAGACGATGCCGACTTTTTTGCGAAGCGGTTTTAAGTCTTTTTGGCGTTTTTTACTCGTAATCGTTTGGTCTCCAATCTTTACGGTTCCACTTGTCGGCTGAAGCAAACCGTTTAAATGCTGCAGCAGCGTGGACTTCCCTGAGCCAGTATGACCGATGATGGCCACGTAAGACCCGCTTTCGATCATGATGTCAATATCGTATAACGCGCGGCGGGCAAACGGTGAGTTGGCATTATACACATGCTCTACTTTTTCGAATATAATGTCCATAATTCCTCTACCAACTCCTCTATCGTAAAATAGCTTTGAGTCAAGGGAATCCCACTCTGCTTTAGCCGATCTCTCATTTTGACAGCAAACGGCAAGTCTAAACCGATTCGCTCCAGTTTGGTGCCAAGCATAAATATTTGTTTTGGCGTGCCTTCCGTCATGATTTCCCCTTTGTTCATGACAATCACGCGGTCTGCCTTTGCAACCTCCTCTAGGTCATGGGTGATCGACAATACGGTGATGCGCTGTTTTTTATTTAAGTCGCGTACGGTTTCTAGCACTTCTTGCCTGCCTTTTGGGTCGAGCATCGATGTAGCTTCATCCAAAATAATAATATCAGGCCGCAGCGCAAGAATGCCTGCGATCGCTACACGTTGCTTTTGACCGCCGGAAAGATGATGCGGCTCATGGTGGAGAAACTCTTCCATATGAACTTGCCGAATCGCTTCATGGACTCTTTTGACCATTTCGTCGCGAGGAATCCCGTTGTTTTCGAGGGCAAAAGCCACATCATCTTCTACCGTCGTTCCGACAAACTGATTATCCGGATTTTGAAACACCATGCCAACGCGGCGACGGATTTCCCAGACCGTCTGTTCATCGAGCACATGGTGAAACAGCTTAATCACACCGCTTTCCGGCTTTAACAATCCGATTAATAGCTTCGCAATCGTCGATTTTCCTGACCCATTATGACCGACAATCGCCAGCCATTCCCCGCGCTCCACTTGGAACGTTACATTTTGCACCGCATAATCAGATTGGTTAGGATAGCGAAAATATAGTTTTTCTACGGATAAAATAGTTTCTGCCATCATTCCTTCTCCTTGTCTCTTCTATCTCACATCTCTCTCATCTCTACTCTACTACAAAAAGGGAAAATAAAAAAAGGGCATAGATCCAGTTCGAAATAAACTGTCTCGCCCTTGTTAGTCAACAGAACTGCTTTACACTAGTTCAATAATCACCATTGGCGCCCCATCGCCACGGCGAGGACCAAGTTTCATAATGCGAGTATAACCGCCTTGGCGATCTTGATAACGCGGTGCAATGTCGCTGAACAGTTTTTGCAGCGCGTCTTGACCAGTTTCGCTGTTTGCTACTTCTTTACGGATAAATGCCGCCGCTTGACGACGAGCATGCAAATCACCGCGCTTGCCAAGCGTGATCATTTTTTCAATCACCGAGCGCAATTCTTTCGCACGCGCCTCTGTTGTTTCAATACGCTCGTTAATAATTAAATCTGTTGCTAAATCTCGAAGCAATGCCTTGCGTTGAGCGCTTGTACGTCCTAATTTTCTGTATGACATAAAGTGTCCCTCCTTTTTAACATTTTCGCTAAATATCCGATGCAAATCTCTTATTTAGCCAAATGATCGGTTCAAAACTGGTTCCCTCTTCATCCCGATGACTCAGGTCCAGGTTTTTTGTGTCCATGAATTGTAACATGAAAATACTAGTTAAACAACGTTAACTAGTCATCTTTACGCAAGCTAAGCCCGAGCTCAGCCAGCTTCGCTTTTACTTCTTCTAAAGATTTGCGACCGAGATTGCGCACTTTCATCATATCTTCTTCTGTTTTTTGCGTCAGTTCTTGAACCGTGTTAATGCCAGCACGCTTCAAGCAGTTATAGGAACGGACAGAAAGATCCAGCTCTTCAATTGTCATTTCGAGCACTTTTTCTTTTTGGTCTTCTTCTTTTTCTACCATGATTTCCGCATGTTGCGCTTCATCTGTCAGATTGACAAAAATATTTAAGTGCTCGGTTAAAATTTTCGCGCCGAGAGAAATAGCTTCTTTCGGTCCGATGCTTCCATCTGTCCACACATCAATGGTTAACTTATCATAGTCCGTCACCTGTCCGACACGCGTATTTTCTACTTGATAAGAAACACGTGAAACAGGTGTATAAATCGAATCGATAGGGATAACGCCTATTGGCTGATCCTCGCGCTTGTTGGCCTCAGCTGGAACATACCCACGTCCTCGTTTGGCGGTCATTCTCATGCGCAAACGCCCGCCTTCTGCCAACGTAGCAATATGAAGGTCCGGGTTTAAAATTTCCACATCGCTGTCGTGAGTAATATCAGCAGCTGTGACAACTCCTTCACCCTGTACATCAATTTCTAACGTTTTTTCTTCATCGGAGTAAATCTTTAACGCTAATTTTTTTATGTTCAAAATGATTGCTGTCACATCTTCCACGACGCCATCAATCGTTGAGAACTCATGCAGCACACCATCTATTTGTACCGATGTCACAGCAGCACCAGGGAGTGAAGATAATAGGATACGACGTAAGGAGTTACCCAAAGTTGTACCATATCCACGCTCAAGCGGTTCGACGACGAATTTGCCATATTTGGCATCTTCGCTGATTTCAACCGTTTCGATTTTCGGCTTTTCAATTTCAATCATCGATTATTATACCCTCCTTCAAAACGTCGAGACCCCGACCAAACGATACACGCCTAATCGAAATTCCCCCATGAATAAGTTCCCAAATGTGTAAATGGCTAAGCAATATTTTCCCTGTACATCATGATACTTATCATATCCCATTATTGACAAGGATACAAATTCTATACAGGGATATTACACACGGCGACGTTTTGGCGGACGGCATCCATTGTGCGGGATAGGAGTTACGTCTTTAATCGCTGTAATTTCCAATCCGGCTGCTTGCAATGCACGAATCGCTGCCTCACGACCAGCACCAGGTCCTTTAACGTTTACTTCTACCGTTTTCATTCCATGTTCCATCGAAGCTTTTGCAGCTGCTTCTGCTGCCATTTGCGCCGCAAACGGTGTTGATTTACGAGAACCTTTAAAACCTAATGCGCCAGCGCTGGACCAAGCAATCGTATTTCCGTGAACATCTGTAATCGTTACGATCGTATTGTTAAAAGTGGAACGAATATGGGCAATACCGGTATCAATATTTTTTCTTACACGACGTTTGCGTGTATTTGTTTTACGTGCTGCCATTCGTGGAATTACCTCCTTTGCTTAATTATTTTTTCTTATTCGCTACGGTACGGCGTGGGCCTTTACGTGTCCGAGCATTGTTTTTCGTATTTTGACCGCGAACTGGCAAGCCGCGACGGTGGCGAAGGCCACGATAGCATCCGATCTCAATTAAACGTTTAATATTTAACGATACTTCGCGACGAAGATCTCCTTCTACTTTCAAGCGGCTGACGATCTCGCGAATTCTTCCCAATTCTTCTTCTGTCAAGTCACGAACGCGAGTATCTTCGGATACGCCTGCTTCTTTCAAGATTTTTTGTGCGGTTGGTTTGCCGATTCCGTAGATATAAGTTAACGAAATAACTACACGTTTATCACGTGGAATATCTACACCTGCAATACGTGCCATATTGTACACCTCCTTAAAGATTACCCTTGTCGTTGTTTATGTTTTGGATTTTCGCAAATCACCATAACTTTACCACGTCTGCGAATAACTTTACATTTTTCGCAAATAGGTTTCACAGATGGTCTTACTTTCATCTTTTTTACCTCCCTGTCGAACGGAGTGCTTTCATTATTTATAACGATACGTGATTCGACCACGTGTCAAATCGTACGGAGATAATTCTACCGTAACTTTATCTCCAGGTAAAATCCGAATGAAATGCATGCGAATTTTACCAGAGACATGCGCCAATACAGTGTGGCCATTTTCTAATTCTACACGAAACATCGCGTTTGGCAATGTTTCGACTACAGTGCCTTCCACTTCAATTACATCGTCTTTAGCCATCGAGCGGCTCTCCCTCCTTCGAATGAGTAACATAGTGTTACGAAAAACCGAACGAACACCATTTCGCCAACGGCTCCACAATCTGTGTCCATCATGATTATATTAGAGGGTTGTCAAAATTTCATAACCATTTTCTGTAATGGCAATTGTATGCTCAAAATGGGCACACATCTTTCCGTCTACCGTAACAACGGTCCAGTTATCAGCAAGTGTTTTTACATAGCGGCTGCCCGCATTGACCATCGGTTCAATACATAACGTCATTCCTGGTTTTAAACGAGGTCCTTTATTCGGCGGACCATAATGCGGTATTTGCGGGTCTTCATGTAAGTCTTGACCAATTCCGTGTCCAACATACTCGCGAACAATCGAAAAATGGTGAGATTCCACATATGTTTGAATCGCGTGAGAAATATTGGACAAACGGGCACCTGGTTTCGCTTCTTCTAATCCTATATATAAGGATTTTTCCGTTACTTCAAGGAGTTTTTTCGTTTCTGCCGCGATTTCCCCAACAGGATACGTCCATGCGGAGTCGGCATGATAGCCATTATATTGGGCACCGACATCAATACTAATGATATCGCCTTCCTTTAATACCCGGTCGCCAGGGATCCCGTGAACAAGCTCTTCATTTACGGAAGCACAGATGCTTCCTGGAAATCCGTTGTATCCTTTAAACGAAGGGATGGCACCGTGTTGGCGTATCACTTCTTCCGCAATAGCATCCAACTCTTTCGTTGTAATCCCAGGACGAATATGCTTTTCTAATTCTTTTCGGGTCAGCGCCACAATTTTTCCGGCCTCGCGCATGATTTCAATTTCACGCGGAGTTTTGCAAATAATCATTATTGTAATCCTCCGAGAAGTTCACGAATATCTGCGAACACTTTTTCAATATCTTGCTGTCCGTTAATGTGACGTAAATATCCTTTTCTCTCGTAAAAATCCAGCAACGGCTGCATTTGTTTGAAGTTGACTTCAAGCCGGTTGGCTACCGTCTCTTCGTTATCATCGGCGCGTTGGTACAGTTCGCCGCCGCATTTATCACAAACGCCTGGCTTTGCCGGCGGATTAAATACAAGATGGTACGTTGCGCCACAATTTTTGCAAATTCTTCTTCCTGTCAGCCGCTCCATTAAAATATCTTTATCTACGTGAATATGAATGACATAATCAATCGAGCGGTTTAATTCGGCAAGAATGTTTTCTAACGCTTCCGCCTGGGCAACCGTCCGCGGGAACCCATCTAGCAAAAATCCTTTTTGGCAATCCTCTTTGCTTAAACGCTCGCGAACGATGCCGATGGTCACTTCATCCGGAACAAGATCACCGCGATCCATGTATTCTTTCGCTTTCAATCCTAATGGTGTTCCCTCTTTAATGGCCGCACGGAACATATCACCAGTGGAAATATGCGGAATTCCATATGCTTCAACAATTCTCTCCGCTTGAGTACCTTTTCCGGCACCAGGCAAACCCATTAGTACTAAATTCATCCTCGCTCCCCCTCAACTCTAAGAGGCAAGGGCGGTTGCTCCTGACCTCTTTATTTAATAAAACCTCGATAATGACGTTTCACAAGCTGGCTTTCTAGCTGTTTCATTGTCTCGAGCGCAACACCGACGACAATGAGCAAGCTGGTTCCACCGATGCGAGCGGAAGGTGGTAAATTAGCAAAATTGATAAAGAACACAGGCAGAACCGCAATTGCTGCTAAAAATAGCGAACCGACAAATGTAAGCCGATATAAAATTTTGGTGACATACTCCTGTGTGTTTTTCCCTGGACGTATCCCCGGGATATAACCGCCTTGTTTTTTCAAATTGTCCGCCATTTGTTCGGGGTTGACTTGAACAAAGGCATAGAAATACGTAAAGGCGATAATTAATAGCACGTAAATAACCATGCCAACTGGGTGCGTATAGTCAAATGTTTTTAGAATCCACAATGTTACATCATTCGAGCCAAAAAACGATGCAATTGTCCGTGGAGCAAGAAGAAACGACACAGCAAAAATCACCGGAATAACTCCCGCTGGATTGACTTTCAGCGGCAAATGGGTGGAATGTCCACCAACCGGACTCCGTCCTTCCAATCGTTTTGCATATTGAATCGGAATTTTTCGGAATGCTTGCTGAATGTAAATAACAGCAACAATAACGGCAACGATTGCTAGCACAAGTAGCAGAATCTTCACAATGCGCAAAAACAAATCTTGGCCGGCATTTTCAAATTGCTGTGCGTATATTTGGTTCAGCACGGCAGGGATACCGGAAACGATCCCGGCAAAGATAATAACGGAAATGCCGTTTCCTACGCCTTTCGCAGTGATTTGTTCACCAAGCCACATAAGAAATGCCGTTCCAGCTGTTAAAACCGTAGCAATTAATAAATAGGTTGGTATACCAGGGTCTTTAATGAGCGCTCCTGACGCCATACGGTTAAAACCATACGACATTCCAAGCGCCTCAATAAAACCTAAAATGACCGTAAAATAGCGGGTAAACTGAGCTAATTTACGTCGTCCAACCTCACCTTGCTTCGACCACTCCGTAAATTTAGGAACAACATCCATCTGCAGTAGCTGCACGATGATGGATGCTGTGATATACGGCATAACGCCCATTGCGAAAATCGAGAAGTTTCGCAAAGCCCCGCCACCGAATATGTTAAGAACACCAAAAGCGTTCAGCTGATCCTGCACTTTTAGTACATCGGTGTTTACATTCGGAACCGGGATAAACGTTCCAATTCGAAATACAATAAGCATAAGAAGAGTAAAGATGATTTTTTTTCTTATGTCACCGACGCGCATAAAGTTGGAGATTGTCCGAAACATTAAATCACCTCAGTTTTACCGCCAGCAGCTTCGATTGCCTCTTTTGCAGAAGCAGAGAATTTATGTGCTTTTACCGTTAGCTTTTTCTCAATTTGTCCTTTGCCTAAAATTTTCACACCTGATTTCAATTTGCTGATGACACCTGTTTCGAGCAGCAACTCAGGCGTTACTTCTGTTCCGTCTTCAAAACGGTTTAACTTGTCAAGGTTAACAATGGCATATTCTTTGCGGTTGATATTGGTGAAACCGCGTTTTGGAAGACGACGGAATAAAGGAGTTTGACCACCTTCAAAACCGAGGCGTACCCCACCGCCAGAGCGGGCATTTTGACCTTTTTGACCTCTGCCAGATGTTTTGCCGTTACCAGAACCGATACCGCGACCGACGCGATTACGTTCTTTCCGGGAACCCGGTGCTGGTTGTAATTCATGAAGTTTCATGGCGAAGCACCTCCTTATGATCATTATTCTTCAATTTCTTTTACTTTGACAAGGTGTGCGACTTTGTTAATCATCCCGCGGATCGCAGGATTATCATTATGAATGACAGTTTGATGCATTTTCCGTAAGCCTAATGTTTTAACAGTAATCCGTTGGTCTTCCGGACGACCGATAACGCTGCGAGTGAGGGTAATCGCTAATTTTTTTGCCACTGTATTTCCCTCCTTATCCTAACAGTTCCTCAACTGTTTTGCCGCGCAATCTCGCTACATCTTCAGCACGTTTTAATTGTTTTAATCCGTCCACAGTAGCGCGCACCATGTTCACTGGCGTGTTTGAACCGATTGATTTAGAAAGAATATCGCTGATGCCCGCTAACTCCAATACGGCACGTGCCGGACCACCGGCGATAACCCCTGTACCTTCGGATGCAGGTTTTAAAATGATTTTTCCAGCGCCAAAATGGCCGATCACTTCGTGAGGGATCGTTGTGCCAACGATCGGTACTTCAATTAAATTTTTCTTTGCATCTTCAATCGCTTTGCGAATCGCATCCGGAACTTCTTGTGCTTTCCCCGTACCAAAACCGACATGGCCGTTTTTATCGCCGACAACGACTAATGCGGAAAAGCGTAAACGACGTCCACCTTTTACTACTTTTGCAACACGGTTCACCGCTACTACGCGCTCTTCGAGTTCAAGTTTATTTGGATCGATACGACGCATCTTTGTCCCTCCTTTATGATTAAAATTCTAAGCCTGCTTCACGAGCGGCATCGGCAAGTGCTTTTACCCGTCCATGATATAAATATCCGCCGCGGTCAAACACCACTTTTTTAATGCCTTTTTCTAATGCCCGTTTTGCCACTAATTCACCGACTTTTTTCGCCGCTTCAATATTTCCAGTCGATTCTAGGTCAAATTCTTTATCTAGCGTTGAAGCACTGACAATTGTCACAGCTTTCATATCATCAATAATTTGCGCATAAATGTGTTTGTTGGAACGGAACACATTTAAGCGTGGACGCTCAGCAGTTCCAAATATTTTTTTACGAACGCGTGCGTGTCTTCTTTTACGAACTGCGTTTCTATCAACTTTCGTGATCATTTATGTCACTCCTTTCATTTCGCTAAGCCGCGTTATTTACCAGTTTTACCTTCTTTAAGACGTACAACTTCACCTTCGTAGCGAATTCCTTTACCTTTGTACGGCTCAGGTGGACGCACCGCGCGAATGTTCGCGGCAAGTTCGCCAACACGTTGTTTATCTGCACCTTTTACAACGATTTTTGTTTGCGAAGGAACTTCAATTTCTAATCCTTCTTCCGGTTCAATTTCTACCGGATGAGAAAAACCGACGCTAAGGACAAGTTTTTTGCCTTGTTTCGCCGCACGGTATCCGACACCAACCAGCTCAAGTGCTTTTTCGTACCCTTTGGATACACCTTCTACCATGTTTGCAAGCAAGCTGCGAGTCGTACCATGAAGCGCACGATGGAATTTATCGTCGCTTGGACGAGTAACTGTGATCACATTATCTTCTACTTTGATAGTCATATCAGGGTGAAAAGTGCGAGTTAATTCGCCTTTTGGCCCTTTCACTGTAACGGTATTGCCGTTCACCGTTACTGTTACACCAGACGGAATTTCAATTGGCTTTTTACCGACACGTGACATGTACAAACACCTCCATTCTTAACAAAATGAATTACCATACGTATGCGATTACTTCGCCGCCAGTTCCTTTTTGACGCGCTTCTTTATCCGTTAAAATGCCTTGCGATGTAGAAAGAATTGCAATTCCTAATCCGTTCAATACGCGAGGCACTTCATGCGCTTTAACATAAACGCGCAAACCAGGTTTGCTAATGCGTTTTAATCCAGTGATTACACGTTCGTTATTTGGACCGTATTTTAAGAAAATGCGAAGAATGCCTTGTTTATTATCTTCAATGTATTCCACATCACGAATGAACCCTTCGCGTTTTAAAATTTCCGCGATTTCACGTTTCATTTTCGAAGCCGGCACTTCTAACTTTTCGTGACGTACCATGTTCGCATTACGAATGCGAGTAAGCATATCAGCAATTGGATCTGTCATCACCATTATGTTTTACCTCCTTCCCAATTCACGGGTTGATTACCAGCTTGCTTTTTTAATGCCTGGAAGTTGACCTTTATATGCTAGTTCACGGAAACAAATACGGCAAAGTTTAAATTTGCGATAAACGGAGTGCGGACGGCCGCAGCGTTCGCAGCGAGTATACGCTCTTACTTTAAACTTTGGCGTACGTTTTTGTTTCGCAATCATTGATTTTTTAGCCACGATTTCGCCTCCCTTGCTTTACGAATGGGATTCATTATTTTTGGAATGGCATGCCGAGCAATGTTAAAAGTTCGCGAGCTTCTTCATCCGTGTTTGCAGTCGTAACAATCACGATATCCATGCCGCGCACTTTATTGACTTTATCATAGTCGATTTCAGGGAAAATTAATTGTTCTTTAATCCCTAACGTGTAGTTGCCGCGGCCATCAAACGACTTTTTCGATACGCCACGGAAGTCACGAACACGCGGAAGAGATACAGAAATCAATTTATCTAAAAACTCATACATGCGTTCTCCACGCAATGTTACTTTCGCACCGATTGGCATTCCTGCACGAAGACGGAATCCAGCGATCGATTTTTTCGCACGAGTAACAACTGGACGCTGACCAGCGATCAATGTTAATTCTTCCACTGCGCTGTCAAGTGCTTTTGGATTTTGTACCGCATCACCAACACCCATGTTGATGACGATTTTTTCAATTTTTGGGACTTGCATAATAGATTTATAATTAAACTTGCCCATAAGAGCAGGTACCACTTCTTTTACGTATTTCTCTTTTAGGCGGTTCATAAGAGTACCTCCTTTCTGACATCACGATTATTTATCTAAAATCTCACCAGATTTTTTCGCATAACGTACTTTTTTGCCGTCGACAATTTTATATCCAACGCGAGTTGGAGTTCCTGTTTTCGGATCTAAAGGCATTACTTTGGATACGTGAATTGGTGCCTCTTTTGTGATAATACCGCCTTGTGGATTTGCTTGAGATGGTTTCGCATGTTTTTTGACGATATTTACACCTTCAACAATAACGCGGTTTTTCTTAGGAAATGCCGCAAGAATAACGCCTTGTTTCCCTTTATCTTTACCGGAGATTACTTGTACTTTATCACCTTTTTTAACATGCATCGCAGTTCGCACCTCCTTGAAAGGCTTTTCCTTTCCGTTAAATTACTTCCGGAGCTAAAGAAATAATTTTCATAAAGTCTTTATCGCGCAATTCGCGGGCCACTGGTCCGAAAATACGCGTACCACGTGGGCTTTTGTCATCACGAATGATCACGCAAGCATTCTCGTCAAAACGGATGTAAGAACCATCCGAACGGCGAACACCGCGTTTCGTACGGACAACTACTGCTTTTACGACTTGACCTTTTTTAACAACGCCACCTGGTGTCGCATCTTTGACCGTCGCAACGACAACATCGCCAATGTTTGCATAGCGGCGACCAGAGCCACCTAAAACTTTAATAACAAGCACTTCCCGTGCACCTGAGTTATCAGCCACTTTTAAGCGAGATTCTTGTTGAATCATCGACGAAACCTCCTTTCGGAATTATATCACCGATCCAAACATCGATATGATTAAACGATAACTGCTTTTTCCACGATTTCTACTAAACGGAAACGTTTTGTTGCCGAAAGCGGGCGAGTTTCCATAATTTTTACGATGTCGCCAACTTTTGCAATGTTATTTTCGTCATGCGCTTTATATTTTTTCGAATATTTTACGCGTTTGCCGTAAAGCGGATGTTTTTTGTATGTCTCAACGAGAACCGTAATCGTTTTATCCATTTTGTCGGATACAACGCGACCGACATACACTTTGCGTTGATTGCGTTCACTCATTTCGCAAACCTCCTCTCAAACGTTTATTTATTGGCAGCGATCTCTCTTTCGCGGATGATCGTTTTCATGCGTGCGATATCTTTACGCACTTGGCGAATGCGTGCTGTGTTTTCCAATTGTCCTGTTGCCAATTGGAAGCGAAGGTTGAATAATTCTTCTTTCAGCGCTTTAATTTTTTGTTCAATTTCGGCAGTGGTAAGATCACGAATTTCTTTAGCTTTCATTTGCTTCACCACCAATTTCTTCGCGTTTTACGAATTTGCATTTGATCGGAAGTTTGTGAGAAGCAAGACGCAATGCTTCACGCGCTACTTCCTCTGAAACACCGCCAACTTCAAACATTACTTTACCAGGTTTAACAACCGCTACCCAACCTTCAGGAGCACCTTTACCGGAACCCATCCGCACTTCCAATGGTTTTGCTGTATATGGTTTAGAAGGGAAAATTTTAATCCATACTTTACCGCCACGTCTCATATAACGAGTCATCGCACGACGAGCTGCCTCAATTTGGCGGTTGGTAATCCAAGCAGATTCCAACGCTTGCAATCCGTATTCACCGAAATGTACTTCCGTGCCGCCTTTTGCGCGACCTTTCATACGTCCGCGATGTTCACGACGATATTTTACGCGTTTTGGCATTAACATAATTATTTTCCTCCTTCCTCAGTTTTCTTTTTTGTCGGAAGGACCTCTCCACGATAAATCCATACTTTTACGCCGATTTTTCCGTATGTTGTATCCGCTTCTGCCGTTCCGTAATCGATGTCAGCGCGAAGTGTATGGAGTGGAACAGTTCCTTCGCTATAATGTTCCGAACGAGCGATATCAGCACCGCCAAGACGACCGGATACCATCGTTTTAATCCCTTTTGCACCTGCGCGCATTGCGCGTTGAATAGCTTGTTTTTGCGCACGACGGAAGGAAACGCGGTTTTCTAATTGGCGAGCAATATTTTCCGCTACTAGTTTCGCATCTAAGTCTGGCTTTTTAATTTCAACGATGTTGATATGAACGCGTTTGCCTGTTAATTGCGTTAACGCTTTTCGGAGCGATTCTACCTCTGAACCGCCTTTACCGATGACCATGCCAGGTTTTGCCGTATGAATCGTAATATTGACGCGGTTTGCCGCACGTTCAATTTCAATGCGAGATACTGCAGCATCTTGCAAGCGTTTATTAATGTACTCACGGATTTTCAGATCCTCATGTAAAAGGTCCGCATAATCTTTTTCAGCGTACCATCTAGAGTCCCAGTCACGAATAATGCCGATGCGGAGACCGACCGGATTCACCTTTTGACCCACTGATTATCCCTCCTTCTTTTCTGAAACAACGATGGTGATATGGCTTGTGCGTTTATTAATCGCGCTTGCACGACCCATTGCGCGCGGACGGAAACGTTTCAACGTTGGACCTTCATCCACATATGCTTCCGTAATGACCAGTTTGTTCACGTCCATGTCATAGTTATGTTCAGCGTTTGCTACCGCGGATTTTAACACTTTTTCAATAATCGGAGAAGCAGCTTTTGGCGTGTGGCGAAGAATGGCAACTGCCTCACCAACTTCTTTTCCTCGAATCAAGTCAATCACTAAACGTGCTTTACGAGGAGCAATACGAACTGTTCTCGCAACAGCTTTAGCTTGCATAGGTTGAACCTCCTCTCATTAACGTTTTGTTTTCTTATCGTCGCCAGCGTGGCCTCGGAACGTACGCGTCGGTGCGAATTCGCCAAGTTTGTGTCCGACCATGTCTTCTGTAATATAAACCGGTACATGTTTGCGTCCATCATATACGGCGATGGTGTGACCAACAAATTGTGGGAAAATTGTCGAACGACGAGACCATGTTTTAATCACTTGTTTTTGTCCTGTTTCATTTAATTTTTCGATTTTTTTCATTAAATGCTCATCACAAAACGGACCTTTTTTTAAGCTGCGACCCATAAATGAACCTCCCTTCGTGATTGTGCTACGGTTCTTAAGAACCGTAGTTCAACCCCGTTATTTTTTACGACGGCGAATAATAAATTTATCCGATTTATTTTTCTTTTTACGAGTTTTAAATCCAAGTGTTGGTTTGCCCCAAGGAGTCATTGGTGATTTGCGTCCGATTGGTGCTTTACCTTCACCACCACCGTGTGGGTGATCAACAGGGTTCATAACCGAACCACGAACTGTTGGACGAATACCTAACCAACGAGCACGACCTGCTTTACCGATGTTGACAAGCTCATGCTGTTCGTTACCTACTTCTCCAACTGTTGCACGGCAAGCACCTAAAATCATGCGCACTTCGCCAGAAGCAAGACGAACGATAACGTATTTTCCTTCTTTCCCAAGCACTTGTGCCGATGTACCAGCTGCGCGAACTAACTGGCCGCCTTTTCCTGGTTTCAGCTCAATATTGTGTACAAGCGTACCAACTGGGATATTTTCAAGCGGCAATGCGTTACCAACTTTAATGTCCGCATTTGGCCCAGACATAATTTCCATGCCTACTTTAAGGTTTTTCGGCGCAATAATATAACGTTTTTCACCGTCTGCATAGTTAATTAATGCAATGTTTGCGGAACGGTTTGGATCATACTCAATTGTAGCAACGCGGCCTGGAATTCCATCTTTATCACGTTTAAAGTCAATAATACGATATTGACGTTTATGACCGCCGCCTTGATGGCGCACTGTAATTTTCCCTTGGTTGTTGCGGCCCGCTTTTTTCTTCAGTGGTGCAAGCAACGATTTTTCCGGCTGATCTGTTGTGATTTCTGAGAAATCAAGCACTGTCATGCCACGACGACCGTTTGATGTCGGTTTATATTTTTTAATCGCCATGTTGGTTTCCCTCCTTCGCTTTTAAACTTATACTTCAAACAATTCGATCTCTTTGCTGTCTGGCGTTAACGTTACAATCGCTTTGCGGCGACGGTTCGTATAACCGCTGTAACGGCCAACGCGTTTAAATTTCCCTTTGTAGTTCATAATGTTGACTTTCTCTACTTTCACGCCGAAGATTTTTTCCACAGCGTCTTTTACTTCGGTTTTATTCGCCTTTACATCTACTTCAAACGTATATTTTTTTTGCGCTGTTAAATTCATCGTGTTTTCCGTGATGATGGGGCGCTTAATGATATCACGAGGATCTTTCATTATGCAAGCACCTCCTCTACTTTCTCCACGGCCGCTTTCGTGATTACAAGTTTATCATGATTTAATACATCAAGAACGTTTATACCGTTCGCTGTAACCACGGTAACGCCAGGAATATTGCGTGCAGATAGTGCAACATTTTCGTTCACATCATCGGTTACAATTAACGCTTTGCGATCAACAGAAAGATTATTTAAGATTTTCACCATTTCTTTTGTTTTTGGCGCTTCTAATGTTAAGTTGTCTAAAACAACAATGTTGTTTTCAAGAACTTTGGAAGATAACGCGGATTTAATTGCTAAGCGACGGACTTTTTTCGGCAACTTATAGCTATAGCTGCGTGGAACCGGACCGAATACTGTACCACCGCCACGCCATTGAGGAGCGCGAATTGAACCTTGACGAGCGCGGCCTGTTCCTTTTTGGCGCCATGGTTTGCGGCCACCGCCACTTACTTCCGCACGATTTTTTGTTTTATGCGTTCCTTGACGCAACGAAGCGCGTTGCATAATGACCGCTTCGAATAACACATATTTATTTGGCTCAATACCAAAAACGGAATCGTTCAGTTCAATTTCACCGATTGTTTCTCCGTTCTGGTTATACAATGCTACTTTTGGCATTGGATAGTTCCTCCTTTCCTAGCAAAATGTTATTTTGCTTTCGCTTTTACTGCGCTTTTTACGATCACTAAACCTTTTCTTGGACCAGGTACGTTTCCTTTGATAAGAAGAAGGTTGCGTTCTGGATCGACTTTCACAATTTTTAAGTTTTGGATCGTTACACGTTCGCCACCCATACGGCCTGGCAATTCTTTTGATTTGAATACGCGGTTTGGCGCAATCGCACCCATCGAACCAGGACGGCGATGATAGCGAGAACCGTGTGCCATTGGTCCGCGCGATTGACCGTGCCGTTTAATCGCACCTTGGAATCCTTTCCCTTTTGAAATTCCAGTAACATCGACAATATCGCCTTCAGCAAAAATATCTACTTTGACTTCCTGACCAACTTCATATTCGTCGACATTTGCGCCGCGAATTTCACGGATGAAGCGCTTAGGTGCAGTATTCGCTTTTGCGGCATGGCCGATTTGCGGTTTATTTGCCCGTTTTTCGCTTAAATCCTCGAATCCTAATTGGATCGCTTCATAACCGTCTTTTTCAATTGTTTTCTTTTGCAATACAACGTTTGGAGTCGCTTCGATGACGGTTACAGGAATTAAATCGCCGTTTTCCGCGAATACTTGCGTCATACCAATTTTTCTCCCTAAGATTCCTTTGGTCATTCGTCACACCTCCTGCTTAATTAAAGTTTAATTTCAATATCAACGCCAGATGGCAAATCAAGGCGCATTAAAGAATCTACTGTTTGTGGAGTAGGGTTTACGATATCGATCAAACGTTTATGTGTACGCATTTCGAATTGTTCACGAGAATCTTTGTACTTGTGAACAGCGCGCAAAATCGTATAAACAGTTCTTTCCGTTGGCAATGGAATCGGTCCAGATACTTTTGCACCGGAACGTTTTGCTGTTTCTACGATTTTTTCCGCAGATTGATCAAGAATTCGATGATCGTAAGCTTTTAAACGGATACGAATTTTTTCTTTTGCCATTGTTTTCCCTCCTTCTTCGCCTATTTTCAAAATAGACATTCTCCATGGAAATTTCCTGCACACTCGTCATGGCAAAGCAACCGGGTGTGTCAGCAACCTTCCACTTCATCGCAGTCAAAGACCAACATTTGATATTATACAGATATGTAAACGGGATTGCAAGCTATTTCTTCGTTTTTCTGCGCACTTCTTAATTATACATAGCCAAATGTCCATTTTCAACCTGTCGAAAAAAATGCATAAAAAAAGAAAAGCAGGTTTGCACATCGGCAAACCTGCTTGTTTTTAAGCTAGGACGCAAGCGTCATTATTCAATGATTTCAGATACGGAACCTGCGCCTACTGTACGTCCGCCTTCACGGATCGAGAATTTTGTACCTTCTTCGATCGCGATTGGCGCGATTAATTCTACTGTCATTTCAACGTTGTCGCCAGGCATAACCATTTCAACGCCTTCTGGAAGCGTGATGATGCCTGTTACGTCTGTTGTACGGAAGTAGAATTGTGGACGGTAGTTAGAGAAGAATGGAGTATGACGTCCACCTTCTTCTTTTGTTAAAACGTAAACTTGCGCTTTAAATTTTGTATGTGGTGTGATAGAACCTGGTTTCGCAAGTACTTGACCGCGTTCTACTTCGTCACGGGAAATACCGCGAAGAAGCGCACCGATGTTGTCACCAGCTTCTGCTTGGTCAAGAAGTTTGCGGAACATTTCTACACCAGTAACCGTTGTAGATTTTGGTTCATCAGAAAGACCAACGATTTCTACAGCGTCACCAACTTTTAACGTACCGCGTTCTACACGGCCAGTTGCTACCGTACCACGACCAGTGATCGAGAATACGTCTTCAATTGGCATCATGAATGGTTTATCAATTTCACGTTGTGGAGTTGGAATGTATTCGTCAACCGCATTCATCAATTCAATAATTTTTTCTTCCCATTGTGGATCGCCTTCAAGCGCTTTTAATGCAGAACCTTTGATAACAGGTACTTCATCGCCTGGGAAGTCATATTCAGATAATAGATCGCGAACTTCCATTTCAACTAGTTCTAATAATTCTTCGTCATCTACCATGTCGCATTTGTTCAAGAATACAACGATGTATGGCACACCTACTTGGCGAGAAAGAAGAATGTGCTCACGAGTTTGTGGCATTGGGCCGTCAGCTGCAGATACAACAAGGATCGCGCCGTCCATTTGCGCTGCACCTGTGATCATGTTTTTCACGTAGTCAGCGTGGCCAGGGCAGTCAACGTGCGCATAGTGGCGTTTGTCAGTTTCATACTCAACGTGTGCAGTAGAGATCGTGATACCGCGTTCACGTTCTTCTGGAGCTGCGTCGATTTGGTCGTAAGCTCTTGCTTCTGCTTTACCTTGTTTTGCAAGAACCGTTGTAATCGCAGCAGTTAACGTCGTTTTACCATGGTCAACGTGGCCGATAGTACCAATGTTGACGTGTGGTTTCGTACGTTCGAATTTCGCTTTAGCCATGAGAAATATCCTCCTTAAAATTAGAATATAATTTTAATGGTTTATATAAATAAAATATATAGGATGCCTGGGAACAAATACAGATTGTATTTGTTCCCAAGTCTTACATAAGTATTTATATCGAAACTATGCAGAGAAATCAATTATTCACCTTTATTTTTTTTGATGATTTCATCTGCAATGTTTTTCGGAACTTCTTCATAATGGTCAAATACCATTGAGAATGTTCCGCGTCCTTGCGTATTAGAACGCAACGAAGTAGCATATCCAAACATTTCCGCAAGTGGAACCATCGCGCGGACCACTTGTGCGTTACCGCGGGCTTCCATTCCTTCTACTCGTCCGCGGCGGGAAGTGATGTCGCCCATAATATCGCCAAGATATTCTTCTGGGATTACTACTTCGACTTTCATGATTGGCTCAAGCAGCACAGGGTCACATTTTGTCGCAGCGTTTTTCAATGCTAACGAAGCTGCGATTTTGAACGCCATTTCACTCGAGTCGACATCATGGTAAGAACCATCAAATAGTTTCGCTTTAATATCGACCACTGGATATCCGGCAAGAACCCCGTTTTGCATTGCTTCTTCAAGACCTGCTTGTACTGCCGGTACATATTCTTTCGGGACAACCCCACCGACAATCGCGTTTTCGAACTCGAATCCTTTTCCGCGTTCGTTTGGCGAGAATTCGATCCAAACGTGACCGTACTGACCACGACCACCGGATTGACGGATGAATTTTCCTTCGACTTGCGCCGATTTGCGGAACGTTTCACGATACGCAACTTGTGGAGCACCAACGTTTGCTTCCACTTTGAATTCACGGCGCATACGGTCAACGATAATGTCTAGGTGAAGCTCACCCATACCAGAAATGATCGTTTGGCCGGTTTCCGGATCTGTATGAGCGCGGAATGTAGGGTCTTCTTCTTGTAGTTTTTGCAATGCTTGACCCATTTTGTCTTGGTCCGCTTTCGATTTCGGTTCAATTGCTACCGAAATAACTGGTTCAGGGAATTCCATTGATTCTAGTATAACAATGTTCTTTTCATCACATAGAGTATCGCCTGTTGTTGTATCTTTTAAACCTACTGCTGCCGCGATGTCACCGGCATATACTTTCGAAATTTCTTGACGGTGGTTCGCATGCATTTGCAGGAGACGACCGATACGTTCACGCTTGCGCTTCGTCGAGTTCATGACATAAGAACCGGAATCGAGCGTACCAGAGTACACGCGGAAGAACGTTAACTTACCAACGTAAGGGTCTGTCATAATTTTAAACGCTAATGCTGCGAATGGAGCGTCATCGCTTGCTTCACGAACGACTTCCTCTTCCGTATCCGGTACGACACCTTTAATTGGCGGAATATCGACTGGAGATGGCAAATAATCTATTACTCCATCTAACAGCAATTGAACACCTTTGTTTTTAAATGCGGAACCGCAGAACACAGGGAAGAATTCTACGCTGATCGTCGCTTTGCGAATCGCAGCTTTCAATTCCTCTTTTGTAATTTCTTCCCCTTCTAAATATTTCATCATCAGCTCTTCATCTAATTCCGCAACTGCTTCAATGAGCTTGTTATGATATTCTTCCGCCATATCGCGGTATTCTTCCGGAATTTCAATGCGTTCAATATTTTTGCCAAGCTCATCATGATAATGGTAAGCGCACATTTCGACGAGGTCAATAATGCCGGAGAATTGGTCCTCCGCACCGATTGGTAATTGCACTGGATGTGCGTTTGCTTGCAAGCGGTCATGAAGCGTTTTTACCGAATATAAGAAGTCAGCGCCGATTTTATCCATTTTGTTGACGAATACGATACGTGGAACTCCGTACGTAGTCGCTTGACGCCAAACCGTTTCTGTTTGCGGTTCTACGCCGGATTGCGCGTCAAGAACGGTGATCGCACCATCAAGCACGCGAAGGGAACGTTCTACTTCTACCGTGAAGTCTACGTGCCCTGGTGTGTCAATGATGTTAATGCGATGACCTTTCCATTGCGCTGTTGTTGCCGCAGAAGTAATGGTAATCCCGCGTTCTTGCTCTTGTTCCATCCAGTCCATTGTAGCCGCGCCTTCATGGACTTCACCGATCTTATGAACACGTCCTGTATAGAACAAGATGCGCTCCGTTGTTGTCGTCTTACCGGCGTCAATATGCGCCATAATCCCAATGTTACGAGTGTTTTCCAAGGAGAACTCTCTTGCCATGGTGGTTATTTTCTCCTTCCTTCAAATAAGTATCATGTATCATAATCAGCTTAGAAAAGAATACAAAATCATAATATAGGAATATAGGTGAATGGGCAGCAAGCTTCTTTTACTGCCATCACCTATTTCCTTAATGGTACACCAATAATAAAGACGGGTTATTACCAACGATAGTGAGCAAACGCTTTGTTTGCTTCCGCCATTTTGTGCGTATCTTCGCGTTTTTTCACCGCTGCACCAGTGTTGTTTGCCGCGTCCATAATTTCATTCGCAAGACGCTCTTCCATCGTTTTTTCGCCGCGGAGACGAGCGTATTGCACTAACCAACGAAGTCCTAACGACACACGGCGATCTGGACGAACCTCAACAGGAACTTGATAGTTTGCCCCACCGACGCGGCGTGCACGAACTTCTAAAACAGGCATCACATTTTTTAATGCTTGTTCAAATACTTCCATAGGATCTTTACCCGTACGTTCGCGGATTATATCAAATGCCGTGTAAAGAATTTTTTGCGCTTTTGATTTTTTTCCGTCCACCATAATTTTATTGATTAGACGGGTTACTAGTTTCGAATTGTAAATTGGATCTGGTAGTACGTCACGTTTCGCAACTGGACCTCTACGTGGCATAGTTTTTCCTCCTTTCAGTAAAAAATCCGATTTACTTTATTATTTTTTCGATTCTTTTGGCTTTTTCGCACCGTATTTCGAACGACCTTGCATACGGTTTGCCACACCTGCTGTATCAAGGGCACCACGAATGATGTGATAGCGTACCCCTGGCAAGTCTTTAACACGTCCGCCACGAATTAATACAACGCTGTGTTCTTGCAAGTTATGGCCGATACCAGGGATATAAGCCGTTACCTCGATACCGTTCGTCAAACGAACACGCGCATATTTACGAAGCGCAGAGTTTGGCTTTTTCGGGGTCATCGTACCAACACGTGTGCAAACACCGCGTTTTTGTGGCGAAGGAACGTTTGTTTGCTCTTTTTTAAAGCTGTTGTACCCTTTATTCAACGCAGGGGATTTGGATTTTACTACTTTTTTCTCGCGTCCTTTGCGGACTAATTGGTTAATTGTAGGCATGTTAAATGTCCTCCCTTCACACATAAACTTAAGCCCACATATCCAGGCGGTTCATTATTTATACAAAAAAGGTTTTTAAGATAAAAACCAAAACGGTTTTTAACCAAGAATCGCTACAGCAGCTGCTCCTACTTGAATTTTGCACGCTTTTCCCAGTTTTTTCATCGAATCTACTTTTGTAACAGGAACGTTTGCCTCTTTTGCCGCTTCCATCACCTTTTCAATGATGGATGGATCCGCATCCTCGGCAATGATCACTTCGAGCGCTTTTCCTTCTTTCAGAGCTCTTACTGTTTGTTTTGTTCCAACGACAATTTTTCCAGCCTGTAATACTTTTTCATAAGACATGTAACATATCCTCCAAAGTACCAGGTTTTTGGAACACCTTTATTAGACTATCATTTTCACAAGGCGTTGTCAACTATGTTTTCAAACAATTTGTTGCCAGCAAAGGAGAATCTCCTTTGCTGGCTAAGCAGGTTATTTCGTTGTAACGGTATCGCTAGTCGTTTCTTTCTTAATCACCGGCTTGACTTTGCGATAACGCGCCATTCCTGTTCCGGCTGGAACAAGCTTACCGATAATGACATTTTCTTTTAAGCCGAGCAATTCATCGCGTTTTCCTTTAATCGCCGCATCCGTCAACACGCGTGTTGTTTCTTGGAACGATGCGGCCGATAAGAACGAATCGGTTTCAAGCGACACTTTGGTAATACCGAGCAGCACCGGACGTGCTGTTGCTGGGCGTTTCCCTTCGAGAAGCGCCTTTTCATTGACGTCTGTAAATTGATGCACATCCAACAACGTTCCAGGCAACACGTCCGTATCGCCCGCATCAATGACACGCACTTTGCGCAACATCTGGCGAACCATCACTTCAATATGTTTATCGCTAATTTCTACCCCTTGCATCCGGTATACTTTTTGTACCTCACGCAGCAAGTATTCTTGAACCGATGTAATGTCGCGAACTCTTAACAATTGTTTTGGATCGATGGAGCCTTCCGTCAGCTCTTGGCCTCTCTCTACTTGCTGCCCTTCTTCTACTTTCAATCTTGCGTTGTAAGGGGCGACATACGAACGTGTTTCAACCTCGCCTTTGACAACAATTTCATATTGATGATCTCGCGTTTCGTTAATGGAAACAACAACTCCATCAATTTCCGAAATGACGGCTTGCCCTTTCGGATTACGCGCTTCAAACAATTCTTGTACCCGAGGCAAACCTTGGGTGATGTCGTCACCCGCAACACCGCCTGTATGGAACGTACGCATCGTCAGCTGCGTACCAGGCTCACCGATCGACTGCGCCGCGATAATACCGACCGCTTCGCCAACCTCGACATCGGCGCCTGTCGCCAAGTTGCGGCCATAACATTTTTTACATACGCCATGCCGCGTATTGCATGTAAACGCCGAGCGAATCCATACTTCCGTAATGCCTGCTTTAATGATCTCGTTCGCAATATCTTCGGTGATCATTTCATCTTTACGAACGAGTATTTCTCCTGTTTCCGGATGTCTCACTGTTTTTTGCGCATAACGGCCAACAAGGCGTTCTTCTAATTTGACGATCACTTCCGTTCCGTCTGTTAACGCTCTTGCAAGAATACCGCGGTCTGTACCGCAATCTTCTTCGCGGACAATGACATCTTGCGCCACGTCGACGAGCCGTCTCGTGAGATAACCAGAGTCTGCCGTTTTCAGAGCCGTATCGGCCAGCCCTTTGCGTGCGCCGTGCGTAGAAATAAAGTATTCCAATACCGTTAATCCTTCACGGAATGAAGATTTAATCGGCAACTCAATGATACGTCCCGCCGGGTTCGCCATGAGACCGCGCATTCCGGCAAGCTGCGTAAAGTTCGAAGCGTTACCGCGTGCACCGGAATCGCTCATCATAAAGATCGGGTTGCGTTTATCCAATGATTTCATTAGTCTTTCTTGAATTTTGTCTTTCGCCGCACTCCAAATCGAAATGACACGTTCATAGCGTTCTTCTTCAGTAATTAAACCGCGGCGGAATTGTTTTAAGACCGTGTCGACTTTCGCTTGCGCTTCTTCCAGAATTTCTTGTTTTTCCGGCAATACTACGATATCAGCAACACCGATCGTAATACCAGCTTTTGTCGAATATTGGAAACCTAAATCTTTCATGCGGTCAAGCATCTTCGACGTTTCCGTAATTTTAAACCGTTTGAATACTTCCGCGATAATTTGCCCGAGCACTTTTTTCTTAAACGGCGGCACGAGCTCGCGTTTGCGAATCTCTTCTTTCACATTTACGCCTTTGTCAAGGAAATATTTATCCGGCGTCCGCCCTTCAATGTTTTCTGTTGTCGGCTCATTAATGTAAGGGAACGAGTTTGGCAAAATTTCGTTGAAAATCAATTTGCCAACGGTAGTGAGCAATAATTTGTTATTTTGCTCTTCCGTAAACGTCTCGTTTTTCAATGAACCCGCGTGAACGGCAATGCGCGAATGCAAATGAACATAGCCGTTATGATATGCAAGCAGCGCCTCGTCCGTATCCTTAAATACCATGCCTTCGCCGATGGCTCCTTCGCGCTCCATCGTTAAATAATAGTTCCCTAACACCATGTCTTGCGAAGGAGTAACAACCGGTTTTCCATCTTTCGGGTTCAAAATGTTTTGTGCGGCTAGCATGAGCAAGCGCGCTTCCGCCTGTGCTTCCGCCGAGAGCGGAACGTGAACCGCCATTTGGTCTCCGTCAAAGTCCGCGTTATACGCCGTACATACAAGCGGATGCAAACGAATCGCGCGGCCTTCGACAAGCGTTGGTTCAAACGCTTGAATACCTAAACGGTGAAGCGTTGGAGCACGGTTCAAAAGTACCGGATGTTCTTTAATGACGTCTTCTAATACGTCCCATACTTCTGGATGAACGCGTTCAATCTTCCGTTTCGCGCTTTTAATATTGTGCGCTAATCCGCGTTCCACCAGTTCTTTCATCACAAATGGCTTAAAGAGTTCGAGTGCCATTTCTTTCGGCAAACCGCATTGGTACATTTTTAAGTTTGGCCCGACAACAATAACCGAACGTCCGGAATAGTCTACGCGCTTACCAAGCAAGTTTTGCCGGAAACGCCCTTGTTTCCCTTTTAACATATGGGACAATGATTTTAACGGGCGATTTCCAGGCCCTGTTACCGGACGGCCGCGGCGGCCGTTGTCAATGAGCGCGTCAACGGCTTCTTGCAGCATCCGTTTTTCATTTTGCACGATAATATTTGGTGCACCAAGATCCAATAAACGTTTTAAGCGGTTGTTTCGGTTAATAACGCGGCGGTACAAATCGTTCAAGTCCGATGTCGCAAAGCGTCCGCCGTCTAATTGCACCATCGGCCGTAATTCAGGTGGGATAACAGGAAGCACATCAAGCACCATCCACGCAGGATCGTTTCCTGAATTACGGAACGCCTCTAACACTTCCAATCGCTTGATAATACGAGCACGACGTTGGCCTTGTGCCGTTTTCAGCTCTTCTTTTAACGTCGCTACTTCTTTATCCAAGTCAATATCTTGAAGAAGCTTTTTAATCGCTTCCGCCCCCATGGAAGCTTGGAATGATTGCCCGTATTTTTCACGATACGCACGATATTCTTTTTCAGAAAGCAGTTGTTTTTTCTCCAGTGGTGTATCACCTGGATCCGTCACCACATAGGAAGCAAAATAAATAACTTCTTCTAATGCCCGCGGCGACATATCCAAAACAAGCCCCATACGGCTTGGGATGCCTTTGAAATACCAAATATGTGAAACAGGAGCGGCTAGTTCAATATGTCCCATCCGTTCGCGGCGGACTTTCGAACGAGTAACTTCGACACCGCAGCGGTCACAGACAACACCTTTATAGCGTACGCGCTTATATTTTCCGCAATGGCATTCCCAGTCTTTGGTCGGTCCAAAAATGCGCTCGCAAAACAGTCCGTCTTTTTCCGGCTTTAATGTACGATAGTTAATCGTTTCCGGTTTTTTTACCTCGCCGTACGACCAAGAACGGATTTTCTCCGGTGAAGCGAGCCCAATTTTCATGTACTCAAATTTGTTTACATCTAGCAAGGGGTATACCTCCCTCTTTATCCATCGGTTTTGCCTCAAATGCTTGTTTGTCGGATAACATCCTAATAGTGATGGAGGAATATCGCCTCCATCACTATCAATCAAGCTTATTCTTTCGTGACAGCGTCTTTTTCATCTACTTTTTCCTTTTCTGCCGGCTTTACTTCCGAAACGACCGCATCGGCAGCATTGTCTTCGTCCTCGTCGAAGTTTTCCATATTAATTTCTTGTTCATCGCTCGTTAAAATCGTTACATCCATACCTAAGCTTTGCAGCTCTTTAATTAACACTTTAAACGACTCCGGCACACCTGGTTCCGGTATGTTTTCTCCTTTGACGATCGCTTCGTACGTTTTGACACGACCGACAACATCATCGGATTTGACGGTAAGTATTTCTTGCAATGTATACGCCGCACCGTAAGCTTCGAGCGCCCATACTTCCATTTCGCCGAAACGTTGTCCGCCGAATTGCGCTTTCCCGCCGAGCGGCTGCTGCGTAACAAGCGAGTATGGTCCCGTCGAGCGAGCGTGAAGTTTATCATCGACCATGTGCGCCAGCTTAATCATATACATGATGCCGACAGATACGCGGTTGTCAAACGGCTCTCCCGTTCTGCCATCATATAGAACCGTTTTTGCATCGCGCGGCATTCCTGCTTCTTCTAGAATGTTCCATACGTCTTCTTCTGTAGCTCCATCAAATACCGGCGACGCAATATGAAGACCGAGCTTTTTCGCCGCCATACCGAGGTGTAGCTCAAACACTTGCCCGATGTTCATCCGCGACGGAACGCCTAATGGGTTTAACATAATATCAATCGGTGTGCCATCCGGCAAGAACGGCATATCTTCTTCCGGCAAAATGCGGGAAATAACCCCTTTGTTTCCGTGGCGGCCTGCCATTTTATCGCCTTCGGAAATTTTCCGTTTTTGCACGATATACACGCGGACAAGCTGATTAACACCAGGCGGAAGCTCATCGCCGTCTTCGCGGTTAAATACTTTTACATCGAGCACAATACCGCCGCCGCCATGTGGAACGCGCAACGACGTATCGCGCACTTCACGCGCTTTTTCTCCGAAGATGGCGTGCAATAGCCGTTCTTCGGCTGTAAGTTCCGTCATTCCTTTTGGCGTTACTTTTCCGACGAGCAAGTCACCGTCTTTTACTTCGGCACCAATGCGGACGATTCCGCGCTCATCTAAATTCTTCAGCGCATCTTCCCCGACGTTTGGAATATCACGCGTAATTTCCTCTGGCCCTAGTTTTGTGTCGCGGGACTCCGCCTCGTATTCCTCGATATGGATCGATGTGTATACGTCCTCTTTGACGAGGCGTTCACTCATAATAATCGCGTCTTCGTAGTTATAGCCGTCCCAAGTCATAAAGGCGACAAGCACGTTGCGGCCAAGCGCGAGCTCACCTTTATCCATCGATGGACCGTCTGCTAAAATTTCACCTTTCTCTACGATATCGCCTTTTTTCACAATCGGGCGCTGATTGTAACAAGTTCCTTGGTTCGAGCGGACGAATTTCAAGAGACGATATTTGTCAAGGTCTCCTTTTACTTCTTTTCCGTCCACTTCAATGAGGCGGCGAACCCAAATTTCTTTCGCCTCTACCCGCTCGACAATACCGCGGTGCTTACAAATAACCGCAGCACCAGAGTCTTTTGCGGACACATATTCCATTCCCGTGCCGACAATTGGCGCTTCCGGCTCTAATAGCGGCACCGCTTGGCGCTGCATGTTCGCACCCATGAGCGCGCGGTTCGAGTCGTCGTTTTCTAAGAACGGAATACACGCCGTCGCTACCGATACAACTTGCTTTGGCGACACGTCCATATAGTCCACACGGTCGCGTTTGACGACAATGTTTTCCCCGCGGAAACGTGCAACCACATTTTCTTCTAAGAATGTTCCATCTTCCGCGAGCGGGACGTTCGCTTGCGCCACGACATAGTTATCCTCTTCGTCCGCCGTTAAGTAATCAATTTGATCGGTTACTCTTCCTGTTTCTGGGTCGACGCGACGATATGGCGTTTCAATGAAACCGAATTTATTGACTTTCGCATAAGTCGATAGAGAGTTAATTAATCCAATGTTTGGACCCTCAGGTGTTTCAATCGGACACATCTGTCCATAGTGGGAGTAGTGAACGTCGCGCACCTCAAACCCTGCGCGTTCACGCGTTAACCCCCCTGGCCCTAACGCAGAAAGACGGCGCTTATGCGTTAATTCGGCAAGCGGGTTTGTTTGGTCCATAAATTGCGAAAGCTGCGAACTTCCGAAAAACTCTTTAATCGCTGCAATAACCGGGCGGATGTTAATCAGCTGTTGCGGTGTAATCGTGTTGGTATCTTGAATGGACATCCGCTCGCGAACGACCCGTTCCATGCGCGATAAACCAATGCGGAATTGGTTTTGCAGCAATTCACCGACCGAACGAAGACGGCGGTTTCCTAAATGGTCGATATCGTCCGTATCGCCAACCCCATGCAACAAGTTAAAGAAGTAGCTAATGGAAGCGATAATATCCGCCGGGGTAATATGTTTGACATCTTCAGCAATATAGCCATTGCTGATGACATTGATCACTTGTTCGTTATCCAAGTCATTTGGCGAGTAAATTTTAATCGACTGCACGGAAATTGGCTCTTCCACCACGCCCCCAGCAGGTTTATAGGTTTGCAAACCAATGCCTTTTTCAAGGTATGGCATCAAGCGATTTAACGTTCTGCGGTCAATGATTGCTCCTTTTTCCGCAATAATCTCGCCTGTTTCCGGATCCGTTAATGTTTCGGCAAGACGTTGGTTAAACAGGCGGTTTTTAATATGAAGTTTTTTATTAATTTTATAACGTCCGACGCTTGCTAAATCATAGCGTTTTGGATCAAAAAAGCGAGAGATTAACAAGTTTTTCGCGTTTTCTATTATTGGTGGTTCGCCTGGTCGTAGGCGTTCGTAAATTTCAATGAGCGCTTTTTCAGTGCTATCCGTATTATCTTTTTCAAGCGTGTTGCGCAAATATTCGTTATCGCCAAGTAAATCAATAATTTCTTGATCGGTACCAAAACCGAGCGCACGAAGAAGCACCGTAACTGGCAGTTTACGGGTGCGATCAATGCGAACATATACGACATCTTTGGCATCGGTTTCGTATTCTAGCCATGCGCCGCGGTTCGGAATCACTGTCGCCGAATAGCCGCGCTTCCCATTTTTATCTACTTTATCGCTGTAGTACACGCTCGGTGAACGGACAAGCTGGGATACAATAACCCGCTCTGCCCCGTTAATGATAAACGTCCCCGTTTCTGTCATTAACGGGAAGTCACCCATAAACACATCTTGTTCCTTTACTTCACCTGTCTCTTTGTTAATTAAACGCACTTTTACGCGAAGCGGTGCAGCATATGTAACATCGCGTTCTTTCGCTTCTTCTACCGTGTATTTCGGCTCCCCTAAACTATAATCAATAAATTCAAGAGAAAGATTGCCAGAAAAGTCTTCGATTGGGGAAATTTCGCGGAACATTTCCCGCAATCCTTCATCCAGAAACCATTTGTAAGAGGAAGTTTGAATCTCAATAAGATTTGGCAATTCCAGCACTTCACTAATGCGCGCGTAACTTCTCCGTTGGCGGTGTCGTCCATATTGAACTAGTCGGCCTGTCAAGTGATTCACCCCTCAAATGTAAACATTAATCAAATTAGAAGGTAAACATGGAGCTATGCTTTTCATGGAGAAAAAAAGAAAATGGTTTCTATGATAGAAAACCATATTTTTACCTGTTTATTGATTTTATCATTTTTTCCATTATAAACAAAATTATACTTCATATCCTTACTAGGAAAATGTACACATTTAGCATTTTATAATGCTACCACAACAACAAAACACTGTCAACATTTTTTCGCCTTTATGATATAATATCCTTTTTTCTTTGTCACCACTTCTACGTGCGAAAATACTTCTTGCAATTTTTTTAATGCGGAAGGCGCACCTTGTTTTTTCTGAATCACGACCCATAGCTCTCCTTGATCGAAAAGATGGTCAGCGCTTTGTTCGAATATCGCATGAACAACACGTTTTCCGGCGCGAATCGGGGGATTGGTTAAAATCGCGGCAAATTTTTTATCGCCTACTTGCGCAAATAAATCACTTTCATAAATCGTTACATTTGTAATATCGTTGGCCAGTTTATTTTCAACGGCCAATTCAAGCGCTCGTTTGTTAATATCCACCATATCTACATGTCGGTGAGGAAATGACTTTGCAAGCGCCAAACCGATCGGACCATATCCGCAGCCGATATCTAAAAAATCGCCATTTATATCCGGTTCCGAAAACGTTTCAATCAACAGCCGCGTGCCAAAATCAACTTCCCGCTTGGAAAATACACCACTGTCAGTGGTGAACACGAGCTCGTGGCCCCGCAATAAAAACGTCCATGTATGACGATTGCTTTCTGACGACGGGTTGGAAGAATAATAATGTTCGCTCAATTCCATCACCTTTCCTTTGCTGATCTATATCTTCCATCATATCCATTTTTGCAGTAAAAAAGCCCGCTGGTTTCAGCGGGCTTTTTTCTCTGTCAAGGACGATTATTTTACTTCTACGCTAGCGCCAACTTCTTCAAGTTTTGCTTTGATTTCTTCTGCTTCTTCTTTTGAAACGCCTTCTTTAATTGGTTTTGGAGTGTTATCGACTAAGTCTTTTGCTTCTTTTAAACCAAGACCAGTGATTTCACGAACAACTTTGATAACTTTAATTTTTTGCGCACCAGCATCAGCAAGGATAACATCGAATTCTGTTTTTTCAGCAGCAGCTTCGCCGCCAGCAGCAGCACCGCCAGCAACTACTACAGGAGCAGCAGCAGTTACGCCGAACTCTTCTTCAATTGCTTTTACTAATTCATTTAATTCTAATACTGTCATATTTTTAACCGCTTCAATGATTTGTTCTTTTGTCATTGTCAGTTCCTCCTTAATTTATGGTTTTATGCATATATGGATGCGAGATTATGCGCCTTGCTCTTCTTTTTTCTCCGCAACTGCTTTTGTAACAAGTGCAAAGTTGCGAATTGGCGCTTGAAGAACACTAAGCAACATAGAAAGCAAGCCTTCGCGGGAAGGAAGTTTTGCAAGTGCATTGATTTCTTCAAGCGTTGCAATGTTCCCTTCAATCACACCTGCTTTAATTTCCAGCGCTTCATGGTTTTTGGCAAATTCACTTAAAACTTTCGCAGGCGCTACGACATCTTCATTGCTAAATGCAATCGCATTTGGTCCAGTCAATACGTCGTTTAATCCTTCTAACCCAACTTCAGCTAGCGCGCGGCGGGTTAATGTGTTTTTATACACTTTGAACTCAACGCCCGCTTCGCGAAGCTGTTTGCGAAGTTCTGTAATTTCCGCTACGTTTAAGCCGCGGTAGTCTACGATAACCGTAGATTTGCTGGCGCGGAATTTTTCAGCTATCTCTGCTACAATCTGTTTTTTGAGTTCGATCGCGCTGCTCATTTTTACACCTCCTGTAGAAGATAAAATGAAAACACCACTTATACCGCATCAGCAAAAAACCTCCATGCCACGTAGACATGGAGGTATCGTAAAACGCGCAAAACGACCTTGAACGCGTTTTTCTATCGTGCAAATACCTCGGTAGGAAATTAAGCTCCTAAGAGCACCTACTGTCTACGGTACAAATGATATTCATTTTTCCAGACAAAAGACATTTTACTAAAAGGATTGAAAGAAGTCAATATCTTATTGCGCTACCGCTACAGTAGATGGATCCACTTTGATACCAGGCCCCATCGTCGAAGTAACCGTTACGTTTTTCACGTACGTACCTTTTGCAGCGGCTGGTTTTGCTTTTAAAATCGCCTCATAAATCGTAGCGAAGTTTTCTACCAGTTTCTCGTTGTCGAATGAAACTTTACCAATCGGTACATGAATATTGCCGGCTTTGTCAACGCGATATTCGACTTTACCAGCTTTAATTTCTTGTACGGCTTTTGCTACATCAAATGTAACGGTACCAGTTTTCGGGTTTGGCATTAATCCTTTTGGACCTAAAATACGTCCTAATTTACCAACCTCACCCATCATGTCAGGTGTTGCGACAACGACGTCAAAATCAAACCAACCTTGTTGGATTTTGTTGATATATTCTGTATCGCCGACGTAGTCAGCACCAGCTGCCTCGGCTTCTTTTGCTTTTTCCCCTTTCGCGAATACTAATACGCGCTGTACTTTCCCTGTACCATGAGGCAATACAACCGCGCCGCGAATTTGTTGGTCCGCTTTTTTTGGATCAACGCCTAAACGGAACGCAACTTCCACCGTAGCATCAAATTTAGCAATGTTCGTTTTTTTCACCAGTTCAATCGCTTCTGCGATTGGATACGCTTTGAAGCGGTCTACCAGCTTCAATGCTTCTAAATATTTCTTTCCTCTTTTTGGCATGTTTAATTCCTCCTCATTGTGGTTTTAGCGGAATAACCTCCCACGAATAAAGGTTGCGAAAAGGATCACTCCTTGTAGTCGCAACCTCCTCAGCCAACACTATGCACATTAGTCTTCGATAACAATGCCCATGCTGCGGGCTGTACCTTCAACCATGCGCATCGCAGCTTCAATGCTTGCTGCGTTTAAATCCGGCATTTTCATTTCCGCAATCTCACGCACTTTGTCGCGTTTGATTGTCGCTACTTTGTTACGGTTTGGTTCACCAGAACCTGATTCAATGCCGGCCGCTTTTTTCAGCAATACTGCAGCTGGCGGAGTTTTTGTAATAAATGTAAATGAACGGTCCTCAAACACCGTAATTTCAACCGGAATAATCAAACCCGCTTGATCAGCTGTGCGAGCATTGAACTCTTTACAAAACGCCATAATATTAACACCGGCTTGACCTAATGCAGGACCAACTGGTGGTGCCGGATTCGCTTTCCCTGCAGGAATTTGCAGCTTGACGACTTTCACAACTTTTTTTGCCACGAGACACACCTCCTTAAGTCCGTGATGTGGTATTAGGGATTGTCCCTCCCACTCATAAGGCTAACATCCTATTAGCCCTTTTCCATATCTCCCGTTTCGGTTGAGAGGATCTGCGTGTTGGTAAATCACATGCTCCCTTATACACTGGTATAAGTTCATTGCCTGTAGAGAATATATCTGTCCCGGTTTATGAGACATACTGACTTTAAAATATTATCACTTTTCCATTTTGATTGCAAGTTCTTTTCCATCATATTTTTTCAATCTGCGAAAATTCCAATTCCACCGGTGTCTCACGACCAAACATATTGACGAGCACTTTTACTTTTCGTTTATCCACATCGATCGCTTCAATTTTACCCGTAAAGTTGGTAAAAGGACCTTCTTTCACCCTTACAGTTTCATTTAGCTCATAATCTATATCGACCTCTGTCAGCGGCATGCCCATTCGTTTTAAAATCATTTTCACTTCTTCTTCCATCAACGGGGTTGGTTTGGAACCAGCTCCGCTTGAGCCGACAAATCCCGTTACTCCAGGAGTGTTGCGTACTACATACCAGGAATCATCCGTCATTACCATTTCCACTAGTACATAGCCTGGAAAGACTTTCTTTTTCGTTGTTTTTCTTTTTCCGTTTTTGACATCCGTTTCTGTTTCTTCAGGAACGACAACGCGAAAAATTTTATCCTGCATACCCATAGATTCAACGCGTTTTTCTAAGTTGGCCTTCACTTTATTTTCATAACCGGAATACGTATGAATCACATACCAATTTTTCTCCATTGATTAGGACTTAACTGTCCTTTCCCTCCCTAAATCGGTTTGGTTTCCTTTTTTAAGCAAAACAAAAACCCGTTACCGGGTCAGACGCTCTCATTTTATTATCTTTCATTATATCATATGGGCAACAGACTTATTCAAAAACAAAGCGAATTAATTCAGAAATTCCTAAATCAACAACGGCAAAAAACACTGTAAAAAACGCAACGGTAGTTAATACAATAGCTGTATAGTTAACCAATTCTTTCCGGTTTGGCCAACTTACTTTTTTCATTTCCCGAACTACTTCTTTGAAAAAGTTTATCATTCGCTGCATGATTAATAACCTCCAACAAACTTAAAAAGCTGCCCACGTAGCGCTACTTCGTCTCACGGTGGGGTGTATGCATATTGCAAATTTTGCAAAATTTATTCGTTTCAAAGCGTTCTGTTGCGTCGCTCATTTTTTTCATCGTTACGTAATTTCGACTGTTGCATTTACTGCAAGCTAAAATCACTTTTTTCCGCATGGATATCCCACCGTTCTTAAGGATGTCCATAAAAATTTACCATACCCTTATTTCTGCTGTCAACGCCGGATTTTTTTCCTCTACTAGGTTGAGAAATCATTCTCCACGTTCTTACATGCTGATTTCGCGGTACTCCAAATATTTTTCTAACTTTCTTTTTACACGTTGCAGAGCGTTATCAATCGATTTGACATGACGGTTCAATTCTTCAGAAATCTCTTGGTAGGAACGTCCATCTAAATACAAAGCAAGCACTTTTCGCTCTAAATCGCTGAGAAGCTCCGCCATCTTCACCTCAATATCGTCCACTTCTTCGCGATTGACAATAAGCTCTTCCGGATCCGTCGCCTTCGTGCCGGAAATAACATCCATCAGCGTCCGATCTGATTCCTCATCATAAATAGGTTTATCTAAGGAAACGTAAGAATTCAGCGGAATATGTTTTTGTCTTGTGGCCGTTTTAATAGCCGTAATCATCTGCCTTGTAATACAAAGTTCTGCAAACGCTTTAAAAGAGGAGAGCTTGTCCCCTTTAAAGTCACGAACCGCCTTGTATAAGCCGATCATCCCTTCCTGAATGATGTCTTCGCGATCGGCGCCGACTAAAAAATAAGAGCGGGCTTTGGCACGCACGAAATTTTGGTATTTATGAATCAAAAAATCTAGCGCATCTCCATCCCCTTGATGCACCAGTTCCACCAGCTGCTCATCTTCCATATTTTTGTAATTTTTATACATTTTTTCCTTGAAGCAATGGCCCACGCTGATCCCCCCGACCGCATCAATCGCTAGAATTTATTATACAGTACAAATTTTTACAGCGTCAACCATTCATTTTTGCCCTCTTCGCCATTTTTCGAAAATTTCAGCAACTTCATCGGTTAACGGAACTTTGGACATCGGGGTCTGCTGTTGCATGTGTTGCAGTTTTTTGGAAATATCTTTTTCGATGGCCTCCATTTCCGCTAAAAGCTCACGCGCTGACTTGCGCAGCGCTCCTTGACTGAAAATCGTCCATTGCTCCGTATAATCCGATGTAGCAACATACACCTTTGTTCGTACATTGATTAAGCTTTTGGCCAACCGTTCAATGTGCTCGTCGGCTGTTTCGTGTTCTTTTGTAAATATCACTTCGACTTGATGGTTTTTATATTTTTTCTCCTTCCCTTGTACGAGGTGTGCATCAAAAACGATAATGACTTGGTCTCCCGTAAATCCTTGATACTCCGCCATTTTGTCAATCAGCAAATCCCTTGCCGCTGCAAGGTCATCTTCTTCTTTTAGTTTGCGGAGTTCCGGCCAAGCACCGATCATGTTATAGCCGTCGACAATTAAAATATTCATCATTTATCCCCTAACGGATATCGTTTGCGGTACACCTCATACATGAGAAGACTTGCAGCGACGGAAGCATTCAATGATGTCACATGTCCTCTCATCGGCAGACGAAGGAGAAAATCACATTTTTCTAAAATAAGCCTGCTGATTCCTTTTCCTTCACTGCCAATCACCAGAGCTAATGGCATTGTTCCATCAAAGGAGCGGTAGTCATCTTTTGCTTTCGCATCAGTCCCGACAATCCATACCCCGTGCTCTTTTAATTCATCGATCGTTCTCGCTAGATTTGTCACTCTAGCAACGGGAATATGCTCGATAGCGCCTGTGGAAGCTTTCGCTACCGTCGCCGTCAAGCCGACAGAGCGCCGTTTCGGAATAATGATGCCGTGCGCCCCTACAGCATCCGCTGTTCGCATAATAGATCCTAAATTATGCGGATCTTCTAGTTCATCGAGAATAAGAAAAAACGGCGGTTCGCCTTTTTCCGATGCCCGGGCGAATAAATCGTCAACTTCGTAGTAACGGTATGCGGCAACTTGAGCCACCACTCCTTGGTGTGTCCCTTCTACCATTTGATCGAGCTTTTTTTTCGGAACGTATTGCACAAGCACACCGTTTTGTTTTGCAAGCTGAATAATCGGCTGCACGGAGTGGCGCTGCGCTCCTTCCGCGATCCAAATTTTATTGATTTCCCGCTGCGACTTCAACGCTTCCATCACTGGGTTTCTCCCAATAATAAAATCCATCGTTACAACGTCCTTTCCTTACTTTCAATGATTGCAAATGAACAACGAATCAGCTCTTCGACCCGCTTTTCATTTTTCCCTAAAAAATGATAACCAATCAATGCTTCAAATGCCGTGCTATATCGGTACGTTTGCACATCCGTATTCTTCGGAATCGTGCCGGATTTGGCATTTCTTCCGCGGCGAACAATGGCCCTTTCTTCTTCCGTCAATAATTCCTTTTCCAATAAAGCTAGCAACACTTTAGCCTGTGCTTTGGCGGATACGTATTGAATCGCTTGGCGATGAAGCTGGTGCGGTTTCACGCTGCCGTTGGCAAGAAGATGATGCCGTACGTATACTTCGTAGACGGCATCACCGATATAGGCAAGCGCTAATCCGTTTAGCTGTTTTACATCTTTGATCGGCTGTAGCAAACTCATTCCTTCTTATCCTCTTTTCCATCTTGTTCCTTGCGGCGTATCTTCTAAAATGATGTTTTTCGCTTTTAATTGATCACGAATTTGATCGGCTAAGGCGAAATTACGGTTTTTTCTCGCTTCATTTCGCTGTTCAATGAGCGCTTCAATCTCCTCATCTAATAATTCTTCCTCTTTTAGCGTAATGCCAAGCACATCAAGCAGCTGTTCGAATTCGCGTAAAAACGCATGAATGACTCGTTCCGATGTATTTTTCTCATGCAAATATAAATTCGCTTGTTTCGCCAACTCAAATAACACGGCGATTCCATTAGCTGTATTAAAATCGTCGTCCATTTCACGAATAAATGCCTCATGTTGCTCTTGAATCCGCTCAAGCCATTGCTCGTCGTCATCGGTTAAGTTGGTGCTGCTTTGCAATCGATGCTTCAAGTTAAAATAAGAGGTTTTTAATCGCTCCAGTCCTTTTTTTGCACTTTCTAACAGCTCGCCGCTATAGTTGATTGGATGGCGGTAATGAACCGACAGCATAAAGAACCGTAGCACTTGCGGATCGATTTGCCGGATAATATCATGAACGAGCACAAAGTTGCCAAGCGATTTTGACATTTTTTCGTTGTTAATATTTAAATATCCGTTGTGCAGCCAATATTTTGCAAACGGTTTTCCCGTTAACGCCTCCGATTGGGCGATCTCGTTTTCATGATGAGGAAATGTCAAATCTTGACCGCCAGCATGAATATCAATCGTATCTCCTAAATATTTACGTGCCATTGCCGAGCATTCGATGTGCCATCCCGGACGGCCTTTTCCCCATGGGCTGTCCCAGCAAATTTCTCCTTCTTTTGCCGCTTTCCATAAGGCAAAGTCAAGCGGGTCGTCTTTCTTTTCCCCGATTTCGATGCGCGCTCCCGCTCTTAGCTCGTCAATAGACTGGTGAGAGAGTTTGCCATACTCCGCAAATTTTCTCGTACGGTAATACACATCACCGTCGACTTCATATGCATACCCTTTATCGATTAACGCTTGAATAAACGCAATAATGACATCGATATTTTCTGTGACGCGCGGATGCACGTCCGCTTTTTTGCAGCCAAGTGCGGTAATATCTTCAAAATATGCTTGAATAAAACGCTCGGCAATCGTCGGTACATCTTCCCCTATCTCCCGCGCCGCTTTAATTAATTTGTCATCGACATCCGTAAAATTGGATACGTATGTCACTTCATAGCCGCGGAACTCTAAGTAGCGGCGAATCGTATCAAATACGATCGCGGCGCGGGCGTTGCCGATATGAATATAGTTATATACCGTCGGACCGCATACGTACATTTTCACCTTATTCGGTTCGAGCGGTTCAAACGTTTCTTTTTTTCTTGTTAACGTGTTATAAAGCCGAATGCTGCCCATGTTCGTTCTTCCTTTCCTGTTTTAAGCTCTCAATTTCACTACGCAATTTGGCGATTTCCGCTTCCAACTCTTTAATACGATCAGCCACTGGATCTGGCAAGTCTGTATGGTTTAAGTCTTTTTTCACTCTTACCCCGTCACGGATAACTACCCGTCCCGGAATCCCGACAACAGTCGAGTTTGGCGGCACGTCTTTTAAGACGACCGAACCGGCGCCAATTTTCGAGTTTTCCCCGATCGTAATCGAGCCAAGCACTTTCGCTCCTGCCGCAATTAAGCAGTTATCTTTAATCGTCGGATGGCGCTTCCCTTTCTCTTTCCCAGTTCCGCCTAATGTCACACCTTGGTATACAGTTACATTATCGCCAATTTCACACGTTTCGCCAATGACCACTCCCATACCATGGTCGATGAAAAAGCGGCGGCCGATTTTCGCTCCAGGGTGAATTTCAATACCTGTAAAAAAGCGGCTAATTTGCGAAATCAAGCGGGCGAGAAAATAAAATTTACGTTTGTACAACGCATGAGCAATACGATGCGCCCAAATCGCATGCAAACCGGAATACGTTAAAATTACCTCTAAATAGCTTCTTGCCGCTGGATCTTGCTCGAAAATCACCTCAATATCTTCTTTCATTGTTTTAAACATATAGTCCTCCCCCCAAGACTATCAAATATTTGCATTGCATCGATAACAGTTTTGTTTTCCATTGAAAAAAGCGCCTCTGTGCCAAAGACACAGAGACGCTTCTAGGCGCGGTTCCACTCTGTTTAGCTAAACGATCGTTTAGCTCGCTCTAGTCTGATAACGGTGAAACTCCGCTCCCATCTACTACAGAACGTCTCTGTTCCGGTTCGAAAGGAGGCTCCGAGGGGCATTTCGGAAAACATCGGTCATGAATCACTTCCAGCCAAGGTGATTCTCTCTGGGATGCCAATGTTTCCTACTTCTCCTCATCAACGCTTTTTCCATATTTTCATTTTTACTTAACTATATGAAAAGCGTACAAAAATGGTTAACCAATAACTTTTTCTAATCGGCTGATCACTTTTTCTTTTCCTAGTAATTGGAGTGCAAACGGCAATTCCGGACCGTGTGTTTGCCCTGTTACCGCAACGCGAATCGGCATAAACAATTTTTTCCCTTTTTGTCCTGTCGCTTTTTGCACCGATTTAATTGCCGCTTTAATATTTTCTGCCGTAAACGGCTCAAGCTGCTTCACTTCTTCTAAAAAGGCCTTTAATACATCCGGAACTTGTTCTTCCGCCAATACTTGTTTCGCTTCTTCATTATACTCAATCTCTTCTTTGAAGAACAGCTCCGATAGCTTTACAATTTCCGCCCCATAACTCATTTGTTCCTGGTACAGGGCAATTAAATCGCGCGCCCATTGCCGCTGTTCTTCGCTCATCTGCTCCGGCAGTCGCCCTGCTTTAATTAAATGAGGCAGGGAAATTTCCACTAGACGGTCTAAGTCTAGCTTTTTAATATATTGGTTATTCATCCATGTCAGTTTTTTCGTGTCAAACATCGACGGCGATTTGGACAATCGAGAAACATCAAAAATACGGATTAGTTCTTCTTTCGAGAAAATTTCTTCTTCTCCTTCCGGCGACCAGCCTAACAGTGCAAAAAAGTTAAACATGGCCTCCGGCAGATAGCCAAGCTCCTTATACTGCGAAACAAATTGAATAATGGACTCGTCGCGTTTCGAAAGCTTTTTGCGCTGCTCGTTTACAATCAAGGTTAGATGGGCAAATTGCGGCGGCTCCCAGCCGAAATAGTCGTACACCATCAGCTGTTTCGGCGTGTTCGATAAGTGTTCTTCGCCGCGGAACACATGTGTGATTTTCATTAAGTGGTCATCGATGACAACGGCGAAATTGTATGTCGGAATGCCGTTCGCTTTCATAATGACCCAGTCGCCGATATCTTTCGATTCAAACGTCACTTTTCCGCGCACCATATCTTCAAATTCATATGTCTTTCCTTCAGGAACTTTGAGGCGGATCGTATACGGCTTTCCTTCCGCTTCCAATTGGGCAACTTGCTCTTTTGTTAAATGGCGGCATTTCCCGCTATATTGCGGCGCGGCGATGCCTGCTGCTCTTTGCGCTTCCCGCTCTTTTTCGAGCTCTTCCGGCGTACAGAAACATTTATAGGCATGTCCTTTTTCTAAAAGTTCATCGATATATTTACGGTATATATCAAGACGTTCTGTTTGGCGATACGGACCATATTCTCCGCCTTTATCGACGGATTCGTCATAATCAATACCGAGCCATTTTAAGTTTTCCAGCTGCGATTGTTCGCCGCCTTCCACGTTGCGTTCAATATCCGTATCCTCAATGCGTACAATAAATTTTCCGTTATGATGACGGGCAAATAAATAGTTAAACAACGCTGTCCGCGCCCCACCAATATGCAAATGGCCGGTTGGACTTGGTGCATAGCGCACTCGTACTTCTTGTGCCATTGTCAATAACCTCCAATATAATCAAGCTTTGTACCACTATTGTACATTTTATCGCGGCAAAGTTCAAAATGGATTGTTTTCCGCTATAGCAGAAGCTTACTGTTTTTGTAATAATACGACCGCCTGCGCGGCAATTCCTTCTTCCCGACCGGTAAAGCCAAGCTTTTCCGTCGTTGTTGCTTTTACATTGACTTGTGATGTTTCCCCTTCTAACAATTCGGCAATTTTCTCTTTCATTTGTTCAATATATGGCGCCATTTTCGGCTTTTGCGCAATAATGGTGCAATCGACGTTCGCCAACCTATATCCTTGCTGTTTGACTAGCTCCCATACATGTTTTAATAATAACGCAGAATCCGCGTCTTTATAGCGGTTGTCCGTGTCCGGGAAATGCTTTCCGATGTCGCCGGCTCCGATCGCCCCTAGACAAGCGTCTGCAACCGCATGTAGCAAGACGTCGGCGTCGGAATGGCCAAGCAGCCCTTTTTCGTAGGGAATACGAACGCCACCGATAATTAAAGGACGTCCATGAACAAGTTGATGCACATCAAATCCTTGACCAATGCGAAACATGTTGCTCCCCTCTCGTTATAAACTGGCGCGGCTCGATAAAATTGCTTCCGCAAACAATAGATCATCCGGTGTCGTTAATTTAATATTGCGGTAATCTCCTTCCACAATCTTTACTTTTCCGCCGATTCGCTCGACGAGGCTGGCATCATCCGTGCCGATGTAACCTTCCTTTTTTGCTTGCTCATGTGCCTGTAAAATGAGAGAAACATGAAAAGCTTGTGGAGTTTGTACAGCCCACAAGCTAGAACGTTCCATCGTCTCTTTCACAAACTGTCCGTGGACTTTCTTAATCGTATCTTTGACGCGAACCGCCGGAACCGCTGCACCGTACTTGTTTGCCGCTGTTACTAATTCATGAATGTGCTCCACGGTAACAAATGGACGGGCGCCGTCGTGAATAAGGACAATATCGCTGTTTTTGAGCGCTTTTAGTCCATTGTACACGCTATGCTGCCGCTCTTCGCCACCGTTGACCACCGCGATGATTTTGTTTAGATGAAAGCGGGAAAATAATTGTTCAAATTGAATCCTTTCCGCCTCGTTAATCACCACAATGATGCCGTCGCACCATTCATCGCTGTCAAACACTTTCAATGTGCGCACGATCAACGGTTCATGGCGAAGCTCAATGAACTGTTTATTCACTCCCGCTCTCATTCGCTTTCCTTGCCCAGCTGCTGGAATGACTACCTCATACTTCATTGCCGTTTCCCCTCATTTGTTTATAGCGCTTTTTGCAACAACTTTAGCTTGGCAAAAATCATTCTCCCCGCAGATGTTTGTAACACGCTCGTCACCAATACGTCAACCCGTTTGCCAATATACTCTTTTCCATCCTCGACGACGATCATCGTGCCATCATCTAAATATGCTACACCTTGATTATGCTCTTTGCCATCTTTGATCACATGAACGTTTAATTCTTCCCCAGGCAGAACGACCGGCTTCACGGCATTAGCTAAATCGTTAATATTGAGAACGCGCACATTTTGCAGCTCACATACTTTATTTAAATTAAAATCGTTCGTAACGACAACCCCTGATAGCAATTTCGCTAATTTCACCAGCTTGCTATCGACTTCCTGAATGTCGTCAAAATCGCCTTCATAAATTTCTACTTTTATATCTAATTCTTTTTGGATGCGGTTCAAAATGTCCAGTCCGCGGCGACCACGGTTGCGTTTCAACACATCTGAAGAGTCGGCAATATGCTGTAATTCTTCCAGCACAAAGCGCGGAATGACAATCGGTCCTTCTAAAAAACCGGTTTGGCAAATGTCTGCAATCCGACCATCAATAATGACGCTTGTATCTAAAATTTTAACCGAACCACCCCTTGGCGGCTCCGCTTCTCCTTCTCCGCTTTTTTTCTTCGCCATTCGATTAGAAAGCGAAAATAAGTTCATTAATTCATGCCGTTTGTTAAAACCAACGCGGAACCCTAAATAACCGAGCAAAATCGTTAAAAAGATTGGCAGCACCGTATTGACGACTTGAATGTGAAACGATTGCAGCGGCATGACAACTAAAAATGCGATAATAAGACCAAAAATAAGCCCTAAACTACCAAACAGCAAATCGGCAACAGGCGCTTTGACGAGCGTTTCTTCGACCCAGCGGATCATATCGACAACATAATCGACTAGCCAAAATGTCATCATAAAGAAAATAATTGCCCCTAATATTGCTAATGTATAGGAATTATTTAAAAGCGGAGCATCTTTTATATGCATAAGCCGCAATAAATCAGGCAAAAAAACCGCACCTAATGTTCCTCCGACAACAAGAAAAAATAACTGTACGATCCGTTTTACCATGTGTGAACTTCACCTCCCTATTACCATTATAAACAGTTTCCAATGTTTGAAACCAATGATAGCATAGTTTTTAATGTTTTTTAAAACATTTGACATAGGCTTGTAACGATTTTACTGCAACGTATACTCCAACGCTTCCGAAACATGGGATACCCCGATGACTGTAATATGTTTCGGAGGATTCCAGCCCATTAAATTATTTTTTGGAATAATAATACGGGAAAATCCTAATTTGACTGCCTCTTGCACGCGCTGCTCAATGCGGGACACTCGTCGCACTTCTCCGGTCAAACCGACCTCGCCGATAATTACATCAGACGGATTTGTCGGCTGGTCGCGAAAGCTGGAGGCAATGCTGACAGCAATCGCCAAATCGATCGCTGGTTCATCGAGTTTCACGCCCCCCGCTACTTTCAAGTAAGCGTCCTGATTTTGTAAAAGAAGACCGACCCTTTTTTCCAATACGGCCATTAATAAAGAAACACGGTTATGATCGATTCCTGTCGCCATCCGCCGTGGATTGCCAAAGCTCGTTGGAGATACTAACGCTTGAATTTCGACTAATACAGGGCGAGTTCCTTCCATCGCCGCGACAACGGTTGAACCTGCTGCACCGCGGGAACGTTCTTCTAAAAACACTTCCGAAGGGTTTTCAACTTCGGCAAGCCCTACATCCCTCATTTCGAAAATGCCGATTTCGTTCGTCGAGCCGAAACGGTTTTTCACCGCCCGCAAAATCCGATACGTATGGTGACGTTCTCCTTCGAAATAAAGAACGGTATCAACCATATGTTCTAAAATTCTTGGACCGGCAATGGCCCCCTCTTTCGTCACATGTCCGACGATAAAAATGGCAATTCCTTTCGTTTTCGCGATTTTCATTAATTCTGCCGTGCATTCACGCACCTGTGCCACGCTTCCCGGAGCGGATGTAATATCGGCGCGATACACCGTTTGAATGGAATCAATGATTACACACGCAGGATGAATATGGTCTATTGCTTCTACAATATATTCCAAATCTGCCTCCGCTAACACATATAATTGATCAGAGGCGACATGGAGACGGTCGGCGCGAAGCTTCATTTGCTTAATCGATTCTTCGCCGGAAATATATAATACTTTATGTTGCATCGCAGCAAGCTGCGCAGAAACCTGTAAAAGAAGTGTGGATTTTCCAATACCAGGATCCCCGCCAATTAACACGAGCGACCCTTTCACAATCCCTCCGCCTAACACACGGTTAAATTCCGACATATTCGTTTGCATACGCGGTTCCTGTGTGGTCGTTACCGTAGTAATCGGCACAGGTTTAGCCAAGGCGTCAGGCGCAGAATGGACAAACACGCCTCTTGTTGATGGCTTTACCCGCTCGATTTCCTCGACCATGGAATTCCAAGTATTGCATCCCGGGCATCTCCCAAGCCATTTTGCTGATTCGTAACCGCATTCTTGACAAACGAATTTTGTTTTCTTTTTCCCCATCGAAAAAACCCTCTCTTTTTCACATTGAAACAAAAAGGTATGGGCAATGGAGCTGCCGCATACCTTTCGTAAAAACTCAGATTACATTACCGCTTGTTCTGATAATACAACAAATTCCCCGTCTTTGACATCAACAACGACTTTTTGCCCTTTTGCAATCGTTCCTTTTAACAGCTCTTCTGACAAACGGTCTTCGATATGTTTTTGTAGCGCGCGGCGCAATGGCCGAGCACCATACTCTGGGTCATATCCTTCCGCAGCAATTTTTTCAATCGCCGCATCCGTCAGCTCTAAATCAATATCTTGCTCTTTTAAGCGTTTTACTAATGTTTCCGCCATCAGTTTGACAATTTGTTTTAAATGTTGTTTTTCAAGCGAATGGAAGACGATAATTTCATCAATACGGTTTAAAAACTCCGGACGGAACGCTCTCTTTAACTCGTCCATGACTTTTCCTTTCATGTCTTTGTATTTCTGATCTTCATCTTGGACGTTAAAGCCGACGTATTTGTTTCGTTTTAGCGCGTCCGCGCCGACGTTTGACGTCATAATGATAATCGTATTGCGGAAATCCACCGTTCTTCCTTTCGAATCGGTTAAACGACCATCTTCTAACACTTGAAGCAAAATGTTAAAGACGTCCGGATGGGCTTTTTCCATTTCGTCTAGAAGCACGACAGAATATGGCTTGCGGCGCACTTTTTCTGTCAGCTGACCTCCTTCTTCATATCCAACATAACCAGGAGGCGATCCGATTAAACGGGATGTCGAGTGTTTCTCCATGTATTCCGACATATCGATGCGGATAAGGGCGTCTTCGTCGCCGAACATTGCTTCGGCAAGTGCCCTTGCCAGCTCCGTTTTTCCGACCCCTGTCGGTCCGAGGAAAACAAATGAACCAATCGGGCGTTTCGGATCTTTTAATCCAGCGCGCGCACGGCGCACCGCTTTCGCTACGGCTTTGACGGCCTCGTCTTGCCCAACGACACGCGAATGTAAAATTTCTTCTAGTTTCAGCAAACGTTCGGTTTCGGTTTGCGCCAATTTTGCAACTGGAATTCCTGTCCAGCTTGATACGACCATGGCAATGTCTTCAACCGTTACCTCTGAATTTTCCTGACCTTGTTTTTCTTTCCATGCCCGTTTTGTCTCTTCTAGTTCTTCACGCAGCCGTTGTTCCATATCACGCAAGGAAGCCGCTTTTTCAAATTCTTGGCTTTGTACTGCCGCATCTTTTTCTTTGCGCACTTCTTCCAGTTTTTGTTCCAGCTCTTTCAATTTTGGCGGTGCGGTAAAGGAACGAAGACGGACTTTCGAGCAAGCCTCATCAATTAAGTCAATCGCTTTATCCGGGAGGAAACGATCCGTAATATACCGGTCGGATAATTTGACAGCTTGAACGATCGCTTCATCGGAAATAGAAACGCGGTGATGGGCTTCATAACGGTCACGCAACCCTTTTAAAATTTGAATCGATTCTTCCACCGTCGGCTCATCAACATAAATTGGCTGGAAGCGACGCTCTAGTGCTGCGTCCTTTTCGATATATTTACGGTACTCATCCAACGTTGTCGCACCAATACATTGTAACTCGCCACGGGCAAGCGCCGGTTTTAAAATGTTCGAGGCGTCAATCGCACCTTCCGCCCCTCCGGCACCAATCAAGGTGTGAAGCTCGTCGATGAAAAGAATGATATTGCCGGCCTGACGAATTTCATCCATCACTTTTTTCAAACGATCTTCAAATTCGCCCCGATATTTCGTTCCGGCCACAACCGTCCCCATATCCAGCGTCATCACCCGCTTATCGCGGAGCGTTTCCGGCACTTCATTATTAACAATTTGCTGCGCAAGCCCTTCAGCAATCGCCGTTTTCCCAACGCCAGGCTCCCCGATTAGCACCGGATTATTTTTTGTGCGCCGGCTCAACACTTCAATTACGCGCTGAATTTCTTTGCTTCTGCCAATGACAGGGTCCAACCGTCCTTCGCGGGCAATCGCCGTTAAATCACGCGCTAAACTATCTAAAGTCGGTGTACTTACGTGGGAAGCACCGCCGGAATGACTCGAAACCGATTCGCTGCTTCCAAGCAGCTGCAATACTTGCTGGCGCGCTTTATTCAGGCTGACTCCCAAGTTGTTAAGTACACGGGCCGCAACCCCTTCGCCTTCGCGAATAAGGCCAAGTAAAATATGTTCCGTGCCCACATAGGAATGACCAAGTTTTCTCGCTTCATCCATTGACAATTCAATCACTTTTTTCGCCCGCGGTGTATAGTGAATCGTATGGGAAACTTCTTGTCCGCGGCCAATCAATGATTCCACTTCTTTTTGAATTTTCTCCGGGCCAAGGCCCAACGCCATCAATGCTTTCGCTGCGATTCCTTCCCCTTCGCGGATGAGACCCAATAAGATATGCTCCGTGCCAATGTTATTATGGCCAAGGCGGATCGCTTCTTCTTGGGCTAATGCTAATACTTTTTGCGCCCGTTCTGTAAATCTGCCAAACATCATTATTCATCACCCTCCATGTTTTTTCTCTTCCATTTTTAGGCGTTCCCGTATCAACGCAGCCCGCCGGACGTCTCTCTCCTCCGGTCTTAATACGCCGCCAGCATACTGTTGCAAAAATCCAGGCTGTGTCAAAATCATTAACTCATTTAAAATATTGCGTGAAATATTTTTAATATATCCTAAATCAATCCCTAAGCGCACGTCGGACAAACATTGTGCTGCTTCTTTCGATTCAATCATCCGGCAGTTGGCCAATATTCCATACGAACGGAATACTCTGTCTTCTAATTGTATGTTTAAAGTTTTGACTAATGCCTCCCTTGCCATTCTTTCTTGAGCGATTAATTGTTGAACGATGCTTTTTAAATCTTCGACAATATCTTCTTCTGATTTTCCTAATGTAATTTGGTTTGATATTTGAAATATATTTCCTAAAGCTTCGCTCCCTTCTCCATATGTCCCTCGTACTACCAATCCTAATTGATTAATAGCCGGAATAATACGATTCATTTGCTGTGTTAAAACGAGCGCCGGAAGATGCATCATCACAGAAGCGCGCATCCCTGTTCCAACGTTAGTTGGACAGCTTGTTAAATAGCCGAGTTTTTCATCAAACGCATAATTCACATGTTCTTCAATCCAATCGTCCAGTTCGTTCGCTGCTTCCAATGCTTCCGTTAATTGCAATCCTGGGAATAAGCATTGAATGCGAATATGGTCTTCTTCGTTAATCATAATGCTTACTTCTTCATTTTCGGAAAGCAGACAGGCCCCGAATGGAGAATCTTCCGCCAAAAGCGGGCTAATTAAGTGCTTTTCTACCAATACCCTTTTTTCGATCGGCTGAAGCTCGGACATTTTCAGCAGTTCAAAACGGCCGACTGGATGGTAAGAACGATAGGCAAATGTTTGTTCAAACAAGGAAACGATTTGCTGTGCCTCTTCGCTGCTAAACACGGTTGGAAAGCGGAAATCAACAAGGTTTCTTGCCAAGCGGATGCGGCTGCTTAATACGATGTCAGAATCAGGACCTTCCTGGCTCATCCAAGAACTAACGGCTGTATTAAAAAACTTTTCAAATGACATACAGCTACATTTCCTCCTCTCCGCGTTGACGCAGCTGATATTCCAAGGAGCGAATTTGGTCGCGGACTTCTGCCGCTTTTTCAAACTCTTCTCTCGCTACAAGTTCCTGTAGCTTTTGTTTTAGAATGGAGAGTTGTTTGCGCAGGTGAAGTACTCCACCTTTTCGTTTCGGTATTTTTCCGTAATGGGTCGAATTTCCGCTATGAAGCCTTTTTAATATTGGGGGCAAATATCGCGCAAATGTCCGATAACAATCGGAGCAACCAAAACGCCCGATTTGGGTGAATTGATGATAGGTCATTTTACATGTTTCACACTGTAAAATATCTGAGTTTGGGAACGTATTGGCGGTCATTTCCTTCATCGGCGTTTGGAAATTAAGCAATCCGGCCAATAAATTGTTTAACGAAAAGTCATCGTTTTCGTAAAACATAAACATATCTCCATGCTCTTTCGCGCATTGTTCACAAAGATGAAATTCGGTTTTTTCGCCGTTAATAATCTTTGTAAAATGCATCGTCGCCGGTCTTTGTTTACACTCTTGGCATATCAACATGGTCCCCTCCACTATTTGTATTTCAGCGATGTCAGCATCGCTTTGAGCATGCGAGCCCGCAATTCATCGCGCTGCGGCAAATCAATATATAAAACAGAGCGATCCATCACGCTTAACATGATCTTTGCTTCCCGCTTAGAAATGACTTTTTCCTCGATAAGGCGCTCAATAATGTCTTCCGCATTGGATTGGCTGAGACGATGTCCGACTAATTCGAGCAATTGATCAATTAATTGCGCCTCGCTTTTGGCTTTCACTTTCATAATGCGGATATAGCCGCCGCCTCCGCGTTTGCTCTCGACAATATACCCTCTCTCGAGTGTAAACCTGGTATTGATCACGTAATTAATTTGTGACGGAACGCACTGAAATTTACTGGCAATTTCACTACGTTTAATCTCGACAATGTCTTTGTCACTCATATTTAATACTTGTTTTAGATATTGCTCGATAATGTCTGAAATGTTTGGCACTCTACCTCCTCCTTAACAATCAAAGTTGACTTTGACTATATTTGACCTTAATTCTACTATATAGTGTATTACAAAAAAATGCAAGAGTTGCCGATAAAAATGACTGGTCATTAGGATATCCTTTTTTTAGTCATAGGATATCCTTTTTTGCGAAAAATGAAACATCAACATTATTTTTAAGGTCAAGGAAAAGAAGAATAAACAAAAGTAAGGCAAAAAAAGAAGCATGCCCTTCATAAGAAAGACATGCTTCTTCACCCTGCCTAGCGACGACCTACTCTTGCAGGGGCGCTGGCCCCAACTACCATCGGCGCTGGAGAGCTTAACTTCCGTGTTCGGGATGGGAACGGGTGTTTCCTCTCCGCTATAGTCACTAGGCAAGTATTTCAATTGGACATGTATTATTATATCCATCTAATCGATGTTGTCAAGAAGGAGTTCATTCCTTCAAAACTAGATAACCGTCTGTTTGGAAGAAGCCGGGCGCCTTTGCTGTCTAGCTCCGGACGCCATCGGCTCGCGACGCTTCGGTCCCGTTGCGGCGGCAACAGCCTCCTCACGGGCCCTCCAGCGCGTGTCGCCGATAGGCGGGCGTCCTCCGCTTTTCGTGGTGTCTAGCTCCGGCTCCTAGCCCCTTGGGTCGCTTCAGACCTGCTGTGGCGGCGACAGCCTCCTCGCAGGTCTTCCAGCGCCCATCGGGGCTAAGCAGTCGCCTCCGCTTTTCGTGCGCTTTTCTTGGTTAAGTCCTCGATCGATTAGTATCCGTCAGCTGCACGTGTCGCCACGCTTCCACCTCGGACCTATCGACCTCGTCATCTTCGAGGGATCTTACTCGCTTGACGCGATGGGAAATCTCATCTTGAGGGGGGCTTCACGCTTAGATGCTTTCAGCGCTTATCCCTTCCGCACATAGCTACCCAGCGGTGCCCCTGGCGGGACAACTGGTACACCAGCGGTGCGTCCATCCCGGTCCTCTCGTACTAAGGACAGCTCCTCTCAAATTTCCTGCGCCCGCGACGGATAGGGACCGAACTGTCTCACGACGTTCTGAACCCAGCTCGCGTACCGCTTTAATGGGCGAACAGCCCAACCCTTGGGACCGACTACAGCCCCAGGATGCGATGAGCCGACATCGAGGTGCCAAACCTCCCCGTCGATGTGGACTCTTGGGGGAGATCAGCCTGTTATCCCCGGGGTAGCTTTTATCCGTTGAGCGATGGCCCTTCCATACGGAACCACCGGATCACTAAGCCCGACTTTCGTCCCTGCTCGACCTGTCCGTCTCGCAGTCAAGCTCCCTTGTGCCTTTGCACTCTACGAATGATTTCCAACCATTCTGAGGGAACCTTTGGGCGCCTCCGTTACCTTTTGGGAGGCGACCGCCCCAGTCAAACTGCCCACCTGACACTGTCTCCCACCCCGATCAGGGGTGCGGGTTAGAATTTCAATACCGCCAGGGTGGTATCCCACCGGCGCCTCCACCGAAGCTGGCGCTCCGGCTTCCCAGGCTCCCACCTATCCTGTACAAGCGATACCAAAATTCCATATCAGGCTGCAGTAAAGCTCCACGGGGTCTTTCCGTCCTGTCGCGGGTAACCTGCATCTTCACAGGTAGTATAATTTCACCGGGTCTCTCGTTGAGACAGTGCCCAAGTCGTTACACCTTTCGTGCGGGTCGGAACTTACCCGACAAGGAATTTCGCTACCTTAGGACCGTTATAGTTACGGCCGCCGTTTACTGGGGCTTCGGTTCGCACCTTCGCTTGCGCTAAGCGCTCCCCTTAACCTTCCAGCACCGGGCAGGTGTCAGCCCCTATACTTCGCCTTTCGGCTTCGCAGAGACCTGTGTTTTTGATAAACAGTCGCTTGGGCCTTTTCACTGCGGCTCCCTCGGGCTATTCACCCAAGAGAGCACCCCTTCTCCCGAAGTTACGGGGTCATTTTGCCGAGTTCCTTAACGAGAGTTCTCCCGCGCACCTTAGGATTCTCTCCTCGCCTACCTGTGTCGGTTTGCGGTACGGGCACCTCTCACCTCGCTAGAGGCTTTTCTTGGCAGTGTAGGATCGGGGACTTCGGGACCGATGGTCCCTTCGCCATCACGGCTCCGCCTTTGCGCCAGACGGATTTGCCTATCTGGCAGCCTAACCGCTTGGACAGGCTATTCCAGCAGCCTGCTCGCCCTACCTTCCTGCGTCCCCCCATCGCTCAAACGGTGAGGAGGTGGTACAGGAATCTCTACCTGTTGCCCATCACCTACGCCTTTCGGCCTCGGCTTAGGTCCCGACTAACCCTGAGCGGACGAACCTTCCTCAGGAACCCTTAGGCTTTCGGTGCAGAGGATTCTCACCTCTGTTTTCGCTACTCATACCGGCATTCTCACTTCTAAGCGCTCCACGAGTCCTTCCGGTCTCGCTTCGACGCCCTTAGAACGCTCCCCTACCGATGACCGAAGGTCATCCCACAGCTTCGGTGGCACGTTTAGCCCCGGTACATTTTCGGCGCAGAGTCACTCGACCAGTGAGCTATTACGCACTCTTTAAATGATGGCTGCTTCTAAGCCAACATCCTGGTTGTCTGGGCAACTCCACATCCTTTTCCACTTAACGTGCACTTAGGGACCTTAGCTGGTGATCTGGGCTGTTTCCCTCTCGACCACGGATCTTATCACTCGTAGTCTGACTCCCAAGGATAAGTCATTGGCATTCGGAGTTTGACTGAGTTCGGTAACCCGATGAGGGCCCCTAGCTCAATCAGTGCTCTACCTCCAAGACTCTTCCCTTGAGGCTAGCCCTAAAGCTATTTCGGGGAGAACCAGCTATCTCCAAGTTCGATTGGCATTTCACCCCTACCCACACCTCATCCCCGCACTTTTCAACGTGCGTGGGTTCGGGCCTCCAGTAGGTGTTACCCTACCTTCACCCTGGACATGGGTAGATCACCTGGTTTCGGGTCTACGACGACGTACTGAACGCCCTATTCAGACTCGCTTTCGCTGCGGCTCCGTCTCTTCGACTTAACCTCGCACGTCATCGTAACTCGCCGGTTCATTCTACAAAAGGCACGCCATCACCCATCAACGGGCTCTGACTACTTGTAGGCACACGGTTTCAGGTTCTCTTTCACTCCCCTTCCGGGGTGCTTTTCACCTTTCCCTCACGGTACTGGTTCACTATCGGTCACTAGGGAGTATTTAGCCTTGGGAGATGGTCCTCCCAGCTTCCGACGGGATTCCCCGTGTCCCGCCGTACTCAGGAGCCACTCGGGAGGGAACGAAGTTTCGACTACAGGGCTGTCACCTTCTCTGGCGGGCCTTTCCAGACCGCTTCGTCTACCCCGTTCCTTTGTCACTCCCATATGAGTGGTCCTACAACCCCAAGAGGCAAGCCTCTTGGTTTGGGCTGTTCCCGTTTCGCTCGCCGCTACTCAGGGAATCGCTTTTGCTTTCTTCTCCTCCGGGTACTAAGATGTTTCAGTTCCCCGGGTGTGCCCTCCATACCCTATGGATTCAGGTATGGATACTGTCCCATTACGGACAGTGGGTTCCCCCATTCGGACATCTCCGGATCAACGCTTGCTTACAGCTCCCCGAAGCGTTTCGGCGTTTGCCCCGTCCTTCATCGGCTCCTAGTGCCAAGGCATCCACCGTGCGCCCTTTCTAACTTAACCAATAGCGCTTCTCGGCTTCTTCCTTTGTCTAGCTTCGGCGCCTAACCGCGGCGCCTCCGCTTTTCTTTTCGGTTATCTAGTTTTCAAGGAACGAAGCTACTTCATTGCATTCGCTTCTTTGCAGCTTTGCGTCGAGGAATCCAGCTTCTCTGAATTCACTAGAAGACGCAGACGCAAAACGGATTAATTGAAGAGAACATAAATATGTTCCCTCAAAACCGAACAAAACGTAAGCGTCCCTCTTATTTCACACACATATCATCCTTAGAAAGGAGGTGATCCAGCCGCACCTTCCGGTACGGCTACCTTGTTACGACTTCACCCCAATCACTTGCCCCACCTTCGGCGGCTGGCTCCCGAAAGGGTTACCTCACCGACTTCGGGTGTTGCAAGCTCTCGTGGTGTGACGGGCGGTGTGTACAAGGCCCGGGAACGTATTCACCGCGGCATGCTGATCCGCGATTACTAGCGATTCCGGCTTCATGCAGGCGAGTTGCAGCCTGCAATCCGAACTGAGAGCGGCTTTTTGGGATTGGCTCCCCCTCGCGGGTTCGCAGCCCTTTGTACCGCCCATTGTAGCACGTGTGTAGCCCAGGTCATAAGGGGCATGATGATTTGACGTCATCCCCACCTTCCTCCGGTTTGTCACCGGCAGTCACCTTAGAGTGCCCAACTGAATGCTGGCAACTAAGGTCGAGGGTTGCGCTCGTTGCGGGACTTAACCCAACATCTCACGACACGAGCTGACGACAACCATGCACCACCTGTCACCCTGTCCCCCCGAAGGGGGAACGCCCTATCTCTAGGGTTGTCAGGGGATGTCAAGACCTGGTAAGGTTCTTCGCGTTGCTTCGAATTAAACCACATGCTCCACCGCTTGTGCGGGCCCCCGTCAATTCCTTTGAGTTTCAGCCTTGCGGCCGTACTCCCCAGGCGGAGTGCTTAACGCGTTAGCTGCAGCACTAAAGGGTTTGACCCCTCTAACACTTAGCACTCATCGTTTACGGCGTGGACTACCAGGGTATCTAATCCTGTTTGCTCCCCACGCTTTCGCGCCTCAGCGTCAGTTACAGACCAGAGAGCCGCCTTCGCCACTGGTGTTCCTCCACATCTCTACGCATTTCACCGCTACACGTGGAATTCCGCTCTCCTCTTCTGCACTCAAGTCCCCCAGTTTCCAATGACCCTCCACGGTTGAGCCGTGGGCTTTCACATCAGACTTAAGGGACCGCCTGCGCGCGCTTTACGCCCAATAATTCCGGACAACGCTCGCCCCCTACGTATTACCGCGGCTGCTGGCACGTAGTTAGCCGGGGCTTTCTCGTTAGGTACCGTCACCGTACCGCCCTATTCGAACGGTACTTCTTCTTCCCTAACAACAGAGCTTTACGATCCGAAGACCTTCTTCGCTCACGCGGCGTCGCTCCGTCAGACTTTCGTCCATTGCGGAAGATTCCCTACTGCTGCCTCCCGTAGGAGTCTGGGCCGTGTCTCAGTCCCAGTGTGGCCGGTCACCCTCTCAGGCCGGCTACGCATCGTCGCCTTGGTGAGCCGTTACCTCACCAACTAGCTAATGCGCCGCGGGCCCATCCGTAAGTGACAGCCGAAGCCGTCTTTCAACCGAAGACCATGCGGTCTTCGGTGTTATCCGGTATTAGCTCCGGTTTCCCGGAGTTATCCCGGTCTTACGGGTAGGTTGCCCACGTGTTACTCACCCGTCCGCCGCTAACCGAACAAGAGCAAGCTCCTATTCGGTCCGCTCGACTTGCATGTATTAGGCACGCCGCCAGCGTTCGTCCTGAGCCAGGATCAAACTCTCCATAGAAAGTTGATTGGCTTATTCTCAAGCTTCGGCGTCAACACCGCAAGATGTCGCTCGCCTTCGCTTTTCTTTGTGGACGCTTCGTTTTGTTCAGTTTTCAAGGAACATGCCTAAATGTGGAGCCTATCGGGATCGAACCGATGACCTCCTGCGTGCAAAGCAGGCGCTCTCCCAGCTGAGCTAAGGCCCCATATTCACTAAAATCGGGAAGACAGGATTCGAACCTGCGACCCCATGGTCCCAAACCATGTGCTCTACCAAGCTGAGCTACTTCCCGCTATGGCGCGCTCGAGAGGATTCGAACCCCTAACCTTCTGATCCGTAGTCAGATGCTCTATCCAATTGAGCTACGAGCGCACGTGCCGAGGGCCGGACTCGAACCGGCACGGTAGTTACCTACCCCAGGATTTTAAGTCCTGTGCGTCTGCCAATTCCGCCACCCCGGCGAATGATGGAGCGGAAGACGGGACTCGAACCCGCGACCCCCACCTTGGCAAGGTGGTGTTCTACCACTGAACTACTTCCGCATGCAACTTATGTATGCGGGTGAAGGGACTCGAACCCCCACGCCCGTAAAGGGCACTAGACCCTGAATCTAGCGCGTCTGCCAATTCCGCCACACCCGCAAAATGGTGAGCCATGGAGGACTCGAACCTCCGACCCTCTGATTAAAAGTCAGATGCTCTACCTACTGAGCTAATGGCTCATGTAATGAAGACACTCATTGTTTTTCGATGCCTCTTCCTCTACCAGCAAATTCGAAGATGTAGGATGCGTCGAGGCAACTCGGAGCAGATTCATGGAAGCTTAGGCTCGTTGCTCTACCTGCTGAGCTAATGGCTCATGTAATGAAGACACTCGTTGTTTTTTCGTTGCCTCTTCCTCTACCAGCGAATTCAAAGATGTTGGATGCGTCGAGGCAACTCGGAGCAGATTCATAGAAGCTTAGGCTCGTTGCTCCCCTACTGAGCTAATGGCTCATCTGCAATCAAGATACTCAGTATTCCGATGTCCCTTGCTCTTCTAGTCGATTCAATGACGCGGGATGTGTCGGGACAACTCGTAGTGAATTCACGGATGTTTAGCTCGTTACTTCTCACCAAGCTAATGTTTTTTACTAGAAATGGTGGAGGATGACGGGATCGAACCGCCGACCCCTTGCTTGTAAGGCAAGTGCTCTCCCAGCTGAGCTAATCCTCCATATAAACTTGCCTAGCGACGACCTACTCTTGCAGGGGCGCTGGCCCCAACTACCATCGGCGCTGGAGAGCTTAACTTCCGTGTTCGGGATGGGAACGGGTGTTTCCTCTCCGCTATAGCCACTAGGCAAGTGATAGACAAGTTTTATTATAGTTCAACCGATAGCATTGTCAAGAACTATTTTATTTCGCCAATTTTCGTTAAAATTCGCTTTTCGCTGTTCACGAAAGCAAAATCTTCTCTCGGTTTATAGTCCTTTTCTTTAAGTGCTTCTTATGTATTGAATTCGCCTTTGATTCAAGGTCATCCGTCTTTCAAAGCGACTTTAATAATATATCATCTAAAAATCTTATTGTCAACTTTTTATTCCTTTTTCTTTTTCTGAAAGCGACTTTTTTATTTTATAATAATTTATATTTAAAAGTCAACTATTCTTAAAATATTTCCCCTATGGGCAAAACCCCATAGGGGAAGAGAATATCTTATTTATGACGCATTTGTGGGAATAACAATACATCGCGAATAGACGGAGAATTGGTTAATAACATCACAAGACGGTCCACACCAATACCTAAACCACCTGTTGGCGGCATTCCGTATTCAAGTGCTTCAAGGAAGTCTTCATCCATCTCATGCGCTTCGTCATTTCCTTGTTCACGCTCTTTTAATTGCGCTTCAAAGCGTTCGCGCTGGTCGATTGGATCGTTTAATTCGGTAAAGGCATTTGCGTGTTCACGGCCGACGATAAACAGTTCAAAACGATCCGTAAAGCGTGGATCATCTGGATTTTTCTTCGCTAACGGCGAGATTTCTACCGGATGGCCGTAAATAAATGTTGGCTGAATGAGCTTGTCCTCTACTTTTTGCTCGAAAAATTCATTGACAATATGCCCAAACGTCATATGCGGCGCTATTTCTACACCGTGTTCTTTCGCTAACTCCCGCGCTTCCTCATCGCTCATTTGCTTCCAAAAGTCAATACCGACGTATTCTTTAATTGCATCGACCATGTGGAGCCGTTTCCATTCTGGCGTTAAATCCACTATATGCTCGCCATATTGAATTTTGGTCGTCCCTAATACTTCCTGCGCGATATGGGCGATCAGATTCTCCGTCAACTTCATAATATCGCGGAAATCGGCATATGCTTCGTATAGTTCCAGCATCGTAAACTCTGGATTGTGCCGTGTCGAAATGCCTTCATTACGAAAAACGCGTCCAATTTCATATACTTTTTCCAAACCGCCGACAATTAAACGTTTCAAATGGAGCTCAATCGCAATTCGCATATACAACGGCATATCTAGTGCGTTGTGATGGGTGATAAACGGACGCGCTGCCGCTCCCCCAGCAATAGTATGCATCATCGGCGTTTCTACTTCCAAATAACCATGGCTATCCAGGTAGCGCCGCATCGATTGAATAATTAAACTGCGGGTAATAAATGTATTTTTGCTTTCTGGGTTCATAATTAAGTCTAAATACCGCTGACGGTAGCGCTGTTCAATATCTTTTAAGCCATGATATTTCTCTGGAAGCGGGCGCAGCGATTTCGTTAAAAATTCGTAAGACGATACTTTAATCGAAAGCTCCCCTACTTTTGTTTTAAATACGGTTCCACGAACGCCGATAATATCGCCTAAATCGGAAATTTTAAAAAGCTCGTATTGGTCTTCGCCGACATCATCTTTGCGAACGTAAATTTGAATTTGCCCCGTCACATCTTGGATATGGGCAAACCCCGCTTTCCCTTTGCCGCGTTTTGTCATAATCCGTCCCGCGACGGCCACTTGTATTTGCCGCTCTTCGAGTTCTTCTTTCGACAAATCGCCATATAAATCAAACAGCTCTTGCGCTTTATGTGTGCGTTCAAACCGTTTTCCGAATGGATCTACTCCCATTTCCTGCAGTTTTTTTAGTTTCTCTCTACGGACGAGTAATTGATCGTTTAATTCTTCGTGACTCATACATCATTCACTCCATTTAACAAGTTTTTTTATGAAAAATACTGCCAGCGAAGGCTGGCAGTCATCACTGCGATCATTTCATTCGTTTCTTATACAGCCTGTGCATCTGTTTCCGATCTGTTTTCCACTTCTTCGACAAAATGAAGCAGTAGCGTTTCAAGTTGTTCGCGAGTTTCGCATTCGTTAATCGCGTTGCGGATTTTTGCCGCACCGCGCACTCCTTTTAAATACCATGCCGCATGTTTGCGCATTTCCTTGACGGCAATATGTTCCCCTTTTAACGCAATTAAACGGTCTAAATGCAAAAGGCATACATCAACCTTTTCTCTTGCCGTTGGTTCTGGAATTAGCTCTCCTGTTTCTAGATAGCGAACAGTACGGTAGATGACCCATGGATTCCCGAGGGCCGCGCGGCCAATCATTACTCCGTCAACCCCTGTTTCCTCCAACATCCGTTTTGCATCTTGCGGGGTTTTTACGTCGCCGTTTCCGATCACAGGGATGTTGACCGCTTCTTTTACTTGTTTAATGATATTCCAATCTGCTTTGCCTTCGTACATCTGCACTCTTGTTCGTCCATGGACTGCGACTGCTTTACCGCCAGCCCGTTCGACTGCTTGGGCATTCTCTACCGCATAAATATGATTTTCATCCCAACCGATCCGCATTTTTACGGTTACTGGCTTTTCCACCGCGTCTACAATAGCGGCAACCACATCATAAATTTTATTTGGATCTAAAAGCCATTTCGCCCCCGCATCACATTTCGTAATTTTCGGGACAGGGCATCCCATATTAATGTCAATGATATCGGCATTCGTGTTTTTGTCGACAAATTTGGCCGCTTTGACAAGCGTTTCTTTTTCCCCGCCAAAAATTTGCAGGCTTAACGGCTTTTCTCGCTCGTCAATATATAACATTTCTAACGTCTTTTCATTATTGTAGACAATTCCTTTATCGCTTACCATTTCCGCACAAACAAGCCCTGCACCGAATTCTTTCACCGTAAGGCGAAATGCGGAATTGCACACTCCGGCCATTGGCGCAAGAACGACACGGTTTTTAATTTCTACATCGCCGATTTTAAACATCGGTTTACCTCCTTTCCTATTCTTCTAACTGCGGCGGAGCTAGCTCCTTTACAGATATATTTAACCGTTCGGCAATTTGTTGGATTAATTGCTCCGACGGAAAGCGATTTCCTCGTTCAATTTCCCCCAGTATCGATACGGAAATCCCCAGTTCCTTTGCTAACCTTTCTTGTGTAAATCCTTTTAGCTTTCGAAAAGCGCGAATACGTCTTCCCCATTTTTCTGCTTCCATACATGAACTCCTTCTCTATCAGGTAGTTGATCTATGAGGTCTTCCAAGCATTGGGAAACATTTGGGATATGAATATGATGATTTAATTCCAATAACGGAATCATCACAAACGCACGTTCCGTCATACGCGGGTGTGGAATGATAAGCTGCTCTGTTTCAATATTTTCATGATTATATAGTAAAATGTCAAGGTCTAACGTTCGTGGTCCCCAGCGTATTTCCCTCTTTCTTCCAAATCTTTGTTCGATTTTTTGCGTCACCTCAAGCAATGCAAAAGGAGAAAGGACAGTAGTAATTTTGATAACCATATTTAAAAACTTATCTTGGTTGATGTAACCGACTGGCTCTGTCTCGTAAATAGACGAGGTAGCAATGACAGAAATTTGCTCATGGCTGTCCAATGCCTTGACTGCTTCTCGCAAATAATATAGGCGGTTACCAATATTAGACCCTAACGCAATATACGCACAATTTTCCATTTAACGACCCCTTACAATTTCTACTGCTACGGATTCATAATGGCCTGGAATAGGCGGATTTGGTTTGGTGACTTTCACCGTACAGCGAATAACGGCTGGGAAAGAAGACAAAATTCCCCCAGCGATCGTCTCTGCTACTGCTTCAATCAGCGCGAACTTTTTTTTCTCAACAATATGGCGGCAAATATTGTACACTTCCGCGTAATTAATCGTATCTTCTAACCGATCGCTCTTTCCAGCTTTTTGTAAATTCGTTTCTAGGGTGACATCGACGATAAAGCGTTGTCCAAGCATATTTTCTTCCGGAAGAACGCCGTGATACCCATAAAACTCCATACGTTGAAGATAAATTTTATCGATCGCCCTCCACCCCTTTTCCTAACATCGCATCCATCATTTTCGCCATTCGCGCAATCGGCAATACATCATGCACGCGCACGATATGAGCGCCCTTCGCAATACCAAGGCATACCGTTGCTCCTGTTCCTTCGACCCGCTCATCAACTGGCAAGTCCAACACATGTCCAATAAACCGCTTGCGGGACGTTCCAAGCAGCAGTGGGTATCCGAGCCGGGTAAATTCGTCTAAACGGCGCATGACTTCTAGGTTATGTTCAAATGTTTTCGCAAATCCGATACCTGGATCTAAAATAATGTTTTCATCCTTCACACCCGCACGTTTTACGATCGCAACGCTTTCCATCAAATCTGCGATCATATCGGAAATTAAGTCTTGATACTCTAAATGATGACGGTTATGCATTAAAATAATCGGAACATCGTAGGAAGCGGCGACTTCCGCCATTTTTGCATCCGCTTTGGCTCCCCATACATCGTTAATGATATGGGCCCCCGCTTCAATGGCCTGTTTGGCGACTTCCGCTTTATACGTATCAATAGAAATCGGAACCTTCACTTCTTTCGCAATAGCCTTTACGACTGGAATGACGCGGCGCAATTCTTCTTCCAACGATACTTTTTCCGCCCCCGGACGAGTCGACTCACCGCCGATATCAATGATATCGGCCCCGTCTGCCACCAGCCGTTTGGCGTGCTCGACAGCGCGGTCAACATCATAAAACCGTCCACCGTCAGAAAAAGAATCAGGTGTGACGTTGACGATTCCCATGATCATTGTTTTTTTACGTAAATCTAACTCATAATCCCCGCAACGCAGTACAAGAGAAGTTGCACTTGCCACGTTCATTGGTCCCCAATCCTTTCTGTCAATTCTTGTCTTGTCCATAAAAAAGGCGTAAAACGTTTATAATGTTTCTGCAGTAATGACGTAATGATCCCATCGGCGCCTGGATAGGCGCGGTCCCCGATTTGATAAATCGGAACAATTTCCTGAATCGAATTGGTCACAAAGATTTCATCGGCTTGCTTTAGATGCGTTAGTGGATAAAACCCTTCCTCATAAGCGATGTTTAGCGCCCTCAACATCGCAAGCACAAACTGTCTTGTGACGCCATTTAGAATTCCTGTACGAATTGCCGGAGTGTATACCGTCTCGTTTTTCACCCAAAAAATGTTCGAAACGATTCCCTCGGCGACATATCCTTGTTCATTCAAAAACATTCCTTCTGCATCCGTACGGCTGCCAATTTCCCGTTTCCCGATCATATTGTTGAGATAATGGTGCGATTTTAACCGTTCGGTTCCCTCCGGGGTATTTCGTCTCGCTTTTAAAATGATTCCTACTTTTCCTTTCGTAAAGGATGGGGCAGACAAAGGCTTCATATACATAATAATCGTCGGTGCATCGTAAGCATCCGTTTGCAAACCAATATCGCCAATGCCTGCGGAAACATTCAAGCGAACATAGGCATTTCTTAACCCGTTCACTTCTAATAATCGATAAAGTATTTCTTTCACTTCATCGCGAGTAAAAACCTTGGCAATATTCATCTCCTGCAAGCTGCCGTTTAACCGCTCCAAATGGTCATCGAGCAAAAACGGATGGCCATCATAAGTGCGAAACGTTTCAAATACGCCAAGCCCGTATAAAAAACCGTGGTCAAATGGAGAAATGCGCGCTTCATTTTTATGGACGATATCTCCATTGATATATACGTACATGTACTATCGAACCCTTTTATATGTTTCTATAAAGTTTTTCAACAACTGCATTCCGTGACTGGTCATAATCGACTCTGGGTGAAACTGCACTCCTTCCACTGGCAGCGTCTTGTGGCGGATCGCCATGATTTCGTTTTCTTCTGTCCACGCGGAAATTTCGAAGCAATCCGGCAACGTTTCTTTTTCAACAATAAGGGAATGGTAGCGAGTAGCGGTAAACGGACTAGGAATGCCGCTAAAAATCGTTTTTCCATCGTGAAATACTTGTGACGTCTTGCCGTGCATTAAACGGTCGGCGCGAACGATTTTTCCGCCAAATACTTGCGCGATCGCTTGATGGCCAAGACAGACGCCAAAAATCGGAATTTTCCCAGCGAAATATGCGATCGCTTCGAGGCTGATGCCAGCTTCGTTTGGTGTGCAAGGTCCGGGCGAAATCATGAGGAAATCTGGATTTAACTTCTCTATTTCTTTAATGGTCACTTCGTCATTTCGTTTCACGATCAACTCTTCACCTAGCACGCCTAAATATTGCACTAAGTTATATGTAAAGGAATCATAATTATCAATCATGATAATCATTCTATCTCACCTCATGCTCTGATATAGTTTCTCTGCTTCGCTCAGCTCTTTCGCTTTCCAAAGGGCTGCCGCCTTTTTCAAGCATTCCTCATATTCATATTCCGGATGCGAATCAATGACAATTCCAGCTCCTGCTTGCACATGGGCCATGCCGTCTTTCGCGATCATCGTGCGAATCGCAATGTTAAATTCCATATCTCCATTAAATCCGATCCATCCGATCGAACCGGTATACACCCCCCGCCGTACCGGCTCGAGTTCTTCGATAATTTCCATCGTTCGCACTTTTGGTGCGCCAGTAATGGTGCCGCCAGGAAACATGGCCTGGATAACATCAAACGCATCTTTTCCTTGTTGCAGTTTTCCAGATACATGCGAAACGATATGCATCACATGAGAGTATCGTTCAATCGTCATCCACTCATCCACTTTCACCGTGCCGTATTGACATACGCGTCCCAAATCATTGCGCTCTAAATCGACGAGCATGGCATGTTCAGCGATTTCCTTTTCATTGGCAAGCAACTTTTGCGCGATCCGTTCGTCTTCTTCTTTTGTTTTCCCGCGTGAACGCGTTCCGGCAATCGGTCTTGTGCTAATGTCATTTCCCCGTTTTTTGACAAGCAATTCGGGCGAACCGCTAACGATTTGAAACTCTGGGAAATGAATATACGCCATATACGGAGATGGATTGATGGCGCGAAGCTGCTCGTAAATATGAAACGGATGCACCAATAGCGGCTTTGACTGGCGCACCGATAAATTGACTTGAAATACATCGCCTTGGGCGATATATTGCTGCACTCGGCAAACGGCTTGCACAAATTCCTCTTTTGTCATCGAAACCGAGGGATCGGCTTTTTTAGCTTGAAATGGCCAGCAAATGTCTTCTTTCTTTTCCTGCAGCCAACACATCTCATAAAAGGAGAGGCGCCGATCTGCTTCTAATTCTTCTCCGTCCCTATAATGAACAATCATATGCAGCAGCTGCTTTTGATGGTCGTATACAAATACATCGTCAAAAATGAAAAAATACATATACGGAAGCTGCAAGTCGTCTTTGGCATAAGACGGGATTCTTTCAATATACCGCATACCATCATAGCTGATATAACCGATCACCCCGCCCTGAAAAGGGACGCCGTCATCAGCGGCGGAAAGAGAAACACCGGCAAACCATTGCTTCAACAATAATAGCGGGTTGCCTTCATACCGTTTTCTTTCCCCATGATAAACAATATGGAGCTGATTTTCCGTCGCGCGAATGATGCCATTGGGGGCGAATCCGATGATGCTATACCGTCCGCCTTGACCGCTTTCTAACAAAACGTGATATGGCTGTTCATGCGCAAGCATCTTATATTGCGCGAACCAGTCTCTGTATGCATAAGAAACCGTTCGCCTTTTCCTTTTTCGATTTTGTCCCATAGCAACATCACTCCTTGCCCTCCACCGCTATATATTCTTATTGTACAACGAGTCAGAAAACATATCATTATAAAAAAAGTTCGACAGGGTTCCTTTCCCCTGCCGAATAGGATGATTTACTCTTCGAATTGGTAAAGCGGTGTGCTTAAGTAGCGTTCGCCATTGCTTGGGATAATCGCCAATACTTTCTTTCCCTTTCCAAGTTGTTTCGCTACTTTCAACGCGGCATGAATGGCAGCGCCAGAAGAAATTCCACCAAGAATTCCTTCTTCGCGGGCAGCGCGGCGAGCGGCGGCAAACGCTTCTTCCGTTGTCACCGTAATGACTTCATCGTAAATGTTTGTATCTAAAATGTCTGGCACAAATCCGGCTCCGATTCCTTGAATTTTGTGAGGGCCTGGTTTTCCGCCTGATAATACCGGCGAATCAGCAGGCTCTACAGCATAAATTTTAATGTTTGGATATTTTTCACGAAGAACTTGCCCTGCTCCGGTAATCGTTCCGCCCGTACCGACGCCGGCAATGAACGCATCTAATTGATCGCCCATTTGCTCAACAATTTCTTTCCCTGTCGTTAAGCGGTGAATTTCTGGGTTAGCCTCATTTTTAAACTGTTGCGGCATAAAATAGCCATGCTCTCTGACCAATTCTTCCGCCTTTTCAATGGCGCCGCGCATTCCTTGGCTTCCCGGCGTAAGCACTAATTCGGCGCCATATGCGCGCAATAAATTACGGCGCTCTAAACTCATCGTGTCTGGCATGACTAAAACCGCTTTATAGCCTTTGGCGGCAGCAACCATTGCCAACCCAATTCCTGTATTTCCGCTTGTCGGCTCGACAATCGTATCGCCTGGTTTTAATTTTCCTTCTTTTTCCGCCGCTTCAATCATCGCCAAGGCAATCCGGTCTTTGACGCTGCTTCCTGGATTCATAAATTCGAGTTTTAGATAAACGTCGGCACTGTCTTCATCGACAATGCGGTTTAGTTTCACTGCTGGCGTATCACCGATCAATTCTGTTACGGAGTTTACTGTTCTTGCCATGTTTTCACCCCTAATCCCGATTAATTTTATCGAATTTGTTTCAAATGTATCAGTTATTGGCGTAATTGTCAATCATTTTAATCTTTTTAAATTTTTATTCTGCTTTCGCATCTGCAATCTGTTTCAGCTGCTTGAGCTCCTCTTTGGTGAAGTGGTACGTTTCATTGCAAAAATGGCACGACGCTTCGGCATATCCTTCTTTATCAATAATATCTTGAATTTCCTGCGGCCCTAAACTGATCAACGCATCGGCAATTCGTTCCCGTGAACAGCGGCAAACAAACGCAACCGGAAGTGTTTCTAGCACTTTGACATTTCCCTTCCCAAGCAGCTTCTCTAAAATTTCCTCCGGTGTTAGCCCGCTTTCGATCATTTTCGAAACCGGAGGAATCGTTTGTAAACGCTGTTCGATTTGTTCAATCGTCTTCTCTTCCGTTCCCGGCATCAGCTGGATGATAAAGCCTCCTGCCGCCAATATGGTATTGTCTGGATTCACAAGTACACCGACCCCGACAGAAGATGGAACTTGTTCCGAAGAAGCAAAATAGTACGTAAAATCCTCACCAAGTTCCCCGGAAATAATCGGTACTTGTCCAGTAAAAAAATCACGCAGTCCTAGGTCTTTCACGACCGTTAACATCCCGTTTTTTCCTACGGCTCTCGCCACATCTAATTTTCCATGTTCGTTTAACTCAAAGTGCACATGTGGATTGGCGACATACCCGCGTACCTCTCCTTTCGCGTTGCTGTCCACCAGAATGGTGCCGATCGGACCGCCGCCGTCAATTTTAATCGTTAATGTTTCGTCACCTTTTAACATCGCCCCCATCATCACTCCCGCGGTAAGCGCTCGGCCAAGTGCTGCGGAGGCGGTCGGCCACGTTTGGTGGCGGCGCTGTGCTTCGCCAACCGTTTCTGTCGTGCGGGCCGCGTACGCTCTTACTTGTCCGTCATAAGCTAACGCTTTTACTAAGTAATCTCCCATACTAACTCAACCTTTCATTGTTTTTTGTCGACGTTTTTCTCATATAAAATTTTTAATCCAGTCAAGGTCAAAAATGGATCTACAATATCAATGACATCGGATTCGCTAGCAATTAAGGACGCTAATCCTCCTGTCGCAATCACTTTTGGCGGAACAGGGCTTTTTGCCTTCATCCGCGACACAATGCCTTCTACTTGCCCTACATAGCCATACAAAATTCCCGCCTGCATCGCACTAACCGTATTTTTCCCGATAATATCGTCAGGACGGGCAATTTCGATGCGCGGCAATTTCGCTGCCCGCGCAAACAGCGCCTCCGTCGAAATCATAATCCCTGGAGCAATCGCGCCCCCCATATATTGTTTATGTTCATTAATATAACAATACGTTGTCGCCGTACCGAAATCGACAATAATGAGCGGGCTGCCGTATAAATGAATGCCGGCCACCGCATTGACAATCCGGTCGGCTCCAACTTCCCTTGGATTGTCGTATTTAATATTTAGCCCCGTTTTAATACCTGGTCCGACGATAATCGGCTTAATATGGAAGTATTTTAAACACATGCGCTCAAGCGCAAACATAATTGGCGGAACAACGGAAGAAATAATAATGCCATCAATGTCGGAAAACTGAAGCCCGACATGGTTCAATAGCGCCTTGATCGTCATGCCGTATTCATCTTCCGTTTTGCTGCGGCTTGTTTCAATGCGCCAATGATGCTTTAAATCATCCCCGTCATATACCCCTAACACTGTATTCGTATTGCCAACATCTAACACAAAAATCATTGCCTCATCCCCACTTTTCACAAATTATTACTTCCTACATCATATCATACATTGTTTTTTCCCGGATAAAAAAAGATGTCCCTGTCAAAGAGACACCTTTTACTCCTCTTTCTTTTGAATATTAATTTTAACGTCGTTGTTACCGCCTTGGTCTTTGTTGTTGCTGTCAGCGCCTCTATCGCGGTTTGGCAATGTGCCGTGCTCAAACAAATGTTTAATTTGTTCGGCATCCAACGTCTCTACTTCTAACAATGTTGTAGCGATTAAATCCAATTTATCGCGATATTGCGTTAAAATGCTTTTTGCCTTTTCGTAACACTCTTTAATAATGCGTTGAATTTCCAAATCAATTTCATAAGCAATTTTATCACTATAATTTTGCTCGTTATGCAAATCGCGGCCTAAAAATACTTGCCCGCTCGGCTGGCCAAACTGCAGCGGACCGAGTTTTTCGCTCATTCCAAATTCCGTCACCATGCGGCGGGCAATATTGGTTGCGCGCTGAAAGTCGTTATGCGCGCCTGTGCTGACTTCATTAAACACGATTTCTTCCGCTACGCGTCCGCCTAACAAGCCAGTAATTTTATCCATTAGCTCTTGTTTTGTCATAAAATAGCGGTCTTCTTTTGGAAGCATCACCGCATAACCGCCCGCCTGACCGCGGGGTACGATCGTTACTTTATGCACCATTTCCGCATCAGCAAGCACCATGCCGATGACGGTATGCCCTGCTTCGTGGAACGCGACAATGCGGCGCTCTTTTTCGGAAATGACGCGGCTTTTCTTTGCCGGTCCAGCAATGACGCGGTCTGTCGCCTCATCAATATCGCTCATATCAATTTTCTTTTTGTTCCGCCGCGCTGCCACCAGAGCCGCCTCGTTCAACAAGTTTTCCAAATCCGCGCCGGAAAAGCCTGGTGTACGCATCGCAATCGTTTTTAAGTCGACCGATTCATCAAGCGGCTTATTGCGTGCATGTACACGCAATACTGCTTCACGGCCTTTAACGTCTGGACGGTCTACCGTAATTTGCCGGTCAAAGCGTCCAGGGCGCAACAGCGCCGGGTCTAAAATGTCTGGACGGTTGGTTGCCGCGATAATGATAATTCCTTCATTGCCGCTGAAACCATCCATCTCAACAAGCAATTGGTTGAGCGTTTGTTCGCGTTCATCGTGTCCACCGCCAAGCCCTGCACCGCGTTGACGACCAACCGCATCAATTTCATCAATGAAAATGATACATGGGGCATTTTTCTTCGCCGTTTCAAACAAGTCACGCACACGCGATGCACCGACACCAACGAACATTTCCACAAAATCCGAACCGCTAATGGAGAAGAATGGCACGCCTGCTTCTCCAGCAACCGCACGCGCAAGCAACGTTTTCCCCGTTCCCGGAGGACCTACGAGCAGCACCCCTTTTGGAATACGGGCACCAAGTTCGACGAACTTGCGCGGATCTTTCAAAAATTCAACAATTTCCACGAGCTCTTGTTTTTCTTCGTCCGCACCAGCGACATCACGGAAACGAACTTTTCTTTTATCGTCCGTATATAGCCTTGCTCGGCTTTTTCCGAAGTTCATTACCCGGCTGCCGCCGCCTTGCGCTTGATTCAGCAAGAAGAAAAACAAGATAAAAATGATGACAAATGGGATGATCGAAGTGAAGAAAGTGACCCATCCACTTGTTTCGTCCGCTGGCAAGACTTCCACTCGCGTCCGCTTCGCTGCCGCGTCAATACGGTTTAACACCGTATCGCTGTTCATGACATAAGTGGAAAAGTATTGATCCTCGCTATACGTTTTCAGCTGCCCTTTTATTTCATATACGCCGCGCTCCGGCTTCATGGAAAATGATTTTACATCGCCATTTTCCAAATGAGTAATAAACGCATCGTATGTCATCGGCTCTGTCCGCTGGTTGCTTCCGTTAAAGAAGCTGACCACACCGATAACAACGAGAAAGATCAATAAATAAAATATTGTATTTCGGAAGATCCGATTCATTTCTTGCCTCCTCCCATATGAAACACACTATACTCAATACTATCATAGAATTTTGTATAAATACAAACAATTCGCTAGCGGCACGAAAAGCAATTTTATTTATTATACACTTCCGGCTTCAACACCCCGATAAAAGGAAGGTTGCGGTATTTTTCGCAGTAATCTAAACCATAGCCGACAACAAATTCATCAGGAACAATAAACCCAGCATAATCCGCTTCAATATCCGCTTTCCGTCCGGAAGGTTTGTCTAGCAGCGTCACAATTTTAATCGAGTTTGCTTTGCGGTATCGGAACAGGTCCACTAAGTAGCTTAGCGTCAAGCCGCTATCGATAATATCCTCGATAATTAAAATATCTCGCCCTTCCACCGATGTATTTAAATCCTTTAAAATTTTCACTTCACCGGATGATACAGTCGCGTTTCCATAACTGGACACATCCATAAAATCCATTTCTAAATATGTATCAATATGCTTCAACAAATCGGCCATAAACGGCATGGCTCCTTTTAATACGCCGACCGCTAACGGAAAACGCCCATCATATTCCTCGGTCAAAATTTTGCCTAACTCCTTAACCTTTTCTTGAATTTGCTCTTCCGTAATCAGTACTTTTTGAATATCGTCTTTCATCCCCATCTTTCTTTTCCTCCTAGCTGTTCATTGCTCTTTTCATTGCTCTTTATAGTGTAATACAATATAGCGTGATTTGGTAACATCTGTTGTTTCAAAAGCTGATTTTTTTAGTTTTGGAATCCATATAATATTTCCTTGCCCATCTTCGACAATCGGCCAGCGCTCTCTTTCATGCAGCGGAATTTTCGCTTCAATGAAAATTTCTTTTACTTTTTTTGTTCCTGTCATCCCTTTTAACGTCATCCGGTCACCCGCGCGGCGCGTTCGCACCCGCAACGGGAGGCATATTGCCTCTGGATCGATAATAAACATATCGTTTCCTTTCTGCTCTTTCGGATAGTGTTCCCAAAATTCGCTAACAATTACATGATGATTCGGGAGGGGCAATACAGCCGGAATGTTTAATTCGAATGTATAGCCTGCATCTTTTTTTTCTTCCTGAAAAGTAAACAAGCAGCAATCATAAGAACGAATGACCTTTAAGCCATTTGGCAAGTCTAACCTTCCCGAAGGACGGCGGCGATGCAAAAGCGTCAATATATTATGAATATGTATCGAAGTGAGAGAAGAAGGGACGTCTTGATAAAGATCGCCAAGCAACAGCTGAAGCCCTCTTCGTTGCAAAGGTTTGGCTAGCGCTAGAAACGGCTTGATTTTTAACATCACCGCATCGCGTTGTTTTTCCATTACTTTATTCAGCGCATCCCTCGCTAATTCCTCTAAAAACTCCTCATCTTCCATTACCATTTCGCTATACAGTTGAAACCGTTCATGAAGGCGCGGATTTTCTTTTTTTAACAATGGAATAATGTGATGGCGAAATCGATTTCGCGTATAGTCTTCTTTATCATTGCTAGCGTCATGGCGTGGTGTAATTTGATGCTGCTGGCAGTACGCTTCAATATCCGCGCGGCTTACCGCCAGAAACGGACGGATAATGTATCCGCCATAAAATGGTCGCTTGGCGGGAATGCCGGCATAGCCTTTGCTTGTACTGCCACGCACAAGCCGCATTAGAATGGTTTCAACTTGGTCATCGCCATGATGGCCTAAAGCTAAATATTGCGCTTGATATTTTTTCATTACTTCCGCAAAGAATCGATAGCGGCAATGACGCGCTGCCTCTTGGGCGCCTAATTTCGACCGACGCTGGAACGCCGGAACATCGATTTGCTTCGCCTCACATATAATACCGCGCGCCGCGCAAAAATGTTTCACAAAATGCATATCTTCTTCAGACTGTTTGCCGCGAAACATATGGTCTACATGGGCAGCGATTAATGTGATATTCCATTCCTTTTGCATCGACCAAAAAAAATGCAATAGCGCCAGCGAATCCGGACCGCCTGATACTCCGACAATCACTGTCGCATTCCGGGTAAGCAGGGCATGCTTTTCGATAAACTCGTACACTTCCGCGATCATTTCGAAAAAACCTCTTCATCCAAACATAGTTTTTCATTCTCATCGTATCATTATTGCAATATTTTCTCAAAAATCTCGACCATTATTTTATCAAGAAATAGCCGTGCTAGCGATAAAAAATTTTATTAAGGGAGCATTTGATGATACACATAGATGGCGTAAACACATAAAAGGACAGCCGCAATTAATACCGTTTCTAGCACTCCTTTTCCTTTGCGCCGCTTTCTCTTTTGGCTGCGGCGCGATGCCTGTTTCATATGCCGGGCAGGCTGCTGATCATGGGAACGAGAAGAACGATGAAAAGCGGCTAAAATGTCCTGCCTCATCTCAGATGCCCGCTTATACTTGCCGTCGATCGCCTTCAACAATATGTTCTCATATTTCCGTAATATTGTATCTTTCTGAATGATCGACAACAACTGGCTTCGTCCATCCCCTTTTCTCTCCAGTTTCACCGGGCTGCAAACGGTAATCATGATCATTGCCACCGCGAATAAATCATACGATGGCTCTGCCTTGCGAGAACCCAGTCCCCAGTAACCGCGATCGTAAAGCTCTGTGAATTCCTTAATCGCCCTCCCTTGCAACGTCGTGCCCCCTACATCGAGAAGCCGGATCGTAGGAGGTGGACCGGAAACGAGTAAATTTTCCGGCTTCAAATCGCCAAACACCCATCCTTCCTGATGAAGCTGATCAAGGGCAGCTAAAAGTTGCAACAAAAGAATAATAACCCACTCTTTCCCATGTTTACGAATAAAAGCAGGAAGACTTTCTCCTTTAATATATTCCATCACATAAAATGGAACGGTTTGATGTAAAAAAGGATTCATCCAATCATCGACATCTAGTAAAGAAGGTCCAAGGGCAACTCCCTGGACCTTGGAAAACCGGCGCAATATATTGACTTCCGATGTAACCGATGCGTGATCATCACTAAGCTTTACAGCAACAAGTCCTTTCTTGCTTTCCGCCAAATAAACAACTCCGTTTGCCCCGCTGCCAAGCTGTTTCAGCAACTTATAGGAGTGGCGATGCCATTTTCCCGTAATGACCGTTCCCTGCGGAAGATTACATGGATGATTCCTCAAAGTATGACTCATCATCGCCAATCCAGCTCCTTAATGATCTTTTTCTGCCGAAATACGCTAATGCTTCACGCAAGGCCGGCCCTGTTGGCGTCAATCCTCCCGATGTTAGTTTTGGAAATACCGTCGACAGCTCTTCCATTCGTGGCGTCCAGTCAACAATTTTTTCCACATCTCCCCGTTTCCCTGGAAATACAAATACAGCAAAGCGATTATCTCCCGTCCGCGCATTCAGACTAAGCGATAAATCAAGCAGCGCCTCTTTCACCGTTGGGAGTTTTGTTTTCATACTCCCGCTTGTGTCTATCAATATTAAAACTTCTAATTCCACTGTCTCGCCAAGTTCATCGACTACTTCCATCACTTGGCCGCGCTTTTCTGGAGGCAAATCCTCAAGCGACACATCGGAACCCAATATTTGCTTCAATTCTTTATTGACGACGCCTTGAAGTGTTTGCGTCATCGCTTTTCGCGTTACCATTTGCACCGTCTGTGACAACTGTTTCGCATACACGACTTGGCTAATCCCGCCACCGGACAAAGCAATCCCTTCAATTTCGCGCAATCCGCTTTCATCAATCGTATCTTGATCGAGCACACCGATCACGTTCACGGTAATTCCCTGCTCTTTCGCCAGGGCGGCCATCGCAACTGGATCTTCTCCATGATTGGAGCAACCATCGGTAATGAGCAAAATTTGTCTTAACGTCCCTTTACGCATTTTCTCTTCCCCTCCTCAGCTGATGTATTACAAGCATCGCCGGAGGATAGGGTTTTTATACTATTATTGTGCTTTTTTTGTATACATATAAGCCGGAATCGTCGCCCATTTCGGCGTATTATGTTTAATTTTCGCGACGACTACCGTCATATCATCGTCAATCCTTCCTGCACGGCTGCGAATCACTTCTTCCATGATTAAATCCGCTACTTCCTGAGGGTCGTTCGTTTTTAATTCTGCAATTCTCCGTTTCATCCATACGTCGTGATTTTCCACATGCACCGGCCCTTCAAATACCCCGTCGCTCATCATAATCAATAAATCGCCTGCTTTTAATTGTTCACTGACAATTTCAAATTCTACTTCTTTAATAATGCCGATTGGCAAATTGCTTGCTTCAATTTTCATGACTTTATCGCCGCGTTTGACAAAACTCGGGGTGGAACCAATTTTTAAAAACTTCGTCACAGCGTCTTGCAAGTCGATAATCGCTAAGTCGAGCGTCGAATACATATCTTCCGTCGTCCGTAAGGATAGGATGGAGTTAATCGACTTAATGGCGATCGATTCATCAATCCCTGTTTGTAAAATTTTTTGCAAAAGGCGCAGTGTCTCGTTGCTTTCGTTATGCGCCCTCTCTCCATTTCCCATGCCGTCGCTGATCGCAATCGCATACTTTCCACTTCCCAACTCAATCATCGAATAGCTGTCGCCCGACACCAGCCCGCCGCCTTTTGCCGCAAATGCCACGCCTGTTTCAACCACAAACGCTTTCGTCGAGCCAAAGGCCACCCGGCAGTAGCCATTCGGATATACCGCACATTCTTCCCGTTTGACAACGATCGTTTCTCCTAAAATATCCGATAGCATTGGCGCAATTAACTTTTCACATTCGCCACGGCCTTCGCAATACGGAATGCTCATTTCAATATCAATGTTTCCTTTTTCAAGGCTATAAATATCGACGTGGCCGACTTCGATTCCGAATTCCTGCAAAGCATGGAAAATTTGTTCTTCCTGCAAATAATGATTTTCGCGCTCCTTCTGAATTTCCTTAGCAAAATCCTCCATTACCTGCGAAACCCCTGACAGCTGTTCAGCGACCAATTTTCTGCTTTCGTTGATTTGTTTCCGCAGTTTGCGATTCGCCTGATACACCATCACGTCTTTTTCAATGAGATCCACTACTTTGCTGGCTTTGACGCAGTGGCGGTCCCATTCCCGCAATAGTTTGTGATTGTGTGGCAGCGTTTTCGCATCCGCTTCTAGCATAATTTGTTTCATATATTCATATGTTGTATCAAAGTTGTACGACCAGCACTGCTCTTTCTTAAAACAAGTTTGGCACGTTTTTTCGGTAATATCGCTTAAAAAGTAGTCAATCTCCCGTTCGCTATAATCGTCAGAAGCAGACAAGCCTCCTGCGGAAAAGCTGTTGGCCAGCGCCTGGAATACATTTGAAAATTGGGAAACTCGCTGTGCCGTCACATCACGGATTTTTCGGACATATTGCTGCTGTTCATTCGTATATTCCACTGTGCCCGGAATATGTTTTGCGATTTTTTCCGTTATGGAGCGGGATGTCAAAGCAAAGAGAATCACGGCAAAACATGATTCCATAATCGTCGGCACAAGCTCCGCTTTGCCGTTCCCATACAGTCCAATTAACAATGTGGCAATCAGCAATCCGAAAGACACGCCTGCTTTCTTTCCTTCTTTTAACAATCCTCCTAAAAGTCCGGCAAATGCCAGCAAACTCATTTCATATAAATTGCCGACATTCGCTAAACTTAAAATCAACCCCGTCACCACCCCCACGGTAGAACCGATCGTCGCTCCCGCCACAAACGCAAATAGCAACACAAGATAGCGCGACATCACATGTTCGAGCGAAAGTCCGTAAACCGTCCATCCGATCATTCCCGTTAGCATGGATGCCAGTAAAATGATTAACGAAATAATCTCTTCCGCCCTTAACGCATGTTTATATTTACGCACCGTTAACAGCGGAATGCTTTGGATAAAAATAAGTGTTAACACCAATCCTAAACCAGCTTCCACCAACGCCATGGCGGCTTCGTATAACGTTTTGTTTCCTAACCAATAATACGAAATAGCTAATTTTGTAGAAAAGGATAGACAAAAAACAACAAAAGGCACCAATTTTAACGACTCGCTAAAAAATTTCCGAATCCATGCATGGACAATGAGAAAACCAAACACTCCGGCAAATACAAATAACGTTGTATCAAACGATAAAGTAAGAGAACCCGCCAGCAATGCAATAAACGCTAACGCAGCCTTATCGCGGCGCAACATATAAACAGCAGCGAAAAACGGTAAGGCAAACGGAGTTAGCTTTGACAGAATAAGAGCTCGTCCAAGCAAAAAGCCGATAATAATAAGAAGAAACCCCTTATGAATAAATAAGTGTCCTAGCCGCAATTTCACATGGCGCACCCAGCGCGACAACGCTGCCTGTGTGTCGTTAATAGACACTTCCGAAATTCGATTCATCAACCTTCTTTCTACTCTTTCCATTCCGATCCTCTCCTTTGCTTTTCTCTTAACCCTATTATATATTTTGAATTATCAAAAATTTGTCAAAAAAAGAAAAGCAAGAAAAAAAACGTTCGACGCAATTCTTGCTAACACGTCATAAATTCACAAATTCGTTCAAAAAAACGCAAATAAAAAAACGAGGATGCTTCTCGATCGAGAAACATCCTCGTTTTCATAGTGACCCGTACGGGATTCGAACCCGTGTTACCGCCGTGAAAGGGCGGTGTCTTAACCACTTGACCAACGGGCCTTATGATGGTGGCGGCGGAGGGAGTCGAACCCTCGACCTCACGGGTATGAACCGTACGCTCTAGCCAGCTGAGCTACACCGCCACGCAACAACATTTAATATAATAATGGATCAAATATATCATTGTCAATAGGTTCTTCATCTAGATCGAATTGGTGAAATTTTCCTTCGGAGCAACGAAAATAGAGAAGACGACATTATATTGATGTTTCGTATTCCGCGCTTTGTATCCAAGGGTCTGATGAAATTCTTATGCGTCAAGTTAAACTTATATCGTAGCAAACCTTCTTCCATCATGTTCCTGGGCAGATGAAATACGACGCCCCTTATCGAAAAGCCAAAACAAGAAAAGCACCCACCAAAAAATGGATGCTTTTTATCCGTTATTCCACGATCTTACCCTGTCATACATTCAGCAGCAAGTTACCCACGTCTCGCTCCACGACCTCCCCGCTTCGACTCCATATGACGTCTCAGCGACGCCAAACGGTCTTCGCTTTCTTTTAGGAAACGGTTGATTTTTTGTTCCAAGCTCTCCGCTGCGGCTCGGTCGTTTGTTTTATGGCGTGGACGCTGTGAAGGCGGCGTATCTTTTGCTTTTTTAATCGACAAACCGATTTTTCCGTCTTTCTCTACATTAATTACTTTAACATAAACGATATCTCCGACCTTCAGATGATCGTGAATATCTTTTACGTAATTATCTGCTACCTCACTAATATGAACTAGCCCAGTAACACCTTCTGGCAGCTCCACAAACGCCCCGAATTTCGTAATCCCTGTTACTTTGCCTTGTAACTTGCTGCCTACTTCAATTGACATAAAAAAAGTGCTCCTCCTTAAAGAACTTTAAAAATTATTTTCTTTCATTATAACGAATGCAAAAAACAAGTGTCAATAAGGCGGATGCCCGTATTCGCCGGATGGCGCAAGATAAAAATTACTTTTCCGGAGTGACGAAAATAATCTCCCCATTTTTGGATAAATAATATTTTTTTCGCGCCAATTCCGCGATGTATCCATCGTCATGCAGCTTTTTAATTTCCTCTTTCAGCTGCTTCTTTTGTTTTTCCAGCTTGTCTAACTTTTGCTCAAGCTGCTTTTTGCTGGCTAAATTCGCTTCAATATCTTTCGTTTGCGAATGCATCGTATAAACAAACATCGAAGAGATTAGCGCTAAAATAGTTCCAAAAAAAGTAAAGCGGACGACGGCGATTCGCCGCCTTTTTGACGCCTTCTTCTTTTTCTCCTCCTGCGCTGATACGTATGAAGATTGTAATTTTGTCACATTCGTTTTGTGCGGTACACTCATTATTCTGCACCTCTGCTTTTACTTTTGCCATTTTGATATCCATGTTCTAATCCTATCTTTCATATTCTTCATCTGGCGAATAATTCCTGTTAGATAGGCAAAAATTTTTGTGCATATCCTTTGCCAACGTGGCGGAGTGATCTTCCAAATGATCAAGGCCATCCAGCGAAACGGGGCAAACAAAAGCCTTGCCAGTTGATGCAAAATACGAAGGGACAGACGAAAAAGGGAAAGGAGCATTTTCCCTATAAACAGTATAAGAGCCAATAATATTTGCAAAAGCAGTTGGATGGGACGAATGATAACATAACGGCATAGTTGGACAAAAAATTGGTACAGCCTCGTTACAAACCAAATCAGCCATTCTAGCACTTTTAAATAGATCTTGCGAAACAAACTTTGATAAGCGGCATAACCGCATAAAATCGCCAAGAAAATATAAAAGCGCAGCTCGCCTTGATTGACGAGCAGTAACACGTAGAAAATGATTAAACTTTGAACGATCCAAAATAAAATATCATTGATAAACACAATCCAATGGGAGCGATCCTGTCGCTGCAAAAAACGGTTATACGTATCCAATGCGACGCCAAGCCAGCCTCCCATTCCGATCATCGCCAGCATGGTCGCCAACTGTGTCGTTAGGCTCATTTGAACAACTTGCTAAAGAATCCTTTAGCCTTCTCCTGATGGTCGTCTAAATAAACGAGATCAAAAATTCTTCCCTTGATCGAAACGACACCTCTATCGACATCTAAATTTTTCATTTGTAAATTTTGTCCGCGAATCGATAAAAATCCCATTACCGTTTCGAGCAAAAATTCCTCATTATCAAAGCTTTCCACCTGTTTGACCCCAGTAATATCAAGGAGACGTCTTCCACGCATAATCACATCGTGTTCTTGGACAGGACCTTTATTTGTATTTCCACCAAAATCATAATGTTGGCTCATCTTCATCCCCCGCATTCCTATTAAAATCAAGTCAAAGACAGAAACATTTTTTTCCCAACCTAACGTTGGTACCATATGTATGAATGCGGGAGCCGTTTTAGAACAAGCCTATCTGCATAAATTAGATTTCTTCATCATCCTCTATTTCCGGAGCGATTCGCTCTTCGCGGATCACTTCATATAAATTGGCCGCCTCGTCTTTTTTCGTCGTTTCTTTTAAATCAATCACCCTTACTGTGAGCCGTTTTTGCCCAAATTGAATCGTTAATTCATCCCCTATTTTTACCGTGGAACTTGCCTTCGCCACGGCGCCATTAATCGTAATCCGCCCTTGATCGGCTACTTCCTTTGCGAGTGTGCGGCGCTTGATCAGACGGGAAACTTTTAAAAATTTATCTAAACGCATGTTCTATCTCTCCCTTTTATAATCCTTTTTCTTTTGCTTCTTCCCAAAAACGGTCCAGTTCGGCAAGGGAAAATGATGTCATCGCCCTGCCGCTTTTTCTCACCTGCTCCTCTATATAAGAGAAACGCCGATAAAATTTTTGGTTCACCATATGCAGCGCTTCCTCTGGGTTAATATCGTAATAGCGTGCAACATTAATGAGCGCAAATAAAATATCGCCAAACTCGCTGATGAGCTGAGAACGATGATGCGGTTTTGCTGCTTCTTGCTGAAATTCAGCTATTTCCTCGGCAACTTTCTCCCACATCGGCTCGACATCGTCCCAATCAAATCCTACTTTTGCCGCTTTTTTCTGCAACTCATACGCTTTTAACGTACTCGGCAGACTTTTTGGAACATCCGCAAGCAACGAAACGGGCTCATCTTTTGCTTCTTTTTCCTTCTCTTTAATTCGCTGCCAATTTTCCACGACCTGTTCGGCATTTTCCACTGTAACGTCGCCAAATACGTGCGGATGGCGGCGAATCATCTTTTCCGTAATTCCGCGGATGACGTCATTAATGGAAAACATTCCTTCGTCTTCGCCGATTTGCGCATGCAGCATCACCTGCAACAACACATCGCCGAGTTCTTCGATCATATGATCATCGTCATGGTCGTCGATCGCCTCAAACAGTTCATATGTTTCTTCGAGCAAATATCGCTTTAGCGAGGCATGAGTTTGTTTTCGGTCCCACGGACAGCCGTTCGGTCCTCTTAATGTGGCAATAACGCGCCGCAACGTTTCAAAACGGTGATAAAGCAGTTTCTCATCACGGACAGGTGGAACATAAACGCTCGTTAAATTGTTCAATGTCGTCACACGGTCCAGCTCATATAGCGGAACCTCCGTCACTCTCTCCTCTTTGCTTCCCGCTGCCGTTACGATATAGACGGGATAATCGTCGGGAAGTTGTTCCATTAGCGTCAATTTCACTTCCGATGCGATAAACGAATCATATACTTGGCAAAAAATCGTATGCTTTGTTAATGACCATTCGTCCCCTTGAAATGAGGTAGCATCTATCAGCTGAAATCCTTCAATGGGATCGATTTTTAACGCGGTAAACAGCGCATCGAGAAAGCTTTGTCCACCCTCAATGACAACGCGACATTCGTTGCGACGCGCAGCTTCTAACAAAAGCTGGACCGTTTTTTCTGCCGCCAGCGGATGACCAGGAACGGCATAAAAGATGTCACTTTTTTTCGCTTGTTCCAATAAAATTGCTGTAATTTCCTGATATACCTCTTCAAATTGTCCATGTTTTTCGTAAACAAAGTCAAAGGCAGTAAATGATATTCCTTCTTCTTCCAGATCTTTGACAACAGGATGCTCCTTTGTCCGCAGAAAAAGCGGAGAAGCCATTTTTAACTTGCGGTATACCCCTAACGGCAATTGCTCGATATCCCCGGCGCCTAAACCGAAAATATAAATCGTATTCATTTTCCATCACCTATTCCTAATAATACACGTAGTTTGTTTGAAAACGGAAGAAAGGATAATTCTTGCTCGGAAAACACATTTCCTTTGATAACGACCGTCACATATATCACCGCCCCAAGCAAAACTCCGCCTAGCGCTTCACCAACTGCAAACAGGCGGCCGGTACCCCATCTCTCCGCCAAAAGCATATATAGCTGTAATACAATCACCATCGCTGAAGCCGCTTTTGCAACAGAATATATATACGTTTTCTTCGGAACATAAAAAGGCAGTTTTTGGCGCAATGCGACGTATAAAAAGCAAGCCATCGCTGCATAAGACATCGTCGTTCCTATGGCAGCGCCAATCATCCCTAGTACAGGAACGAGCAGATAATTTAAAGCGCTTTTCACTGCCACCGCTACGAACACGCCGACTACGGCAACCCATTCATATCCCATTCCTTGCAATAGCGCTGAAAGCGTAAGCGCTAATGTCGTAAAGAAAACAGAAGCCATCAAAATCGCGAGAGAAAGCGAACCAAGGTCATTTTTAAATAGCATAATATTGATCGGGCGAATGAGACAAATTAATCCTAAAGAAGCGCCTAGTCCGAGCACCAATGCAATGCGCAGCGATAGATCGATTTTTTCGTAAAGAAATTGTTCGTTGCGACGTTTTTTCGCTCCGGAAATAAGTGGAACAAGCGCCAACGAAAAAGAAGTCGCTACTACCGTACCCATCTGAATCAGAGGCTGGCCGCGGTCGTAAATTCCTTTTAATAGTTTGACGTGTTCCATGCTTTCCCCGCCTCGTTGGCTAAGCAACGATAATAATAAAAACGAGTCTACCAGTGGAATAAGCGTTAACACCATATTGGTGACACAAATAATGATTCCTTTAATAAATAAATACGATATAATGCGCTTTGTTTCGGCACGGTTTGTTTTTATACGTATTCTTCCTCTATTTTCCCTTCTTATCCAAAACACCGTCAATAGAAGAAGCGCAGTCAATCCTCCCGCTAACGTGCCGGCCATCGCAGCCGTCCCACACGTATAGACATCATATCCGCTTTTTATAAACCAATACGACAAAAAAAGGATGCCCGACACACGGACAAACTGCTCTCCGACTTGAGAAACCGCAGTCGGCACCATCTTGTTATGCCCTTGAAAATAGCCGCGCAGCAACGCGACAAACGGAAATAACAAAAAGGAAATAGAAAGAAGGCGAATGGACGGAGCGAGTTTGCCATCGCCCATCCATATTGCAAGCTGCGCCGCCCCTATATAGAGAACGGCAAAAATAAACAATCCAAGCGAGCATAAAAACAACAGCGAAACTTGCAAAACGGATGCAATTCCTGTTCGATCACGCTCCGCGATCCGCTCTGCGATGAGCTTAGAAATGACGATCGGATATCCATACAATGAAAGCGACATGGCGATGCCGTAAATCGGATATACTTGCTGGTAAATATAAAAACCGACGTCTCCGACGATATTTTGATACGGAATACGATAAAAAGCACTGAATAGTTTTGTCACAAAGGCGGCGATCGTTAAAACGACCGTCCCTCTCCACATGCTCCCTTCTTGCGGTTTCATCGTGTTTCTCCTTCCGCACGCATAACTTCATAAATCCAGTAACGATTGCTATTATAGCGCAAAAGAAAAAGGCAGCATAGCACGCTACCTTTTCTGTTCGATCATGGGACTGTTACTGTTCCATTTGCCGGGCTAAAAAGCCGGCGGCAGTTTCCACTGCTTTATGTTCCACTTCGCTAAGTTCTTTTTCCTTGGATAAAATAATGACAGCTCCGATCGGATCACCGTTGGCCACAATCGGGCCAATCGTATACGACTTTAACGTTTCTGAAACTCCATCGACAAGCTCGACTTCTCCCTCTTCCGTATGAAGTACGGAATTGCGCTCTTCCATCGCCTTTTCCACTAATGAGCTGACATTTTTATTTAAATACTCTTTTTTCGACACACCCGCAACAGCGATAAAAACATCGCGGTCACAAATCAATACCGGCTGTCCTAAACTGTCAAATAGCGCTTCAGCATATTCTTTCGCAAAATCCCCTAATTCGCTAATTGGCGAGTATTTTTTTAAAATGACTTCACCATCACGGTCAACAAATATTTCGAGCGGATCTCCTTCACGAATGCGCAATGTTCTTCGAATTTCTTTCGGTATAACAACCCTTCCTAAATCATCAATTCGGCGAACAATACCTGTTGCTTTCATCTATAGATACCCTCACTTTCATCTAGGATTTGAAAAATACTCCGATGAATCCTTGTTATGGCGAATTCACCTTTGCTGTGATTAGTATCCTTCACAATCCAAGTTATATACGCGATGAAAGTGATTTTTTCAATTTTAGATAAAATTCCCCAACCTTCATTATCGCCGTGCTGTTTTAAACATAAACATTTGATTTAGGCAATAATCGATTTTTCGTCTTTGACACAGGAAAGTTCCTTTAACGTTTCGTATAAAATCATCAGCCACTCTTGTGGCTTGAAATCTTTAATATATAACACAATTTTTAATTTAGTCCCTTCCATTCCAAAGCCAAACAAGCGTCCGTATTGTCCGCCGATTTTTGATAAGCGCTGAATTTCAACATTCTTCGATGCGTGTTCAGCAAATAAAATTTCCACTTGCTGCTTTTGCTGCTTAATGGACTCGACACCGATTTGTTTAGCGAACACTTTCACTTCCGCTACTTGGAACAAGTAAGCGACTTCATCTGGATAATCGCCGAAGCGGTCCACCATTTCCTCACGCAGCGCTTCCACGTCTTCCATCGTTTCCACCGCTTTAAACCGCTTGTACATATCGATTTTTTGCAGCCCATCGGAAATATACGTATCAGGAATGTACGCATCGATTTCCAAGTCGATCGTCACTTCCTGTTTTTCTTCTTCCCGTTTGATTCCTTTTCGTTTCTCAATGGCTTCTTTGAGCATTTGCGAATATAAATCAAATCCGACGGAGTCGATAAATCCGTGTTGTTCCGCCCCTAATATGTTGCCAGCACCGCGGATCGATAAGTCGCGCATCGCAATTTTAAACCCTGATCCAAGTTCGGTAAACTCTTTAATCGCCTGCAGCCGTTTTTCTGCTGCTTCATTGAGCACTTTATCTTTCCGATACGTGAAATACGCATAGGCAACACGATTGGAGCGACCGACGCGTCCGCGCAGCTGATACAATTGCGACAGTCCCATGTAGTCAGCATCATAGACAATCAACGTATTGACGTTTGGAATGTCCACGCCTGTTTCAATAATCGTCGTCGTCACCAGCACATCGTACTGCCCCTCTAAAAACGCTAAAATCGTGGACTCCAATTCACTTTCTGACATGCGCCCGTGCGCAAAAGTAACACGAGCTTCCGGCACAAGCTGTGAAATTTCTTCCGCCTTCCTATCAATATCTTCAATACGGTTATACAAGAAAAACACTTGTCCGTCTCTAGCCAGCTCCCGTTCAATCGCTTCCTTCACGAGTTCAGGGGTATATTCCATCACATATGTTTGCACCGGAAAGCGATTTTCCGGCGGCGTTTCGATAATCGACAGGTCGCGCACGCCGATCATTGACATATGCAAAGTCCTTGGAATCGGCGTTGCCGTTAATGTCAGCACATCAATATTAGCCTTCAGCTGCTTGATTTTTTCTTTATGGGTAACGCCAAACCGCTGCTCTTCGTCGATAATGAGAAGCCCTAAATCTTTAAACTGGACATCTTTCGATAATAGGCGGTGCGTACCAATGACCATATCAATCGTTCCGTCTTTTAGCCCTTTGATCGTTTCCGCCTGCTGTTTTCTAGTGCGAAAGCGGTTTAACAGCCCGACGTTAATCGGGAACCCTTGAAATCGCTCGCGCACCGTTTCGTAATGCTGCTGTGCTAAAATCGTCGTCGGTACGAGAAACGCAACTTGTTTGCCGTCCATGATCGCCTTAAACGCGGCCCTTAACGCTACTTCCGTTTTTCCGTAGCCAACGTCGCCGCAAAGAAGGCGATCCATCGGCTTGTCGCTTTCCATATCGCGCTTGATTTCTTCAATCGAACGAAGCTGGTCTTCCGTTTCTTGATATGGAAACGCCGCTTCAAATTCCCGCTGCATTTCTGTATCCGGGGAAAACGCGTATCCTTTGCTTGCTTCCCGTTCAGCGTACAGCTTAATTAAATCTTCAGCGATATCTTGGACAGACGACTCGACTTTCTTTTTCACCTTTTTCCATTCGGAACCGCCTAATTTGTAAATCTTCGGCTCTTTCCCTTCAGAGCCTACGTATTTTTGCACTTGATCAATTTGATCGACTGGCACATATAACGTATCGCTGCCTTGATATTGAATATGGATATAATCTTTATGCACACCGTTAATCTCTAATGTTTCGATTCCTAAATATTTACCGATACCGTGGTTGACATGGACCACATAATCGCCGACTTGCAGTTCCGAATAACTTTTAATCCGCTCCGCATTCGATAATTTTTGGCGGCGAATCGGTCTTTTTACCCGTTTTTTAAACAACTCTTCTTCCGTAATAACTGCCAGCTTTTGCATCGGCAGTTCAAACCCCGTATTTAAGTCGCCTTCGAGCACCTGATATTTGCCGTGCATCAGCGTCGCGTCCTTGCTTAACGGTGCAACATCGATTTCATAGTCTTCCAACACCGATTGCAGCTTTTTCATCCGCTCTGCGCTCGGCGCCAAAAAGACCACCGCATAGTTGGCTTTTTTCCATCTTTCTAGCTCGGATTTTAATAACGACATTTGCCCATGGAAATTCTGCATTTGTTTGCAGGAAATATTGACAATGTTTTCTGGATGGGTATGCGGGACATGCCGCAAAAATAAGGATAAATAAATCCGCTGTTTGCGGTGTTTTTGCAATAATTCAGAAAATGAGTGAGAAATTGGAACATCATGAATGATTTTCCCATTGCTAAGCAAGCTGGTGTACCATTCTGCCTCTTCTTTATCTAAATTTTCGGCCGCCTCTTGTAATCGGCTCATTTCATCCATCAGCAATATGCCATTTTCCGGCAGGTAGTCTAGCAAACTAGCAGGCTCTTCATAAAAGAGCGCCATATATTTATATTGTTGTTCAATTTCCTGTCCTTGTTTTAATTGCTCAAGTTCTGCCGACACATGTTCTAGCAATAGTTGCTTTGCTTTCTCATCTTTTAATTTATGGAGACTTTCCGCCAACCCGGCTTCAATTCGCTCCAACCCCCGCTCTAGCATCTCGCCGTAAACAATCATTTCATCAGCCGGTCCGATGGTTATTTGCTGCACTTCATCACGTGAGCGCTGATCATCAGCGGTGAACGTACGAATCGATTCAATTTCTGTATCAAATAACTCAATCCGATACGGAAATTCCGCTGTTAATGGATAAATATCAATAATACCGCCGCGAACACTAAATTCCCCAGGAGTCGATACCGTCGCTACACGCTTATACCCCATTTGGACGAACAGCTGTTTATAATGGTCAATATCGATATCCTGGCCAACCGTGAATGTGAATAGATGATCCCTCCATAACGATGCAGGAGGAAGCAAACGCCGCAATCCAGCAACCGGACAAATAACGATGCCTTGTTGCTGTTTCGTCCAATAATTCATCACTTCTAAACGCTGCGCCTTTAATTCTGGGCTAGCGATCGCCATTTCCGTAGCAATGACCTCATTGACCGGATAAAGAAACACCTCTTCCGCCCCGAGCAATTGAACAAGATCGTCATACATTTTTTGCGCGTGAAACAAATTATGGGTAACAGCCAAAATCGGCCTATTCGTTTCCTTGTATAATGTCGAAATAAAAACAGACCGGGCCGAACCGGATAACCCGGCAACGAGCTGTTCTTTCAATCCTGCTTTCACGCCTTCGATAATGGAACGAACATCTTGATTTTCAACTAAATAGCGATGCAACGAAAGCACCCCTATTCTCCCTCCTCTCAATAATTATTGTATTTTTCTGTTGCTATATTTGTATACAAACGAACCGTTTTATTCCATATAGATACATATATGGATATATTTATAAATAAAAAATACAAAAATGCTTTGGTTGCCCAAAGCCCCGTTAATGAATAAACTTCTCATACTGATGTAACTCTGGATTTCTTGTCAACGCCTCTTGGCAATCTTCGCAAATGGTTTTTACGTGAATATCGCCATTCGGCTGATACGAAATCATCTCCAAGCGTTCTTCCTCTGTCAAGTGATGAAATCCCAATTGTTCACTATATATGGAAACTTGATCAATCGTCCCTACTTTCGTTCCGCAGTGCCGGCAATAATAATGCAATGCCATTGCAATAAACCTCCTAAAGGGTGTATTCCATACTTTCATTTTGCACCGATTAGGAGGAAAATATTCACGCATTGAATTCATTCATCACTTGTAGAAATGGCGCCGTCACCGCTTTTTCACACGCATCAGCCGCACGCAGCACCGCCTCCGTCACTGCGCTGCTCTCTTCTTTGGTGAAGCGTCCTAATACATAATCCGTTACTTTTTGTCCGTTGCCCGGGCGCCCAATTCCGATGCGAATTCGTTTCAATTCTTGCGTGCCCAGATGTTGGATTAATGACTTAATGCCGTTATGTCCACCAGAGCTTCCTTTCATGCGAAGGCGAATTTTCCCAGGAGGGAGATCAAGATCGTCGTAGATGACAATGATATCATCGACATCAATGTGATAGTAATCCATTAACGGTCGAACGCATTCCCCTGATAAATTCATATATGTCAACGGTTTGCATAATGCTACTTTTTCTCCAGAAATAATAGCAGAGCCCAGCATTCCGCGGAATTTTGTTGCTTGAAAGGAAATATTCCAGCGTTTTGCCAGTTCATCGATGACCATAAAGCCAACGTTATGCCTCGTTTGTTCGTATTCTTTTCCCGGATTCCCAAGCCCGACAAATAGCTTCAATACTCAGTCTCCTTTCTTTGCGATGATACTACAAAAGACGTAACCGAAAACGGTTACGTCCGGATTTATGATTCTGGAGTCGTTTCTCTTCCTTCTTCAGCGCCAGGATGACCAGGTTCTTGCTGTTCGCCGCTATGAATTTCCTCCTCCTGTTGTGGCGGCAAGATCGTCGCAATCACTTCAGAAGGATCATCGATAATTTCATATTTTCCGTCCGTGTTAATATCTCCCACCGTAACCGTATCGCCTATTTGAAGGTGCGAGATGTCAATATCAATCGACGGTGGAATATTCGCCGGCAATACGCGGATCGTTAATTGATGCAGATTTTGCTGCAATACGCCGCCGTCTTTTTCTCCGGCAGCTTCACCAATCAAACGTACATCAACATCAATATCTACTTCTGTCGACATATCTACTGCTTGAAAATCAGCGTGAAGAATATTGCCGCGAAGAGGGTCTCTTTGAATCTCGCGCAACAGGACGGTATAATCGTTTCCGCCCATTTTCAGCGTCATTAAGCTATGGCGCCCACCTTCACGGATCGTTTTTTCAAGTTCTGCACCACTGACAAAAATCATTTTATTGTCAACATTTTTCCCATACAATATTCCAGGAATGTTTCCTTGCAAACGAATGCGTCGAAGTGTGGAATGTTTTCTGTCCGTGCGTTCTTTTGCTTCTAGTACGATAGCCATGTTTCCTCACCTTCCTGAATTAGAATTAGAATCTATTTGATACTTTATCCTAAAACAAGAAGGTCTAAACATGTTTTTCCATTAATCGAACAATACACTGACAGACTTCATTTCATACACGCGGGTGATGGCCTCCGCAATCAGCGGTGCAACTGACAGCTCTACAATTTTACCAATTTTCTTTTCTTCTGGCAACGCAATTGTATTGGTAACAACCAGTTCTTTGATTTGTGAATTTTGAATGCGTTCAATTGCTGGACCGGACAGCACTGGGTGCGTACAGCACGCGTACACTTCTTTCGCTCCGCTTGCGACCAGGGCGCTGGCGGCCAATGTAATCGTTCCGGCCGTATCAATAATATCATCAATTAAAATAGCAGTTTTCCCTTCTACTTGTCCAACAATATTCATGACTTCCGCCACATTTGGCTTTGGTCGGCGTTTATCAATAATAGCAATCGGTGCTTTTAAACGATCAGCAAGTTTTCTTGTCCGCGTCACGCCGCCGTGGTCTGGAGAAACAACAACGATATCATCGAGATTTTTGCTTTTAAAATAGTCTGCTAAAATCGGAACACCCATCAAGTGGTCGATTGGAATATCAAAAAACCCTTGAATTTGCGGCGCGTGCAAATCAAGCGTAATCACACGCGAAGCTCCTGCCGTTTCCAATAGATTGGCCACCAGCTTCGCCGTAATCGGCTCGCGGGAGCGCGCTTTCCGGTCTTGACGGGCATAGCCGTAATACGGCATCACAATATTAATCGTCCGTGCCGAGGCCCGTTTTAACGCATCGATCATAATTAATAACTCCATTAAATGCTCATTGACCGGGACGCTCGTCGATTGAATGACGAAAACATCATCGCCGCGGATGCTCTCCTCAATGTTAATTTGAATTTCCCCGTCGCTGAAACGAGAAACAGAACATTTGCCTAGTTCCATTCCCATAATTTCCGCAATTTCTTCCGCCAACTTCATGTTTGAATTTAACGCAAATAATTTTAGGTTGTGATGACACTCAGACATGATAGGCCTCCACTAAGAATTTTTCTTGATCGACAGACGGTCGACATAGTTTTCTTTGTTCACTTGCCGCGCGCGGGCAATCGATAATGCGTTCCCAGGAACATCCTCGGTTATGGTGGAGCCGGCAGCAACATAAGCGCCTTTTCCAATCGTCACAGGAGCAATTAAATTGGCATTACAGCCAATAAACGCCCCATCTTCAATTTTCGTCATGTGTTTGTTTTTTCCATCATAGTTTACGGTAATGGATCCGCAGCCAAGATTGACATTGGCCCCGACTTCCGCATCGCCGATATAGCTTAAATGCGATGCTTTGCTTCCTTTGCCAAACGTTGATTTTTTCACTTCGACAAAATTGCCAATGCGAACTTCGTCATCAATTTTCGACAATGGGCGAATGTGGGCAAATGGCCCAATCGTGACCCCGCTGCCAATTTCGCTGTCATGCGCAACAGAGTGGCGAATGGTGGTGCCATTTCCAATCCAACAATCTTTAATTTCCGAGTTTGGTCCAATCGTACAATCTTCGCCGATGATCGTTTTCCCTTCAATGACCGTCCCCGGATAAATCACGGTGTCACGGCCAATTTGCGCCTCAGCGGATATATACGTATGGGCGGGATCAATAATCGTTACCCCGTTCATCATATGTTTGCGACAAATCCGCTCGCGCATAATTTTTTCTGCTTCGGCGAGGGCAACACGGTCGTTTACCCCAATCGTTTCTTCAAAAGATGGAGCTTTGTACGCGGAAATGATACTTCCATTTGATTTTAAAATTTCAATGACATCGGTTAAATAATACTCGCCTTGTACATTATTGTTCGATACATGTGTAAGCGCTTCAAATAAAGACTTGTTATCGAAGCAATATGTCCCTGTGTTAATTTCTTTGATGGCACGTTCTTGTTCGCTTGCATCTTTATGTTCGACAATTTTTTCAACATTTCCATGAGAATCGCGAACAATGCGGCCATATCCGGCAGGATTATCTGAAACTGCTGTCAAAATCGTTGCTTTTGCATTGGTCGCAAGATGATGATCAAGCAAAGCTTGCATCGTTTCAACAGTAATTAACGGTGTATCTCCGCATACAACAAGCGTTACTCCATCTTTTTCCCGTAAATAAGGGGCTGCTTGCATCACTGCGTGCGCCGTTCCTAATTGCTCTTGCTGAAGGGCATATTCGCTTTGGTCGCCCAGCTGCTGTTTTACTTGTTCCGCTCCAAAACCGACAACCGTAATAAGCTTTTCTACTCCCAGCTGCGAAACTTGGTCCACTACATGCTGGACCATTGGCTTGCCGCAAACAGGGTGCAATACTTTGTATTGTTTCGACTTCATTCTTGTCCCCTGTCCAGCCGCCAATATGACCGCATATCGTTTTACCATATATAAGGCCTCCAATTACCTTTTTATCCATAATTGAATATATCTCAATTAATATTGTATTTCAAGGAAACATTCATTTTTCCAAAATAAAACAAAATAAAATGAGCCTGTCCATTGGCACAGGCTCACTTTTCATATTTTTACGAAGCGCCAGCTTCTTCAAGTTCTTCTTCCAGCTTACCTAAGCGATGATACTCAGCTAATATTGCCTCTTGAATTTTTCCGCGCGTGGCTGAGTTAATCGGATGTGCAATGTCGCGAAATTCTCCATCTGGAGTACGCTTGCTTGGCATGGCGACAAACAATCCGTTGTTGCCATCGATGACGCGGATATCGTGGACAACGAATTCGTTATCCAATGTGATCGAGGCAATCGCTTTCATACGTCCTTCGGTATTTACGCGGCGTAATCTTACGTCAGTAACTTCCATTATGTTCACCACCTTTTCCCTATATCAGACTTGATTATTTTTATTCCACATGTTTTCTCTATTTCCTTCTTTTTTCGAAAATTTTTTATAAATAAACATACCTAGTACATAATACGCAGCATCCTTGGCTGTTTAGGGAAAAGGCAGATGATGGAAGTTTATTGGATCAACGCGACTACTTCAATTTCGACAAGCGCGTCTTTCGGCAGTCTCGCCACTTCCACGCACGAGCGCGCCGGTTTATGATTTGTGAAATATTGACTATATACTTCATTCATTGCTGCAAAATCATCCATGTTTTTCAAAAACACCGTCGTTTTGACTACTGTATCAAGCGATGCACCAGCCGCTTCCAAAACGGCTTTTAAGTTTTGAAATACTTGATGTGTTTGTGCTTTTATGTCGCCTTGTACCATCTCTCCTTCGGGAGTGAGCGGAATTTGCCCCGAGCTGTAAAACATGTTATTGATGATAATTCCTTGCGAATACGGACCGATCGCCTGCGGCGCTTTATTCGTTTCTACTTTTTTCATTTTGTTTGCTCTCCTTTCTCGTTTATCTATTCCATAAAATGCGTGTAATTTCCTGCTTTTACGGTAATTTGTTTTTCTTTGACATCCACCGAAGACAATCTCACAAGCGAAATATATTCGTCTACGAGCCGTTCTTTCGTTTCTTCCGATTCGACAAGAACACCGATACCGGAAAGTTTCGCGTTAAACTCATTTAGCAAATTTACCATGCCGTTTACCGTGCCGCCCGCTTTCATAAAATCGTCGATAATTAATACATTGGCTCCTTCCGCCAAGCTCCGCTTCGCCAGCACCATCGTTTGGATGCGCTTTGAAGAACCGGAAACATAGTTGATGCTGACCATCGATCCTTCCGTTACTTTATTGTCATGGCGGACAATAACAACCGGAACATACAAAAAGTGGGCGACCGCATAAGCGAGCGGAATCCCTTTTGTCGCAATTGTCATGACGACATCGACCGGCCGATCGGCAAAAATGGACGCATAAAGTCGGCCGATTTTATTCATAATACGAGGGTCACCGAGAATATCGGTCATATATAAGTATCCACCGGGCAACAACCGGTCCGGGCGCGATAGTTGCTCGCATAAATATGTCACAATTTCTTCCGCTTCCTGCTTCGACATTTTTGGGATATATTGTACGCCGCCAGCCGCCCCCGGCAACGTTTTAATCGTTCCGATCCCCTGCTGTTCAAACGTTTGTTTAATAATGGCTAAATCCTCGCTAATCGATGACTTGGCCGATTCGTAACGCTCCGCAAAAAACGTAAGCGGAATAAGCTGATGTGGCCGTTCAAGAAGATAATGGGTCATATCCACTAAACGGCCGCTGCGCCTTAACTTCATAGCGGACCTCCCAAAACCGAATATTATAAAATAAATATATCAAAAATGTACGTGTTTAATCAAGTGGATAACGCTCACCTAATAAACGAACCGCGAATACTTGCTCACAAAAACCACGAAGCCCGTTGTAAATGCGCTGCATTCTCGAATCATGCTGGACGAGTCCGAATATCGTCGGCCCGCTGCCGCTCATCAATACCGCATCTGCCCCAAACCGTTTCATTTGTTCTTTAATATGCGCTACTTCCGGATACTTTTTCAACGTTACTTCTTCTAATACGTTTCCGACCAGTTTGCAAATCGCCGCATAATCCTGGCACCTAATCGCCTCTACCATGGCATCGACATCCGGATGCGCCACTTCCCCCACCTTTAAATTCCGATACACTTCCGCGGTAGAAACGCCAATGGATGGTTTTGCCAACACAACCCAGCATGGAGGCGGTGAAGGAATCGGAGTAATTTTTTCGCCGCGCCCGGTGGCAATCGCCGTTCCGCCGTAGACGCAAAACGATACGTCAGAACCGATCTGCGCTCCCAATTCCGCCAATTCATCAAGGGTAAGCCCTAAATTCCAAAGCTTATTTAATCCCCGCAATGTGGCGGCGGCATCGCTGCTTCCCCCCGCTAGCCCCGCCGCTACCGGGATATGTTTTGTAATCGAGATCGCTACACCTTTTTTAATGGAAAAGGTCTCCTTTAATAACTTTGCCGCTTGATACGCCAAGTTGCGATGGTCATCCGGAACGAAACGATTTTGCGAAATAATTTGTATCGTATCCTCCGTTGGCAAAGAAGTTAATTCAATGCGATCCGCTAAGTCAATCGTTGTCATTACCATTTTCACTTCATGATATCCATCCGGCCGCTTATGTAACACGTCCAATGACAAATTAATTTTTGCTGGCGCCTTTACTAATAGCCTCAAACGCTTCACCTACTTTAACGACTTCCCAATTTCTTAATAAATCCATTTTACCATAATACCATAAATCATGAGTGTTGAGCATATTTCATCCACTCATATGAAACAATATGAAAATGGTAGCACACAAAAGCCGAAGCGGTCATGCTTCGGCTGTCGCGGCGTTTTTTATTTAATGTGGCGTAAAATGGCGTTACTCTGTCTTTGCGGCCAGCTGTCTTTCTGCTTTTTCAATCGCCAATTTCACCATATTTCCGGCGTCTTTGGCGCGGATGGCTCCCCAGCCTTCTCGCTGCACAACATCATAAAAGCCTAATTCTTTTGCCAATTCTTCTTTAAAGCGTTGCGACATAATTCCACGGCGACGACCCAATGTCAGCAACCCCCTTTAATTACCGCGACAGTTTTAGTATGAAAAAAAACAAACCTCTTTATGTTAACCTATTTATGACAAAACAAAAAGCAGCAAACAAAATTGTCTACTGCCCGCCTGCTTTATCATCATCTAAAAATGTTAATTTTACCGTTTCTGTCAATACGTCCGCGTAACTAAATGATACTCGCTCAAATGTGTTTTCTTTCTGATCGAGTTCAATCACAAATACTGATGGATACGTTTCTGCTAATATTCCACAGCGTTCGATCGTCTTTCTCCGCCCACCGTTTGCTCGCAATGTCAAACGTCTGCCGATATTAGAATCCAGTGTTTTTTTAATATCGGATAAAGTTTTTGGCATTCACTATCCACCTCGCTATTTTTATTATAACAAAAGTTATCTTCGAAGTCAAAAACAAAAATTATATCAGTGTGTTTTCATTACTGTCAATGCATATTTTTCTACAAAATTCCTCTTTTTATGTATATTATGGCACTTTTGTGTAAAAATATGTATCCATTAAAAATAAAAAACCGCCTTTTTATATGGCGGTTTTAATCCCCTATTTCCTCCACTAAACGGAAAGGCATTCCCGTACGCAATACCCCCCTTGTTTCTATCCCCCCAAGCCCTTTTTCTCCGGTCAATGTATTGCGGAGCACATCCCAAACATCGACAGTTTCTATAAAAGGGGTAAAACTAATCCGTGAAACAATATAGACGGGGTCGAGCGCATGAATGTTTACTCGTGCCGGGGAACTGGCAAAGTTGGCACCGGCGCGGATCAGTGATTCAAAATGGGATTGGCATGCCCCTGCGAAAATAATAAGCTGATCAAGATGAGGAATTTTTTTGCGCGCTTCCTTTACCGTCTGCACAAAATGTTTCGAGTGGCGGTATGCCTTTAAATCATTTATTTTCCCTTTTGATTTCGAATAAGAATCATGGCCGGTAATGACTAAAATATCCGGGCGAAACTGCTCAATCAGTGCGCCAACTTTTTCCGGCATTTCAATTTCCTCGCAATACACTCCATATACCGGCACGCCAATTCGTTCATATAAATCCAAACATTTTCGCAAATATAAAGGGTCACCGTCCAGATGAAGGACGCGACCTGGAATTTGAAAAAAATCCTTTTCCGTCCGGTATCCCCCAGTTGCCCTATATTCGATTTTTTGCTTCATCGCATGATGGTCTTGGCGAAACAGCTTATACGACTGTTCAATAAGCTCTATTTCCTTTTTCTTTCTTTCCTGCTGTTCCCGTTCATCAATAACGACTAAATCACTGTAAGGGGCATCCGCGATCAGCCTTACATCTTCACCGTATAAAATCGCTTCCTTTTCGTCCCCTTTTTCTTTTATATCGATCACGCGAAACAATAAATCACATTGATACGACTTTCTCGCCACAATATCACCGACTTTGACGTCCATCACCCATCACTCCATTATGAAATAAATGCCTACTAAGTACCATATGCATATTCGGACAATAGGTGATAGACATTGTTTTTTCCCTTTTCTTTATTAGCCAAAAAATGCGCCTACACGTTGATCAACATGGTGCGCAATACATTGCTCAGTGTGGCAAATTCTCCCATCGTCAGCGTTTCTCCCCGGCGGCGCGAGTCGATACTTGCATTGGCCAAGGCGCGTTCGATTTGCTCTTTCAACGTCTTTCCGTTCGGCAAGTTGTTTACTAAATTGTTTAAAATCGTTTTCCGGCGCTGCGCGAAGCTTGCCCGCACTACTTGAAAGAAAAATGCCTCATCATTTACCTCGACGGGCGGCTGTTTTCTCTTTATTAATCGGATCACGGCGGAATCGACGTTCGGCTGTGGGATAAACACCGTCCGCGGCACCGTCATGACGACCTCTGCTTCCGTATAATACTGAACTGCAATAGACAGTGATCCATAATCCTTTGTTCCCGGCTTGGCAGCCAGGCGGTCAGCTACTTCTTTTTGCAGCATCATCACCATGCCGCGAATTGGCAGACGGTCTGTCAGCAGCTTCATAATAATCGGCGTGGTGACATAATACGGCAAATTAGCCACCACCATAATATCGGTTACGTTTGTAAACTCGTCCGCGATCACCTGGTGAATATCCGCTTTTAACACGTCTTGATGAATGATTCGCACATTTTCATACGGGGACAGCGTATCGGCCAAAATCGGCAACAGCCGCTGGTCTATTTCAAAGGCGACGACTTTTTTTGCCCGGCGCGCCAATTGCTCCGTCAGCGCCCCAATTCCTGGGCCGATTTCAATCGCTCCCGTTTCAGCGGAAATTTCCGCGGCATCGACAATTTTCCGCAAAATATTCGTGTCAATTAAAAAATTTTGTCCTAAGCTTTTTTTGAAGGAAAACCCGTATTGATCCAAAATTTCCTTTGTACGCCTTGGTGTGGCAATATCTTTATGCATCATCTGTTTCCTCCTGCATCACTTGCTCTAAAGCTGCATAAAACGTTTCCTTGGAGATTTGAAAAACTCTCAGTCGCTTGTAAAGCTGTTTTCCGTTCGCATAGCCGATTTTCAGCCTTTCCCCTAATCGCTGCCGCCGCTTTTTCGCCAACTCCCCGCCGATTAAACCGGCAGCGACAAGTTCATCAAACGTGATCTCTTCCTTCCACTCCGTTGTTTCTTCATACACATTTGCTAACGCTTGGCGAATATCTTCCACCGACGCATGTTCAACGCCGATGCCTTTGCCGTTTTTCGCTATCGCCGCTTTTCTTGGCAAAAAAGCATGTTTGCATCCCGGCACATGCTGGGTAATCGTTTTGCGAATTTTTTCCCCTGGAAAATTCGGATCAGTAAAAATAATGACTCCGCGTTTTTCTTTTGCCAACTTAATGCGCTCAATAATTTCTTCACTGATCGCCGCTCCGTTTGTTTCAATCGTATCTGCATCAACGGCGCGCTGAATCGCCGCTGTATCGTCTTTTCCTTCGACAACGATAATTTCCTTAATTCTCATCGTCAATATGCAGAAATTATTTTCTCATTCCGCCGTGGGAATAAGTCTTTTTTCCTATTTCTGCAATGCCTCCTTTCCGGTAAAATAATGGGTGGGTAGTTTTCCGTTGCCCATGAAATGATATATTTATTTTGCGCAAAATCAGTGAAACTTTTTTCGATTTTCTCCGTCTAAATGGGTAGAAATATCTTTCTCCATTATAACGAAAAAGCAGAGGGTGAAAAACCCTCCGCCTTCTTTACTCTTTTATTGCAAAACCCTTATTTTTACGCGTTTTCTACCCCAACGAAGCGCATCTGATTTTTCAGGCATAAATAAATCAATTTTATAACCGTGAATAGCTGAACCTGTATCTGCAGCGATAGCATATCCATACCCTTCTACGTATACTTTTGACCCGAGTGGGATAATATTTGGATCAACCGCAATCACTTTTAAAGAAGGATTTGCGCGCAAATTCATTCCCGTTCTCGTGGTTCCCGAACAACCTTCGCAATACGCGGTATAAGCCGTAGCTGTCACATAAAACTCTTTCGCCACATCATTTTGGCCGCGTGATGTTGGACGGCTTTGCACATTCGCAGACCGTCTTGCAGTCATTTTTGTGCCAACAGCGACAATGCGAGTTTGGCTTGCTTTAATCGTCTTTGCCGCAATTAATTTACGCGATACTTCTTTTCCATTTTCCAATATTACTTCATATGTTTTCGCAACAATCCCTTTTTCTCCAGGCTGGATAATGCGCCGCTCTCCTTTTGGCAACGTGGCATCTTGTTTCGTGACGACTGCAAAATCCACTGGTTCTTCCACTACATCGGTGACTTTTTTAACTTTTACCACATTAACGACCATATTTTCTTTTACATTTTCATGTAGAGATGGCTCTACACGGTCCAGTTCGTCTAGTTTTATTCCTTGGTGTTTCAAAAAGTCAGCGACAGTAGTCGAAGTTGCCCATACTTGTTGTTGTTTACCGCCGACGTTTAGCTGAACAGGAAATGCTTTTTCGACATCAATTTCCATTCCTTTTTTAATCTTTGTGTCTAGCGCCGGGGTTGCTTTGTCATGCTGTTCCATTTTAATATGCTGCGAGTTTAATAGCTCAGCAACGTCCTTTGCAGTCGTCCATACTTTTCTTTTCTTCCCGTCTATCGTTAAAGTTACCGGCTTGCTTGCTTCCCAAACGATGTTTAAATCATCGGTAATGGGCGTATTTAAGGATGGATAAACGTAATCTTCCTTTCTCGGCTTAATATTTTGCTCCTGCAGCAATTCTTTTACTGTTTTTGCATGCGTTCGGATCTCCTGTTTCTTTCCGTTCATGGTTAGTGTTACATCATCCTTAGCTATTTCATATCCAGCGAATCCAGTTGTTGCTGAAAAAGCTATAAAACTACTAGCAGTAACGGTAAAATTTTTCCTCAATGAATTGGAAATTTTCCTCATATTAGGTGACATGAGATAAAACGCCTCCTTCTTCCGCTAATATTCCCCTCTCCTTTTCACATGTACGCATAAACACACTCTATTATGCAGAAAATTCAGTTAAAAGGGAAGGAAGACTTGTCGACATGTTTATCATATGTAAAGTTCTAAATTTGTAGAACTTCTTTTTATTCGATCATGTTAGACAAGTCCCCTTACCAATTGACAAAAGATTTTAGCGATTGATGCCGAATAATTTTTTCGCATTCTCTGTCGTCGCTTCGGCTACTTCCTCAAAGGAAATACCTTTAATCTCAGCGATCGCCTCCGCTACGTATTTGACGTAGCTCGGTTCGTTTCGCTTTCCACGGAAAGGATGAGGCGTTAAATATGGGCAATCCGTTTCAATCAATAAATGCTCAAGCGGAATTTGGGCCGCTACTTCTTTCGGTTTTTTCGCGTTTTTAAACGTTACCGGGCCGCCAAGAGAAATAAAGAAGTTCATATCAATGCATTGTTTCGCCACTTCCACACTTCCGCTGAAGCAATGCATAATTCCGCCCACTTCGGCAGCGTTTTCCTCTTTTAAAATTTGCAAAATATCCGCTGTTGCCTCGCGGTTATGAATAATAATCGGCAGTTTTACCTTTTTTGCTAAAGCGATTTGCCGCCGAAATACGTCCTGCTGTATTTCCTTTGGTGATTTATCCCAATAATAGTCTAATCCCATTTCTCCCAACGCCACTACTTTCGGGTGAGCTGCTAATTTTTCGATCATATGTAAATCATCATCTGTCATATCGATCGCATCAACGGGATGCCAGCCGACGGCAGCATAAATAAAATCATATTGTTCCGCTAGCTCCATCGCCCGCGCAATCGTAGGGCGGTCAAAACCGACGACGACAATATGAGAAACCCCTTCGCTAATGGCGCGATCAATCACTTCCTGCAAATCCTCGTTATATTGCATCGCATTTAAATGCGCATGTGTGTCAAAGAGCATAATAATAACCCCTTTTCTACCTTGTTGTTAAGTGTAACATAGAAATCCATTACATATGTCACAGGTTGTTAACAATTCCATTACAAAATGACAACAAAGAGGTGTCGTGTATCTAAAACACCACACCTCTTATGTTTGTCATTATTTTATTTTTGTCCCATTTGGAATCGTTTTATCAACGGTAGCGATGGAAAGTACTCCGTTTTCTTCCCCGGCGAGAATCATGCCTTGAGACAATTCGCCACGCAGTTTCACTGGTTTTAAATTCGTTACACAGATGACTTTCTTGCCAACGAGTTCTTCTGGTTTGTAAAACTGCGCAATTCCTGATACGACTTGACGTTTTTCATAACCAAGATCAAGCTGGATCTTCAACAGTTTATCCGCGTTTTTTACCGGCTCAGCGTGCAGTACTTCTGCGACTCGCAAATCGACTTTCATAAAATCATCAATCGTAATTTCTTCCGCTTCCGGCTTTTTCTTTTCTTCTGTTTGTTTTTCCGGTGCACTGCCTTGCATATGCGCTTTAATATATTCTACTTCTTTTTCGATGTCCAGACGTGGGAATAGCGGTTCCCCTTTTGTCACTTTCGTGCCTTCTTTAATGAGGCCGAACTCGTATAAGCTGTCCCATTGTTTTAACTGTTCATCGACAATGCCAAGCTGCGCGAAGATTTTTTCCGGCGTGCGTGTTAAAAACGGCTGTAACAAAATAGCCACATGACGAAGCGATTCAGCCAAATGGGTCATAACAGACGCCAACTGTTCTTTTTTGCCTTCATCTTTGGCAAGCAGCCAAGGTTGCGTTTCGTCAATGTATTTATTCGTCCGGCTAATAAGCTGCCATACGGACGTAAGCGCAATGGAAAATTCCATTTTCTCCATCGCTTCTTCATATTGTTTCACCGTTTCTTTTGCCTTTTCGACAAGATCGTTGTCGAATGCGGTTTTCGCTCCACGATATGGCGGAATCATGCCGTCAAAATATTTTTCAATCATCGCTACCGTGCGGTGCAGCAAGTTTCCTAAATCGTTGGCTAAATCGTAGTTAATGCGTTCGACAAACCCTTTCGGAGTGAACACCCCGTCAGAGCCGAACGGAACTTCACGCAACAAATAGTAACGAAGTGCATCCAATCCATAACGGTTGATTAATGTAACTGGATCGACGACGTTTCCTTTTGATTTGGACATTTTTCCGTCTTTCATTAGCAGCCAGCCGTGCGCGAATACTTTTTTCGGCAGCGGCAGATCGAGCGCCATTAACATAATCGGCCAATAAATCGTATGGAAACGGACGATTTCTTTTCCGACTAGATGAACGTCTGCCGGCCAGTATTTTCGAAACTTCTCATCGTTATCCGTACCATATCCTAATGCCGTAATGTAGTTTGTGAGCGCGTCAATCCATACGTAAATGACGTGTTTCGGATCGCCAGGAACTTTAATGCCCCAGTCGAACGTCGTGCGTGACACCGCCAAATCTTCAAGCCCTGGTTTAATAAAGTTGTTAATCATTTCATTTTTGCGCGACTCTGGCTGAATAAACTCCGGATTTTCTTCATAGTATTGCAAAAGGCGATCGACATATTTACTCATTCTAAAGAAATACGATTCTTCTTTCACTTTCTCTACCGGACGACCGCAGTCCGGACAGTTTCCATCAACGAGCTGTCGTTCCGTATAAAATGATTCGCACGGTGTACAATACCATCCTTCGTATTCACCTAAATAAATATCACCTTGTTCGACAAGACGCGCAAAAATTTTTTCTACTACTTTTTTATGACGTTCTTGCGTCGTACGGATGAAGTCATCATAAGAAATATCGAGCTTTTTCCATAACTCTTGGATGCCTTCGACAATTTCATCGACATATTGTTGCGGGGTTACCCCTTTTTCTTCCGCTTTTCGCTGAATTTTTTGCCCATGTTCGTCCGTGCCCGTCAAATACATAACATCATAACCGCGAAGACGTTTATAACGCGCCATCGCATCGCCTGCTACGGTCGTATATGCATGGCCAATATGCAAGTTTCCGCTCGGATAGTAAATCGGAGTCGTAAGATAAAACGTCTTTTTCTCCATCTTCATACCTCCCTATTCTGTTAGAACAAAAGCCCTCGCCCAACGGACGAGAGCGATGTTACTTCTATTTTACATAATTTTTTTCATTCTACAAAAACATCTATTTCTCCTGTGAGAAAAAAATATACATTATGGGTATAAAATTGCGTCATATTTCGACAAAAACAGACGAATCCTTATAGAAGGATAAGAATAAATAGCGATTGTACCACCTAGCAGATGAATCATACATTTATCACTTTTCATAGGGAAAAACTAGGGAAAAACGAATGCCATTCGCATACAGCCATCTTTTTTTTAAATAATTTAATAATAATATACATTTTTTTTTAATTTTACATATAAAAGGATTGACGTATAATGGAAATGCTGATATGATTAGGATGTAGGAAATTTGTCGAATATTGACGAATAAATCCTAGCAAAATAAAAAACTATTTTTTTGGAGAGGGGGAAACATTCCATGAAATCAACAGGTATTGTCCGCAAAGTCGATGAGTTAGGCCGTGTCGTAATTCCGATTGAATTACGTCGTACGTTAGATATTGCCGAAAAAGACGCATTGGAAATCTACGTAGATGACGATCGCATCATTTTGAAAAAATATAAACCAAATATGACATGCGTCGTCACTGGCGAAGTTTCTGATGACAATTTCAAATTAGCCGGCGGTAAAATTATTTTAAGCCGTGAAGGTGCAGAGATTCTTTTAAAAGAAATCCAAGAACATCTGCAACAATCGTCTGGCAATAACGATCATAAATAAAAGAGTTTCTCTAGCTTTTTAGAGAAACTCCTTTTTTTATCGGTTATGATACTGCTGATAGACATCGCGTTTCGACATATTTCGATCTTTTGCCGTCTGTTTAATCGCATCTTTTGTCGAAATTTGTTTCTCCCTCATATAATATTCTACATGCTCTACTAGTGTCAGCGAATGCCACCATGCTTCTTCTTTCTCGTTATCCGCTTCCTGTGCCCCTTCAATAATCAAACAAAATTCTCCGCGAATTTCATTCGTTTCCGCCCATTCCACCGCCTCACTCAAATTGCCGCGAATGAACTCCTCAAACCGTTTCGTCAGCTCACGGCAGATCACAGCACGACGCTCGCCGAAGACTTCATACATCATAGCCAGCGTTTCTTTTAGGCGATGGGGAGCTTCATAAAAAACCATCGTTTCGCGAATCGTTTTTAATGATTCCAACTGCCGCTTTTTTTCTTTCTTCGTTCGCTCGAGAAAACCGAAAAAATAAAAGTGATCGGTCGGCAGCCCCGACGCAACAAGCGCGGTTAAGGCTGCGTTGGCGCCAGGAAGCGGAACAACGGCACACTGCTCTTTGAGCGCAGACACAATCAGTTCATGCCCTGGGTCGGAAATTCCCGGCATCCCGGCATCGCTAACAAGCGCTACCGATTTTCCTTCTTTCAGCCGCTCCACAATTTGCGGTCCACTCGTATATTTATTATGTTCATGATAGCTGATCATTGGCGTATGAATTTCAAAATGGGTTAGCAGCTTTTTCGTTTGCCGCGTATCTTCCGCCGCAATCATATCGACTTCCTTTAAAATGCGCACCGCTCGAAACGTCATATCTTCGAGATTGCCGATCGGCGTCGGAACAATGTATAGTGTTCCTTTATTTGCATGATCGGTAAAGCTGTTTTGCTGCCACAGCATGTTCTTCTGCTCCTTTACGATGGGATAATGCCATATAATAGCTGCTTCACTTCATCGGTATATTCATTATTATCATTATATACCACAAGCGGCGGCAACACTTTCAAATCCGGGCTGCCGTCTTTGATTCCTTCCACCAAAATCGTATTGGCCTCTTTTCCGCTTTTCGGATAGACAAAGCGCAGTCGTTTCGGCTCTAACCGGTGCTCACGCATCAAGGTAATTAAATCAAGCAGTCGCCCTGGGCGGTGCACAAACGCCGCTTTCCCGCCTTGCTTTAACAGCTGGCTGCTCACCCGAACAACGTCTTCGAGCGTACAATAAATTTCGTGACGGGCGATCGCCAAATGAATATTTTTGTTCATTTCCTCCTTGCTGACTGTCGGAAAGTAAGGAGGATTGCACGTCACCACGTCATATTTGCTATATCCTAACCTTTTAGGCGCTTCTTTAATATCACCGTGAATAATTTCTATCTGTTTTTCCAAACCATTATATTGCACGCTCCTCTTTGCCATATCGCAAAGCCGTTCCTGAATCTCAATGCCGATAATTTTTCCTTTCGTTCTCATGCTTAATAATAGCGGAATAACACCGTTTCCCGTACATAAATCGACAATGTGCCCCTTTTGAATCGGCATATAGGCGAATTTAGCCAACAGCACTGCATCGAGTGAAAAGGAAAACACCGACGGGCTTTGAATAATGCGGATCTCTTCGTTTAAAAGATAATCAAGCCTCTCATCGTCGTATAATTCCACCATCATGCATCCATCCTCCGTTCAAAAAAATAACCTCTCCGGAATGGAAAGGCTACAACTTATGCTTACTTTTTGTTTAAAAAGGACAAACAAAACAGACAGTCACCTTCTTCTCGAACGCTTCCATAATGAACATGACAAATATGAAACCCTTCCTGATAAAGTCGCGCTAAATTATCATATCCTTCACCGATATCAATCAGTTTGCGTCCATGACCATGCTTATGATCTTTACGTTTTTCCTCCATCATCCATTCATTAGCCATTTGCTCAAGCCGCCGGCGCAAATGCGCATTTTCAATTTGTAAATGGTGATTTTCCTCAAGTAGTTGCGATACATATTCTTTTAATTGTACAAGCTGGCGGTATAAATGGCTAAGCTGCTCTTCCATGCTTGTTACCGATTGAAAAATCTCTTTTTTATCCACATTGCCCCACCCCAATTAATCTGCGGCTCGAATTGGCAGAGTTCCGTCTTTCATCAATTCATCGAGCGTATATTCCACGACTCGTCCATGTTCGGACAGCTCTACTTGTAACATCCGTTCCAAAATATTTAATCCAATCACTTTGCCAAGACCATGCGGAGTTTCGACATATTCGCCTAAATCAGGGAGCTGTTCTTTTGCTGTTTCATACTCCTCGTTTTCGTATTTCAAACAGCACATCAAGCGACCGCAGAGGCCGGAAATTTTTGTCGGATTCAGCGATAAATTTTGATCTTTGGCCATTTTTATGGATACAGGATCGAAATCGCCTAAAAACGTGGAACAACACAGCATTCTTCCGCATGGGCCGATTCCGCCTAGCATTTTTGCTTCATCGCGCACGCCAATTTGTCTTAACTCGATGCGTGTACGGAAAATGGCTGCTAAGTCTTTCACCAGCTCACGGAAATCCACACGCCCGTCTGCCGTAAAATAGAAAATCACTTTGTTGCGGTCAAATGTATATTCCACATCGACTAGCTTCATTTCCAATCCGTGCTCTTCCACTTTCTTTAAACAAATATCATAGGCTTCGCGCGCTGCTTTTTTATTTTCCTCAACAATCAGTTTGTCTTTGGCATCAGCGATGCGAATTACTTTTTTCAGCGGCAGCACGATGTCGTTTTCATCTACTTGTTTATTGCTGATTACAACTTTCCCGTATTCAATTCCGCGCACCGTTTCTACAATAACAAACTCTCCAGCAGGAATAGTCCATTCGCCAGGATCAAAATAATAAATCTTTCCTGCTTTTTTAAAACGAACACCTACGACATTATACAAACGCTTTTCCCTCCTTTAAATCAAGAATGAGTTGTTCCATTAACAACGGTACGCTCATATTCGTTGTATTTAAACGCGCCTTTGCCTGTAAAATGATTTCCATGCCTTGGACGATTTGCCGCTGGGAACAAGAAAGCGCCCATTGCTGCAAATCGTCAATCTTATCCCGATACACAACATAATCCGGTTGCCCTAATTGTATATGCAACATATCTTTATATATATATAAAAGCAAATCGAGCCCTAAATCGATTTGTTGCTTTTCCTGAAAGTGCGGAACCCACTGATCATGAAGGAAAAAAAGAGCCTGCAAATCGTTTTTCTTTAACATTTCATATAATTGTAACACTATTTTTCGCGCTTGCGCAAACCAACTATCTTGGCTTAATTTAAGCGCTTCTTCATAATTATTTGTCACATGGGCAGCAAGGAAAGCCATATGAGACGGAATTTGTTGCTCTATTAAATCATTGGCAAGCAAAGCAGGCGGCAGTGGTTGAAAGGAAAATACTTGACAGCGGGAAACGATCGTCTCTAATATGCGATGGTATTGCTCTGTTAGCAATATCGCCACCGTTCCAGGGCGAGGCTCTTCTAAAAATTTTAGCAAACTGTTCGCCGCACTCGTGGTCATTTGATCAGCGTGTTCGATAATATATAGTTTTTTATCGGCTTCCATTGCTGTTTTTGTAAATTCTTGTTGTAACATTTCAATTTGTTCTTTTTTAATCGATTGCCCATCCGGCCCGATGACATGGACATCCGGATGGTTTCCTGAATCGATGCGGCGACAGTTTCGGCATTCGCCACAAGGTTTTATTCCCGACGGATGCAAACAAAACAAGCTCTTTGCCAGCAAAAGGCTTACCGCTTTTTTCCCGGTCCCACGCTGTCCTTCAAATAAGTAAGCATGGGAAACTCTTCCTTTTTCAAGACTTTTGGTGAGCATCCTTACTACGATAGGCTGGTATTGTTCAAGCTGTTCCCACTGCATCATCATCGTCATCACTCGCTTATTCCTTTATTATTATTCTATCATGTCCTGCTCTTCCTATCATGTTTTGTTTCATGGAAATGCCGTTGTTATCTTCCTTCTATTCGCTTCATCACCACGGCGGCGGTCATGGCAAATACTTCATCAGGCGATTTGGAAGCATCAATAGTAACAATCCGTTCAGCAAACCGCTTCGCTAACTTTAAATATCCTTCCCGTACCTTATAATGAAAGGACAAGCTTTCCATATCGAGCCGGTTTATTTCTCGCTGTTTATTTTTTTGAATTCTCTCCAGCCCCATTTTCGGATCAATATCAAAATAAATGGTCAGCGATGGAAAATATCCGTCAATCGCGAATTGATTGATTTGCAATATTTCGTCCACACCCAATCCTCTGGCAAATCCTTGATACACTAAAGAACTATCGACAAACCGGTCGCATAACACAATGTTGCCGGCTTCGACGGCTGGAATAATTTTTTCTAAAAGATGCTGCCTCCTCGCCGCAGCATAAAGCAACGCCTCGGTGCGACCATCCATTTCCGTATGGTCTGGATTTAAAATAATCGAGCGGATGGCCTCCGCAATGCGCACGCCCCCCGGTTCTCTCGTCGACACAACAGCAAATCCTTTTTCCCGTAAAAATGTTTCTAGTTTCGCAATCATCGTCGTTTTTCCTGCGCCATCAGGTCCTTCGAACGAAAAAAAGTATCCTTTCATATTGCTACATCTCCTTTATTTTTACAGTTTCATACACTTCTATTTGCTGAGTGGATAAATATTTTCCGCCTTGAAAGCGCGCATGGCAACGTTTTAGCTGTTCGATTTGTTCGATATGTTCCTTGCAAATCCGCTCCCCTATCCATAACAAAGGCACCCCGGGTGGATAAGGTATAATCGTTTCCGCGGCAATATATCCTTCCGCATTCTTTAAATCTACTACTTTTTTCGGTAACGCTTGCAGTTCTCGATATGAAATGGAATTAGCAGACGGCAAAAACGAGAAAGAATGAAACGATTGCAGCAGCCGCTCACTGTAACGCAAGCCACGGAACGCCCGTTGTATTTTTTCTACGACTTGCTCCATCTGTTCGATCACGGCAAGCGGATAGACAAGCAAAACGTTAAACGGATCGGCGAGCTCGGTAAAAATTCCTTCTCGCTCTAATCGTTGCTGCAGTTCATAGCCTGACAGCTCGCTCCGCGTTTGCAGCGTAATTTTCAGCAAATCAATCTGTACAAGCGGCTGGCGTGAATGCACGATTGCAATCCCTTCAATCGCAGCTAAAGCATCTTTAAACTGTCTAATTTGTTCAGCCACCTTTTTTACATCGTCTTTTGTCAAACAAGCCAAATAGCTTCTTGCTAAATCCAACGATGCCATAATCGGATAAGATGGGCTGCTCGATTGAAATGCTTGCAAAAAATATTTCAGTTTTTCTTTATCGACCAATGAACTATTGAAATGTAAATACGAACCCATTGTCATAGCCGGTAGCGTTTTATGAGCTGACTGAACAACTACATCCGCTCCGCACGCGACCGCTGTTTTCGGAAAAGGATGACCGAGAATAAAATGGGCTCCGTGCGCTTCATCAACAAGCACGGGAATGCGGTAGCGATGCGCGAGATTGACGACTTCTGTAAGATCAACGGCCATGCCATAATAATTGGGGTTGGTTAATACTAGCGCCGCGGCATCTGGATGAAGCTCGAGCGCCCTTTTTATCGTGTCATAGGCCACATAAGAAGCAACACGAACGTCTTCATCAAATTCGGGGGAAAGAAAAACAGGAGTGGCCCCTGCTAACTGAATCGCATGCATCACCGACTTATGGCAATTGCGCTGTACAATGACTTTCTTTTTTTCCCCGCAAGCAGCGAAAATCATCGCCAAATTTCCAGCTGTAGAACCGTTCACAAGAAAAAACGTCTCTTCTACATTATACAGTTTTGCCGCTAGCGACTGTGCCTCGGCAATAACCGATTCCGGATGGTGCAAATCATCTAATCCGGTTAATTCCGTAGCATCCAGTTTTAATAATGGTTCATAATCATTTCTTGCGTTTGCCGGAAATACAAAACCGTATTTATGGCCTGGCACATGAAAGGAAAACGGATGGATGGCATCATGGCGTTTTAGCGCAGTATATAAAGGGGTTTTCCCTTGATCCATAAACAACCCTCTTTTCTTTCCAAGATCATTTTTTGAGCGCTTTGCAGCAACAACAAAATATATATTAACACTAACGAACCACCTTGGATAGAAGTAGACACAAAGAGATGACTTTCTGATTGATTTATAGCAAGCGGACATGGCGGAATAATAAAAACAGGCCCCACATCAATAGGACCTTATGAATATATTTCAGAAGATATGATTTTCTTTAACTGTTTTACGTAAAACCTATATTCCGGATCGGCTGTATCAGTCTGAACGATTGCTTTTTCACAGTCTAGGCAAAGAAATCGTCCAAAAATGTGAATGCCTTCTTGTTTTGGCTGCTCACAAACGATACATACTTTTTCCATGTCATCCTTACTGGTCATTGACGTCCCCACCTTCTCCACCTCCCACCCATTATTCTCCCCACATTGATAAGTTTCTATACTAATAGACCATTATATGCATTTGAAAAGTTATAACATGATGGGAAACACTATCTGTCTTTCCGACAGTTTAAGTTTAATAGGGGAGAAAAATAAAAACAGCCGATTAAGCGTTACGCCTAATCGGCTGTCTCGGCAACAATTGCCTAGCGACGACCTACTCTTGCAGGGGCGCTGGCCCCAACTACCATCGGCGCTGGAGAGCTTAACTTCCGTGTTCGGGATGGGAACGGGTGTTTCCTCTCCGCTATAGTCACTAGGCAAGTATTTCAATTGGACATGTATTATTATATCCATCTAATCGATGTTGTCAAGAAGGAGTTCATTCCTTCAAAACTAGATAACCGTCTGTTTGGAAGAAGCCGGGCGCCTTTGCTGTCTAGCTCCGGACGCCATCGGCTCGCGACGCTTCGGTCCCGTTGCGGCGGCAACAGCCTCCTCACGGGCCCTCCAGCGCGTGTCGCCGATAGGCGGGCGTCCTCCGCTTTTCGTGGTGTCTAGCTCCGGCTCCTAGCCCCTTGGGTCGCTTCAGACCTGCTGTGGCGGCGACAGCCTCCTCGCAGGTCTTCCAGCGCCCATCGGGGCTAAGCAGTCGCCTCCGCTTTTCGTGCGCTTTTCTTGGTTAAGTCCTCGATCGATTAGTATCCGTCAGCTGCACGTGTCGCCACGCTTCCACCTCGGACCTATCGACCTCGTCATCTTCGAGGGATCTTACTCGCTTGACGCGATGGGAAATCTCATCTTGAGGGGGGCTTCACGCTTAGATGCTTTCAGCGCTTATCCCTTCCGCACATAGCTACCCAGCGGTGCCCCTGGCGGGACAACTGGTACACCAGCGGTGCGTCCATCCCGGTCCTCTCGTACTAAGGACAGCTCCTCTCAAATTTCCTGCGCCCGCGACGGATAGGGACCGAACTGTCTCACGACGTTCTGAACCCAGCTCGCGTACCGCTTTAATGGGCGAACAGCCCAACCCTTGGGACCGACTACAGCCCCAGGATGCGATGAGCCGACATCGAGGTGCCAAACCTCCCCGTCGATGTGGACTCTTGGGGGAGATCAGCCTGTTATCCCCGGGGTAGCTTTTATCCGTTGAGCGATGGCCCTTCCATACGGAACCACCGGATCACTAAGCCCGACTTTCGTCCCTGCTCGACCTGTCCGTCTCGCAGTCAAGCTCCCTTGTGCCTTTGCACTCTACGAATGATTTCCAACCATTCTGAGGGAACCTTTGGGCGCCTCCGTTACCTTTTGGGAGGCGACCGCCCCAGTCAAACTGCCCACCTGACACTGTCTCCCACCCCGATCAGGGGTGCGGGTTAGAATTTCAATACCGCCAGGGTGGTATCCCACCGGCGCCTCCACCGAAGCTGGCGCTCCGGCTTCCCAGGCTCCCACCTATCCTGTACAAGCGATACCAAAATTCCATATCAGGCTGCAGTAAAGCTCCACGGGGTCTTTCCGTCCTGTCGCGGGTAACCTGCATCTTCACAGGTAGTATAATTTCACCGGGTCTCTCGTTGAGACAGTGCCCAAGTCGTTACACCTTTCGTGCGGGTCGGAACTTACCCGACAAGGAATTTCGCTACCTTAGGACCGTTATAGTTACGGCCGCCGTTTACTGGGGCTTCGGTTCGCACCTTCGCTTGCGCTAAGCGCTCCCCTTAACCTTCCAGCACCGGGCAGGTGTCAGCCCCTATACTTCGCCTTTCGGCTTCGCAGAGACCTGTGTTTTTGATAAACAGTCGCTTGGGCCTTTTCACTGCGGCTCCCTCGGGCTATTCACCCAAGAGAGCACCCCTTCTCCCGAAGTTACGGGGTCATTTTGCCGAGTTCCTTAACGAGAGTTCTCCCGCGCACCTTAGGATTCTCTCCTCGCCTACCTGTGTCGGTTTGCGGTACGGGCACCTCTCACCTCGCTAGAGGCTTTTCTTGGCAGTGTAGGATCGGGGACTTCGGGACCGATGGTCCCTTCGCCATCACGGCTCCGCCTTTGCGCCAGACGGATTTGCCTATCTGGCAGCCTAACCGCTTGGACAGGCTATTCCAGCAGCCTGCTCGCCCTACCTTCCTGCGTCCCCCCATCGCTCAAACGGTGAGGAGGTGGTACAGGAATCTCTACCTGTTGCCCATCACCTACGCCTTTCGGCCTCGGCTTAGGTCCCGACTAACCCTGAGCGGACGAACCTTCCTCAGGAACCCTTAGGCTTTCGGTGCAGAGGATTCTCACCTCTGTTTTCGCTACTCATACCGGCATTCTCACTTCTAAGCGCTCCACGAGTCCTTCCGGTCTCGCTTCGACGCCCTTAGAACGCTCCCCTACCGATGACCGAAGGTCATCCCACAGCTTCGGTGGCACGTTTAGCCCCGGTACATTTTCGGCGCAGAGTCACTCGACCAGTGAGCTATTACGCACTCTTTAAATGATGGCTGCTTCTAAGCCAACATCCTGGTTGTCTAGGCAACTCCACATCCTTTTCCACTTAACGTGCACTTAGGGACCTTAGCTGGTGATCTGGGCTGTTTCCCTCTCGACCACGGATCTTATCACTCGTAGTCTGACTCCCAAGGATAAGTCATTGGCATTCGGAGTTTGACTGAGTTCGGTAACCCGATGAGGGCCCCTAGCTCAATCAGTGCTCTACCTCCAAGACTCTTCCCTTGAGGCTAGCCCTAAAGCTATTTCGGGGAGAACCAGCTATCTCCAAGTTCGATTGGCATTTCACCCCTACCCACACCTCATCCCCGCACTTTTCAACGTGCGTGGGTTCGGGCCTCCAGTAGGTGTTACCCTACCTTCACCCTGGACATGGGTAGATCACCTGGTTTCGGGTCTACGACGACGTACTGAACGCCCTATTCAGACTCGCTTTCGCTGCGGCTCCGTCTCTTCGACTTAACCTCGCACGTCATCGTAACTCGCCGGTTCATTCTACAAAAGGCACGCCATCACCCATCAACGGGCTCTGACTACTTGTAAGCACACGGTTTCAGGTTCTCTTTCACTCCCCTTCCGGGGTGCTTTTCACCTTTCCCTCACGGTACTGGTTCACTATCGGTCACTAGGGAGTATTTAGCCTTGGGAGATGGTCCTCCCTGCTTCCGACGGGATTCCCCGTGTCCCGCCGTACTCAGGAGCCACTCGGGAGGGAACGAAGTTTCGACTACAGGGCTGTCACCTTCTCTGGCGGGCCTTTCCAGACCGCTTCGTCTACCCCGTTCCTTTGTCACTCCCATGTGAGTGGTCCTACAACCCCAAGAGGCAAGCCTCTTGGTTTGGGCTGTTCCCGTTTCGCTCGCCGCTACTCAGGGAATCGCTATTGCTTTCTTCTCCTCCGGGTACTAAGATGTTTCAGTTCCCCGGGTGTGCCCTCCATACCCTATGGATTCAGGTATGGATACTGTCCCATTACGGACAGTGGGTTCCCCCATTCGGACATCTCCGGATCAACGCTTGCTTACAGCTCCCCGAAGCGTTTCGGCGTTTGCCCCGTCCTTCATCGGCTCCTAGTGCCAAGGCATCCACCGTGCGCCCTTTCTAACTTAACCAATAGCGCTTCTCGGCTTCTTCCTTTTGGTTATCTAGTTTTCAAAGAACGAACTTATTCTGCATCTGCTTGTAGACGCAGACGCAAGGCGACTACTTGAGTTTGCTTCCTTGCAGCCTTGTGTCGAGGAATCCCACTTCCTCGAACTAGCTAGCAGACGCAGACACAAAGTATTTTTTCGTTAAAATGGTGGAGCCTATCGGGATCGAACCGATGACCTCCTGCGTGCAAAGCAGGCGCTCTCCCAGCTGAGCTAAGGCCCCACACATCAATGGGCCTAAGTGGACTTGAACCACCGACCTCACGCTTATCAGGCGTGCGCTCTAACCAGCTGAGCTATAGGCCCATTATTGAAATTGTTGAGGAGAAGTTCCCTCAAAACTAAACAAGGCTACTACCTTGCATTCACTTCTTTGCTGCCTTGCGCCGAGGAACCCAGCTTCTTTGAATTCACTAGAAGACGCAGGCGCAAAACGGAAGGAACATAAACTCCTTCAAAACTAAACAAAACGACAAGCGTCATTATAAACGATTTTTAACCTATTGTCAAGAAGTTATTACGCTTCTGCTTTTCGTATTGTCTAGCTTCGGCTCCTAGCCCCTCGGGCCGCTTCGGTCTCGCTGTGGCGGCAACAGCCTCCTCGCGAGCCCTCCAGCGCCTGCCGGGGCTAACCATTCGCCTTCGCTTTTCGTGTCATCCTTAGAAAGGAGGTGATCCAGCCGCACCTTCCGGTACGGCTACCTTGTTACGACTTCACCCCAATCACTTGCCCCACCTTCGGCGGCTGGCTCCCGAAAGGGTTACCTCACCGACTTCGGGTGTTGCAAGCTCTCGTGGTGTGACGGGCGGTGTGTACAAGGCCCGGGAACGTATTCACCGCGGCATGCTGATCCGCGATTACTAGCGATTCCGGCTTCATGCAGGCGAGTTGCAGCCTGCAATCCGAACTGAGAGCGGCTTTTTGGGATTGGCTCCCCCTCGCGGGTTCGCAGCCCTTTGTACCGCCCATTGTAGCACGTGTGTAGCCCAGGTCATAAGGGGCATGATGATTTGACGTCATCCCCACCTTCCTCCGGTTTGTCACCGGCAGTCACCTTAGAGTGCCCAACTGAATGCTGGCAACTAAGGTCGAGGGTTGCGCTCGTTGCGGGACTTAACCCAACATCTCACGACACGAGCTGACGACAACCATGCACCACCTGTCACCCTGTCCCCCCGAAGGGGGAACGCCCTATCTCTAGGGTTGTCAGGGGATGTCAAGACCTGGTAAGGTTCTTCGCGTTGCTTCGAATTAAACCACATGCTCCACCGCTTGTGCGGGCCCCCGTCAATTCCTTTGAGTTTCAGCCTTGCGGCCGTACTCCCCAGGCGGAGTGCTTAACGCGTTAGCTGCAGCACTAAAGGGTTTGACCCCTCTAACACTTAGCACTCATCGTTTACGGCGTGGACTACCAGGGTATCTAATCCTGTTTGCTCCCCACGCTTTCGCGCCTCAGCGTCAGTTACAGACCAGAGAGCCGCCTTCGCCACTGGTGTTCCTCCACATCTCTACGCATTTCACCGCTACACGTGGAATTCCGCTCTCCTCTTCTGCACTCAAGTCCCCCAGTTTCCAATGACCCTCCACGGTTGAGCCGTGGGCTTTCACATCAGACTTAAGGGACCGCCTGCGCGCGCTTTACGCCCAATAATTCCGGACAACGCTCGCCCCCTACGTATTACCGCGGCTGCTGGCACGTAGTTAGCCGGGGCTTTCTCGTTAGGTACCGTCACCGTACCGCCCTATTCGAACGGTACTTCTTCTTCCCTAACAACAGAGCTTTACGATCCGAAGACCTTCTTCGCTCACGCGGCGTCGCTCCGTCAGACTTTCGTCCATTGCGGAAGATTCCCTACTGCTGCCTCCCGTAGGAGTCTGGGCCGTGTCTCAGTCCCAGTGTGGCCGGTCACCCTCTCAGGCCGGCTACGCATCGTCGCCTTGGTGAGCCGTTACCTCACCAACTAGCTAATGCGCCGCGGGCCCATCCGTAAGTGACAGCCGAAGCCGCCTTTCAACCGAAGACCATGCGGTCTTCGGTGTTATCCGGTATTAGCTCCGGTTTCCCGGAGTTATCCCGGTCTTACGGGTAGGTTGCCCACGTGTTACTCACCCGTCCGCCGCTAACCGAACAAGAGCAAGCTCCTACTCGGTCCGCTCGACTTGCATGTATTAGGCACGCCGCCAGCGTTCGTCCTGAGCCAGGATCAAACTCTCCATAGAAAGTTGATTGGCTTATTTCCAAGCTTCAGCACCGACACCGCAAGGTGTCGTGGCGCTTCAGCTTTTCTTTTGACGCTTGCGTTTTGTTTAGTTTTCAAGGAACTTTAACACACTTTATACATTATACATATGAATTTATGCACTGTCAATATAATTTTTTATATTTAACAGCGACGTTTATTAATATAATACATATACAAATAAAAGTCAATAATTATTTCTAAAAAATTTAAAAAGGCGTTTCTAAAATATAACGCCTTTCCATCGTCAAAAAATTCTGCTGCTAGCATTAATTCTTTATCTTCCTACATTACAATATACTTATCGATAATGATTAATGCCGCGGCTCCCGGCACTCCTAGAAAACCGCATATGAACGACGTTACGAAATTGATCGGTATATGAATATGAAAGTTCCCCCCGATTACATTAATCACAAATAACGCCAACGCGCCAATGATCAGTCTGATCGCTCCATATCCTATAAACCGAACCGCTTTTAATCGTGCGCCTACTAATAACAAAACCGCAATCATCGATAATAATAGAAGAACGACTACTTTTGGTTCCATTTTCAATGCCCCCCTTTTATTGCTTGTACTACAAAGGTATGATAAACGGGGGAAAAAAGAACAAAAAAATAAAGGAAGTTTAATTCACTCCCTTTAGTGATATACGTCGATGTTTTGCTTCTCGGATGAGAAAAAAGTATTTCGCTTCCGCAATGTGAAGCGCTACTAATACGTCCTCCGATGGATCTACGCTTTTTTCAATGAGCCGTTTCTGCTCATACCACTCGTCTCTCATCGCCTGTAATTCGTTTACTAACTTTTCATCGAATTGCTTTTTTAACCAACCTTTCCGTCGCCATAACAAGTGACCCCCACCTCTTTCTCTTTCTATAACTCGCGGCGTCCTTCTAAGGCTTTTGAAAGCGTTACTTCATCGGCATATTCCAAATCGCCGCCCACTGGGAGACCGTGGGCAATTCTTGTCACCTTAATTCCCGTTGGCTTTAACAACCGCGATATATACATCGCCGTCGCTTCCCCTTCGATGTTCGGGTTTGTCGCTAAAATCACCTCTTGTACCGTTTCGTCTTGCAATCTTTTTAGCAACTCGGCAATTTTTATATCTTCCGGACCGATCCCTTCCATTGGCGAAATAGCGCCGTGCAATACATGGTAAAGACCGTTATATTCTTTCATCTTTTCCATGGCGATGACGTCTTTTGGGTCTTGTACCACGCATATCGTCGTTTTGTCTCGTCTTTCATCTTTGCAAATATAACAAGGATCTGTATCCGTAATATGGCCGCAAATCGTACAATATTTAATATTGCGTTTGACGTCCACAAGCGCTTTAGCAAATTCCAACACCGTATCTTCTTTCATCGTTAAAACAAAAAAGGCAAGACGAACGGCCGTTTTGGGCCCGATTCCGGGAAGCTTCATAAAACTATCAATCAGCTTAGATATCGGTTCAGGATAATGCATAAAAGACCTCCTAGAATAATCCCGGAATATTCAATCCTTTTGTAAATTGTCCCATCATTTCGTTTGCAAGCTCATCCGCTTTTTTCAACGCATCATTGGTTGCTGCTAACACTAAATCTTGAAGCATTTCAATATCTTCCGGATCCACTACTTCTTCTTTAATTTTTACTTCCAAAATTTGTTTGTGGCCATTCGCGATCACTGTCACCATACCGCCTCCTGCGGTGCCCTCTACTGTTTTTTCACCTAGTTGCTCTTGTGCTTTCTGCATCTCCTTTTGCATTTTTTGCATTTGCTTTAACATTTTTTGCATATTTCCCATTCCGCCACGCATCATCGTTTTTTTCCTCCTTCATATCCAGTTCTTTATTCTTTAATTTCAATTAATTCCTCGCCAAACAGCCGTTTTGCTTCCGCTATTAAAGGATCTTCTTCCTCCTGTTCCTGTTTGGCTTCTTTTCCACGAATAAATTCTTCCCTTATCTTTCCCCATTCTTCTTCAGGAACAGCTACCATTTCAAAGCGTTTTTTCGTCAGTTCAAATAGAATGGCCTCTAAATTATCTTTCACATAATTCGTATTATCAGCAGCCATTTTGCAGTGAATCTCATACTTAAACTTTAACACAAACGCGTTTGGACTCGCGGCAACTGGCTCGCTTTCTTGCAGTAAGGCCGCATGAGATACTTTATGTTGCTTTTTCAGCGTATCCAGCATCTCGGCCCAATGGCTTTTAATCAACGCCAAATCTTGATGAGTCGCTTGCTTTAATATTTCGTAAATCCGGCCAATTGGTGTTTTATATCCTCCTGTTTTTAGCCCTTTTGTTTGTTTTTTCGCTGGCGCGGAAGTTGCTGCTGCGGCAGATACATTTTGCTCTTTAAGACGGCGCAGTTCCGCTTCCAAATATTCTACCCTTTGGATCAACGATTGAAGTTCTTCGGAAGGCGGCAATGCTTGTGAAACTTGCTGATGGCACAGCTTTATTAGCGCAACTTCTAAAAAAATGCGCGGATGATTCGTCCATTTCATCTCCTGCTGGCTTTTATTTAACACTTCAATCGTTTCATATAGGTTAGAGACCGGCACAGCCTCCGCCAGATGTTTAAACGCGTCGTCCACTATCGCGCCTTTGATTGCCCCTTCTACATGGGGAGCCGTTTTGTATAGCAAAAGATCGCGATAATAAAAAATTAAATCTTCGATCAGACGATTAGGGTCTTTCCCTTGATCCATCATTTTTTCAAGCAGTTGCAATACCGTTGCCGCATCTTTCTCATATATCGCCTTCACTAGCGAAGCTAATGTCGCCGAAGATACAGCTCCGGTCATAGCAAGGACGTCTTCAAGCAGCAACTGTCCGTTACTAAAAGAAATTGCTTGGTCCAGCAAACTTAACGCGTCGCGCATCCCGCCATCGGCCGCGCGCGCGATTGCTGACAACGCCTCATCCGCAGCTTCGATGCCTTGCTGACTGACGACATGTCTTAACCTTGCAACAATCGAAGGCAACGGAATTCTCCGAAAATCAAAGCGCTGACAACGAGAAATAATCGTAAGCGGAATTTTATGAGGTTCTGTTGTTGCCAATATAAAAATAACATGCTTTGGCGGCTCCTCTAGCGTTTTTAACAACGCGTTGAAAGCACCGATCGAAAGCATATGCACCTCATCGATAATATATACTTTGTAACGAACCGATGTCGGTGCAAATTTCACTTTATCGCGAATATCGCGGATTTCATCCACACGGTTATTTGAAGCCGCGTCGATTTCCAGCACATCTGGAATGGTACCGTTTGTAATTCCAACGCACGCCGGACATTCGTTGCACGGTTCCGCCGTCGGAGCATGCTCACAATTTACCGCTTTGGCAAAAATTTTGGCAGCGCTTGTTTTTCCTGTACCGCGCGGACCGGAAAACAAATAGGCATGAGATATTTTATTTTGAAGCAGGGCACTTTGCAATGTTTTCGTTACGTGTTCTTGACCGACTACATCAGCAAACCGCTGCGGCCGAAAAACACGATATAAAGCTTGATATGTCACGAAATGGCCCTCCTCTTTTTCTCGTCTCATCTATTATATAATGTCTTCTCCTTTTTTTAAAATAAGAAATAAAAAAACTCACTCGCAAGGAGTGAGTTTGCTTTCCATATGTAAGGCCGTGCACCTTCTGTCGATTAGCTGCCCCAAGCGTTGCTCAAGCAGTTAGCTCAGTCCAGGCACCCCCGCGGCACATGGGAGCATCCGCTTACTGCTGCTTCCTTCCGGACCTGACAGGGTTCACGGAATCCCATTGCGCGGGACCCAGACGTCAACACCACTTACTTGAGACAGACCTCACAGCAGACTAACCTCGAGAAGGAATTCAGCCTCGCTAGAGCGGATTGCGAGTACAGGGCACCGCTACCTCCCCGCTTAGCACGGCAATATAAGTATAGCGGTTTTGCAAAAAAAATGCAATGACTGCGCGTTGTAATTTAATTGGAACTTTGCCCAACATTTTTCTTTTTCTCGCGAAGCTTGCGAAAAAAATTGCTTAACATTTGCCCACATTCGTCGCCTAATACCCCGCTTGTCACTTCAACCTGATGATTAAACCGCTCTTCTTGAAGCAAATTCATCAACGTCCCGGCACAGCCTCCCTTTGGGTCGCTGGCGCCGAACACGACGCGCTTGACGCGGGCAAGGACAATAGCGCCGGCACACATCGCGCACGGCTCTAGTGTGACATATAATGTCGCATCTTCTAGGCGCCATGAACGTGTTGCCTTGCACGCTTCATCAATCGCTAAAATTTCTGCATGGGCAATCGCGCGCTGCTCTGTTTCCCTTAAATTATGAGAACGGGCAATAACGCGGCCATCTTGGACAATCACCGCTCCAATTGGGACTTCTCCCATCTGTTCCGCCTTTTTTGCTTCTTCTATGGCCAAACGCATATAGTATTCGTCGCTGATCATGCTCCACTCCTCGCAAAACGGTCATTTCTGCTCTTTTTCCATCATAAAATAAGAAGAACGAAGACGCAACTAGGGGGTATAATATGCAAATCCATGTTGTACAAAGCGGGCAAACGTTAAGTGGAATCGCGCAAGCGTATGATACGACTCCGGAAGACATCATTCGAGCAAACCAATTGCCAAATCCTAACGATCTTGTCGTCGGCCAAGCAATGGTGATTCCAATCGTCGGACGTTTTTACTGGGTACAGCGCGGCGATAGTTTATGGTCAATTTCCCAAAAATTTTCCATTCCCATGCAGCGGCTTGCTGAAGTAAACCATATTTCTCTTAACAGTCCGTTACAAGTTGGACAACGGTTATATATCCCCCCAGGAACCAAGCGCAGAGCTGAATTTAACGGATATATCGAACCTCGCGGAACGACTGTCAGCCCAGCTTTGGAGGAAAGCGCTCGCCAAGCTGCACCATATTTAACTTATTTGGCTCCATTTCGTTTTCAAATCCAGCGAAACGCTACGCTGAAAGAGCCTCCTTTGAATAATTTCCCATCTATCGCCCGCACCAATAATGTTACTTTAATCATGGTCATCACTAATATTGAAAATGATCAGTTTAGCGATGAACTGGGAGCGATTATTTTAAACAACGAATCACTACAAAACCAGTTTTTGGAAAATATCGTCACAACCGCCAAAAAATATGGATTTCGCGATATCCACTTTGATATGGAATACTTGCGCCCTCAAGACCGCGAGGCGTATAATTCGTTTTTACGAAAAGCAAAGCGGCGGTTCAAGCAAGAAGGATGGCTGATGTCTACGGCGTTGGCGCCGAAAACGAGCGCCACGCAAAGAGGCCGATGGTATGAAGCACACGACTACCGTGCCCACGGCCAAATCGCCGATTTTGTCGTCATTATGACGTACGAATGGGGATATAGCGGGGGCCCGCCGATGCCGGTTTCTCCAATCGGCCCCGTCCGCAGGGTGCTCGAATATGCAATTTCCGAAATGCCTGCAGGGAAAATTTTAATGGGACAAAACTTATATGGTTATGACTGGACTCTTCCGTATGTTCCAGGCGGGCCGTATGCGCGGGCGATCAGCCCGCAGCAGGCAATCCAGCTTGCCGCCCAACACAACGTTGCCATTCAATACGATACGAGAGCACAAGCTCCACATTTCCGCTATCGGGACGAAAGCGGAAAAGAACATGAAGTTTGGTTTGAAGACGCCCGCTCCATTCAAGCAAAATTTAATTTAGTTAAAGAGCTTGGCTTACGGGGAATGAGCTATTGGAAATTAGGATTAGATTTCCCGCAAAACTGGCTGCTTCTAACGGATAATTTTACTGTCGTTAAAAGATAAATCCTTTTCTTCGCACTTGGAAACATGCCCAAGTGCGTTTTTTATGTTAGAATAAATTTGTTTTGTTTACGAAGAAGGGAGAAATAGAACATGAGGAACGTTCCGTTTGTTGCGGTGGAAGGTCCGATTGGGGTAGGAAAAACCTCGTTAGCAGCGGCAATCGCCAAACAATTTCATTACCATTTAGTAAAAGAAATTGTCGAAGAAAATCCATTTCTCGGGAAATTTTATGAAAATATGGAGGAATGGAGCTTCCAAACGGAAATGTTTTTTCTTTGCCATCGCTACAAACAATTAGAGGAGATTCAGCACCGTTTTCTCCAACAAAAAGTCCCAGTTGTCGCGGATTATCATATGATGAAAAACTTAATTTTCGCCAAAAAAACGCTAAAAGATCACCATTATCAAAAATATGCAAAAATATACGATATTTTAATCGACGGCTTGCCGCAGCCAAATATCATTATTTACTTACATGCCAGCCTAGATACCTTGTTAGCACGTATCCAAAAACGCGGCCGTGATTTTGAAAAAAACATCGATCCGCTCTATTTACAGCAGCTTTGCACTGACTATGAAGAAATCTTTTCCTTATTTGAGCGGGAACATCCGCACATCCCTGTCCTCCGCTTTAATGGAGATCAGCTGGATTTCGTTCAACGAAAAGAAGATTTACATTACATATTGGAACGAATAAATCATGTCATAAAAGGAGCTTTATCATGATGAATTTACGTGAAAAATACCGTATCCCAGATCATGCAGTCATTACGATTGCCGGCACAGTCGGTGTTGGTAAATCGACCTTGACAAAAGCATTGGCAAAAGCATTAAACTTCCGCACTTCATTGGAAAAAGTAGATACGAATCCATACTTGGAGAAGTTTTACGACGATTTTGAACGCTGGAGTTTTCACTTGCAAATTTATTTCCTCGCCGAGCGGTTTAAAGAGCAAAAGCGGATGTTTGAATACGGCGGCGGGTTTGTCCAAGACCGCTCTATTTATGAAGACGCCCATATTTTTGCAAAAATGCACTTTGAAAACGGGACGATGACAGCTGTTGATTATGAAACATATACAAGCTTATTCCAGGCAATGGTGATGACACCGTATTTTCCTCATCCCGATTTGCTTATTTATTTGGAAGGAAGTTTTGACGAAGTGATGAAACGCATTCGTGAGCGCGGGCGTCCAATGGAGCAAAAAACACCTGTATCCTATTGGAAAGAGATGTACGAGCGCTACGAGACATGGATTAACGAATTTAACTTCTGCCCTGTTTTGCGTATAAATATTAACGAATATGACATTATCGGAGATGAGCAATCGATCGAACCGATTATTCAAAAAGCAGCAGCGATTATTCATGAATACGAACGCATAAAAAATAACCGCCGTCGTTAGGCGGTTATTTTTCTTGAAAATAAAAATTCGTTACGATAACGTAACGAATTGTTTCGGATAACAATCTCCACTTATGCGCGTTGGTACTCTTCATTTGCTTTCATGGCGGAGGAGGAGGGATTCGAACCCCCGCGCGCCTTACGGCGCCTCTCGGTTTTCAAGACCGACCCCTTCAGCCAGACTTGGGTACTCCTCCGTGCTGACGTCATTCAATATAACATTATCGCCGATAAAAGTCAATATCTTTGTATAGTGGAAGCGGGGCGCAACCCCCGCTTCTTTTTTGGCTAGCGAATAACGTCTCTATTTCCCATATATGGACGCAATACTTCCGGAATGACAACCGTTCCGTCTTCCTGTTGATAGTTCTCTAAAATAGCGGCAACCGTACGGCCGATAGCCAACCCTGAGCCATTGAGCGTATGCACGTATTCCGGTTTCGCTTTCGGGTCGCGACGGAAACGGATATTGGCGCGGCGCGCCTGAAACGCTTCAAAATTGCTGCAAGAAGAAATTTCCCGATACGTTCCGTAGCTTGGCAACCATACTTCAATATCGTATGTTTTCGCAGCCGAAAAGCCCAAATCTCCCGTGCATAAACATACCACGCGATAAGGCAGTCCAAGCCGCTGCAAAATTCTTTCCGCTTGATTCGTCAGCTTTTCTAATTCATCATACGAATCTTCCGGTTTGACAAACTTCACCAGCTCTACTTTGTTAAATTGATGCTGGCGAATCAGCCCTCTTGTGTCGCGTCCTGCAGAACCGGCCTCGGCGCGGAAACATGCGCTGTAAGCCGCATAATAAATCGGTAAATCTTCCGCAGATAAAATTTCATCGCGATGCAGATTCGTCACCGGCACTTCCGCCGTCGGAATGAGGAAGTAGTCTTCGTTTTCGACGCGAAATGCATCCTCTTCAAATTTTGGCAGTTGCCCTGTACCTGTCATGCTGGCCCGGTTGACCAAATACGGCGGCAGCACTTCCTGATAGCCAAACTCTTCGATATGCACATCAAGCATAAAGTTAATCAACGCACGCTCCAAACGGGCGCCCATCCCTTTATAAAACACGAAGCGGCTTCCTGTGACTTTCGCGGCCCGCTCAAAATCAAGAATGCCAAGTTGATCAGCAATTTCCCAATGCGGTTTCGGTTCAAACGAAAACGAACGTGGTTCCCCCCATTTACGGATTTCCACATTATCCTCTTCTGACTTGCCAACAGGTACCGATTCATGCGGAACGTTTGGAATGGATAACAACAGGGCATTTAATTCCTCTTCCACTTGGCGGATTTCTTCATCCATCGCTTTAATTTGCTCCCCGACTTCGCGCATTTGCGCAATCAGATGCTCCGCGTCTTTTTTTTCGCGTTTTAATACAGCTATTTGTTGCGATACTTCATTTCTTGAATTTTTTAGTTCTTCTGCTTTTGTAATCAGTTCGCGCCGCTTTTTGTCGAGTTCTTCAAAGCGATCCATATTCGCTAAGTCTCCGCCGCGCTGTTGTAGTTTTTCTTTTACTTCCTGAAAGTGGTTGCGTAAAAATTTGATATCGAGCATATGCGATACCTCCTTCGTTTATTATTATATAAAATAAAAACTCTCGTCCCAAAAAGGGACGAGAGTAATCCCGCGTTGCCACCCTTATTGAAGACAAGGTTGTCTTCCGCTTGCATCGATAACGGCGAAAAACCGAAAATGCTTACTAGCTTACGCATTCAGCATTTTACTCAAGGACGGATTCACAAGCGTTTCCCATCGGTTCGCACCACCCACCGACTCTCTGAAGAGAAACGGCCTTGCTACTAGTTCCTTTCATCGCTTTCCCGTTATACACTTTTGCCGATCACTTGTACCAATAATGTACTATAAGTTTTTGTCAAACGCAACTGTTTTATGCTTTTGCTTCTTTCACCATATTAAGAAAATAGTGCGTCATGCGGTGGTCATCCGTCAATTCAGGATGGAATGAACATCCGAGAAACTGTCCTTGTCTTGCGGCGACGATCCGTCCGTCGTATTTGGCCAAAATTTCGACGTCCTCTCCTACTTCCACAATATGTGGAGCGCGGATAAACACACCGATAAAATCATCGGCAACCCCGGCAATCGAAAGTTCCGCTTCAAAACTTTCGCGCTGGCGGCCGAAGGAATTTCGCTCAACGGTAATATCCATCAGTCCTAAATGCGGTTCATCGTAGCCAACGATTCGTTTCGCCAACAAAATGAGCCCCGCGCAAGTGCCAAACATCGGTTTTCCTGCCGCGGCAAACTGTTTTAACGGCTCCATAAATCCGTATTTATCCATAAGACGGCGCATCGTTGTGCTCTCGCCGCCAGGGAGAATTAGACCATCCAGATCTGCAAGCTGGTCTGTTTTTTTTACGACAACTGCTTCCGCCCCACATGCTTCAATGGAGCGAACATGTTCTTGTACAGCACCTTGTAAGCCAAGTACTCCAATTTTCATCGTCTCGTTTACTCCTTTACTTACCAACCACGTTCTTGCATCCGTTGCTCTGGCAGTAATGATGCGACATCAATGCCGCGCATTGCGCCGCCCAATCCTTTCGATAAATGAGCAATTAGCTCGTAATCTTCATAATGGGTGGTAGCTTCAACGATTGCCCGTGCGTATTTTTCTGGATTTTCCGATTTGAAAATACCAGAGCCGACAAATACGCCATCTGCCCCTAAGTGCATCATCAGCGCCGCGTCCGCCGGAGTCGCGACCCCGCCAGCGGCAAAGTTGACAACTGGAAGACGGCCTAACCGCTTAATCTCACGCAATACTTCGACTGGGGCGCCTAAATTTTTTGCCTCTGTCACTAATTCATCTTCGCTCATGCTGACCACTTTACGTATTTGCGCATTAACTTTGCGCATATGCCGAACTGCTTCGACAATGTTTCCGGTTCCTGGTTCTCCTTTTGTCCGCAGCATCGATGCACCTTCCGCAATGCGGCGTGCTGCCTCTCCTAAATCACGGCAGCCGCATACAAAAGGAACGGTAAATTGTCGTTTATCAATATGAAACTCTTCGTCAGCCGGTGTCAACACTTCGCTTTCATCGATATAATCTACACCCAGCGCTTCTAAAACGCGTGCTTCTACGTAATGACCGATTCGCACTTTTGCCATCACAGGAATCGATACAGCTTTCATCACTTCCTCAATGACCGTTGGATCTGCCATGCGTGCCACGCCACCAGCAGCGCGAATATCAGCAGGAACACGTTCCAGCGCCATTACCGCTACCGCGCCAGCGGCCTCGGCAATTTTCGCTTGTTCCGCATTTACTACGTCCATGATGACGCCACCTTTTTGCATTTCTGCCATTCCACGTTTAACACGGTCTGTACCTGTAATTGCCAACTTTCATTCCCCCTTATTTCTACCCTAATGCTGTGATAGCTGGCATCAAATATCACAGATTGGATGATTACATTTTCTTATTTTACCTCAATTTTTTTAAAAATCACAATAGAAAAAAGCTCCCTGAAAAGGAAGGAGCTCTTAAAACCAACCTTTGACTGTTTTTACTACGCTCGTCCATAAATCGCCAAACAATCCGCCAATTCCTCTCATGGTGAGCACAAACCAGTTCGCTTTTTCGACATTTTCCGTTGCCACAATATTGACGCTCACATTTTTCTTCATTTCCGGACTTAAGAAGCTATACGATTCTTCGCCTTTGTATTGTAATGTCATATACCCAACTTTTTCTCCTTTTTTTACTGGAGCCGTTAATTCACCTTTATCGGTCAATTTCTTTTTATCGAAAACGTAAACAGGACGATAATTTTTTTCTTCGCCGTTTTTCACTAATAAGGAAAACGGCTTGTCCGTTGCGATGGATACGGTCTTTTCTTTTCCCTTTACGACCGGAAGGGTTTTATGACCTTTCAGTTGATATCCTTTCGGGTATAGTTCTTTCATAGAGTAACTGTTAAATCCGTAGTCAAACAGTTTCCGAGTCTCTTCGAAGCGCGCCTCCTTCGTTGATTTCCCGCTTTTGTCTTTGGCGTTCATTACCACTGTGATTAGACGGATGCCGTCGCGCTTTGCCGTACCTGTAAAACAATTTCCTGCAAATTCCGTATATCCTGTTTTTAAACCATCGACTCCTGGATAGGCATAAACCAACCCCGGCAGCATCCAGTTCCAGTTATCCATTTTAATTTCATCATCTGTTCCTTCACGGAATGTTTTATGAGCGATACTTGTTGTTTTCAGCACTTCAGGATGGTCCTTTAGCAAACGATAAGCCAATGTTGCCATTGCTCGTGCCGACATCACGTTTTCCTCATTTGTATCGGTTCCTTCTGGATGAAACCCTTTTAAGTCTTGATTGCTCAATCCAGTTGCATTGACAAATTTATAGTCTTTTAAACCTAATTGTTTCGCTTTTTCATTCATCATTTTCACAAAATTTTTTTCAGAACCGCCGAGAATCTCAGCAATCGCTACTGTGGCCCCATTGGCGGAATAAATGGCCATCGCTTCATAAAGTTCGCGAACGGTATATTTTCCATCTTTCCGCAACGGAACGTTCGACAAAGCACGATCTTGCGAAAGACGGTAAACGTAATCACTTGGCGTATATTGTTGATCCCATTTTACCCGTTTTTCCTTAATGGCATCTAGCAGCAAGTATTCCACCATCATTTTTGTCATGCTGGCAATGCCAAGAGCAGTATCAATATTTTTTTGATACAAAATTCTCCCCGTATTGGCATCCACTAGAATTGCCGCATCGGCATTAATATCTAATGGATCGCTTTCTGCTTTTACTGCTTGAAACGGCAACAAACCTAGACATAAGCAAATAGCCATGAAAAAAATTATCGTTTTTTGTCTCATCTTCTTCACTTTCGAACCCTCCTCACACAAACGTTATTGTAACACACTCATCTACAAAAAAATAGACGGAGAAAATTTCTCCGCCTTAAGTTAGGTAAATAGACATAACTCATCTGTGAACTACTCACTACTTGCCTTTATTTCGAAGTAGGAACTTCCAAGTAACTTGTATGTTTTCGCTGAACAATAAGCAACATACAAGAAGCTCTTTTATGCTTACCCTCATTTCGAAGACGTTCGTTTTAATATCATTATCATCTCCCGCTTTCAATGATGCGACTGCACCTTCACATTAGAAGCGAGAGGCTTCTTTTCGGGAAATATTAAAAAATGGAATAGTTTGGCGCTTCTTTCGTAATTTGCACATCATGCGGATGGCTTTCACGCAATCCCGCATTCGTCATCCGGATAAATTGCGTTTTTTCCCGCAGTTCTTCTAAATTTCTTGTTCCACAATATCCCATTCCCGCGCGAAGACCGCCAACAAGTTGATAAATGGTGTCGGCTAAAGGTCCTTTGTACGGAACACGTCCTTCGATTCCTTCCGGGACAAATTTTTTGTTGTCCTCTTGGAAATAACGGTCTTTACTGCCTCGCTCCATGGCAGCTACCGAACCCATTCCACGGTACACTTTAAACCGTCTTCCTTGATAAATTTCCGTTTCTCCCGGGCTTTCCGATACGCCAGCCAAAAGGCTGCCCAACATCACGGCATGAGCTCCCGCCGCTATCGCCTTTACGATGTCGCCGGAATATTTAATTCCGCCATCAGCGATAATTGGAACTCCATATTTGCGAGCCTCTGTCGCACAGTCGTATATCGCCGTAATTTGCGGTACACCGACCCCGGCGACGACACGTGTCGTACAGATGGACCCAGGTCCGATTCCAACTTTGATGATGTTGGCGCCTGCCTCAATCAAGTCGCGCGTCGCCTCCGCTGTTGCGACATTTCCTGCGATAATATTTAAGTCAGGATATTGCTCACGAATTTTGCGGACAGTCTCCAGGACACCTTTCGAATGACCGTGCGCCGTGTCCACGACAATGACGTCCACGTTTGCTTCTACAAGCTTTTTCACTCGGATCATCGTATCAGCGGTCACACCGACAGCAGCCCCGACAATGAGACGTCCTTTGGAGTCCTTAGCGGAGTTTGGAAATTCAATAACTTTTTCAATATCTTTAATGGTAATGAGTCCCTTCAATACTCCATTTTCATCGACAAGCGGCAGTTTTTCCACTTTATACTTTTGCAAAATCTTTTCCGCTTCTTCCAGTGTCGTCCCGACAGGTGCGGTAATTAAATTTTCCTTTGTCATTACATCAGCGATTTTAATGGAATAATCTTGGATAAAGCGCAAATCACGGTTTGTAATGATGCCGACGAGCTTTTGTTCTTCCGCATTATTCACAATTGGTACGCCGGAAATTCGGTATTTGCTCATTAAATGCTCTGCGTCATACACTTGATGCTCAGGGGTCAAGAAAAATGGGTCGGTAATAACTCCCCGTTCCGAACGTTTTACTTTGTCGACTTGCTCGGCTTGCTGTTCAATGGACATGTTTTTATGAATAATGCCGAGCCCACCTTGCCTTGCCATGGCAATCGCCATTTCCGCTTCCGTTACCGTATCCATTCCCGCGCTAATGATCGGGATATTCAATTGCAACGTTTCGCTCAGCTTGGTCGTCACGTCGACATCACGAGGCAATACATCGGATTTGGCAGGAATAAGAAGCACATCATCAAATGTTAATCCTTCTTTTGCAAATTTCGATTCCCACATGTTTTCTCCCCCTTGTCCCGAAATTATTATTAGTAGCTTATCAACTGGTTAAACTACTGTCAAGGAATATAGAAAATGTTCAACTTTTCAGTTATTTAAAACCAAAATTATGATAATAAGGGGGATGGAAATGTTTGATTACGGAAACATGTCAAACAAATTTATTGTCTTTCATTCGGCAGATATAGCCCAGCAGCTTCTTTACCAATGCTATGTAAAACAAGAAAGGGAAGATGCTGTGCAAAAAAGTTATACAAACTGTTACCCATTCCTTTATTATTTAGAGCACGGACAAAACTTTTATGCAACGGCACGCCACGCGCCATTATCGATCAAACCTGTTCTTCTATTTTACGGGATGGTGCAGCTTCTAAAGGCTTGCTTGCTTACCGTTGACGCGGATTATCCTGAATCCACTTCTGTCCTGGCACACGGAGTATCAACAAGAAAACGAAAAAAACAAGGATATGAATTTTTAGATGATGAAGTAAAAGTGCAAAAGAACGGATTGTTTACTCATTTTTCTGAAAAAATGTTTCATGTGAAACAACTAACAGGGGAAAAATTTCGTATGGGCACGTTGCTACAACGAATATGTGAACTGCACGAAATGTTTTCATTATTTAGCAATAATAAAATATTATCTTTAAAAGTGATACATAACCATTCTAGCCACTCGATTGCCATCCCAAAAGAAATTTTAGATTATTACCATATGACATTAAATCGCTTTATTTATTATATAGAGGAGGAATCCCATTTTCTAAACATAACATTTGCGAAGGAAGAAGAAAGTTTCATTCATTTTTATATAGAATCGCCGTTACAACCAATTGGTTGCGAGCCATTTCTATTTCATTCAAATGGAACATATCACATTCCCACCAAAAGGGAAAAAATATTTATGTTTCCCGAAATCATTGCCCATTATTTATTACTATACAACTTAAGCATGATTTCGCGATACGAAACGGAGTGGTGGAGTGAGTTATTGCACTCCTATCCAAGCAAAGCGTATATCTTGATCGTCCACTTTCTATCTTTAACAGCAGAGAAAGTTCCGTTGCTGCTTTATCAATATTTAATACAGAAATTTCACCCCTTGAATTCCCATTGACCTCCTCCCCCTTTACTTCTGGTTGAAGCGGGGATTTTCTCGCTCGATGATGAAAATGAAAAAGCATCCTGCCGATTAAAAGGCAGGATGCTTTATAAACATAATTGCCTAGCGACGACCTACTCTTGCAGGGGCGCTGGCCCCAACTACCATCGGCGCTGGAGAGCTTAACTTCCGTGTTCGGGATGGGAACGGGTGTTTCCTCTCCGCTATAGTCACTAGGCAAGTATTTCAATTGGACATGTATTATTATATCCATCTAATCGATGTTGTCAAGAAGGAGTTCATTCCTTCAAAACTAGATAACCGTCTGTTTGGAAGAAGCCGGGCGCCTTTGCTGTCTAGCTCCGGACGCCATCGGCTCGCGACGCTTCGGTCCCGTTGCGGCGGCAACAGCCTCCTCACGGGCCCTCCAGCGCGTGTCGCCGATAGGCGGGCGTCCTCCGCTTTTCGTGGTGTCTAGCTCCGGCTCCTAGCCCCTTGGGTCGCTTCAGACCTGCTGTGGCGGCGACAGCCTCCTCGCAGGTCTTCCAGCGCCCATCGGGGCTAAGCAGTCGCCTCCGCTTTTCGTGCGCTTTTCTTGGTTAAGTCCTCGATCGATTAGTATCCGTCAGCTGCACGTGTCGCCACGCTTCCACCTCGGACCTATCGACCTCGTCATCTTCGAGGGATCTTACTCGCTTGACGCGATGGGAAATCTCATCTTGAGGGGGGCTTCACGCTTAGATGCTTTCAGCGCTTATCCCTTCCGCACATAGCTACCCAGCGGTGCCCCTGGCGGGACAACTGGTACACCAGCGGTGCGTCCATCCCGGTCCTCTCGTACTAAGGACAGCTCCTCTCAAATTTCCTGCGCCCGCGACGGATAGGGACCGAACTGTCTCACGACGTTCTGAACCCAGCTCGCGTACCGCTTTAATGGGCGAACAGCCCAACCCTTGGGACCGACTACAGCCCCAGGATGCGATGAGCCGACATCGAGGTGCCAAACCTCCCCGTCGATGTGGACTCTTGGGGGAGATCAGCCTGTTATCCCCGGGGTAGCTTTTATCCGTTGAGCGATGGCCCTTCCATACGGAACCACCGGATCACTAAGCCCGACTTTCGTCCCTGCTCGACCTGTCCGTCTCGCAGTCAAGCTCCCTTGTGCCTTTGCACTCTACGAATGATTTCCAACCATTCTGAGGGAACCTTTGGGCGCCTCCGTTACCTTTTGGGAGGCGACCGCCCCAGTCAAACTGCCCACCTGACACTGTCTCCCACCCCGATCAGGGGTGCGGGTTAGAATTTCAATACCGCCAGGGTGGTATCCCACCGGCGCCTCCACCGAAGCTGGCGCTCCGGCTTCCCAGGCTCCCACCTATCCTGTACAAGCGATACCAAAATTCCATATCAGGCTGCAGTAAAGCTCCACGGGGTCTTTCCGTCCTGTCGCGGGTAACCTGCATCTTCACAGGTAGTATAATTTCACCGGGTCTCTCGTTGAGACAGTGCCCAAGTCGTTACACCTTTCGTGCGGGTCGGAACTTACCCGACAAGGAATTTCGCTACCTTAGGACCGTTATAGTTACGGCCGCCGTTTACTGGGGCTTCGGTTCGCACCTTCGCTTGCGCTAAGCGCTCCCCTTAACCTTCCAGCACCGGGCAGGTGTCAGCCCCTATACTTCGCCTTTCGGCTTCGCAGAGACCTGTGTTTTTGATAAACAGTCGCTTGGGCCTTTTCACTGCGGCTCCCTCGGGCTATTCACCCAAGAGAGCACCCCTTCTCCCGAAGTTACGGGGTCATTTTGCCGAGTTCCTTAACGAGAGTTCTCCCGCGCACCTTAGGATTCTCTCCTCGCCTACCTGTGTCGGTTTGCGGTACGGGCACCTCTCACCTCGCTAGAGGCTTTTCTTGGCAGTGTAGGATCGGGGACTTCGGGACCGATGGTCCCTTCGCCATCACGGCTCCGCCTTTGCGCCAGACGGATTTGCCTATCTGGCAGCCTAACCGCTTGGACAGGCTATTCCAGCAGCCTGCTCGCCCTACCTTCCTGCGTCCCCCCATCGCTCAAACGGTGAGGAGGTGGTACAGGAATCTCTACCTGTTGCCCATCACCTACGCCTTTCGGCCTCGGCTTAGGTCCCGACTAACCCTGAGCGGACGAACCTTCCTCAGGAACCCTTAGGCTTTCGGTGCAGAGGATTCTCACCTCTGTTTTCGCTACTCATACCGGCATTCTCACTTCTAAGCGCTCCACGAGTCCTTCCGATCTCGCTTCGACGCCCTTAGAACGCTCCCCTACCGATGACCGAAGGTCATCCCACAGCTTCGGTGGCACGTTTAGCCCCGGTACATTTTCGGCGCAGAGTCACTCGACCAGTGAGCTATTACGCACTCTTTAAATGATGGCTGCTTCTAAGCCAACATCCTGGTTGTCTGGGCAACTCCACATCCTTTTCCACTTAACGTGCACTTAGGGACCTTAGCTGGTGATCTGGGCTGTTTCCCTCTCGACCACGGATCTTATCACTCGTAGTCTGACTCCCAAGGATAAGTCATTGGCATTCGGAGTTTGACTGAGTTCGGTAACCCGATGAGGGCCCCTAGCTCAATCAGTGCTCTACCTCCAAGACTCTTCCCTTGAGGCTAGCCCTAAAGCTATTTCGGGGAGAACCAGCTATCTCCAAGTTCGATTGGCATTTCACCCCTACCCACACCTCATCCCCGCACTTTTCAACGTGCGTGGGTTCGGGCCTCCAGTAGGTGTTACCCTACCTTCACCCTGGACATGGGTAGATCACCTGGTTTCGGGTCTACGACGACGTACTGAACGCCCTATTCAGACTCGCTTTCGCTGCGGCTCCGTCTCTTCGACTTAACCTCGCACGTCATCGTAACTCGCCGGTTCATTCTACAAAAGGCACGCCATCACCCATCAACGGGCTCTGACTACTTGTAGGCACACGGTTTCAGGTTCTCTTTCACTCCCCTTCCGGGGTGCTTTTCACCTTTCCCTCACGGTACTGGTTCACTATCGGTCACTAGGGAGTATTTAGCCTTGGGAGATGGTCCTCCCTGCTTCCGACGGGATTCCCCGTGTCCCGCCGTACTCAGGAGCCACTCGGGAGGGAACGAAGTTTCGACTACAGGGCTGTCACCTTCTCTGGCGGGCCTTTCCAGACCGCTTCGTCTACCCCGTTCCTTTGTCACTCCCATGTGAGTGGTCCTACAACCCCAAGAGGCAAGCCTCTTGGTTTGGGCTGTTCCCGTTTCGCTCGCCGCTACTCAGGGAATCGCTATTGCTTTCTTCTCCTCCGGGTACTAAGATGTTTCAGTTCCCCGGGTGTGCCCTCCATACCCTATGGATTCAGGTATGGATACTGTCCCATTACGGACAGTGGGTTCCCCCATTCGGACATCTCCGGATCAACGCTTGCTTACAGCTCCCCGAAGCGTTTCGGCGTTTGCCCCGTCCTTCATCGGCTCCTAGTGCCAAGGCATCCACCGTGCGCCCTTTCTAACTTAACCAATAGCGCTTCTCGGCTTCTTCCTTTCGGTTATCTAGTTTTCAAGGAACGAAGCTACTTCATTGCATTCGCTTCTTTGCAGCTTTGCGTCGAGGAATCCAGCTTCTCTGAATTCACTAGAAGACGCAGACGCAAACTGTTTTTTTCATCAAAATGGTGGAGCCTATCGGGATCGAACCGATGACCTCCTGCGTGCAAAGCAGGCGCTCTCCCAGCTGAGCTAAGGCCCCACACATCAATGGGCCTAAGTGGACTTGAACCACCGACCTCACGCTTATCAGGCGTGCGCTCTAACCAGCTGAGCTATAGGCCCATTATTGAAATTGTTGAGGAGAAGTTCCCTCAAAACTAAACAAGGCTACTACCTTGCATTCACTTCTTTGCTGCCTTGCGCCGAGGAACCCAGCTTCTTTGAATTCACTAGAAGACGCAGGCGCAAAACGGAAGGAACATAAACTCCTTCAAAACTAAACAAAACGACAAGCGTCATTATAAACGATTTTTAACCTATTGTCAAGAAGTTATTACGCTTCTGCTTTTCGTATTGTCTAGCTTCGGCTCCTAGCCCCTCGGGCCGCTTCGGTCTCGCTGTGGCGGCAACAGCCTCCTCGCGAGCCCTCCAGCGCCTGCCGGGGCTAACCATTCGCCTTCGCTTTTCGTGTCATCCTTAGAAAGGAGGTGATCCAGCCGCACCTTCCGGTACGGCTACCTTGTTACGACTTCACCCCAATCACTTGCCCCACCTTCGGCGGCTGGCTCCCGAAAGGGTTACCTCACCGACTTCGGGTGTTGCAAGCTCTCGTGGTGTGACGGGCGGTGTGTACAAGGCCCGGGAACGTATTCACCGCGGCATGCTGATCCGCGATTACTAGCGATTCCGGCTTCATGCAGGCGAGTTGCAGCCTGCAATCCGAACTGAGAGCGGCTTTTTGGGATTGGCTCCCCCTCGCGGGTTCGCAGCCCTTTGTACCGCCCATTGTAGCACGTGTGTAGCCCAGGTCATAAGGGGCATGATGATTTGACGTCATCCCCACCTTCCTCCGGTTTGTCACCGGCAGTCACCTTAGAGTGCCCAACTGAATGCTGGCAACTAAGGTCGAGGGTTGCGCTCGTTGCGGGACTTAACCCAACATCTCACGACACGAGCTGACGACAACCATGCACCACCTGTCACCCTGTCCCCCCGAAGGGGGAACGCCCTATCTCTAGGGTTGTCAGGGGATGTCAAGACCTGGTAAGGTTCTTCGCGTTGCTTCGAATTAAACCACATGCTCCACCGCTTGTGCGGGCCCCCGTCAATTCCTTTGAGTTTCAGCCTTGCGGCCGTACTCCCCAGGCGGAGTGCTTAACGCGTTAGCTGCAGCACTAAAGGGTTTGACCCCTCTAACACTTAGCACTCATCGTTTACGGCGTGGACTACCAGGGTATCTAATCCTGTTTGCTCCCCACGCTTTCGCGCCTCAGCGTCAGTTACAGACCAGAGAGCCGCCTTCGCCACTGGTGTTCCTCCACATCTCTACGCATTTCACCGCTACACGTGGAATTCCGCTCTCCTCTTCTGCACTCAAGTCCCCCAGTTTCCAATGACCCTCCACGGTTGAGCCGTGGGCTTTCACATCAGACTTAAGGGACCGCCTGCGCGCGCTTTACGCCCAATAATTCCGGACAACGCTCGCCCCCTACGTATTACCGCGGCTGCTGGCACGTAGTTAGCCGGGGCTTTCTCGTTAGGTACCGTCACCGTACCGCCCTATTCGAACGGTACTTCTTCTTCCCTAACAACAGAGCTTTACGATCCGAAGACCTTCTTCGCTCACGCGGCGTCGCTCCGTCAGACTTTCGTCCATTGCGGAAGATTCCCTACTGCTGCCTCCCGTAGGAGTCTGGGCCGTGTCTCAGTCCCAGTGTGGCCGGTCACCCTCTCAGGCCGGCTACGCATCGTCGCCTTGGTGAGCCGTTACCTCACCAACTAGCTAATGCGCCGCGGGCCCATCCGTAAGTGACAGCCGAAGCCGCCTTTCAACCGAAGACCATGCGGTCTTCGGTGTTATCCGGTATTAGCTCCGGTTTCCCGGAGTTATCCCGGTCTTACGGGTAGGTTGCCCACGTGTTACTCACCCGTCCGCCGCTAACCGAACAAGAGCAAGCTCCTACTCGGTCCGCTCGACTTGCATGTATTAGGCACGCCGCCAGCGTTCGTCCTGAGCCAGGATCAAACTCTCCATAGAAAGTTAATTGGCTTATTTCCAAGCTTCAGCACCGACACCGCAAGGTGTCGAGTCGCCTTCGCTTTTCTTATTGTCTAGCTTCAGCGCCTAGCTCTCTTGTGCCAAATAACCTTCCCCCTCGAAGTGCAAGCACTTCAGCGGGTGAAGAACATTTGGCTTCGAGAGCTGATCGCGGCGCTTCAGCTTTTCTTGATTGACGCTTGCGTTTTGTTTAGTTTTCAAGGAGCTTTTGTCTCTTAATGATGACAGCTATTAAATAGTAACTCATAGACAATTAAAAGTCAACACTTTTTTACAAATTTTTTATCAGCGAAACATCTTTTGAATCAAGCAAAATTGATTCTATCATTTTTGTTTTTCATATTCAACAGTATTTTTAAGAAAAAATATTCATCCTCTGGCATTATTAATGAATGATTTCCTCGATATATATGTCTCGATGTTCACTTAGAGAAAGAAATTCCTTTTTGTTGGCCAGTTTAACAATTGGTCTTGTTGGTTCTTCCGGCTGTATAAAAATAATTTCTCCTGTTTCGCCGTTTGATAATTTAACCAGCGTTCCTATTTGAAAGCTGGCTAAATGATCTAGCAGCACTTTTATTGCCTCCATGCTTAATTTGCCAAATTGCTCGATTTGCATTTTTTCCAATGCTTTAAAAGGCGACTGTTTGCGTCGATAAAGACGTTCGGAAGTCATCGCATGATACACGTCCGCTACCGCCACTATTTTGCTGTATGGATGAATTTGCTGGTCGCGAATGCCAAACGGATAGCCGCTTCCGTCATTTCGTTCATGGTGCTGCAATATCGCCAGCTTTACCCCCTGTTTTAACGCTGTTATTTTTTGCACCATTCGATAGCCAAATACGGCATGTTGCTGTACTTCTTTGTATTCGCTAGTAGTAAGCGCGAACCGCTTTGTTAAAATCCTTTTATCGACCTTCGCCATTCCGCAGTCAGATAATACACCGGCAAGCGCGATTTGATAACAATCCCCTCTGCTATAATCCATTTGTTTTGCTAAAAAGCCTGCTAACAACCCGACACTAACAGCATGGTGATATAAATAATCTTCCTTTGTCGCATAACGGTATAAGATTAACAATTCTCTCTTATTATGTATAAATTTGTCTAATAGTGGAATAATGATCTCTCTTACTTCGGCAATGTCAATTGGGGAGCCAGATTGCCATGACTGAAACGCCTTTTTATATTTTTGAACTGCCTTTAAGTAAAGAGATATCAGATTTTCGCCGTTTATAGCGCCTTCATGGTACGCTTCAGGCAACTCCGCCGGCCGGAATGGCTCGCCGTTTGCCAAAATAGGCTCGACACATACTTCCTCAATTAAAAATTTTTCTAATACGTTTAATAGTGTTGACGTCACTATCGTATTTTTTGGCATAATTGGCTTTTTCGTTTTCCCTAGCACATCTTCGGCAAGAATACATCCTTCTTGCAACTGGTGAAGCTTTACCCGAATCATCGCTGACACTCCCATGTTTTGTTCGTGTAATTTTATACTAACATATTAGGAAATAAGTTGTAGTACTTTATGTGTATAAAAAAGAAAGGTGTCACGAAAGCGGAGTTTTCGGACACCTTTGTTATTATGCTAAATGAGCCTCTTCCTCTTTTTCTTCTTCTGTCGGAACTTTCGCTACCGTAGCAACATATTCATGTTCATTTTCTTCCGATAGACGAATTAATTTTACCCCTTGCGTATTTCTTCCTACCCGTGAAATATCGCTGACAGCAATGCGAATGAGGATGCCGCTTGTTGTGATGAGCATTAAGTCTTCTTCCCCGTTGACCGTTTTCACCGCAACAACCGGACCGTTTTTCTCCGTCACATTACATGTTTTAATTCCTTTTCCGCCGCGGCTTTGCAGACGATATTCAGAGGCAGGGGTGCGCTTGCCATATCCGTTTTTCGTCACGACTAATACGTCACAATCATCCTCTAAAATTTCCATGCCTACTACTTCATCATCCTCATCAAGCGTGATCGCCTTCACTCCCGTTGCACTCCGTCCCATTGTACGCACATCGGTTTCCGGAAAACGAATAAGCATACCGTTTTTCGTCCCGACAATAATATGTTTCGATCCATCCGTTAACTTAACCGAAATAAGCTCGTCCCCTTCGCGCAGATGGATGGCGATTAAACCGTTGTTTCGAATATGGGCGAAGGCAGAAAGTGGGCAACGCTTGGCAATGCCTTGTTTTGTTGTAAAGAACAAATATAAATTGTCGTCAAATTCGTCGTGAATAGGGATAATCGTATTAATCCACTCATCTTTATCCAGTTCTAAAAGATTAATAAGCGGAAGTCCCTTCGCGGTCCGACTGTATTCCGGAATTTCATATCCTTTTGCCCGGTATACTTTGCCTTTATTCGTAAAGAATAAAATAGTATCATGGGTCGACGTAATCAAAAGATGCTCGACAAAGTCATCCTCGGTCGTATGCATGCCTTGGACGCCTCGCCCGCCGCGTTTTTGGCTTCTGTACGTAGAAACAGGCAAACGCTTAATATACCCTTTATGTGTGAGGGTGATGACGACATGTTCGCGCGGAATTAAATCTTCATCGTCAAATTCTTCGGCTCCTCCAACGACGATTTCTGTTCTCCGCTCATCGTTAAACCGCTCTTTAATTTCCGTCAGCTCGTCGCGAATAATTTGCAGCACTTTTTCCTCATCCGCTAAAATCGCTTTTAATTCAGCGATGAAACGGACAAGATCTTGATATTCTTGTTCAATTTTTTCTCGTTCTAATCCGGTTAACCGTTGCAAACGCATATCTAAAATCGCTTGCGCCTGTTTCTCGCTGAGCGAAAACTGCTTCATCAGCCCTTCCCTAGCGATTTCCGTCGTCTGCGAGCTGCGGATTAGGTTAATCACCTCATCAAGGTGATCAAGAGCAACGCGAAGGCCCTCTAAAATATGGGCGCGGGCTTCTGCTTTTTTCAGCTCGTAAGCTGTCCGGCGGCGGATCACTACTTTCTGATGTTTCAAATAATGCTCCAGGCATTCTTTTAAATTTAACACTTTCGGCTGGCCATCAACAAGCGCAAGCATATTAATGCCGAAGCTTGTTTGCAATGCCGTATGTTTATATAAATTGTTTAAAATGACTTTGGCATTGGCATCGCGGCGCACTTCGATGACGATCCGCATTCCGTTCCGGTCTGACTCGTCGCGCAAATCGGTAATGCCGTCAATTTTCTTTTCGCGGACAAGCTCCGCGATGCGTTCAATTAATTTTGCCTTGTTGACTTGATAAGGAAGCTCGCGGACGATGATCGTTTCTTTTCCGTTGGACTGCTGTTCGATTTCAACTTTCGCACGCAATGTAATCGAGCCGCGCCCTGTTTCGTATGCTTTACGGATGCCGCTGCGGCCGATAATTTGCCCCGCCGTCGGAAAATCTGGCCCTGGAATGTATTCCATTAAGTCAGCTACCGTCATATCAGGATTTTTGCTTAATGCCAAAATGGCGTCGATCACTTCACCGAGCTGGTGCGGCGGAATGTTTGTCGCCATCCCGACCGCGATTCCGGATGAACCGTTTACCAATAAGTTAGGAAAGCGCGACGGCAAAACGACTGGTTCTTTTTCTGAACCGTCGTAGTTATCCTGATAATCGATCGTGTCTTTGTTAATGTCGCGTAACAGTTCCATCGCGATTTTGGACATGCGCGCTTCTGTATAGCGCATCGCGGCAGCTGCGTCACCGTCAATCGATCCAAAGTTTCCGTGCCCATCGACAAGCATGTAGCGATAGTTAAAATCTTGCGCCATGCGGACCATCGTGTCGTATACGGCTGCATCACCGTGCGGGTGGTATTTCCCGATGACTTCGCCGACGATGCGGGCCGACTTTTTGTATGGTTTGTCCGCGGTCATGCCAAGATCATGCATGGCATATAAAATGCGGCGATGCACAGGCTTTAGCCCGTCGCGAACATCAGGCAATGCCCGTGATACGATGACGCTCATCGCATAATCGAGAAACGAGGAACGCATTTCCTGGCTAATATTGACTTCACGGATGCGCGGATGTTGATTTTCTGCCATTCATAAAAACCTCCCTTATAAAAAAATTTGGAGTGGGGAGGGTGATTGCTCAACACTCTCCAAACTAAATATCTAAATTTCTTACATACCTTGCGTTTTCTTCGATAAATTGTCTTCGTGGTTCTACTTTGTCCCCCATCAAAATTTCAAACGTTTCATCAGCTTCAATGGCATCTTGCAAACTAACTTGAAGCAGCGTTCTTGTTTCCGGATTCATTGTTGTTTCCCATAATTGCTCTGGATTCATCTCGCCAAGACCTTTATAACGCTGGATCGTCGGTTTTGGGTTTTCCGGCAATTCCGCAAGAATTTTCTCCAGCTGCCGGTCGTTATAGGCGTATTTTACTTGTTTGCCTTGCTCAATTTTATAAAGCGGCGGTTGGGCGATGTATACATATCCCCGCTCAATAAATTCGCGCATATAACGATAAAAGAAGGTGAGCAATAATGTGCGGATATGTGCCCCGTCGACATCGGCATCTGTCATAATAATGATTTTATGGTAGCGCGCTTTTGTAATATCGAAGTCTTCGCCAATTCCCGTGCCCAGTGCGGTAATAATGGCACGAACTTCATTGTTCGATAAAATCTTGTCCAAACGCGCTTTCTCGACGTTAATAATTTTCCCACGCAACGGCAAAATCGCTTGGAAATGACGATCCCGTCCTTGTTTGGCCGAACCGCCCGCAGAATCTCCTTCCACGACGTACAGTTCGCTGATCGAAGGATCTTTCGACGAACAGTCAGCAAGCTTTCCAGGCAAGTTAGAAATTTCCAGCGCACTTTTTCGACGTGTCAGCTCGCGCGCTTTTTTTGCCGCTACGCGCGCCCGCGCTGCCATCATTCCTTTTTCCACAATTTTTCTTGCTATCGTTGGATTTTCTAATAAAAAGGTTTCAAATTGTTCCGAGAAAATCGCATCGGTAACCGTCCGGGCGTCGCTGTTTCCAAGTTTTGTTTTCGTTTGTCCCTCAAACTGCGGGGACGGATGTTTAATCGAAACGATTGCTGTTAACCCTTCGCGAACATCTTCACCAGTTAAATTTGGATCATTATCTTTTAAAATTTGCTGTTTGCGTGCGTAATCGTTAATAATGCGCGTCAGCGCCATTTTAAAACCGGATTCATGTGTTCCGCCTTCGTGTGTATGAATGTTGTTCACAAATGAATAAATATTGCTGCTATAGCCATCATTGTATTGGAGCGCAATTTCCACATAAATGCCGTCGCGCTCGCCGATGATATAAATCGGCTCTTCATGAAGCACTTCGCGCGTCCGGTTTAGATGCTGAACGTAAGAACGGATTCCACCTTCGTAGCAATATTCATTTTTTCGATTTTCTACCCGCTTATCTTCAAGCGTAATTTTCAAACCGCGATTTAAAAAAGCTAACTCACGAAGACGAGTTGCCAATGTTTCATAATCGAATTCGGTCGTTTCCGTAAAAATTTCCGGATCAGGTTTAAAATGAACGGTAGTGCCTGTCCGATCTGTGTCGCCAATCACTTGCAAATCGGCGCAAGGAACACCGCGTTGATATTTTTGATAATGTATTTTTCCCTCTCTATACACATATACTTCCAATTCTTCCGATAAAGCATTGACGACAGAAGCGCCAACTCCATGCAGTCCACCCGACACTTTATAACCGCCGCCACCGAATTTACCCCCGGCATGCAGGACGGTCATAATTACTTCAACAGCCGGGCGTCCCATTTTCTCTTGAATGTCAACAGGAATACCACGACCGTTATCCGTAACGGTAATGCTATTGTCTTTTTCAACCGTCACGTTAATTTCTGTGCAATAACCGGCTAACGCCTCATCGATGCTGTTGTCGACAATCTCCCATACGAGATGATGCAGCCCGTTTGCCCCCGTCGAACCAATATACATTCCAGGACGTTTTCGAACTGCTTCTAACCCTTCGAGCACTTGAATTTGACTCGCATCATACGTATGTTCGACTTTTTGTTCCATTGTCATGTCAAATCACCTACGCTTTCTTTCCAAACGTTCAAAGCATTAATGACAGGAAGGGGCGGTTATGGAGCCGGAATGGACTTTATAAATGGCAGCTTCCTTAATGATGTCATGCTTAATCCCGTCAATGCTTGTCGTCGTCACAAATGTTTGTACTTTTCGCCGGATCGTATCAAGGAGGTGGGTTTGCCGATAGTCATCTAGTTCCGATAGTACATCATCAAGTAAAAGAATGGGGTAATCGCCAAGTTCAGAAAAGATTAATTCAATTTCCGCCAATTTGATGGATAACGCTGTTGTGCGTTGTTGTCCTTGAGAACCAAATGTTTGCACATTTTTTCCATTTACAATAAATGAAATATCGTCACGATGCGGGCCAGCAAGCGTTATTCCCCGCTGGATTTCCCTTTCTTTTATTGTAGCAAACTTTTCGCTATATGCTTCTATTATTCTCGACAATTCTACCTTTTCTGATACATCAATAGACGGTTCATATTGAATTTGCAGCTGTTCTAATCCACGGCTGATTTCATGGTGAATAGGCGCCGCCCACTTTTCAAGCAAAAATAAAAATTCATGACGCTTCAACGTAATTTTCGCTGCCAGCGGAATCAGCTGCTCTGTTAAAATATCTAATATCGTTTCATCTTGACTCTCGCGCGTCTGCAGCATTTTTAAATAATGGTTGCGCTGTTGCAAAAGCTTTTGATATTGACTCAAATCATGTATATAAACGGGGGAAACTTGCCCAATTTCCATGTCAATAAAACGGCGTCTTACTTGCGGACTTCCTTTCACTAAATTTAAGTCTTCTGGGGCAAACATCACGACATTTAAATGGCCGACGTACTGGCTTAACCGCTGCTGTTCAATATGGTTGCATTTCGCCTTTTTTCCTTTTTTTGAAATGATCAATTCGAGCGATAACGCCCCCTGTTTTTTTACTGCCTTTCCTTCTATTTTAGCATAGTCTTCATTCCAGCGAATAAGCTCTTTGTCGTTTGTCGTGCGATGCGATTTCGCCATCGCCAATACATAGATAGCCTCCATCATATTTGTTTTTCCTTGGGCGTTTTCTCCCAAAATAATATTGACATTGTTCGTAAATTCCAGTGTCTGGCTTTCATAATTACGATAATTTTTTAGTGATAAGTGTGTTAAAAACAACAGCTCTTCACCTACTCTGCCTTCGTTACAATAAACGTACCCAATCCTTCAACTTCGACTTTATCGCCATTTTTTAGTTTTCGGCCGCGCCGGTTTTCTCTTTCACCGTTGACAAACACTTCATTTGTTTGCAGGAACCATTTCACCGCACCGCCTGTACCAACGGCTTGAACAAGTTTGAGCAATTGCCCAAGCGTAATTGTCTCCGTTGTAATTGCTATTTTCTTCTCCATCTGTTCATCGCTCACTTTCTTAAAACTGCCCATTTTTTTATTTTAACGAAAAAATGACATACTAGCAAAGAAAGCTGCTAGTATGGTAGCAGCTTTCTTTAGCATTAATACGTTCTTACTGGCAAAATAAGCTGAAGCATCGAATCGTTATGCAAAGGGCGAAGCAAAAATGGTCGCATCGCGCCAGTAAAGCTGATTTTAATATCGGTGCCATCGAGCGCTTTAAGCGCATCCATCATATATTTTGCGCTAAAGGAAATTTTTAATTCCTCTCCTTCAACAGATTCGCTTTGAATTTCTTCCGTTACTTTTCCGATTTCCGGGGAAACGGAAGAAATTTCAATAATGCCGTCATTTAATGTAGTTAGTTTTACTACGTTGTTTCTTCCCTCTCTCGCCAATAGAGATGCGCGGTCAATCGCCTGTAGAAATTCCTTTGCATTCACGATAATATCGGTTTTGCTATCCGTTGGAATAAGACGGGCAGTTTCTGGATAATTTCCATCAAGCAGGCGGGAAAAGAATAACAAATGTTTTGTTTTAAATAAAATTTGATTGGCCGTAACGACAATGTCAACCGGGTCATTGCTGTCATCTAAAATTTTACTCAATTCGTTTAGACTTTTTCCCGGAATGACGACATTATACGACTGCGGATTCTCCGTTTCTATTTTTGCCTTTCTTAACGCCAGACGGTGGCTGTCTGTCGCCGTGCAAGTAAGCTCTCCATCTTCAAACTTCCAGTTGACACCTGTCAAGATCGGACGCGTTTCTGAGGTCGAAACAGCAAATACCGTTTGGCGAATGATCGTTTTTAATAAATCCGTTGGGATTTTAAATACATTTTCCTCTTCAATTTGCGGCAATCTCGGATATTCATCGGCATCAAGACCGTTTAAGTTGAATTCCGCTTTGCCGGAACGAATGACCGTTAAAAAGTTTGGTCCGACTTCTATCTCCACTGTCTGTTGCGGCAATTTTTTAACGATCTCGGCAAAAAAACGTGCTTGCAATACAACGCTTCCAGCCTCTTTTACCTCAACAAGCAGCTTATCTTCTTCTTCCGCAGGAATGAACGATTCAATAGAAATATCGGAATCGCTTCCCGTCAATGTCACTCCTTGTGAAGTCGCAGTAATTTTAATTCCTGTCAAGATAGGAATAGTCGTGCGCGGGGATACGGCTTTCATCACATCTTGAACGCTTTTGGCTAGCGCTTCTCGATCAATGGCAATTTTCATCGTGCAATGCCTCCTGAAATGAATTGGGGAAATAAATTATTTTTTTATAGTAATATAAAAAAACAAAATCATAATACTAGTAATAATACCTGTTGAAATGTGGATAAGTAAATGAAGTAAAGGAAGCACAGCCTGTCCACATGTGGATAGGCTGTGCATAAATCTTCGTCAATTATTCACAATTGTTTTAATTTCTCTTGAATTTCTTTTATATGTTTTTGCAGCTGTACATCTGATTGCAAAAGTTTTGAAATCTTTTCATGCGCATGGATGACGGTCGTATGGTCACGGCCTCCAAATTCATCTCCGATTTTTGGCAATGAGCAGTCTGTGAGCTCGCGGGAAAGGTACATGGCAATCTGACGTGGAAAAGCGACGGATTTTGTTCTTTTTTTCGCTTTAAAATCTTCTAGTTTAATATTGAAATGCTCGCCGACGACGCGCTGAATATCTTGGATCGTGATAACCTTTGGTTTGGTGCTTGGAATAATGTCCTTCAAGGCTTCCGCGGCTAGGTCAGCGGTAATTTCCTTATTGATCAGCGATGAATAGGCGACAACGCGTATAAGGGCGCCCTCTAGCTCGCGGATGTTGGAATCAATTTGATTCGCGATGTATAGCATCACTTCATTCGGAATATCAAATCCTTCCGCTTTTGCCTTCTTTCTAAGAATGGCGATTCTCGTTTCTAAATCGGGAGGAGTGATATCCGTAATAAGCCCCCATTCAAACCGTGAGCGAAGCCGGTCTTCTAGCGTTGGAATTTCTTTTGGCGGCCGATCGCTAGAAATGACAATTTGTTTGCTTTCTTCATGCAATGTATTAAACGTATGGAAAAATTCCTCTTGCGTTTGTTCTTTTCCCGCTAAAAATTGAATATCATCAATTAGTAGAACGTCCACATTCCGGTACTTGTTGCGAAAATCATCAGGACGGTTGTCGCGAATTGCGTTAATAAACTCATTTGTAAATTTTTCCGAAGATAAATAAACGACTTTAGCCGACGGATTATGTTCAATAACGTAGTGACCGATCGCGTGCATTAAATGCGTTTTCCCTAAGCCAACCCCGCCGTAAATAAATAGCGGATTATACGCTTTCGCCGGCGCTTCTGCAACCGCTAAAGAAGCCGCATGGGCAAAGCGATTGCCAGAACCGATGACAAACGTGTCAAACGTATATTTTGGATTCAGCATGCTTTGCGGAAAATCCGTTGATTCTTCGTATGACTTCCGGTGCTTTTTCGAAGATCGCTGAAATTCAAAATCATCTTCCGATTGATTAGGAGGAGTAATGAATTTAATCGACAGTTCTTCTCCAGTAATGTCGTAAATGGTTTCAGCAATCAAATGAGAATAGCGGGAATCAAGCCAGTCTCTTGCAAATTCGTTTGGGGCCACGATAACGAGCGTGTCACCTCGTAAAGAGTGGGCTTTTGTTGATTTTAGCCAAGTTTCAAAGCTTGGCTTGCTAATTTTCCTTTCTATTTCCCCGAGCACGCGATTCCATAAATCATGGATATTTTCCAACCGTTGCCCCTCCCTTATTAGAGGATAATAATTCGTTTAAAAAAAATAATTGTGGAAATAGCTTATAATAAGGAAAAAAGAGATATTTCGACAAAATCCACCACTTGTGGATAACGTTATAAACAAGATGTGGAGAAACATATCCACAACATATCCACAAAATGTGGATATTTTTTCTTTATCCACACCATTATCCATAGTGAAAACACAATAATAATAGCAAATAAAATAGCATGTTGCAACGGATTTTTAAAATTATCCACAAAACAGAAGGACTGTGAAAAACTTAATTATCCACATAGTGAAAAGTGTGAAAAAAATGTCGATAAATAGTGTGGATATCTAAATGGCGTCTGAAAAATTATCCACATCGTTGTAAAATGAGAGAAAAGTTCGCGAGCGGTTGACATCTTATTAGATTGTTCAATATAATGAGAAAGACTGCCCGTAACAGTTATTCCCTAGGGAGGTGTCATAGATGAAACGGACATACCAACCAAATAACCGTAAGCGCAGCAAAGTTCACGGATTCCGCGCACGTATGAGCACGAAAAATGGAAGAAAAGTGCTTGCGCGTCGTCGTCGTAAAGGAAGAAAAGTATTATCCGCATAGGCCACTGAAACTTCAGTGGTCTTTTTTCTCAAGGATCGTGTGAATCGATACTAAAAAAGATGGAGTGTTCCCGGGGCATGAAGAAAAAGTATCGTATAAAGAAAAATGAGGAGTTTCAAGAGGTGTTTCAGCGCGGCACGTCGATGGCGAACCGGCAGTTTGTCGTTTATATGCTGGATCGGCCGGAACAACCGTACTTTCGCATCGGATTGTCGGTGAGCAAAAAGCTTGGAAAAGCGGTTGTGAGAAATCGAATCAAGCGCTATATCCGCCAATTTTTTTTAGAAATGAAAGAGGAGATTATGCCCGGCAAAGATTATGTCATTATCGCCAGGTTACCGGTTGCGGAAATGGACTATTTTGAGGTAAAGAAAAGTTTGATTCATGTATTGCGAAAGGCAGGAGCGTTGAAATAAAACGGCTTCATTAGGTTATTTTTTCCTGTTGGGCAAATATTCTCATGAAAAAGTTCCCTATTATGTTTAGAATAATGTTAAAATACATATTTAGGATAATGTGAATTCGTAAATTTAGGAGGAAAAAGAAGGTGAAGAGGCGAACTTGGTTAATCGTTGCGTTCATTGCAGTAATTGCGGTTCTGTCGGGATGTTCGCAAATTAATGAACCGATCACGCCGCAAAGCAAAGGATTTTGGAATGAGTACATCGTTTATCCGCTTTCCTGGTTAATTAAATATGTTGCCCACATTTTAGGCGGAAGCTTTGGACTGTCGATTATTGTCGTAACCATCTTTATTCGCTTGCTGATTCTGCCGTTAATGATCCAGCAGACAAGAAACGCGAAAGCAATGCAAGCGCTTCAGCCGGAAATACAAAAACTTCGGGAAAAATATAGCTCCAAAGATATGCAAACCCAGCAAAAGCTCCAGCAGGAAATGATGCTGCTGTTTCAAAAACACGGTGTCAACCCGATGGCAGGTTGTTTCCCACTCCTTATTCAGATGCCGATTTTAATCGGATTTTATCATGCAATTAGGCGCACAAGAGAAATTGCCGAACATACCTTTTTGTGGTTTGACCTTGGTGATAAAGACCCATATTACATTTTGCCGATTATTGCAGGAGTCACAACGTTTATCCAACAAAAAATAATGATGGCCGGCGCTGGAGAGCAAAATCCGCAAATGGCCGTGATGCTTTGGATGATGCCGATTATGATTGTTATTGTTGCTATTAATTTTCCCGCCGCTTTGTCGCTTTATTGGGTAGTAGGAAATGTTTTCTCTATTGTCCAAACATATTTGATTAAAGGGCCAAATGTTGACTCTGCCCATTCAGGAGGAACGAAAAAGTGAAAGAAGTAACCGCAACCGCTGCTACCGTAGATGAAGCCGTGCAGTCAGCGCTGCAACAGCTCGGTGTTTCGAAAGATCGTGCAGAAATCGTTGTGCTCGATGAAGGAAAAAAAGGGTTGTTTGGCATTTTCGGAAGCAAGCCGGCAGTTGTAAAAGCCATTTTAAAAATAAATCCAGTGGAAGAAGCGGAGCTGTTTTTACAAAAGGTTATACAACAAATGGGAGTAACCGCGGTAACGATTGAAAAACAGCAACATGACAAGCAAGTGACATTTATGATCACAGGCGAACAAGTAGGTTTATTGATTGGAAAACATGGACAAACGTTAAACTCCTTGCAACTGCTTACGCAGCTTGTCGCCAACCGCTATGCAGAGGAATATATTTCTATCATTGTGGATGCGGAAAACTATCGGGAACGAAGAGAAAAAACGTTGATGCAACTGGCGGAAAAGCTAGCGGAAAAAGTAATGAAAACCGGAAGAGAAATAAAGCTGGAGCCGCTTCCGGCACATGAGCGGAAAATTATCCATACTGCGTTAGCGAATCATAAAAAAGTCGTTACTTATTCGGTTGGGGTAGAGCCGCATCGCTATGTCGTCGTATCTCCGTCCGCAAAATAAATCGATATCGGCAAAAAGGGGCTATCTCTGCAGCGAACGAGACAGCCTCTTTTTTCTCTTTTTTTTACGATGGGCATCGTCTATTCTTACATTTTTTAGGATGAATGAATAAGCACTTCATGTTGTTATTCACATGTGGATAAGTTAAAATTGAAATGATATATAAAATTTGTGGATAGATTGTTATCGGCAACGGCAGTTGTCTAACATATAGATAGATTCGTTTTTGGACAGCAAAGAGAGGTGAAAACATGATGGAATTCGATACAATTGCGGCCATCTCTACACCGATGGGAGAGGGAGCGATCGCGATTGTCCGATTGAGCGGGGACGAGGCGATTGCGATTGCTGACCGCATTTTTAAAAGCCCAAGCGGAAAATGGCTGAAAGATGTTCCATCCCATACGATTCATTACGGTCATATTATCGATCCGGACAGCGGGCAGACAGTCGAGGAAGTCATGGTATCGGTGATGCGGGCGCCAAAGACATTTACGAGAGAAGATGTCGTCGAGATTAACTGCCACGGCGGATTGATTTCTGTCAATCGCGTGTTGCAGCTTGTGTTAGCGAATGGAGCACGGTTGGCCGAGCCAGGGGAATTTACAAAACGAGCGTTTTTAAACGGACGGATTGACTTATCACAGGCGGAAGCGGTGATCGACTTGATCCGGGCGAAAACGGATCGGGCGATGAACGTAGCGCTTCAGCAAATGGAAGGGCGCTTGTCGAAATTAATTCGCGAATTGCGGCAGACGATTTTAGAGACGCTCGCTCACGTAGAAGTAAATATTGACTATCCGGAATATGAGGATATCGAAGAAATGACGCCGCGGCTGATGCTTGAAAAAGCGCAATACGTGCGGGAACAAATTAAAAAGCTGCTGCAAACCGCGCAGCAAGGAAAAATTTTGCGTGAAGGGTTGGCCACTGTCATTATCGGACGGCCAAACGTCGGGAAGTCGTCGCTATTAAATGCGCTCGTTCACGAAAATAAGGCGATTGTCACGGATATTCCGGGAACAACGCGCGATGTCATTGAAGAATACGTAAACGTCCGCGGCGTTCCGCTTCGATTAATCGATACGGCGGGAATTCGCGAAACGGAAGATATAGTCGAACGAATTGGGGTTGAACGGTCGCGGCAAATGCTAAAGCAGGCGGATTTCATTTTGCTTGTGCTTAATTATCATGAGCCGCTGACGGAAGAAGACGAACGGCTGTTTGAAATGGTCGCGGGAATGAACTTTATGGTGATTGTGAATAAAACGGATTTACCGAAAAATATCGATATGGATAAGGTCAAACAACTAGCAGACGGCCGACCGATTATTGCTACGTCGCTATTAAATGAAAAAGGAATTGACGATTTAGAAAAGGCGATTTCAGAAATGTTTTTCAGCGGCTCGGTCGAAGCGGGCGACCTTACGTACGTTTCCAACTCTCGCCACATCGCCTTGCTTCAGCGAGCGAAAAAGGCGGTTGAAGATGCGATTTCCAGCATTGAAGCAGGAATGCCAGTCGATTTGGCGCAAATCGATTTAAGAAGAGCATGGGAGCTGCTTGGCGAAATTATTGGCGATACGGTGCACGAAAGCTTGATTGATCAGCTATTTTCTCAGTTTTGCTTAGGAAAATAACAGAGGAGGTATATATATGGACTATCATGGGGGTTCGTATGACGTCATTGTTGTCGGCGCCGGCCATGCAGGATGTGAAGCGGCGCTGGCAGCAGCGCGCATCGGCGCGAAAACGTTAGTCATTACGTTAAATCTAGATATGATCGCGTTTATGCCATGCAATCCATCGATCGGCGGTCCGGCAAAAGGGATTGTCGTCCGCGAAATCGATGCGCTAGGCGGGGAAATGGCGAAAAATATTGATAAAACGTATATCCAGATGCGGATGTTAAATACAGGGAAAGGTCCGGCGGTACGGGCATTGCGCGCGCAAGCGGACAAAGTGCTGTACCAGCGGGAAATGAAAAAAACGCTGGAAAACCAAGAAAATCTGACATTGCTCCAAGGAAAAGTGGAACGTTTAATCGTGGAAGACGGCATATGCAAAGGCGTCATTACTCACACCGGAGCTCATTATTACGCGAAAGCGGTTGTCATTACGACGGGAACGTTTTTGCGCGGCGAAATTATTATCGGTGACATTAAATATTCAAGCGGTCCAAACAATCAACAGCCATCCATTAAATTGTCCGAGCATTTAGAAGAACTGGGGTTTGAGCTTGTCCGCTTTAAAACAGGGACACCGCCGCGTGTCAACAGCCGTACGATTGACTACAGCAAAACGGAAATTCAGCCGGGGGACGATGTGCCGCGGGCGTTTTCCTATGAAACGACAGAATATATTACCGATCAATTGCCATGCTGGCTCACGTATACAACAGCAGAGACGCATCGCATTATTGATGAAAACTTGCATTTATCGCCGATGTACTCCGGAATGATCAAAGGGACAGGACCGCGTTATTGCCCGTCGATCGAAGATAAAATCGTCCGTTTCCATGATAAACCGCGCCACCAAATCTTTTTAGAGCCGGAAGGACGCGAAACGGAAGAAGTTTATGTACAAGGATTGTCAACAAGCTTGCCGGAACATATTCAACGCCAGCTGCTAGCGACCATTCCAGGACTTGAAAAAGCACAGTTAATGCGGGCCGGCTATGCGATCGAATACGATGCGATTGTTCCAACACAACTATGGCCGACGTTGGAAACGAAGCTGGTGAAAAACTTATATACGGCTGGACAAATTAACGGAACGTCTGGATACGAAGAAGCGGCTGGACAAGGAATTATGGCAGGGATTAACGCCGCGCACCGGGCGCTTGGAAAAGAAGAAATTATTTTAAGCCGTTCGGATGCGTATATCGGCGTGTTAATCGATGACCTTGTCACAAAAGGAACAAACGAGCCATACCGATTGTTAACGTCTCGCGCTGAATACCGCTTGCTGCTTCGGCATGACAATGCGGATTTGCGTCTAACAGAACTTGGCTATAAAATCGGCCTCATTTCTGAAGAACGATATCAAAAGTTTTTAGCAAAAAAAGAGGCGATCGAAAGAGAGAAAAAACGGCTGCAAACGTTTATTATCAAACCGACTCCAGAAGTGCAGGAAGTGATCCGACAAGCTGGCGGAAGTGAGCTGAAAGACGGCATCCGCGCCGCTGACTTGCTGCGGCGTCCGGAAATGACGTACGAACATATTCAAAAGCTCGCTCCGGCAGAGGAAGAAATTTCGCCGGAAGTAGCGGAACAAGTCGAAATTCAAATCAAATATGAAGGCTATATCCAAAAATCGCTGCAAGAAGTAGAGCGCCTTAAAAAAATGGAAAACAAAAAAATTCCGGAAGATATCGATTACGATGCGATTCACGGCTTAGCAACAGAAGCGCGGCAAAAATTAAAACAAGTGCGGCCGTTGTCGATTGCGCAAGCTTCGCGCATTTCTGGGGTAAATCCTGCCGATATTTCGATATTATTAGTGTATTTAGAACAAGGAAGAATCGCACGCGTGTCGAATGAATAAAAATTAGGGAAAGGATTGGCGTATGGATACAGCACAGTTTCAGGCCATGCTTGAGGAGAAAGGAATTCTCCTTTCTTCTCAAGCGCTAGAAAAATTTGAGCGGTATTATGAATTGCTAATCGAATGGAATGAAAAGATGAATTTGACCGCCATCACGGACAAGCCTAGCGTGTATGTCAAACACTTTTTTGATTCTCTTTCTCCGGCTTTTTACTACGATTTTTCCAAATCTTTATCGCTGTGCGATGTAGGTGCGGGAGCGGGATTTCCAAGCATTCCGTTAAAAATTTGTTTTCCGCATTTAAAATTGTCGATTGTCGATTCATTGCAAAAGCGCATTACCTTTCTGCAACATTTAGCAGATGAATTAGCCTTAACGGATGTCGCGTTTTATCACGACCGCGCTGAAACGTTTGGCCGAAAAAAGGAATTTCGCGAATCGTTTGATGTTGTTACGGCCAGGGCAGTGGCGCGAATGCCAGTGCTTAGCGAGCTATGTCTCCCGCTGGTGAAAGTCAACGGCACGTTTATCGCGATGAAAGGTGCTTCGGCACAGGAAGAATTAAAAGAAGGGGAAAAGGCGATTGCCCTGCTTGGCGGCGATATTTCTGCGGTCAAACATTTTGCGTTGCCGATGGAACAAAGTGAACGAGCCATTATTTTTATTAAAAAACTGTAGTTGAGCAATTTTCATTACAATAATTACCATGTAAAAAGAGACAAACGGAGTACCCCTTATGCCACATGAAGCTGTTTTTTAACGACATCAATGGGAATATCTTGTTTGGCTGCATCGTAAATAAACTCCACGAGGCTATGTCCTTTCTTCTTTCGAAGGAAGTCAAGCCCGGTAGAGAAATCGCTGTTGGATTCGACCATACTGTACACATAAGCGAGTTGCACCAAGATCCAATACCGTTTCACCGCCCGACGTTGACGAACGCGGTACCCATCGAGCTTCAGCTGGTCTTTCGCTTGTCGAAAAAAGCATTCGATCGACCAACGCTGGGCATAGTAGCGCAAGATCTCTTCATCGCTTAGCTCCCGGTCGGTGCTCAAGACGCAGTGAAGATGTTCAGGTGTCATCGGCTGATCGGCTTTCCAAGCCAACAACACAACGGCATCATCGAGACCTTTCAGCGCTCCCTCGTAGCGATACACGCGATAACGCTCTTCTCCCACCGTGACGAGATGGGTGTCTTCCGGTTCGATGTAGCGTGCAAACTGCTTGGCTTGGATCGCAATGCCTTTTGGATAGAGAACCCGATTCGTCTTGAGCATCGCAATGACGTGGAATCCTTTTTTCAGGCAGGCTTCCACGAGTGTTTTCGATGGGTACCAAGAATCCATCAGCACATAAACAGAACCGTGCACATCCAAAGAAGAAAGCATCTCGATGGCCCATTGACCCTTGCTTTTCCCATCCGCCTTGTCGTAGAGGCGAAACGCAAAGGGAAAGGCTTGCGTCATCGTATGAACCATGAGCCAGACGAGAGAGTGTCCCCAAATCGACTTTTTGTCCGCGTGAGAATAATGCCAATTACACCCTTCAATAGCGTGTTTCGCCTGTGACGAAGGCTTCGTTTTTCGGCAGATCGTATCATCGATCGAAACAAAAATGGGGTGATTCTCTCGCTTGGCCGTTCGTTCCACATGACGAAGCATCCACTGCTGGAGTTTGCGAAGCAAGATTTCTTCATCCCAAGGGCTTTTCGTGAAAAAATGGCTCAGTGTCGTTCGATGGTTGGGATGAAAGCTCTCGTGATGCAGATCGGTCAAGGTTCCCGCAAATCCTTTCGTTGTCAGCGCATCGATAATATGAATGAGATGCTTCATGACCGGCTTAGAGAAATAAAGGGCCAGCCCCAACATTGCGAAAAACTTGTCGATTCCTTGGTGATGTGGTAGTCTATTCATGAGACATGAACCTCCTTGAGAATGGTTTGGTGACACATCTATTCTAATCAAGGAATCGGGTTCATGTCTCCTTTTTTGTATGGATGTAAATTTATGTTAGTGAATTTGCTCATCTACAGTAAAAAAGTAAAAAGTACGCCAAGCAAATATCCTCGCAAACCTGGAATGCCGAATAAACAACCGATTCAATAAATGTTTTTACAATCTAGGGGAGAGTTTTTAAAGGTGGTGTAGGGGAATGAAACATCCTTTCTCTCGCTTTTTCAGTTTTGGAGAAAAGGAACAGGAAGAATTAATCGAAAAACACGAAAAAGAAGAAGTAAAAAAAATTCCGGTTTCTAAAATTATTCCAAATCGTTTCCAACCGCGGGCTATTTTTGACGAAGAAAAAATTGAAGAACTGGCCTTAACAATTCATACGCATGGGATCATTCAGCCGATTGTCGTCCGCGAATGCGAGAATGGGAAGTTTGAAATTATTGCGGGGGAGCGCAGATGGCGTGCCGTTCAAAAGCTTGGCTGGACGGAAATTCCAGCGATTGTAAAAAATTTAAACGACAAAGAAACCGCTTCAGTCGCATTGATTGAAAATTTGCAGCGGGAAGAGCTGACGCCGATTGAGGAAGCGATGGCGTATGCGAAGCTGTTGGAGCTACATGATCTGACGCAGGAGGCGCTTGCGCAGAGACTTGGAAAAGGACAATCGACGATTGCTAACAAATTGCGCCTGTTAAAACTGCCGCAAGAGGTCCAGGAAGCATTGTTGCATCGCACGATTACCGAGCGTCATGCCCGTGCTTTAATCGTCCTAAAAGATAAAGAAAAGCAATTAAAATTGTTGCAGGAAATTATTGATAAACAACTAAATGTCAAACAAACGGAAGACCGAGTACTGAAAATGTTGGAATCGGCTAATCGCAAACCGAAGCCGAAACGGAAAGCATTCAGTAGAGATATGCGCATTGCCGTCAACACGATCCGACAGTCGTTGACGATGGTGGCAAACAGCGGTGTAGCCGTTGATTCGGAAGAGGAAGAATTTGACGATTATTATCAAATTACCATTCGCATTCCGAAAAAGTAATAAACACAAGGATGTCTTGCCTCATCAAGCTGCTTTTGATGGGGTTTTTTCTTTCGGTGGCAAATAGAAAACAAGTTCATTTTATTTTTTTCATGATAAAATAGACAATATGAGTAAGAATTAGAGGTAGGTGGCATCGTGGGCAAAGTAATTGCAATTGCGAATCAAAAAGGCGGAGTCGGAAAAACGACGACAGCGGTCAATTTAGCCGCTTGTTTAGCGCATATCGGAAAAAAGGTATTATTAGTAGATATCGATCCGCAAGGCAATGCGACAAGTGGGATCGGAATTGAAAAAGGGGATGTCGATGAATGCGTTTATAACGTCATTATTGGCGATTTAAAAGCGAAAGATGTCATAAGACCAACCAATATTGAAAATCTACATATCATTCCGGCTACCATTCAATTAGCGGGAGCAGAAATTGAGCTTGTATCGGTCATTTCCCGTGAAATTCGCTTAAAAAATGCGCTTGACCCTTTGCGGGAAATTTACGATTTCATCATTATCGACTGTCCTCCTTCGCTAGGGTTGTTGACGTTAAACGCGTTAACGGCGGCCAATTCCGTTCTTATTCCCGTACAATGCGAATATTATGCGCTCGAAGGGCTGAGCCAGCTACTCAACACAATCCGGCTTGTACAAAAACATTTAAATCATGATTTGCGTCTTGAAGGCGTTTTGTTAACGATGCTAGACGCCCGTACGAATTTAGGCATTCAAGTCATTCAGGAGGTAAAAAAATACTTCCGCGAAAAAGTATATAACACGATTATTCCGAGAAATGTACGGCTGAGCGAAGCGCCAAGCCACGGAAAACCAATCATTTTGTACGACGTAAAATCGCGGGGAGCGGAAGTGTATTTAGAATTGGCAAAGGAGGTGCTAGAGCGTGGCTAAAGGTCTTGGCAAAGGCATTGACGCGCTGTTTTCCCATCTGGCGTTAACGGAAAAAGAGGAAACGATCCAAGAAGTGAGCATTGATGAGCTTCATCCGAATCCTTACCAGCCAAGAAAAACGTTTCAGCCGGAAGCGATCGAAGAATTAAAGCAGTCGATTTTGCAGCATGGAATACTGCAGCCGCTGATCGTCCGCAAGTCGATAAAAGGGTTTGAAATCGTCGTAGGGGAGCGGCGATATCGCGCTGCGAAAGAAGCGAATTTACAGACCGTTCCCGTAGTCGTGCGGGAATTGACGGATCAACAAATGATGGAATTTGCCTTGTTAGAAAATTTGCAACGGGAAGATTTAAACCCGATCGAAGAGGCAATGGCCTATAAAATGCTGATGGACAAGCTACAGCTTACTCAAGAAGAGATTGCTAGCCGCGTGGGAAAAAGCCGTCCCCATATCGCCAACCATCTCCGTCTGTTGTCATTGCCAAAAGATATACAAAAGCTGATTGTAGACGGAACGTTGACAATGGGGCATGGCCGAGCTCTGTTAGGATTAAAGCACAAAAATAAGATGAAATCGGTTGTCGAACGCATTATGCGCGAGCAGTTGAATGTGCGTCAATTAGAAAAACTCATTCAGCAAATCAATCAAAATGTTTCACGTGAAACACCGAGGCGAAAACCGGTGGAAAAAAGCGTCTTTTTGAAGGAAAGCGAGTCATTATTGCGGGAGAAGCTAGGAACGAATGTGACGATTAAACAAACGAGAAAAAAAGGAAAAATTGAGATCGAGTTTTTCTCTTCTGAAGATTTAGAGAGAATACTAGAGTTACTAGATGTGCGGTTGGATGAATAAAGTGACCATCCTATGACGGTGGTTTATTTTTTTATTAGGAGGAATTCATCATGGTACTATTAGGAACCATTGTCAACGGAATATGCATTGCAATTGGATCATTGTTAGGAAAAATATTCCACCGTATTCCTGAACGAGTAAAGGCAACGGTGATGGGGGGAATCGGTCTCGCGGTAGCACTGCTCGGAATTCAAATGGGGATAAAAAGCGAACAATTTCTAATCGTCATTTTTAGTCTTGTCCTTGGCGGCGTGTTAGGCGAAATATGGGATTGGGATCAAAAACTAAACCAGCTTGGCGAATGGGTCGAGAAAAAAGTCGGAGGCAGTCAGCAAGGAAATATCGCAAAAGGATTTGTCAGCGCTACGTTATTATTTGTCATTGGCGCCATGGCGATTGTCGGCGCCCTGGACAGCGGATTGCGTGGAGACCATCGCGTTTTGTATACAAAATCGATTTTAGATGGCTTTACAAGCATTATTTTAACGACAACGCTTGGAATTGGTGTTATTTTTTCCGCGATTCCTGTTATGATTTATGAAGGAGGCATTGCGCTGCTCGCTACCCAAATTGAACGATGGGTGCCAAAAGAAATTATCGATTCATTCATTGCCGAATCGACGGCAACAGGAGGAATTTTAATTATGGCGATTGGTTTGAATATGCTCGGCATTACGAACATCCGTGTAGCAAATCTATTGCCTAGCATCATCGTTACTGCCTTTGCCGTTTCCATTCTTTATTTCTTTTGAAAAGCAAATAACCCCCTTCTTGTTTATCGCAACAAAGAGGGGATTTTTTATAAATGATTACCATGGCTGACGATAATCTTTAGCAAATGTTGTATTTGTCAAAAACTCTTTTCGGTTTAACTGCCGGTCGGCTTCGTAAATGCCGTTGGCGATCGTTTTCGCCATGTTCATCACGAGATGGAGGCGGGTGTTTTGCAACACGAAAAATTCCATAAAGCCGCTGACATTGACTACTCCTGTAATATGGACGTCGCCGACAGGAGGAAGCTGTTTATTCACTCCGGCTCCAGGCCGTACCGGTCCTTTTGCGATTGTGATCGCGCCGACGCTTTTCAGCCGGCCTAAACAGGCATCGATAGCAATCATAAACGTGTCATGGTGAATAGAGCGAATAGCGTTGATTTTTTCTTCCAAGTTGACAGCATGGATCGGCTCTTCCAATGTTCCATATACATGAAAGTGGGAAAGATGTTTTTCTTTTAACATAGTGCCAACAAGCGGTCCAAGGGAATCTCCTGTTGAACGGTCTGTGCCGATGCAAACAATGGCGACAGGCTGAGATAACGGATCAGGAAGTAATGAAACAAGCCGCAGCGCAATGAACGTTGAAGCCCCATGCTCATCATGAAAAACACGTTCCTTATCATCTTTCGAAGAGAAAAAAATAGATGGTATGCTCATTCGATTCACTCCCGGTTTCCCATTCAAAGTATTAACAGTATACGGAAAAAACGAAAATTATATACATATAGGTGCCTTGTTTTCGCTTATTAGTACAAATTGATTGGTAATCTTGTTAAAATAAATAGTGATGCAAAGCGTAAAACGATATAGAGGTGTAGAAAACATTGGATATGGTAAAACAGAGCAAGATTTTCGACCGATTGTTTGGATTTGCTACAGACGAAGAGTTTTGGGTCAATTTAGGGGCAGGAGCGTTAAAAATCATTTTGATTTTGGTGTTATGCACCGTTGCCAAAAAAGTGTTGACAGTAGCCGTCCATAATATTTTCAAAGTGCGGCAAAAGGCGCCGATCCGCATTTCTGAGCGGCGGGAAGCAACATTGTTAAGGCTCCTCGATAATGTGATTAAGTACGTACTATATTCTATTGCGTTGATTATGATTTTAGATACGTTGGGCGCGAAAGTACAAGCGCTTTTAGCAGGCGCGGGAATTGTCGGACTTGCTGTTGGTTTCGGCGCGCAAAGTTTAGTAAAGGATGTCATTACCGGATTTTTTATTATTTTTGAAGATCAGTTTGCGGTAGGAGACTATGTCCGCATCGGCAATTTTGAAGGATATGTGGAGGCAATCGGTTTACGGGTAACGAAAATTAAAAGTTGGACGGGAGAAATTCATATTTTGCCAAACGGAAGCATTACGCAAGTGACGAACTACTCTCTCAGCAATAGCGTTGCTGTAGTCGATGTCAGCATTGCGTATGAAGAGGATATTGAAAAAGTAGAAGAAGCGATTAGCGAACTGCTGCCGCAATTGCCGGCAAAATACGAAGACATGGTTGCTCCGCCTGAATTGTTGGGCGTGCAAAATTTAGCTAATTCTGAAGTAGTGATGCGCATCGTCTGCGAAACAAAACCGATGCGTCATGTTTCTGTGGCAAGAGCGATTCGAAAAGAGATAAAAATGCATTTAGATGAAAAGGGAATCGAAATTCCGTATCCACGCCTCGTTCTTCATAATCGCAATGAGCAAGAAAAACAATCTGTTCAGCAAGCCAAAGAAAACGCCTAGATAAAAGATAGGGGTGAGCCAATGGAAAATAAAGAATTTGGATTATATGATATCGTGGAAATGAAAAAGCCGCATCCGTGCGGCACGAACCGCTGGAAAGTCATCCGTTTAGGCGCCGATATTCGCATCAAATGCGAAGGTTGCGCCCATAGTGTGCTTCTTCCGCGCAAAGAGTTTGTAAGAAAGCTGAAAAAAGTGTTGGTGAAGCATGAGGAGTAGTTTCCTCATGCTCTTTCTATAAACGGAAAAGGGGAGGAAATTAATGGGAGTAACGCACGTCACATCGTGCCCGCTAAACTGCTGGGATGTGTGCGGACTAAAAGTAACGGTTCAAGACGGAAAAGTGAAACAAGTGGACGGGGATGAAACACATCCGATTACGCAAGGGAAAATTTGCGCCCGCGGCCGTATGCTCAAAGAGCGGACGAATTCAAGTGAGCGCCTTTTGTATCCATTAAAAAAAATGAACGGTCAGTTTATGCGTATTTCCTGGGAGCAAGCGCTCGATGAAGTGGCGGAAAAAATGAGGGAAATCAAGGAACGTTACGGGACGACCTCGGTGCTTCATAGCCATGATTACGCCAATAACGGATTGTTAAAAAATTTAGACCAACGCTTTTTTAACTGCTATGGCGGCGTGACGGAACTAACAGGCAGTTTATGCTGGGGGGCGGGCATTGAAGCACAGACATGGGATTTTGGCAATTCCTATAGCCACGCTCCGGAAGATATTCAAAACAGCCGCCACGTCGTTATTTGGGGGCGGAATGTGGCGCGGACGAATATGCATTTGTTTCAGCATCTGCTTGCGGCGAAAAAGCGGGGAACAAAGATCATTGTCATTGATCCGCTGTTTCAGCAAACGGCGCAAATCGCCGATATGTATGTATCCGTAAGACCAGGAATGGATGCGTTTTTAGCGATGGGAATTATAAAAGAAATGCTGCGCCTAGGTTTGGAAGACCGCGCGTTTATTGAACAGCATACCGTTGGGTTTGCCGACGTCGAGGCGATACTAGAAAGTATAACGATGGAAAAAATTGAGCGGCTTACGGAAGTGGAGCGCGACGTGATGACGCAATTAGCTGTTATTTACGGACATCGCCCAACCGCTACTTATTTAGGGCTTGGCATGCAACGATACGCGAACGGAGGCAATACGATCCGCTGGATTGACGCGCTGGTGGCGATAAGCGGTAATGTCGGCATTCCAGGGGGCGGGGCGAATTTCGGCAATCTGCAAGTCGGACAATCTTTTGATATTGCCGCACTTGCTCTTCCACAGCGAAAAACAGCTTCCCGTACGTTTACGATGATGAAACAGGCGGAAAGCATTTTGCAGGCGACAAACCCGGATATTAAAATGATCATCGTGACGTGCGGAAACCCGCTCACACAAGTGCCGAATACGAACTTAGTGAAAAAGGCGTTCCAGTCCGTAGAAACGGTCGTGGTATTCGAACAGTTTATGACGGATACTGCCGAACTGGCCGATTATGTATTTCCGGTAACGACGGTATTTGAGGAAGAAGACATTTATTATTCGTCCATGTACCATGCTTACGTCAACTATGGACCAAAGCTTGTTGAACCGCCGGGTGAGGCAAAATCCGACCTTTGGATTTGGACGGAGCTGGCGAAACGGCTTGGTTTTGGCGCTGATTTTGCTTATACAAGGGAAGAATTTTTAAAAATGGGGTTAAAGCCATTGGAACAATACGGCATCACGCTCGAACGGCTAAAAGAGGAAAAGCATCTGCTTCTCCCGGTTCAGCCTGTGCCATGGAGCGACTACCGCTTCCAAACGCCGAGCGGAAAGTATGAGTTTACTTCCGCATTAGCAAAGCAAAAGGGAATGAATGGCAAACTGCAAATCATGTATCCAGCCGAGTCGGAAATAACGAATCCGTTATTAGCGAAAAAATACCCGTACCGTTTGTTGACGATTCACCCGCTCCGTTCGAATCATTCCCAACATTATCATCTTGTCGAAGCGATTCAAGCGGTAAAAATCGAAGTGGCAAAAGATGTTGCGGAAGAAAAGGGATTGTCAGAAGGAGATAAGGCAAGGGTGTTCAACGATCGCGGCGAATTAATAGGAACGGTAAAAATTCTTGCTAAAGCCCATCCGAAAACGATCAATATTGATGAAGGACAATGGGCGAAATTTGGCGGTGCGGTCAATGTGTTGACATCGGACCGCGAATCGGACAACGGGCGCGGCAGCACTTTATACGACTGTTTAGTCAATATCGAAAAGGTGGAAAATGACTAGTGCAAGAAGGCGCTTGTCATTTTCTTTTGGAGTCACTATAATGAGGAAAGATGCGACCGGGAAAGAGGGAGTGGAATGTATGGGATTGACAGCTGGAATCGTCGGGTTGCCAAATGTCGGCAAGTCGACGCTATTTAATGCGATTACGAAGGCAGGAGCAGAGTCTGCCAATTATCCTTTCTGTACCATTGAGCCAAACATCGGCATTGTCGAAGTGCCGGATGAACGGCTAAAAGTGTTGACGGAAATGTTTAAGCCGAAGCGCACGGTACCAACAGTGTTTGAATTTACCGATATCGCTGGCATCGTTAAAGGGGCAAGCAAAGGAGAAGGGCTTGGCAATAAATTTTTATCGCACATTCGCCAAGTCGATGCAATCTGCCAAGTTGTCCGCTGTTTTACGGATGAAAATATCACCCATGTAGCGGGAAAAGTCGATCCGCTTGCCGATATTGAAACGATCAATTTAGAGTTAATTTTGGCCGACTTAGAAACGGTGGATAAACGAATCGACCGCGTCGGCAAAATCGCCAAACAAAAAGATAAGGATGCCGCTTTTGAATATGATATTTTATTGCGCTTAAAAGAAACCTTTGAGGCTGGAAAACCTGCGCGTACCCTTTCTTTTACAGAAGAAGAAATGAAAGTGGTAAAACAGCTTCATTTATTAACGATTAAACCAATGTTATATGTAGCTAACGTCGGTGAAGAAGACGTGGCGAACCCAAACAGCAATCCGTTTGTGCAGCAAGTTCGCGAATTTGCAAAAAGCGACAATGCGGAAGTTATTGTCGTGTGCGCAAAAATTGAAGAGGAAATCGCGCAATTGGACGATGAGGAAAAAGAGCTGTTTTTACAAGAACTTGGCATTGAACAATCAGGACTCGATCAATTAATTCGCGCATCGTACAGCTTGCTTGGTCTGGCGACATTTTTCACCGCGGGAGAACAAGAAGTGCGTGCCTGGACGTTCCGTAAAGGCATGAAAGCACCGGAATGCGCGGGAATTATTCACTCTGATTTTGAACGCGGGTTTATTCGCGCCGAAACGGTTTCATACGAAGATTTAGTTGCAGCGGGATCGATGGCAGCGGCGCGCGAAGCTGGAAAAATCCGCCTTGAAGGAAAAGACTACGAAGTGCAGGATGGCGATATTATTTATTTCCGCTTTAATGTTTGATATTGCTTATCCTTCCTGGCCATGATATAATCAAAAAACGTGAGTAATGTTTTATTGCTCCTTGCCCTTTATCAAAAGGGCCGTTTAGACCAAAAGGAGGTGACGAACGTGAGAAAATACGAAATTATGTACATCATCCGCCCAAATATGGACGAAGAAGCAAGACAAGCTCTAGTAGAACGTTTCAATACTATTTTAAAAGAAAATGGTGCGGAAATTACAAATGTGACGGATTGGGGCAAACGCCGCTTAGCATATGAAATTAAAAAATATCGTGACGGCCATTACATGATTGTTAATGTCGTTTCTGAACCAAAAGCGGTGCAAGAGTTTGACCGTTTAGCGCGAATCAGTGATGATATTATCCGTCATATCGTTGTTAAAGAAGAAGAATAATTTTTTCCATGTTAAGAGGTGGTTCTGATGATTAACCGCGTAATTCTCGTCGGAAGGTTAACGAGAGATCCGGAATTACGCTATACTCCAAGTGGGGTGGCTGTTGCAACGTTTACGCTCGCTGTCAATCGGCCGTTTACCAACCAACAAGGCGAACGGGAAGCCGACTTTATCAATTGTGTCGTTTGGCGGCGCCAGGCGGAGAATGTGGCGAATTTCTTAAAAAAAGGAAGTTTAGCCGGAGTCGACGGTCGTTTGCAAACCCGCAGCTATGAAGGTCAAGATGGAAGACGTGTATATGTGACAGAAGTGGTTGCTGATAGCGTCCAATTTCTTGAGCCGAAAAGTAGCACAGAACAGCGTGGAACGACAGCAGGCGGCTACTATGGGGAGCCATTCCCACTTGGACCAGATCAGAACCATCGCTATCCAAATGAAAAAGATTTTAGTCGCATAGATGAAGATCCTTTTGCCAATGACGGCCAGCCGATCGATATTTCGGATGATGATTTGCCATTTTAATCGAAAAGCAAAAGGTGTTTTGATCGGACAAAGAAGAAAAAGAAAGGAGGATATGAAATGGCAGGACGCAAAGGCGGACGCGCAAAACGTCGGAAAGTATGCTATTTCACAGCGAACGGAATTACACATATTGACTATAAAGACGTTGATTTGTTGAAAAAATTCATTTCCGAACGCGGTAAAATTTTGCCTCGCCGTGTTACGGGAACAAGCGCGAAATATCAACGCAAATTAACGGTTGCGATTAAACGCGCTCGGCAAATGGCATTATTGCCATATGTAGCAGACGAATAAGAAAAAAAGCAGTAAGGGGGATGTCCTTACTGCTTTTTCTTATGTTTAAATTTCAAGAAGGGAGGCACGGTTGTTGCGGAAAACATATGTGATCACGGAAGGCGCTATCCAATTGTCCTTATTTGCTGTGTTATTTTTGATTGCTTTATACGTGCCGCTCATCGGAGTGATTGCGACTTTGTTTTTGGCGCTGCCGTTTATTATTTTTACGATAAGGCATGGGTATACTTATGCGCTTTTGCTCCTTGTTGCTTCACTCATTATTTCCGCGCTGATTGGCTCGCTGTTTTCCATGTTGATGGCACTGATGTTCGGAACAGCGGGGATTGCAATCGGGGCAATGCTTGCCAGAAATAAAAGCCGTCATATAATTTTACTTATCAGCGCGCTTATATTTCTTATTAACCTAGTCATCGATTATGCCATCTCCGTAAAATTTTTGCAGATGGACATCATTCAGGAAACGCTTTCAACTTTTCGCCAATCATTTGATATGGCGATGAAAATGATGAAAGGGATGGGGCAGAATCCGTCGCCGCAGTTGCAGGAACAAATTCACCAAGGATTCGAGATTCTAAAATATGTTGTGCCTTCGTCGTTTGTCATTGTTGCTTTTCTGCTTGCTTACATAACGATCATCGTCTCTATTCCGGTTTTAAAGCGATTGAAACTGCCGGTCGGCACGTGGCCGCCGTTTCGGGATATAACGTTGCCAAAAAGTCTATTATGGGTTTATGTATTGGTGCTTGTCCTATCTTTTATCCCATTCGAAAAAGGAACGTTTGCCTATATCGCTATTTTAAACGTATATTATGTATTGCAGCTGCTTTTGACGGTGCAAGGATTTTCCTTTTTATATCATATGGCGAATAAAAAAGGTATTCCAAAAGGGATGGTCATTGGCGGAACGGTGTTATGCTTATTCCTGCCTTTTCTACTTTATCTTATCGCGATATTAGGTATAATTGATTTAGGATTTGATTTGCGAAAACGCATATAATCATTAGATGAGGTACATTATTCTTCGATGTAGGAGCTGACTTGAATGTCTCATTTTTATGAAAGGAAAGCGTATCGCTATCCCTTGTACGCCTTTATTGCCTTATCGGTGATGTTTGCCGCCTGCTTGTTTTATTTTCAATGGATTTTAGGGATAGTTAGCTTGTTGCTCCTTGGTTTTGTACTTTATTACGTCATTCAATCACAGCGATCATTATATGCGGAGTTGGAACAATATATTTCTAATTTATCGTATCGGGTAAAAAAAGTCGGCGAAGAAGCGTTAATGCAAATGCCGATTGGCATTATGCTAATTAACGATGACTATGAGGTAGAATGGGCAAATCAATTTTTAGTTTCCTGTTTTAAGAAGCAGACGTTAGTCGGCTATTCGCTATATGACCTTGCTGATTCGTTAGCCGCTTTTGTGAAGCAGGGGCAGACGAATGAAGAGATCATCAACATCCATGGAAAACAATTTAAAGTCGTCATTCGCCGCGAGGAAAAACTGCTTTACTTTTTTGATGTCACAGAACAGGTGGACCTGCAAAAACGATATGAAGCGGAACGGCTAGTATTGGCCATTATTTTCCTCGATAATTACGACGAGATTACCCAGGGAATGGACGATCCGGCAAAAAGCCAGATGAACAGCCATGTGACGTCCATATTAAACCAATGGGCGAATGATTATGGTATGTTTTTAAAACGCACCTCATCAGACCGGTTTATCGCTGTTTTAAATGAACATATTCTCGAGCAATTAGAAAAAAGCAAATTTTCCATTTTGGATGAAGTTCGTGAACAAACGATGAAATATAACGTCCAGTTGACGTTAAGCATTGGAATTGGCACTGGTGTTTCGTCGCTTCCGGAATTGGGAGCGTTAGCACAGTCCGGTTTGGATTTAGCGTTAGGCCGTGGCGGTGACCAAGTCGCTATTAAACAAGGAAACGGAAAAGTAAAATTTTACGGCGGGAAAACAAACCCAATGGAGAAACGTACAAGGGTTCGCGCCCGCGTCATTTCCCATGCGCTTAGAGAATTAATTATCGAAAGCGATAAAGTGCTGATTATGGGACATAAATATCCTGATATGGATGCACTCGGCGCCGCGATCGGAATTTTAAAAGTCGCCCAGTCTAATCAAAAAGAAGGATTTATCGTGATTGATACAGCGAAAACAGATGCTGGGGCCCAACGCTTAATAGAAGAATTGAAAAAGCATTCGGAGCTATGGTCAAGGTGTATTAAGCCGGAACAAGGGCTGGAGTTAGTGACAGAAGATACATTGCTGATCATCGTCGATACGCATCGTCCTTCGTTAGTAATCGAAGAAAGATTATTGTATCGGACTGACCATATTGTTGTCATTGACCATCATCGCCGCGGCGAAGAATTTATTGATGCGCCGATTCTCGTTTATATGGAGCCATATGCTTCCTCCACTTCCGAACTCGTCACCGAGCTGCTTGAATACCAGCCAAAACGGGTGAAACTGACGATGCTAGAGGCGACGGCGCTTCTTGCAGGAATTGTCGTCGATACAAAAAGCTTTACGCTTCGTACTGGCTCGCGGACGTTTGACGCTGCTTCTTATTTGCGCGCCCAAGGCGCAGATACGGTATTAGTGCAAAAATTGTTAAAAGAGAGCATCACCAATTACGTCAAACGGGCGAAAATGATTGAACATGCCTCTATTGATTCAAGAGGCATCGCCATTGCCAAAGGAGATCCAAATGAAACATATGATCAAGTGCTAATAGCTCAGACGGCTGATACGTTGCTCACCTTAAGCGGGGTCGTCGCTTCGTTTGTCATTTCCAAGCGGGCGGATGAAACGATTGGCATTAGCGCCCGTTCGTTAGGGGACATCAATGTGCAAGTGATTATGGAGCGCTTAGGAGGCGGCGGACATTTAACCAATGCTGCCACACAGCTTTCCGATATAACCGTCGAGGAGGCGGAACAGAAATTGCGCGCCGCCATTGATGATTATTTAGAAGGAGGTAAACCATCATGAAAGTGATTTTTCTGAAAGATGTCAAAGGGAAAGGGAAAAAAGGAGAAATTAAAAATGTCGCGGATGGCTATGCGACTAATTTCCTTTTCAAACAAGGGCTTGCGATTGAAGCAACACCGGCAAACATCAAAGCGTTAGAGGCGCAAAAACGGAAAGAGCAACGGCAAGCGGAAGAAGAGCTCGCAAAGGCCAAACAATTAAAAGAGGAATTGGAGAAGATTACCGTAGAGTTGGCGGCGAAAGCCGGAGAAGGCGGCCGTTTATTCGGATCCATTACAAGCAAACAAATTGCCGAGGCGCTTCAATCCCAGCATAATATCAAAATCGATAAGCGTAAAATCGAACTTGACGATGCGATTCGTTCACTAGGATATACAAATGTGCCTGTCAAACTTCATCCAGAAGTCACAGCGACATTAAAAGTACACGTAACAGAACAGAAATAAGAGCGTGGTCGTTGTTCAGTTTAATTTTATGTCTTCATGAAAGGGAAGCGGTATATCGAGATACAGAAGAATAAATGTGATTTTATGGGGAGCTTTTCCTCATATAATCACATTTTTCTTATGATAGGAAAAACGGGGGAAAAGGTGGTGAAACAATGAGCGAGCTATTTTCGGAACGGATTCCTCCGCAAAGCATTGAAGCGGAACAGGCTGTGCTAGGCGCCGTATTCCTTGATCCTTCCGCTTTAACGTTAGCTTCGGAAATTTTAATTCCGGAAGATTTTTATCGCGCTGCCCATCAAAAGATTTTTCATGCGATGCTTCGTGTCGCGGATAAAGGTGAACCAGTCGATTTAGTTACGGTAACGGCCGAGCTTGCCGATACGCAGCAATTGGAAGAAGTGGGCGGTGTCTCGTATTTAAGCGAGCTTGCTGATTCAGTGCCGACAGCGGCCAACGTTGAATATTACGCGCGCATTGTAGAAGAAAAATCCGTGTTGCGCCGCTTGATTCGCACCGCCTCGTCGATTGCGCAAGACGGCTACACAAGAGAAGATGAAGTAGACGTTTTGCTTGACGAAGCAGAGCGGAAAATCATGGAGATTTCGCAGCGCAAACATTCAGGCACATTTAAAAATATTAAAGAAGTCCTTGTGCAGACATATGATAATATTGAAATGCTCCATAATCGAAAAGGCGAGGTGACGGGAATCCCGACTGGATTTACGGAGCTTGACCGCATGACATCGGGATTTCAGCGCAGCGATTTTATTATTGTTGCGGCCCGTCCATCTGTAGGAAAAACAGCGTTTGCTTTAAATATTGCGCAAAACGTGGCGACAAAAACGAATGAAAACGTCGCGATTTTTAGTTTGGAAATGAGCGCTCAGCAACTAGTGATGCGGATGTTATGCGCGGAAGGAAATATTAACGCGCAAAATTTGCGGACCGGAAAACTGACGCCGGAAGATTGGGGCAAACTTACGATGGCAATGGGGAGTCTGTCGAACGCTGGCATTTATATCGATGATACGCCTAGCATCCGCGTCAGCGATATTCGCGCCAAATGCCGGCGTCTAAAGCAAGAAAGCGGACTAGGCATGGTGGTGATCGATTACTTGCAGCTCATTCAAGGAAGCGGCAGAAACAGGGAAAACCGGCAGCAGGAAGTGTCGGAAATCTCCCGCTCCTTAAAAGCGTTAGCCCGTGAATTAGAAGTACCGGTCATCGCGTTATCGCAGCTGTCCCGAAGCGTCGAGCAGCGTCAAGATAAGCGGCCGATGATGTCCGATATCCGCGAATCAGGAAGTATCGAGCAAGACGCCGATATTGTCGCCTTTTTATACCGTGATGACTATTACAATAAAGATTCGGAGAACAAAAACATTATCGAGATTATTATCGCTAAACAGCGCAACGGCCCGGTTGGGACAGTGCAGCTTGCATTTATTAAAGAATATAATAAGTTCGTCAATTTGGAACGTCGTTTTGATGATGCGCAAATTCCGCCAGGGGCGTAACGAAAAGAAGGTGTCATTTTTTACTGACGCCTTCTTCATTTTATTGGACAGTGCTTTTAAAATACGAATAAATTAAATGCTAATAAACAGCAACGTTCGTGTTTTCTTGACTTTCCTAACAAAAACTGCTACACTTACAATGTTTATATCGAGTTAAAGTGGAGGTGCTCGCCATGTCGTCAGTTGTCGTTGTCGGGACACAATGGGGCGATGAGGGAAAAGGAAAAATTACCGACTTTTTATCGGAAAACGCGGAAGTCATCGCGAGATATCAAGGCGGAAACAATGCTGGACATACGATTGTCTTTAACGGAGAGAAATATAAATTGCATTTAATTCCGTCCGGGATTTTTTATAAAGATAAAATTTGCGTGATCGGCAACGGAATGGTCGTTGATCCGAAAGCGTTAGTGACGGAGTTGAACGGGTTGCATGACCGCGGCATTTCTACCGATAATTTACGCATCAGCAACCGCGCGCACGTCATTTTGCCATATCATTTAAAATTAGATGAGCTTGAAGAAGAACGGAAAGGCGCAAACAAAATCGGTACGACGAAAAAAGGCATCGGTCCTGCCTATATGGATAAAGCGGCACGCATCGGCATCCGCATCATCGATTTATTGGATCGTGAAGTATTTGAAGAAAAATTGGCGCGTAATTTGCAAGAGAAAAATGTCCTATTTGAAAAAGTATACGGCGTTGAAGGATTTAAACTAGAAGATATTTTAGATGAATATTACGAATATGGGCAGCAAATCGCCAAATATGTTTGCGATACGTCTGTAGTGTTAAATAATGCACTTGATGAAGGACGCCGTGTTCTCTTTGAAGGCGCACAAGGCGTCATGCTCGATATTGACCAAGGAACGTATCCGTTTGTTACTTCCTCGAATCCAGTCGCCGGTGGCGTGACGATTGGTGCTGGGGTTGGACCAACGAAAATTAAACATGTCGTTGGGGTTGCGAAAGCATATACGACTCGTGTCGGCGATGGGCCATTCCCAACAGAACTACATGATGAAATTGGCGACCGCATCCGTGAAGTCGGTCGTGAATATGGAACAACGACGGGCCGTCCGCGCCGCGTCGGCTGGTTTGACAGCGTGGTTGTCCGTCATGCTCGCCGCGTCAGCGGTATTACCGATTTATCGCTTAATTCGATTGATGTATTAACGGGAATTGAAACGCTGAAAATATGTGTTGCCTATCGTTATAAGGGAAAAGTTCTTGAAGAATTTCCGGCAAGTTTAAAAGTATTGGCAGAGTGCGAGCCGATTTATGAGGAGCTCCCAGGCTGGTCTGAAGATATTACCGGGGTAAAAAGCTTGGACGAACTGCCGGCGAACGCCCGCCATTATGTTGAGCGCATTTCGCAATTAACAGGAATTCCATTATCCATTTTCTCCGTCGGCCCGGACCGTTCGCAAACAAACGTGATCCGTAGCGTATATGCGTGAAATATGTATAATAATTATAGAAAAAGCGTAGATGCAGCGATGTATCTATGCTTTTCTTTTTGTTTCTCCTTTAAATGGCAAACGGTTAGGAGTGATTTCATTTTGATAACATGATAAATTAATAATGACAAATCTATTTCTGATTCCATCGACAAAGAAAGGATGTGAAGAAGATGGAAAAGCGGATTTTAGTTGTTGATGACGAGAAGCCAATTGCGGATATTTTGCAATTTAATTTACAAAAAGAAGGATATGAAGTGATTTGCGCATACGATGGCGAAGAAGCGTTACAAAAAGTCGAGGAAATCATGCCTGACCTTATTTTGCTAGATATTATGCTTCCGCAAAAAGACGGAATGGAAGTATGCCGGGAAGTGCGGAAAAAATACGATATGCCGATTATTATGTTAACGGCGAAAGATTCCGAGATCGATAAAGTGCTTGGTTTAGAGTTAGGGGCAGATGACTATGTCACGAAGCCGTTTAGCACGAGGGAGCTATTGGCGCGGGTAAAGGCGAATTTACGTCGCCATTCGCAAATCGCGGCGCAGGAGGATGCCAATGATATGAATGAGATTATTATCGGTTCGCTCGTCATTCGTCCTGATGCCTATATCGTGTTGAAACGAGGGGAAACGATTGAATTAACGCATCGTGAGTTTGAACTTCTTCATTATTTAGCCAAACATATTGGACAAGTGATGACAAGGGAGCACCTGTTGCAAACGGTGTGGGGATACGATTATTACGGCGATGTCCGTACGGTCGATGTAACGGTGCGGCGTCTTCGTGAAAAAATTGAAGACAATCCGTCACACCCTTCATGGATTGTGACACGGCGGGGAGTCGGCTATTATTTGCGCAACCCAGAACAGGAGTAACGAAAGCAGATGAAAAAAGTAGGCCCATTTCGTTCGATTCACTTCAAATTTGTCGTTATATACGTTTTGCTTATTCTTGTCGCGATGCAAATCATCGGTGTGTATTTTGTCAGAAAGCTAGAAACAGAGCTAGTACAAAGTTTTAAAAATTCCCTAAATGAACGGGTGACGCTGCTGGCATACAATGTGGAGCAGGCTATGAATAGGGAGAGAGATGCGAAAAGCCCGACGTTAGAAGAAGATATTCGCTCCCTTCTTCACGATTTTGTTTCCCAAGATATTTCCGAAGTGCGTGTCATTGATGACAAAGGCAAAGTGTTGGCAACATCCAACCCTTATATGCAAAATATTGTAGGAAAGCGGACGACAGAGATTTATGTCAAACGATCGCTTGTAACAGGGGAAATAGTCGACCGCATGCTCCTTGATCCCAAAACAGGGCATCGCATGTATATTTCTTCTACGCCGATTAAGTCAGGCGGCGAAGTAAAGGGAGTAATATACGTTATCGCTTCGATGGAAAACGTATTTTCCCAAATGAGGCAAATTAACACAATTTTAGCAACGGGGACCGGCATTGCCCTTGCCATTACTGCTGTGCTCAGTATTTTTTTGTCACGCACGATTACCCGTCCGATTTCCGACATGCGTAAACAGGCATTGGCGATGACAAAAGGGGACTTCTCACGCAAAGTAAAAATTTACGGTTACGATGAAATCGGACAATTGGCGATGACGTTCAATAATTTAACGAAAAAACTGCAGGAAGCGCAGGCAACGACGGAAGGGGAGCGCCGCAAGCTGGAGTCGGTATTGACGCATATGACCGACGGGGTGATTGCGACGGACCGCCGCGGCAGGGTGATCCTCATTAACGACGCCGCCTTGAACATCTTGAATGTTTCACGTGAAACAGTGCTGTCGAGTTCCATTATTGACGTGCTTGGAATCGGTGATCAATACACGTTTGAAACGTTGCTCGAGGAGCGCGATTCGCTTATTTTAGACTTCAGCACCGATGAGGAATTATATATTTTGCGCGCTTCATTATCGGTTATTCAAAAAGGGACCGGTTTTGTGAACGGGTTGATTGTTGTTTTGCACGACATTACTGAGCAGGAAAAAATCGACCGGGAACGGAGGCAATTTGTTGCGAATGTTTCCCATGAGCTCCGTACGCCGCTGACAACGATGAAAAGCTATTTGGAAGCATTGGCGGAAGGGGCTTGGCAAGACAAGGAGATCGCTCCGCGATTTATTCAAGTAGTGCAAAACGAAACGGAACGGATGATCCGCTTAGTCAACGATTTATTGCAGCTTTCTAAACTCGATAGTAAAGATTATAAGCTGAATAAATCATGGATCAATTTTTCCGCGTACTTTCATAAAGTGATTGATCGCTTTGAATTAACGAAAAGCGAAAATATCACATTTGTGCGCAAAATTCCACAGGAAGCCATTTTTATTGAAGTGGATGAAGATAAAATTACACAAGTGTTAGATAATATTATTTCCAATGCTATCAAATATTCTCCGCAAGGCGGAACGATTACGTTTCGTGTCAGAGAGCTTGCCGATGAAATTATTGTCAGCGTCAGCGATGAAGGGGTCGGCATTCCGAAAGCGGACTTGGCGAAAGTGTTTGAACGGTTTTATCGTGTTGATAAAGCAAGATCCCGCAAACTTGGCGGTACTGGACTCGGGCTGGCAATTGCGAAAGAAGTCGTCGTTGCCCATGGGGGAACGATTTGGGCGGAAAGTAAAGAGCATAAGGGAACAACGATTTTCTTTACCTTACCGCTAGAACGTGATCAAAAGGATGACTGGTACGATGTATGAAACAGTGAAGTCGATTGTGTTAACCACTTTAGTGCTCATAAGCATTATTTTAACGTTTGGATTATGGACATACCATCCAAAATATGATGTGTTGCAAAATGACGAATATATTCAGCATGTTTCCGTCAGCAACACTCAAGTAGATACAGCGATGATCGTCCAGCCTTCGCAAATATTGATTCATAAAAATAATGCCCATTATGGAATCGACAAGGATGAGGAAAAAAATGAGATTTTAAAAGAAATAAAAAAATGGACAATCGATGATTTTGAAGATATTTCTTCGACGATTCCAACCGGAAAATTTTTATCGTTTTTATACGAAAAACAAAGACTGGAGCTCGTTTATCCCGATAGCATTCCTATCGATGTGTACCGGTCCATTTTCCAAATTAAAGATAAAGGGATAAAAAATGTCTATTTTGACCGCATTGTCATTCCATTAGCGAACAAAAATGAGCTCTCTGTTTATTTTATTTCTACGGAAAAACGGAAAGTGTACAAGGCGCTGGCAAGCGATGTTACATTATCGGAAATAAACAAACTAACCGAGGAAATCGATCGCTATCCGCGCTACTTCCCTTATGCCGTTAGTGAAACGAAGCAGATTTATTTGCCGGAAGAAGAAGTGGTCATGGATCGCCTGCAGTATTATACGGACGAGCTCGACCCTGATAAATTTAAAGAGGCGTTGTTTAGTGATCCAAGTTTTGTAAAAAAAGATTTAATTACATTTGGCGAAGAGTATACGGATGGGTCACGTCTAATGGACGTTGATTTTCTGCAACGAATGTTGCTGTACGTCAATCCGGCGGCGTGGATGGAGAACAGTGACGGGAATGAACAAAATGAGAATTTAATCCAAAAAAGCATTGATTTTGTCAACGAACATGGCGGCTGGACCGATATGTATCATTTTGCAAAATGGAATAAGGAGGAACGGAAAGTTGTATTCCGCCTTACGGTTAACGGCTGTCCCGTGTTTAATGAATACGGTATGTCTGAAATCGTACAAACATGGGGAGGTAGCGACCTTGTAAAATATCAGCGGCCTCTGTTTCGTTTAGAAATTGCCGACCGCGCCCATGTGCCAAAAACGCTATTATCCGGTCATGGAGTGATCGAAAAGCTCGAAAAGATAAAAGGACTTAGAAAGGGTCTAGTCAAAGATATTACAGTTGGCTATGAGCTTATGAAAGATCCGGAACGTGAAAAAGTGATTATTTTAGAGCCGGCATGGTTTTACTTGTATGGCCAGACGTGGAAGAAAGTACCCATAGATGATCAGGATCTTGAAAAAAGAGGAGGGAACGTAAATGGATTGGAGTAAAACAAAGACGATTTTCATTATTACGTTCCTGATCCTCGATTGTTTTTTAGGTTATCAGTTTATGGAAAAGCGAAATAGCAGCCAGTTGGACGTCATTTTAGAAACAACCATTGAAGAGCAGTTGGATGCAAACGGCATCACCTACGTCGAACTGCCGAAAGAAATTACAAAGGCGGCTTATGTGAGCGGCAAAAGCAAGAAGTTTACGGAAGAAGAAGTGAAAAAATTGTCGGGGCAAAAAGTAACGATACAGGATGATAAAGAGCTAAAAGGGACATTCGTGCATCCGATATCGCTCAATTTTAAGGATCCGTACCGGTTGAAAGAATTTTTGCAGCGGCATATTATAGACGGCCAAAAATATACGTTTTGGGCGTTTGATGGAAAATCTAATACGGTCATTTGCTATCAGACGTACGATGGCAAAATCATTTATAATGAAAACAGCAAACTGTTAATACATGTCAATGATCGCAATGAAGCGGTATCTTATGAGCAAACGATGTTAGATGATTTACAAAAATATGAAAGAAAGCAAGACATTGTTCCTGCTATTAAGGCAATCGAAACGTTATATAAAAAAGGATATTTGCAGCCGGGAGACCGCGTTACCTCGGTGGAGCTGGGATACTATGGCCTTGTGCAGTTTACCGCCTCACAAGTATTAACGCCAACGTGGCACATTGTCGTAAACGGGAAAGAAGATTATTTTATTAACGCCTTTGAAGGACAAATCATTAACGATGAGGGGAATGTTTTGGAGTGAGAAATAATGGGGATGCAGTTTAGTGTCTTAGCAAGCGGCAGTACAGGAAATGCATTTTATATAGAAACAGAGCGGCAGCGGCTCCTTGTCGACGCAGGTTTAAGCGGCAAACAGTTAGAGCAATTATTTGCGCAAATCGACCGCCAGCTGCAAGATATCACCGCTGTGTTAATCACCCATGAACATAGCGATCATATTAAAGGGTTGGGCGTGATTGCTCGCAAGTACCGTTTGCCTATTTATGCGAACGAAAAAACATGGAAAGCAATGGAGGGAATGATTGGCGAAATCCCCACCGAGCAAAAGTTTATTTTTCCATTAGGGAAAGTGCAGTCGTTTGACGGCTTGGATGTGGAATCGTTTGGTGTATCGCATGATGCGGCCGAGCCGATGTTTTACGTATTTCATCATGAAGGAAAAAAGCTGGCGCTAATGACAGATACGGGGTATGTCAGTGACCGGATGAAAGGGACGATTGAAAATGCCGATGTCTTTATTTTTGAAAGCAACCATGATGTCGAAATGCTGCGGATGGGAAAATACCCGTGGAATGTCAAACGCCGCATTTTAAGCGATGTCGGCCATATTTCAAACGAAGATGCAGGGCTGGCGTTAGCCGATGTCATTGGCGACCGTACAAAGCGAATTTATTTGGCCCATCTAAGTCAAGATAATAATATAAAAGAATTAGCGCGGATGACAGTAGCACAAGTGTTGGCAAATAAAGGGCTGGGGGTTGGCGATCAGTTTGATTTATACGATACCGATCCGAAAAAAGCAACGGCGTTAGCGTATGTCTGACTATCGTTTTGTCGAAAATAGATAAACGTGTTTACCATGGATTTTTCTGCTTATCCATGATTATAATGAGGAATGGACAGCCTATCGGAAGGAACGATCGTTACGGAAAGGATTGATGCGCATGGGGTACTACGATGACCATTATGAGCAGTACCAGCCAATTCAAAAAAGAAGACGCGGAGGCTGGTTTGTTTCTACGTTAGTAGGCGCTGTGTTAGGGGCGTTTTTAGTAGTAATCTCTATTCCGGCTCTTTCGCGGTGGGACGTGCTTCCTTATGATATTGTCCCGAAAGAAAGTGAACAAGCATCAAATAAGGAAACAGCCAAGGTGCCTCCCATCCAGCAAAACGTTTCCGTTGATGTGACAAGCCAAATAACAAAAGCGATTGATAAAGTGTCCGATGCGGTTGTTGGTGTTGTTAACATTCAAGAAGCGAATTTTTGGTCGCAGGACGGAGAAGAGGAAGCGGGAACCGGCTCAGGCGTCATCTATAAAAAAGAGAATGGGAAAGCTTTTATTGTGACGAACCATCATGTTGTGGAGAACGCCAGTCAATTAGAAGTAAGCTTAAAAGATGGAACAAGAGTGCCAGCGAAGCTGTTGGGAAGCGATGTGTATATGGATTTAGCGGTATTGGAAATCGATGCGAAGCATGTCAAAAAAGTAGCCGAATTTGGCAATTCAGATACAGTCAAACCGGGAGAACCTGTCATTGCGATCGGCAATCCGCTTGGGCTACAATTTGCTGGTTCTGTTACAGAAGGAATTATATCAGGAACGAATCGAACAGTAGAAGTTGACTTAGACCAAGATGGTAGTCCGGATTGGAATGCGGAAGTATTGCAAACGGATGCGGCCATTAACCCAGGTAATAGCGGTGGAGCCCTTGTCAATATTCAAGGGCAAGTTATTGGCATTAACTCAATGAAAATTGCCCAAGAAGCGGTAGAGGGAATTGGATTTGCCATCCCAATTAATACAGTGATTCCGGTTATTTCAGATTTAGAAAAGTACGGGCAAGTGCGTCGTCCATACATGGGGGTAGAGCTTCGGTCTTTAAGCGATATTTCCTCGTATCATTTACAGGCAACACTGCATTTGCCGAAAAATATAACCGAAGGGGCGGCGATCATTCAAGTTGAGCCGATGTCGCCGGCCGCACAAGCGGGCTTAAAGCAATTTGATGTCATCGTTGCCTTAGACGATCACAAAATTCGTGATGTATTGGACTTGCGAAAATATTTGTATACGAAAAAATCGATTGGCGATAAAATGAAAGTGACATTCTACCGTGACGGGGAAAAACATACGGTGACGATGAAGCTGGAAAGAGAATCCTTTTAATCAAGATTGAAAAAGGGGAAAGGAGCGGATTCACGCTCCTTCTTCTTTTTCCACAAGTGGATAAAAGGAGTGGGACCGATGTTTATTTGCTGTGAAGAACATGTGGATATAGCTATTGATATGTATGTGGATGAAACAGAACAAGCCCCTAATATTTCATTGATTCCTGTGGATAACTCCGATCAATCGTGCGATTTTTGCGAAAATAAGGCTGTATATATAGTAGGGAACTAACGTTTTTACACAATATGTGGATATGTATTGTGTATATGTGGATAAGTGTTGTTGATAACATGTTCACAAGGTGGGGATGAGCTGTGCATATTTATATTGTTGCTGTTGGTAAGTTGAAAGAAAAATATTTAGTACAAGGGGTGAATGAATATGCAAAACGGCTATCCGCCTATGCGAAAATCGACCTTATGGAAGTTCCGGATGAGAAAGCGCCGGAACATTTAAGCGAGCAGGAAGCAGAGCAGATCAAGCAGAAAGAAGGAGAACGGATTTTAGCGAAAATTCCTGATGACGCCTATGTCATTGCCCTGGCGATAGAAGGGAAAATGAAGTCATCGGAACAGTTTGCCGCCGATTTGGACAAGCTGGCTACTTACGGAAAAAGCAAAGTAGCGTTTGTGATCGGCGGCTCGCTCGGCTTAAGCAAACAAGTAATGAGGCGCGCCGACGAAGCGTTATCGTTTTCCAAAATGACGTTCCCGCACCAGCTAATGCGTCTCATTCTCCTTGAACAAATTTATCGGGCGTTCCGGATTAATAGGGGGGAACCGTATCATAAATAGGGAAAATGGGGAGTTTGCATAATAAGAGGAACCGTGTGTTACGCGGTTCCTTCATATTTTACTGACACTCTGTTTTTCCCGCAGTTTTTTGATTGCAAAAGCAGCTGATCGGCGTATACGTATGCTTTCTCTATGGATACATGGCCGCCGGTTTGAAAGAAATACAAACCAAAGGAAGAAGTATAGGAGATGAGCCGCTCCTCAGCCTCATACTCTACATATACGACACTTTCGCGAATCGCCTGCAAAATCGTTTCCACGAGCTGGACGCTTTCTTCAAAAGTCCGGTTGCGCAGGAATATCGTAAATTCCTCTCCGCCGCTGCGGAATAAGAAATCGTCTTTATTTAGAAAGCGTTGCAATGTCGAGGCAAAATGCCGGATTACTTGATCGCCGACGGCATGATTATATGTATCGTTAATTTTTTTAAAATTGTCGATATCGGCGACGACAACGCTCATCCATTCATTTGTTTGATTTAATTCGGCTATCTTTTTATCCATAAACGCGCGGTTATGGACACCGGTGAGAAAATCGGTATAGGCCATTTTTTCAAATTGGTCGCGCTCGATTTTATGCTGGATGCTTTGCGATTTGGAGAAAAAGGAGCGGCTGACGAAATAATTAAGCAAAAACAAGCTAATGAGCATGCCCCATCGTTTTTCTTCCAAGAAAATCAACAGCAGGCCGTTCGTTAACGAAGCTTTCCCCATGTCAAACCAGCTTCTTGTTTTAATAAAGTCAATTGCCTCTTGCCATGTTCTTATATCGCCTACAATATGGAAGACAATAATAAGACCAATGTCCGTCAACAAGGAGACGATAACGATTAGCAAAAACAAAAGCAGCCAAAAACCAAACGGGATGCGGTCGAAAAAAGGATAAAGAAGGTGATATAAGTAGAATGCAAGGGAATTAAACGTCACAAAAGAGCCAATATTGTATATCGTATGCAGCCATTCGTCAGGTTCCGCCGTTTTTAGCCATTTTTTCGTAATGTGTTCGGTCAGGCGAAACAATGCCTCAAAAATAAACAATCCAAGAGGGCCGGCAAAAATAGCGAACGATAAACTGTAATTGATGCCGTAATCGACAGGAATATTGCTTTTTGTTTTATCGACGACGCGCAAATGGGAATAAAGGCTAGAAAAAAGCCAGTATAAAAACAGTGCTGTGAAATATGTATCATTGGCGGTAAAAGGTTGGGAATACACGGCGATGGCAATGGAAGTAAAGAAGACAGCAAAAATCAGCTTTCTTGCCCGCGATAGCATCATCTATTTCTCTCCTACGAATCATTGTCAACAAAAATATTCTGATTTAACAGATAATTAATTTTAAAATAATAAGTAGAACAATTTTTATTGTATTTAAAATTATATCTCCATTTTTTCGTTTATTAAATACCTATAATTAGGAAATTTTAGTAGAGCTGGATCATAAAATGATTGACAGGACAAGCTAAAAGATGTTAGCATGAAATCCAAATAACCAATAGCGATTTTAAATTTTAGATACTCGACACATAAAATTGCACGTTTGGTTAAGAAGGATATGGTTCTTCGTTGAGCTAAGCGCTTTGATGAACGCGATGATCCATGGGGGGAGGGTTTCTTTATCGCTGCTTATCAAACGGGGAATGATTTGAAAGGAGCTATTGAATGAAAGAATTTCATACGTTCGGTTGGTATGCGGCAAAAATTTCCCCATATTTACCGAAAAAAGCGTTTCAACCTGTCAAGTCCCGTCTTTTTGGAGGTTTTGCTTATTTATTGTTGACCATCAGTGGAATCCTCGCTGTTTCTCTTTTGAATCTTCATCCGATATGGAATCTCCTCATTTCTGTTGTGCTAGGCTTCAGTTTCGCGTCATTAGGATTTTTAGGACATGAAATTTTGCATGGCACGGTCGTGCGAAAACCGTGGCTGCGCGATGTTCTAGGCGCGATTGCGTTTTGGCCGCTATGCACCGGACCAAAGCTATGGCGAAAATGGCACAATGTGACTCATCATGTACACACACAGGATGAAGAATTGGATCCTGATGCGTGGCCAAGTTTAGAGAAATTAGCCAAAAGCCGCTTATTGCGCTGGGTATACAAGATTCCGTTTCCGATTCGCGCGTTTTTTGCTTTTAGTTCCTTATCGGTGATGTTTACGATTCATTCTATCAAGATGTTAGTGTATTTCTTCAAAGATTTTCAGCCAAAAACTCGAAGAGTCGTATTGCTTCAGTTTTGCCTGCCATGGGCTACGTGGATTGGGCTATTATTAATCATTGGTTGGGAACGTTGGTTTTTCGCCTTTTTGTTGCCGTTGTTCATTGCAAATTTTATCGTGATGAGCTATATTTCTACTAATCATCGTTTAAATCCGTTAGTTCCGGTGAATGATCCGTTAGCGAACAGCCTCTCGGTGACCGTGCCGAAGTGGATCGATGTGCTTCACTTTCACTTTTCGTATCATACGGAACATCATCTCTTTCCAGCGATGAGCTCGAAATATTATCCATTAGTGAAAGAGCATATTAAACGAATGTGGCCGGATAGATATCATGAAATGCCGATGAGTAAAGCATTGGCCGCGCTATGGAAAACGCCGAGAGTCTATTATCAGCAAAATGAACTGATTGAGCCGCGGCAAGGTCATGTTTATGGCGTGCTAGGAAATGGATTGGATCCTGACCATATTATGTATCGAAACTTAGAGACAACACCATTGTCTGACTTAGAGCATAAACGGGTAGTGATGAAAAAAGCGACAGGAGCAGGGAAAGAGTAAAAAGAAGGATTCTTCATCATTGATGAAGAATCCTTTTTTGTTTCATTCAAATCGTATTTGACACTCCTTTTTCGATAAAGGATAAAAATGGAATAGAATTAGTCAATGTAAGTGTTATGAAAATTCATGTGGGAGAGGAATGATGGTGAATATTCAAATAAGCGCCTTAGGAGCGTTTGTTGCCTTAACAGTGGCTATCGTTTTGATTTTGCGAAAAGTTTCTCCCGCCTACGGAATGATCGCCGGAGCCTTTATCGGCGGCATCGTCGGCGGCGCGGATATAACCGATACGGTCAATGTGATGATGGAAGGAGCAAAAGCAATGGTTCCCGCCGTCTTGCGCATTTTGGCCGCCGGGGTGCTGGCGGGAGTGTTAATGGAATCAGGGGCGGCGGCATCGATCGCCAAAACGATTGTTGGCAAACTTGGCGAAACGCAAGCTTTGCTTGCGCTTGCCATAGCGACGATGCTGTTGACGGCGGTTGGCGTGTTTGTCGATGTCGCGGTCATTACTGTCGCGCCGATTGCATTGGCGATTGCGAGACGGGCGAATATCTCGAAAACGGCGATTTTATTCGCAATGATTGGCGGCGGAAAGGCGGGAAACATTATATCGCCAAATCCGAACGCCATCGCCGCGGCGGATGCATTCCATATTCCGCTGACATCCTTAATGGCGGCTGGGATCGTCCCGGCGGTATTCGGGCTTGCTGTTACGTATATCATCGCAAAAAAACTTGCGCAAAAAGGAACGTTTGTTGATGATGTACAGGAAAGAGAAAGCAGCGGGCAAGTGCCTTCGTTCCTTGCGGCCATCATTGCCCCGCTTGTCGCGATATTATTGCTCTCACTGCGACCATTATTTGATATTGCGATTGACCCAATGATTGCCCTTCCAGTTGGCGGTATTGTTGGTGCGCTAGCGATGAAAAAAGGGACGAAGCTGAATGGCTATGCTATGTCTGGATTATCGAAAATGTCTGGTGTTGCCATCATGTTAGTCGGGACGGGGACATTGGCGGGTATTGTTGCTAATTCCTCGCTAAAAGACGCTATCATTAACGGTTTGGATCATTTCGGGTTACCCGCGTACGTACTAGCGCCGATTTCGGGGATTTTGATGTCCGGGGCGACTGCTTCGACGACTGCTGGAACCGCTGTCGCGAGCAGCGTCTTCGGTGCGACAATTATGAGTCTAGGCGTTTCCGCATTAGCTGGAGCCGCTATGATTCATGCCGGGGCGACGGTGCTCGATCATTTGCCGCATGGTAGCTTCTTTCATGCGACGGCGGGCAGCGTCCATATGGAGATAAAGGAACGGCTGAAATTAATTCCGTATGAGTCGCTGATCGGCTTGACACTTACCGTCATCTCGACGCTTATTTTTGGCGTCTTTCGCTTGTTTTCATGATTCTAATGGAGGGAGAAAGATGAAAATCGTTATTGCGCCAGATTCGTTTAAAGAAAGCCTTTCCGCACTCGAAGTGGCGAATGCAGTGGAAAAAGGCTTCCGCGAGGTATTCCCGGAGGCGGAATACGTGAAAGTGCCTATGGCGGACGGCGGAGAAGGCACCGTTCAGTCGCTCGTTGACGCGACAGGCGGACGCATCGTCGAAACGGAAGTGACCGGACCGCTCGGGGAGCGCGTGTCGGCCTTTTTCGGCATGCTTGGCGACGGGAAAACGGCTGCGATTGAAATGGCGGCCGCTTCCGGCTTACACCTTGTCCCGCGGGAAAAGCGCAATCCGCTGGTGACGACAACAAGAGGAACGGGAGAATTAATCCTCGCCGCTCTCGACGAAGGCGCTGAGCATATTATTATCGGCATCGGCGGAAGCGCGACCAATGATGGCGGTGCTGGCATGATTCAGGCACTTGGCGGCCGCCTTTTAGACCGATATGGACAGGAAATCGGCCCTGGAGGCGGCAGCTTGTCCGAACTGGCCGACGTTGATCTTTCCGGGCTAGATGAGCGGCTGAAACGCGTCAAAATGGAGGTGGCCTGCGATGTCGACAATCCGCTGACAGGACCAAAAGGCGCCTCAGCGATATTCGGCCCGCAAAAAGGAGCGTCGCCGGAAATGGTCGCGGTGCTCGATCAAAATTTGCAGCACTATGCCACTGTCATTGAACGGGTGTTAGGAAAACAAGTAAAAGACATCCCTGGCGCTGGGGCGGCAGGTGGTTTAGGCGCGGGGCTGCTTGCCTTTCTGAACGCAGAGCTAAAGCGCGGCGTTGACATTATACTGGAAACGGTAAAATTTGCTGAGAAAATTCAAGGTGCCGCGCTGGTGATCACCGGAGAGGGGCGCATCGATGGGCAGACGATTTTCGGAAAAACGCCTGTTGGTGTCGCTAAAACGGCCAAGCGGTACGGTATACCGGTCATCGCTATTGCCGGTTCTCTGTCCGATGACAGCGACGTTGTGCTGAACCACGGCATTGACGCGCTTTACAGCATTGTCCCAGGAATTATTTCACTGGAAAAAGCAATCGAAAACGCCGAATATTATATTACAAAGGTGGCGCGGAACATTGCTGCGGCATGCAAAATTGGAAAAAATATAGAGTGAGAAGGTCAAAAGACACTATCTTTGACCCAGTGAAGCTAGGGATTACCGGCGCGGATTTTTGAGAAAAAGATATTCAACCTCTCGCGCTAAAACAGTAAATGAAAACATACAAAGGGAGCTGACCATTATAGACAGCTCCCTTTGTATTATGCGCGCGGCCATGAGGCGATTGCTTCTAATGTTCCTTTGATGGCAAAGCGGCCAAATTGATGCGGCAAAATAAAATGATCTCCTTTTTTCAGTGCGTAAGAACGTTCCCCGGATACGAGTTCCCCTTGTCCGTCAAGGATGCTGACGATCAAAAAATGCCGCGTTTGTTCGAATTCGGCAGTCCCGTCGACTTCCCACTTTTGCACGCCAAAGTAGTCGCTTTCGATAAAGGTGGTAACGACAGCGCCGTCCATTTGTGTGACGCGCGGGTGGACAGCGGCGTCGTGATGCGGGACGGTAATGACGTCGAGCGCTTTGTCTAAATGCAGTTCGCGTTTCTTCCCGTTGCTGTCGACGCGGTCATAGTCGTAGACGCGATAGGTCGTATCCGAGCTTTGCTGTGTCTCGAGGACGAGCGTTCCTTCGCAAAGGGCGTGCATCGTGCCGCTCGGGACATAGAAAAAGTCGCCAGGCTTGATCGGGATTTTGCGAAGCAGCTTGTCCCACTGTCCTTGTTCCATCATTTCCTTCAGTTCTTCTTTCGTCTTTGCATGATGCCCATAAACAAGCTCTGCGCCTTGTTTGCAGTCGATAATATACCAGCATTCCGTTTTTCCGAATTCGCCATTTTCATGTTCTTTTGCGTATGCGTCATCGGGATGCACTTGCACCGACAAATCCGCGTTCGCATCTAAAATTTTCGTCAATAACGGAAAGCGGTCCGACGGAAAGTGGCCGAATAAGTCGCGCCGCTCTTCCCATAATTGGCCAAGTGTCATTCCTTGAAATGGTCCATTTTGAACGACGGTTTGCCCGTTTGGATGGGCCGATACCGCCCAGCATTCGCCTGTATGCGGCGAAGGAATCGAATAGCCGAATCGTTCTGCCAGCTTTGTACCGCCCCAAATTCGTTCTTGAAAAATAGGAGTGAGAAAAATTGGCTCGATTTGCACGGAAATCACCCCTTTTATAGAGTTATACAGGTTTTCCTAACTTCATTATACAAAAATATTTTTGTTTATACTTGTTCAAATAATCGTATGACTTCTTCTTTTGTTTTGGCTTGTAGAAGATGTTCGCGAAATTCATCATCCTCATGGAAAGAGAAAAAGAGCTGCCTTATTTGGGCAGCCCTTTATTGTGATGGATAATCCTCGATTTTGTTTAAAGGCCGTTTCGCCGGCCCTTCGACGACATCACCGTGAATGGAGAAGCGCGAGCCGTGGCACGGGCAGTCCCAAGTGCGGTCGCCGCTGTTCCACTCAATTTCGCATCCCATATGGGTGCATGTCGTATCTACGAGGAACAATGTCCCGTCTTCGTCCTTATACGCGCCAGCGCGCTTTCCGTTTACGGTCACGACCGCGCCCTCGCCGTTGGCCAAGTCTTCCGGCTTGCGGACGACCACTTCGATTTTCCCTTCAACAAGGTGTTTCGCGACATCGATATTTTGTGTGAGAAAATGTTTGACGCTTGGGTCGGCATAAAACCGCGACGGCGTATATAAGTCACGGTAGCGGTTGTCGTGTCCCAGGATCAGGTCGCTGATTAGTAACCCCGCCACTGTTCCGTTCGTCATGCCCCACTTGCGGTACCCTGTCGCGACATAAATATTCGGCGTGTCCGCGGTCATGTTCCCAATGTACGGCACTTTATCAAGTGTCGTTAAATCTTGCGCCGACCAGCGGTAAGGGATGTCGGTCACTGTAAATAACTCCGAGGCAAACGACTGCAATGCCTCGTAATGCCGCATCGTTGGGACGCCTTGTCCTGTCTTATGGTTTTCCCCGCCGATTAAAATTAAGTTTTCCCCATTCATGGACGTATAGCGGATCGAGCGTTTTGGATGATCGGCGCTTAAATACATGCCGCCAGGATAGGCTTCAGCGATTTTCACGCCTAATACGTAAGAGCGTTCCGCATACATGCGGGAGAAATAGAAACCGCCGTCATAAAACGGAAAATGGGAACAAATGACGACATGTTCGCACGTCACCCGCTTTTTGTCTCGGGTGACGACAGTCAGCTCTTGTCCTTGCTCGATGTCGGCGGCGGGCGTGTGTTCGTAAATTTTTCCGCCTGCCTGGACAACAGTGTCGACTAGTTTCGTTAAGTATTTCAGCGGGTGAAATTGCGCTTGATTTTTCATGACGACCGCGGCTTTCGCCGGGATTGGAAGCGGGATCGTTTCTAAGAACGCCCCGTCAATGCCGAGCTTTTCATATGCTTTCCATTCATTGATTAACTTCGTTAGCGAGTCGGAAGAAGTAGTGTATATGTATGCATCCTGTTCCTTGAAATCACAATTGATGTCGTGCTGCTTGACTGTATTGCGGATAAAATGCAATGCGTCCATGCATGCCTCATAGTACAGTTTTGCCTTTTCCTGTCCAAGGTGTTGAATAAACTCATCATAAATGATGTCGTGCTGTGCCGTAATTTTTGCGGTCGTATGCCCGGTTGTTCCGTTAAGAAGGCGATCCGCTTCTAATAAAGCGACACGAACCCCCTTTGTAGCAAGCAAATAAGCCGTGGTAATTCCAGAGATTCCTCCGCCGATAATGGCAACACCGGTACGAATATCTTCTTCTAGTTTTGGAAACGAAGGCAGATCGACTGATGTCCGCCAATATGGCTCCAATGATGAAGGAAGAGATGGCATATCACACAAGCCTCCTTGTCGTGTTTTTATTAGTTTGGCTTGATAAGGGAAAAACTATCCGCCGTGGTTAGAAAAAATGATGTACGGAAAGGCAGGTGTAAAGAACGGCATCTGCTTTTCTTTTTTTGGTAATTGCACGCAAGAAAAACGAAAGATGATACAATAGGAGTAAAGAACGATCCGAATATTTTATAAAAATAATAGTTAAAGGAAGATCGGGAGTGAATAAATATTCAAATTTTCACGAAGAAAATGCAGCTGTCTGGCATGATAGCTCGATTTTAGAGCATTACGGTTTAAATGAACTAAATTTTGAATCGGTGAAAAGTTATCGGGAAAAATTTGCTTCGGTAAAACCCAATCATCCATGGAATGGGCTGGAGACGAAAGAATTTTTATACAAAATTGGTGCATGGGGAAAACTGCGGGACAGCAGCAAAGAAGGGGTAACATTAGCGGGATTGTTAATGTTTAGCGAAGAGCGCATCATTACAGAAGTTTTGCCACAATACTTTCTTGAATATCGGGAAAGTTTGAACGGTATAGTAACCGGCGATTGGACGACGCGGTTTACCTCGCAGGACGGTACGTGGTCAGGTAATTTATATGATTTTTATCATAAAGTAATATCGCAGTTTCAGCGCCATGAGATGGATCCCGCGCTGCAAACAGCGGTATATGAAGCATTAATGAATGCGATTGTGCATGCCGATTATTTAGGAGAAGGCGGCATTATCATCGAAAAAGAAAATGGCATATTTCGTTTTGCCAATCCAGGGCTGTTCCGCATCCCAGTCGATTCCGCTCTTTCCGGACATATGAGCAATCTTCGCAATCCGAATTTATTTAAAATGTTTATTTTAATTGGCCTTTGCAAACGGGCCGGATTTGGTTTAAGACATATTGCGGCTACCTGGAACGATCGGCGCTGGAAGCAGCCAGAATTTATTCAACATTCGAATCCGGAACGGACGATCGTTGTATTATATCCATTTCATTTTCCAGCTGAAACAGCGGCTACTTATGAAACAGATATATATCAAAATATGAAACAGCATGATGAGGAAGACATCGATATCTCATTTATGGACGAAGAACCGGACTCCGTAAATAACAATCTCAACTCCTTAAATAAGGAGTTTAACTCCATAAATAACGACCCTAACTCCGTAAATAATCGCAAAAAGTCCGTAAATAACAAACGAAACTCCGTAAATATAGACTCTAACTCCGTAAATAGTGATGTATACTCCATAAATAAAGGGGATAACTCCGTAAATAGCTTGCTCAACTCCGTAAATAATGAGTTATCCTCTGATGAAATCGATGAGAAACTATGGAATATCGCAGAGTTAGCAAGAAAGAAAAAACGATTGCCTCCAAGTGTGATGGAAAATATCATTTTGCAGCTTTGTGAGCAAAGGCCGTTGATGTTAAAGGAATTAGCGGCACTATTGGAAAGAACGCCGGATGGATTAAGAAACAACTATTTAGGCAAGCTATTAGAGGAAGGAAAAATCCGTCTGAAATATCCAGATCAGCCGAATCATCCGAAACAAGCGTATATGAAAGCGACGGAATAGGAAGGCGCCGACCAGGCAGCCTTCTTTTTTATGTCACGTAAATGGTGCGCATCGAAACCATACAGATGTTGATTAGAAAATTACGACTCAAGTCTTAGAGAAAAATAACACCTTGGCTCATTAGCGAAATATGGAATGATTGGTAGGATGGAAGACAGAAAGGAGGAGAAAAAGGTGAAAAAGCTTGGATTGTTTATCATCGGTGCGATTGCGGCGGTTATGTTCTTTGCAAACATCAGTTCTCTCGCCGTTTTAGCAGTGAGCCTTGTCATTTTGTATTACGCATGGAAGCGATGGATGAAAGCGAACACAACGATGAAAAAACTGTTTTGGATCGCGGTCGGAATTATCGCTTTCGTTGCTTCCGCTTTGAATGCGCCTGCGCTCATTGCAGTTGCCGCAGCGTATGTGTTGTATGTAGTTTATAAAAAATGGAATGAAACAAAACAGACGAAGGAAATCGATGACCCGTTTGCTCATTTTGAAAAGCAGTGGGCAGAGTTAGAACGAAGCTTTTAAAGGAGGAAAACCGTGGTGGCCGATTTATTGACGAGAATTAAAAATATCATCATGGCTGATTTGCATGAGATGATCAATCAAAAAGAAAAGCAAAATCCAATTGCCTTATTAAATGAATATTTACGGCAATGCGAAAAGGAGGTAGAAAGGGTTCGTCATTTGCTTGAGCGGCAGCACCTATTGAAGACAGAACTCACGCGCGAATACAATCAGGCGAGAGAGCTTGCGGATAAGCGGAAGTACCAAGCGCAAATCGCTTCCCAAGCGGGGGAAAATGAACTATATGAATTTGCCATTTTAGAGCAGACAAAATATGAAGAAAGGGCATCGCGAATACAAGAGCTGCTCCAGCAAGTAACAAACGAGCTAGAGCAGTTGGAAAGAAAATATGAAGAAAGGAAAATAACGCAACGAAGGCCATGAAGGCCATAAATAAAGTACAAAAACGACATGAAGACGGCGATAAAAAAACATCCATCCCCTAGGTAGATGGCAAGGGGATGGATGTCTCGTTTAGCCGACTTGCTTTTTGTCCGCAGCTTCGATATGCCGCTTATGCAAGCCTTTTGCATAATAGACGGCCACGAGCAAGATGAGCCAGGCTGGTCCGATGATGAGCGCGATTCGTGTATCTTTGAAGTAGCCCATTAAAGCAGCAACTCCGATGAGGAAGGCGAGAGAAATATAAGAGCTGTAAGGATAGAACGGCACTTTGTATTTTAATTGTCGTTGCTTTTCTGGGCTTAAGCGTTTGCGGAACTGCAATTGCGCCAGCAAAATAATCGCCCATGTCCAAATCGCGCCGAATGTGGCGACGCTCGTTACCCATTGAAATACTTTCTCGGATACATAGTTTAAATAAACGCCAAACAGCATTGCGATGGCCGTAACGATCAGTGCGATTCCAGGGACGCCGCGTTTCGTCAATTTGGCGAAAGAAGACGGCGCTTCCTTTTGTTCGGCAAGGTTAAAGAGCATCCGGCTGGTGCTAAAGATACCGCTGTTGCAGGAAGACAAGGCCGCGGTTAACACGACAAAGTTGATGATTCCCGCAGCGGTGTGAATGCCGATTTTTTCAAACGTCAGCACAAACGGGCTTCCTTTTTGCCCGATTTCATTCCATGGATAGATCGACATAATGACAAACAGCGCGCCGACATAGAAAATTAAAATGCGCCAAAATACGCTGTTAATGGCCCGAGTGAGCGATTTTTCCGGGTTTTTCACTTCGCCGGCAGTGACGCCAAGCATTTCAATGCCTAAATAAGCGAACATGACCATTTGCAAGGACATTAATACACCGGTAATGCCGTTCGGGAAAAAGCCGCCATGTTTCCAAAGGTTGCTGATGCCGGTGGCGATTCCGCCGTTGCCGATGCCAAACAGAATCATGCCCAAGCCGACGACAATCATAAATACAATCGTGACAATTTTAATAAGGGCAAACCAAAATTCTAATTCTCCATATGCTTTTACGGCGAGAAAGTTGATAGTCGTCATCAGTACTAAAGCTGCTAACGCCCATACCCATCTTGGTGTATCCGGAAACCAAAACTGCATATAAATGCCGACAGCGGTAATTTCCGCTATACAGGTAACGACCCATAAAAACCAATAGTTCCATCCAGTTAAGTAACCAGCAAGCGGTCCTAAATAGTTGTGCGCATAGCGGCTAAAGGAACCGGCGACGGGATTTTCGACGGCCATTTCTCCGAGAGCGCGCATAATAAAAAACATGACCGCGCCGCTTACCGCGTATGCCAGTAAAATAGCTGGCCCCGCCAGCTTAATCGCTGATGCTGATCCGAGGAATAAGCCAACCCCAATCGCGGCTCCAAGGGACATCAGCGAAATATGTCGCTCCTCTAGCCCGCGATGCAGTTTTTGTTCATTTTTTGAGATTTGCATCCTTGTTTCCTCCCATCCGTCAGGACAAAGATTATTTTTCTAAAAATAAACAAAATTATAGCGAAAAAAATAATTTATAAAACGTTTACATTAAATATACATAATTCATGAGTATTTGTAAATGTATTTATATGGTAAATAGTCTATGTTTTATTTATTATTATAATATTAATAATATTTTTAAAATTAGGATATTATAATTTGCCTTGTTATACTTAGTATGCTTTCCCATGAGGGAATTCATTTTGGTAATTTGCAGGCCTGATTGCCCACGTGCTTGAAATTTTGTAAAATGAAATTCGCTTTAATTATTATGCGGAATGAAGGTGATGGCAATGAACGAACAAGAAGCAAAAACGTTCATTGAACAGCTGCAAGAAGAAGGACTGCTGACGGAAGAAACGCGTCCTATTTGGGAAATGATTTTGCCGGAACGGTTAAAGCGGATGTATGACGTGCTTTGCCGGCGGACGCGTTATGTTACCTTGTTGACTGAAGCGGTCGATGATCCGCACAACCAGGCAGCGGTGTTGCGGACAGCGGAAGCGTTTGGCGTGCAGGATGTCCATATCGTCACGGGAAGAGCGCCTTTTGAACCGAATCCTTTAGTGACGCGGCATGCCGATAAATGGCTGACGCTTTATCGAAAACCGGATATTGTAACGGCGATTAAAGAGTTGCAAGCAAAGGGATATCAAGTGTATGCCAGCTATCTTGGAGAAGGAACGATTCCTCTTTCTAACATCGACGTGTCGCGACCGACGGCGCTTCTCTTTGGCAACGAACATAGCGGCGTGTCGCAAGAGGCGCTTCATGTTGCCGATGCGACGTTTATGATTCCGATGTATGGGTTTGTCCAAAGTTTTAATATATCGGTAGCAGCTGCGCTTTCATTATATGATGTAACCGAAAGAGCACGCCAACAAGCAGGCGAGCGCTATTATTTATCATTTCAAGAAAAAAAGGAACTATATGAAAAATGGATGTGGCAGACGTTAAATCCACGCATTCGCAAACAGCTTAAGGCACGGTTAGGCTATTCTTTTTAACCTTCCCTAGTTCATGGGGAAGGTTAATTTTTTTTGAAAGGGATATTATTGGGTAAATTTCATTTTTTAGTCACAATCGTGAATATTTATTGAACAATTATTGAATGGTTTGTGACAAATGTGTTTCGAATTTATGAAATTACCTTCTTATGAGTTTCAACTATTTTCACTTTTGATATGTTAGAAACAAATAGTCATGTTATTCGAGCATAAAGGAGGAAGCATGCCGATGAAGCAGGCAAAACAGCGGGGACGGAAATGGTTTTCATTGCTTCCCCTATCATTGTTGCTTCTATTAAGTGGTTGCAGTGAAAAGATAGCGGTATTGAATCCGCAAGGACCTGTCGCCAAAACACAATATCATTTAATTATGTGGTCGATTGGTTTTATGGCATTTATTATGATTGTTGTTTTCGTATTATTTGCGGTTGTGCTGATTCGATATCGCGAAAAGCCGGAAAATGCCGATTATGAGCCACCGGAAGAAGAGGGAAATACATTATTGGAAATCGTATGGACGGCAATTCCAATTATGATTGTCACCTTGTTGGCAATTCCAACGGTGAAAGCGACGTTTGCGCTCGAAAAACCGCAGCGCCATGATGTCAAGCCGTTAACGATCCATGTCACCGCGGCAAACTGGAAATGGATTTTCAGCTATCCAGACCAACATATTGAAACGGTGAATTATGTAAATATCCCTGCAGGTGTTCCAATAAAGTTTAAACTGACATCCGTCGGTCCGATGAACTCATTTTGGGTGCCGGAATTAGGCGGACAAAAATATGCGATGGACAGTATGGAAACACAATTAATTTTGCAAGCAGACAAACCAGGTACCTATATGGGACGAAGCGCAAACTTCTCAGGAAAACAATTTACGCATATGGAGTTTGAAGTTGTCGCACAGAAGAAAGAAGACTTCGGTAAATGGGTAAAAGAAGTGCAACAAACGGCGCCAAAGCTAAATAAAGAGAAATATGCGCAAATTTTAAAACCTGGGTTAGTCGGACGGATGACGTTTTTGAATACGCATCTTGAGTGGATAGACCATGCGAAACAAAACAACCACAATATGGACAATATGTGCAATACAAACAATACGAACAAGGAAGAACATAGCGATCATCATGGGAACATGGAAAACGATCGCCACGCACATTAATTGGCGGGAAAGGAGGAACCGCATATGAAGTGGAGCGAGTTTTTTGTCACTGGCGAGCCGCTTATTTATGCAGCGGATGTCGCGATTGTGTTAACGATTATCGGTATCGTTTTTGTGTTGACGTATTTTAAAAAATGGAAATGGCTTTGGGATGAGTGGTTAACGACAGTAGACCATAAAAAAATTGGGATCATGTATATTATTTGTGCCGTATTAATGTTGTTCCGCGGCGGCGTAGACGCGCTATTAATGCGGGCACAGCTAACGGCACCGAATCTGAAATTTCTCAATGCGCAACATTACAATGAAATTTTTACCACGCATGGTACGATTATGATTATATTTATGGCGATGCCGTTTATTATTGGATTAATGAACGTTGTCGTACCGCTGCAAATCGGGGCGCGTGATGTCGCGTATCCGTACTTAAATGCGTTAAGCTTCTGGCTCTTTTTCTTTGGCGCACTGCTTTTTAATATTTCGTTTGTCATTGGTGGCTCCCCAGATGCTGGCTGGACGTCGTATTTTCCACTTGCTAGCAATCAATTTAGCCCAGGGGTTGGCAATAACTATTACGCAGTTGCCTTACAAATTTCCGGAATTGGGACGTTGATGACCGGAATTAACTTTTTGGTGACCATTTTAAAAATGCGGGCGCCGGGTATGACGCTTATGCGCATGCCGATGTTTACATGGACGGTTTTAATTACATGTGTAATCATTATTTTCGCGTTTCCAGTCTTAACGGTCGCATTAGCGTTAATGACGTTTGACCGCTTGTTTGACACGCAATTTTTCACGATGGCTAACGGTGGTATGTCCATGCTTTGGGCAAACTTGTTCTGGATTTGGGGCCATCCGGAAGTGTATATCGTCGTTTTGCCAGCTTTCGGGATTTTTTCGGAAATTGTCAGCACGTTTGCCCGCAAACGTCTATTTGGTTATAAAGCAATGGTCGGTTCGATCGTTGGCATCGCCTTTTTAAGCTTTCTCGTTTGGGTGCACCACTTCTTTACGATGGGTGCAGGCCCAGCGGTAAACTCGTTTTTCTCGATTACAACGATGGCGATTGCGATTCCGACTGGGGTAAAAGTGTTCAACTGGCTATTTACACTGCGCAAAGGAAGAATTCGTTTTACGACAGCGATGCTTTGGGCGTTAGCGTTTATTCCAAACTTCGTCATTGGCGGGGTTACTGGCGTCATGCTCGCCATGGCAGCGGCGGACTATCAATATCATAATAGTTATTTCTTAGTTGCCCATTTCCATTATGTATTAATTGCTGGTACGGTGTTTGCTTGTTTTGCTGGGCTTCATTATTGGTATCCGAAAATGTTTGGTCATCTATTAAATGAACGTTTAGGAAAATGGACGTTCTGGCTCTTTATGATTGGATTTAACGTTTGCTTCTTTCCAATGTATTTCTTAGGATTAATGGGAATGACGCGACGCATGTACACGTACTCTGCCGGACTTGGCTGGACGCCGCTGAACGTTGTCGCGACGATTGGCGCGGCGCTGATGGGTATCGGCTTTATCATGCTTTGCTATAACATTTATTACAGCGCGCGGTACGGCGAGCGCGACATGACCGGAGACCCGTGGGACGGACGCACGCTCGAGTGGGCGACTGCTTCACCGCCAGCGCACTACAATTTCCCAATCACTCCGGAAGTAACGGATTTGGACGCTTATTGGGTGATGAAGAAAAACGGCAACGGATTTGAAGTAAAAGAAGAACAATTAAAGCCGATTCATATGCCAAGCAACTCAGGCCGCCCGTTCTTGATTTCGATTGCGTTTTTCTTCGCGGGCTTTGGTCTTGTCTTTAAATGGTTTACGCTGGCGATTATCGCTGCGATCTTCATTATTCTCGGTTTAATTCTCCGTTCGTTTGACGATGATGACGGCTATTACATTAGCGTGGACGAGATTAAACGCACGGAGCGTTTGGCACGGAAGGGGGCGTAACGGATGGCAGAAGCAGCTCACCGATATGATGAAACGATGCCGCTCGAGTATCGGACGGAAGAAAGCCGTTTAAATATTTTAGGATTTTGGATTTTCCTTGGCGCCGAGGTCGCGTTGTTTGCGACCTTGTTCGCCACCTATCTTGTTTTATTTCAGCGTACGGGAAGCGGCCCGACCGCGAAAGACCTATTTGAGGTAAAAGATGTTTTAATCGAAACGTTGCTTCTATTAACAAGCAGCTTTACGTGCGGACTCGCCATTTTTGAAATGCGCCGCGGCCGCATGAGCGGGCTGTTGGCATGGCTGTTGGTGACGCTTCTTTTAGGCGCAGGGTTTATTACCTTTGAAATTCGCGAATTTATTCATTATGTCCATGAAGGGGCAACGATACAGACAAGCGCGTTTCTCTCTAGCTTTTTCGTGCTTGTCGGAACGCACGGGGCGCACGTCAGCCTTGGGATTGGCTGGATGATTTTAATTATCATTCAGCTGCTGCAGCGCGGATTTACGCCGCGGACGGCAAGAAAAGTGTTTATCGTCAGCTTGTATTGGCACTTCCTTGACGTCGTGTGGATTTTTATCTTTACATTAGTTTATTTGACCGGGATGGTGATCTAGGATGGGTGCAAACAATCACCATGAATCATTTCCTTGGAAACATATCATTGGATTTATTCTCTCGCTTGTGCTGACGTTCGCTGCGCTTTGGGTCGCGCTATCTTCGGGATTAACGGTGAAGGCGATTATTGGCGTCATCGTCATTTTTGCGATCATTCAAGCAAGCTTGCAGCTATTTATGTTTATGCATATGACGGAAAGCGACAGCGGCAAAATTCAAACGATCAATATGGCGTATGCCTTTTTTATTGCGATAGTGGTTGTTGCCGGGTCGGTTTGGACGATGTCATTCGTATTGTAATGCGGAATCGCTGGCTCTCTCTATGTAGGAGAGCCAGCTTTTTTATATATTGACGGCAAATATAACGCTATGATAGGATAAAAGAAATCCAAGAAAGAAGATAAAATAAAGCGGAAAAAACGGAGATTAAACGAAATAGTAAATCTTATCCAGAGAGGTAGAGGGACTGGCCCGATGAAGCCCAGCAGCCCCTGATGTTCGTCAGAAAGGTGCTAATTCCAGCAGAACGGTTGGTTCTGGAGGATAAGATGAAGCAAAAACTTCTTCTTATCGAAGAAGTTTTTTATTTTTCCGGTTCATGGGGGAGGAGAGGAGCAAGATGAGATACGGGTTTTGGCTGCCGATTTTCGGAGGATGGCTGCGCAATGTTGATGATGAAATGATGCCGGCGACGTTTGAATATGCCAAAACGGTGGCGCAAAAAGCGGAACAATGGGGATATAGCACGACATTAGTCGCCGAGCTGTATTTAAATGATATAAAAGGACCGGAGAGCGATTCGCTGGAAGCATGGTCGACCGCGGCGGCGCTGGCGGCGGTGACAGAAAAATTGGAAATTATGGCGGCAGTCCGTCCCGGTTTCCATAATCCGGCTGTTACGGCGAAAATGGCGGCCAATATTGACCACATCAGCAACGGCCGCTTCACGCTGAATGTCGTATCAGCATGGTGGGAAGAAGAAGCACGTCAATATGGCGGCATTTTTACCGAACATGATGAGCGCTATGACCGCACGGAAGAATTCGTTCAAGTGTTAAAAGGGATGTGGACGAACGATGTATTTGATTTCCGGGGAAAATTTTATGAAGTAAAAGGTGCCCATTTAGCACCGAAACCAGTACAAAAGCCGTATCCGGTTTTGTACGCCGGCGGCGAGAGCGAACGGGGAAAACAAGCGATTGTGGAGCATTGCGATGCGTATGTGATGCATGGCGGAACAGTCGAAGAAATCGCCCGCAAAGTTGCTGATATGAAGCAGCGACGCAAACAGGCGGGAAAAGAGCCGTTTCGCTCGTTTGGCATGGCGGCGTTTGTCATTTGCCGCGACAGCGAGGAGGAAGCGCAGGCGGAATTAAAGCGCATTACCGACGTCAAATTATCGAGCGGCTATGCAGGATATAAGGATTTCGTCAATAAATCCCAGCTTGAGTTGCAGTTAAAATTGCAAGACTATTCCGTATCGAATCGTGGACTGCGGCCAAACTTCATCGGCACGCCGGAGCAAATTGCCGATCGCATTTTGGCGTATGAAGCTGCAGGGGTTGATTTATTATTATTACAATTTTCTCCGCAATTGGAGGAAATGGAGCAGTTTGCCAAACAAGTAATGCCGCTTGTCGAGGAGCGACGGAATTCGCTTGCGGCAAAAGGGGGAAAATAAGATGAGCAAAATTTACATTATTCATGAAAATAGCGAATGGACCGTGCATTTAACGCGGCGGTTGGATGAACTTGGTCTGCCTTATGAAGAATGGTTTTTAGACAAGGGGACGATCGATTTATCGGCGACGCCGCCGGAAGGGGTATTTTACAACCGGATGAGCGCCTCTTCCCATACGCGGGGGCATCGTTTTGCTCCGGAATTCACGGAAGCGGTGCTCGCCTGGCTCGAGCGCCATGGGCGCCGGGTGTTTAACGGAAGCAGGGCGCTGCGTTTAGAAGTGAGCAAAGTAAATCAATATACGGCGTTAAATGCGCATGGAATCCGCACGCCGAAAACGATTGCCGCCGTCGGCAAGGAACAAATTATGGAAGCGGCGAAACAGCTTGGCGCGCCTTCGTTCATTACGAAACATAACCGCGCTGGAAAAGGGCTTGGTGTGCAGCTGTTCCATTCCATTGAAGCGCTTGGGCAGTATCTCGAAAGCCCTGCTTTTGAGGATTCGGTCGACGGCATTACACTGGTGCAAGAATATATTCAAGCGCCGGAGCCGTTCATCACCCGTTGTGAATTTGTCGGCGGAAAATTCATGTACGCCGTGCGCGTAGACACATCGGAGGGGTTTGAACTTTGCCCGGCGGATGCTTGCCAAATCGGCGATTTGTTCTGTCCAGTCGGTGAAACGGCAATGCGTCCGAAATTTGAAATTATAGACGGCTTTTCCGATCCGATACTTGAGAAATATGAGCAGTTTTTGCGCGCCAATGATATTCACATCGCCGGCATCGAGTTTATTCGCGATCAAAACGGCACGATTTTTACTTATGATGTCAACACCAATACGAATTACAACTCGGAGGCGGAGGCGCGCGCCGGCAAGTTTGGCATGTTAGAGGTGGCCAAGTTTTTAGGCGAGGAATTAAAGCGGATTCAAACCGCTTCGGTATAAATAATAAATATAGCCCTGGTTTCCAGCCTTTTGCAGGCGCAAAAACCAGGGCTATGTGTTTGCGCATGGAAGCAGCGTGCCAGCGCCTTTGCTGCTGTGGTCCATAAAAAACCTTGTCGCTTCATTGCGGCAACAAGGCAAATACGAGGTTACAGCACCTTCGACAAAAACGATTTTGTCCGTTCATGTTTTGGATTATCAAAAATTTCACTCGGCGTACCTTCTTCGACGATGTAGCCGCCATCCATAAACAGGACGCGGTCGCCGACTTCACGGGCAAAGCCCATTTCGTGTGTCACGACAACCATGGTCATTCCTTCGTTTGCGAGCTGTTTCATGACGGCCAGCACTTCTCCGACCATTTCTGGGTCTAAGGCGGATGTCGGCTCGTCAAACAGCATCACTTTCGGTTCCATCGCCAAGGCGCGAGCGATCGCGACGCGCTGCGCCTGTCCGCCCGATAGCGAATCCGGGTAGACGTTTGCCTTTTCTTGCAGTCCGACTTTTTTAAGCAGCTCCATTGCTTTTGCTACTGCTTTTTCACGCGGCCATTTCCGCACTTTTATTGGAGCGAGTGTGATGTTATCGAGCACGGTCATATGCGGGAATAAGTTAAAGCGCTGGAATACCATTCCGACTTCTTCGCGCACTTTGTTAATGTTTGTCTGCTTTTCTTTTATGTTGACTCCGTCAATGATGATTTCCCCTTCATCGAAGTCTTCTAAAAGGTTTAAGCAGCGCAAAAAGGTCGATTTCCCGGAACCGGATGGGCCAATGACGACGACGACTTCCCGTTCGCGAATATGGGCATTAATTCCTTTCAGCACTTCTAGGTCGCCAAATGATTTTTTTAAATTATTTACTTTAATCCTCACATTTCGCACCCTCTCGACGAAAATCGGGAGGATTTTTTCGTTCCGATGTCGAATGAATCCTTGACACACAAGGAACGTAAAGGAGTTTTTCACTTATGAACGTTCAAGTCAAAAAGGTCTATCGCAATTCTTATTTGAATATAATAAGTGCCCTATTCAAGAAACTGGGTCTGCCTCAATTGATTGACCATCTCGTGCCCGTCGATCCGCAGTGCCAAACGCGAGTCAGCGATGCCGTTCAGGCCATCCTCTACAATGTGTTTGACGGCCGGCAAGCCCTTGTTCACTTGGAACATTGGGCTCAGGAGGTCGATTGTGAGAAACTCATCCGTCCCGATCTCCATCCTTCCTGGTTGAACGACGATGCGTTGGCCCGTCATCTCGATCGCCTGTATGAGGCTGGCATTCACAACGTCATCAGCACTTGCTTGATTCATATTTATCGAAAAGAAGGCCTTTCCCTCCGAGCCTTCCACGCCGATACGACGGACAAGACCGTTTACGGCGCGTATGAATCGGCCTCGTTAGAGGCCTTACAAATCACACATGGCTACAACCGCCATCATCGTTGGCAAAAACAGATCGGTTTCGGACTGGTCGGCAACGAGGACGGCATCCCGTTTTACGGCGATGTGCACGATGGCAACCTGCCCGATAAAACATGGAATCCCGAGGTGCTGTCTCGTGTCCATGAACAGCTGAAGCAGGCCAAAATCGAAGACGAATGGATTTACGTGGCCGATTCCGCCGCGATGACGAAAGAGACCCTGGCGCAAACCAAAGCGGCCAACGCCTTTTTGATCACCAGAGGCCCTTCGTCGCTCCGGATCGTGAAAACCGCGCTGGCCGAAGCGGATGCTGAGGACACGACGTGGAGCGATCCCTTTACGTTGGCGGAGAGAAACGGCGCCACGTACCGGGTATGGGAAACGGCCTCGACGTATGAAGGCCACCCCGTTCGGCTGATCGTTGTTGAATCGAGCGCGCTCGACCAGCGAAAAGGAAAGACGCTTGAAAAAGAACGAACCAAAGAAGCGGAGCTTCTTCGCGAGGAACAAGCCCGTTGGGAGCGTCACCCCTTCTCCTGCCGGGAAGATGCCGAACAAGCCTTGGCGTCCCTCAAGGCGTCCCTTCGCCCCCGGTTTCATCGGGTTGAGGCCGCGGTCGAAGAGATCGTACGCCTGAAAAAACGGCGCGGACGGCCGAAAAAAGGGGCGGAACCCGAGGTGGAGACGCTGTATTTCTTGCACCTTGACGTCGAATTCGACCAAGACGCGTGGGAACAGGCGAGACGGAAAGCGTCCCGGTTTGTCCTTGTCACGACCGTTCCGAAGGAATGGAAGGGCCAACCCATGGATGCCCAAGAGATCTTGAAGCTGTATAAAGGGCAGATCTCGGTGGAAATGAACTTCGCTTTTTTGAAAGATCCGTTTTTCACGGATGAGATTTACGTCAAAAAACCAGAACGGGTCGCAGTATTAGGCTATTTGTTTCTGTTGGCCTTGGCTATTTACCGCGTTTTTCAGCGCCGAGTGCGTCAGTTTATTACTCCAGAACACCCGTTGAAGGGTCCTGGAGGCCGCAAGCTGACCCGGCCGACGGGACAGGCGATTTTTCAGCTGTTTCAATATGTGAACGTCGTCCTGTTCAAGCTGCCGGATGGGCGCATCCAACGCTCACTGGATCGCTCCCTTACCCCTGATCAGCGAAGGATTCTGCAGGGATTGGGCATGGATGAGAGCATCTACGTGTAACGTGATACGGAACGACCAGCGATGGTAAAAAAAGGATTGCCATCGCTCGTTGTGTTGGTCAAAAAGTTATTCTGAAAAACTAAATAAAAAATCCTTTGTTTTGACCTTGTTAGGGTGCGAAATGTGAGTTAATCATTGGTTTGAATACTTCCTTTCCAAATAATGTAGTAGTTTACTAAGGGAAAGGGTTAAAAGCAAATAAATAAACGCCACGGTTAAATATGGTTCCCAAACGCGGTAGTACTCTCCTGCAGCTGCTTTTCCCCAATACATAAGCTCTGGGGCGGCAATGACAAGGCCGAGGGACGAGTCTTTAATTAAAACGATAAACTCATTTCCAAACGGCGGGATCATCCGTTTTAATGCTTGCGGCAAAATAATATAGCGCATCGCTTGAGCATGCGTCATACCGAGCGAGCGGGCCGCTTCCATTTGCCCTTTGTCAATCGATTGAATGCCGGCGCGGAAAATTTCTGCGACATATGCTGCCGAGTTTAAGGACAGCGATACAATCAGCGAGACGGTCGCGCTTGGCTGGGCAAAAAACAGCGGCATAACTCCAAAGTGTACAAGCAACATTTGTACGATAAGCGGCGTGCCGCGGAAAAAGTTAATGTACCATTCAAACGGAAGGCGGATGAGCCGCTTCGCGGACATTTTGCCAAGGCCGATCATAAGACCGAGAATCAAGCCGGCAATGATAGCAGCGATCGAAACCCCAATCGTTAATAACACCCCACTTAGGAAAAACGGGGCATATTCTTGAATAATATCGAAACGAAAATCCATAGCCCTCACCTTTCTTATAAAAAATGCGTAACTAAATAAGTAGTTACGCATTTTTGAATGTTTGCGCGGTTATTGTTGTTTCAATAAGTTATCGACCTTTGGTTCTGTTCCAAACCATTTTTTATAAATCTCGGCGTATTTGCCGCTTTTTATCAGTTTTTTCAATGCTTCGTCCACTTTTGGCTTCAAGTCGCTTCCTTTCGGGAACATCAGCCCGTAAAACTCAGACTCAAAATGGTCTGGATCGGCGATGGTTTTGATTTTTTTATCCGGATTGTTTTTCACATATTCGTTTGCCACTGCGTTGTCCGTGACAACCGCATCCACACCGCCGTTTAATAATTCCATAATTGCCACAACTGTGTTTTCGAATTTTTTAATGTTTTTATTGTCTTTGCCCAGCAATTTCTCGACTGCTTCCTGCCCGGTCGTAGCGTTTTGGACGCCGATGACTTTTCCTTTTAAGTCAAGCGCGTTTTTGATTGGGCTATTTTCTTTCACCATAATCATATGAGTGGATTCAAAATAAGGAATGGAGAAATCGTATGTTTGTTTCCGCTTATCATTGATCGTGATGCCGGAGATCGCCATGTCGATTTCTTTGCTTTGCAATGCGGCAAATAGCGGATCCCAGCCGATATTTTTTAATTCATAGTCAATGCCTGCTTCTTTCATTACCGCATCTAACAAATCAACGTCAAAACCGACGATTTTCCCTTTATCCATATACTCAAACGGTGCAAACGCAGCGTCTGTTCCGACGATGACTTTTTTCTTTGCTTCTTCTCCTCCCGCAGAAGACGAAGAACTCGGTTCCGCTGATTTTCCGCATGCAGCCAACGCTGTAAGCAATGCAATCACTACAGCGATAATTGTTCCTTTTTTTATCATGATAAACATCCCCCTTTGTGCCATTGTTAATAGATGATTATATATTATCAATCTATCAACATTTTTACGTTTATGCAATACTATTTATAAAAATAATTATTTGAATATTTTGGTTAATATATAATGCACGAATAAACCTCTTTATTATTATATTCTATTAGATGAATTATAATTTATAATATTCTTGAAATAAATGAATATTCATTTTTATAAAATAATGTAGTAGAAGCAGTTGGTTTATTTTTATATTATAAATTAATTGAATATTCAATTTTATTTTTGGGAAATCTGCAGTTATATTTATGTTTTAAACAATTGGGGAATTATGATTATTATTGTAAAAATAATATTCTTTCGTTGTGATGGCAGGAAGGACAACAAAGGAAGGGAGATAAGAAAAAACCCGAACACGTTGTCGTGTCCGGGTTTTTTCGTTTAAATCGGCAGCAATTCCACTTCCGTTTTCGTTTTTAAGTTTTTGATCATGTCATGCCAGGCGTCTGACTTGTTTGGCAAAATCGCGTAGTACGTCTGAAGAAAGCGGACGATGAGGTCGGCCGGCAGCGAGTCTCCCTTATGGCTATAGGACAGGAAACAAAAATCAAGGGCCGATACCGCTTCCCCATCATTTTTCCATGAAGGGTGGACGTATGGAAAGTTAAGCTTGCGGTAGCCGATATGGGACAGCACTTCGCGGCGGACATAAGGGTCCATCGGCTTAATGCCGCCGAACGAATGGTCTTGCACGCGATAAGGATCGTAAATTTCCGCAAACATGCCCAATAGCTTATTGCCGTGCTTGGCGGCCATGTCTAGCAAATCTTTCTCGCGGTGTTCCATTAAAAAGCGGCCGATGCCAAGCCCTTCTTTGCCGATGATCGTAAAGTCCGTCATCGCGACGTTCATGTCCGGGTAGTAGCGGTATTCGGTCGCGCCGACGACATGGTCGTCTAGTACGGCAACACAGACGCGCAAATTCGGGTCTTGGAGCGGTTCTTTCCACAGCTCAAATTCGAGCACTTCTTCTTCTGGAAATACCGTTTGTAGCAACTCATACATTTTTGCAAAAAGCGGGTTGTCAATGCTTGTAATTCGTACGTATTTCATCGGTTCACCCCTCTCCCTTATTTCCAGTCCGGGTACAAGTCGGTGCGGCGGTCGCGCCATGTCGTCACCGCGCCTTTTTCCCGTACTTTGTATAACAGCGACAAGTCGAGGTCGGCGGTGACAATCATGTCGTCGTTAATTTCTCCTTCGACTAGAATGCCGCGCGGCGGGAACGGAATATCGTTTGGCGTAATGACCGCGGCTTGGCCGAAGTTGGCGCGCATGAAGTCAACGGTTGGCAGCGAGCCGACCGTGCCTGTCGTGACAACATACACTTGATTTTCGACGGCGCGCGCGTGGCAGCAATACCGGACGCGATGGAACCCATGGCGGTCGTCCGTGCACGATGGGCAGAAGATGACGTCCGCTCCTTTGGCGCGCACGATGCGCACGATCTCCGGAAATTCAATATCATAGCACGTCAACAGCGCGATCGTTCCTTTTTCCGTTTCGAACACATTGACGCTTTCTCCTGGAGCAATGCCCCATTCCTTTACTTCCGTTGGGGTAATGTGCAGTTTCGCTTGCTGATGGATTTGTCCGTCTGGAGTAAATAAATGGGCGACATTGTACAATTTTCCGTCTTTGCGGATGACGTGCGTGCCGCCGATAAGGTACATGCCGGTTTCTTTCGCCAGCGAAGTAAATAGTTCGTAATACGGTTCTGTATAATTTGGCAAGTCATCGATCGTTGGTGTTTTGCCTGTGTTGGATGGAATGGACAAAAGCTGTGTTGTCATAAATTCCGGAAACAAAACAAACTCCGCTTCAAACTCTTGCGCCGTTTTCACATAATGGGTTACTTGATCGGCAAATTGCTGGAATGAGTCAATCGTATGCAAATGGTATTGTACAGCAGATACCCGCAATCGTATCACACATCCTTCTTTTGTAATTTTTTGTTTTTATATTATCACGTTTGTTTTTTGGTATAAAGCAAAAAAAGAGGGCAGGAGATGCCTTCTCCTGCCTTATTGTTGTTGATAGCGGCGGTACGCGGCATGGTTCGTTGGGCCGACGTATTGGTTGAGCGGGAACGAATGGCGGATGGCTGCGGTAATGAACGCTTTTGCCGTAGCAATCGCTTCTTTTACCGGTTTGCCTTTTGCCAGCTCAGCCGCGATGGCTGCCGAGAACGTGCAGCCGGCGCCGTGTGTATAGGTCGTTTCGATGCGGTCGGACTCTAACAATTCGAACGTTTGGCCGTCGTATAGCACATCGACCGCTTTTTCATGCGGAATTTTGCGCCCGCCTTTGACGATGACGTATTTGGCGCCAAGCTCATGAATTCGGCCTGCCGCTTCTTTCATATCTTCCACCGTTTCGATGCGGTGAAGTCCGCTTAACTGCGCCGCTTCAAACAAGTTTGGCGTGACCACTGTCGCTTTTGGCACAAGCACTTCGCGATAGCATACTGTATTTTCTGGATGGAGCGGCTCATCGGCTCCTTTGCACACCATGACAGGATCAATGACGACATTCGTTAATTGATGTTTTTCGATCGTTTTTGCCGCGAGTTCAATAATATCTGTCGTCGGCAGCATCCCCGTTTTCATCGCGTCGACTCCGACGCCGACGATGATCGTTTCGAGCTGTGCTTCAATCGTCGCGAGATCGACCGGAAACACTTGATGGAACCAGTTGTTATGCGGATCCATTGCGACGATGGTTGTAATGGCGGTCATTCCATATACGCCAAGTTCTTGAAACGTTTTTAAGTCCGCTTGAAGACCAGCGCCGCCGCTGCTGTCGGAACCGGCGATCGTCAGTGCTTTAGGCATTGCCATGATGCATCCTCCTTCTTATGTATCGGTGATAATGTATTATTTAATCATAGCACAAATCACTTCGATAAGGTAGAAAAGTGCTTGTGACAAAGCAAAAAACCGGCGCTGCGGCAAGCGCACAGCACCGGTATGATGGATTAGTTTGCGGCTAGTTGTTTCCCTAACGCTTCTTCGACTGGGACATAGTTGTAGCCTAGGTCGCGGGCGACCGCTTCGTACGTAATTTCGCCATTGGCGACGTTGACGCCCAGTTTGAGCGCGTGGTTGTCGGCGATTGCTTGGTGAACGCCTTTATTGGCAATTTGCAGAGCGTACGGAAGCGTCACGTTCGTTAAGGCAAGCGTGGATGTTCTTGGCACTGCCCCTGGCATGTTGGCCACCGCATAGTGAACGACACCGTGTTTCACGTATGTTGGGTTGTCGTGCGTCGTGACGTGGTCGCTTGTCTCGACGATACCGCCTTGGTCAATCGCGACATCGACGATGACAGAGCCTGGTTTCATCGCTTTGACCATGTCTTCCGTGACGAGTTTTGGTGCTTTCGCGCCAGGGATTAATACAGCGCCGATGACGAGGTCCGCCTCTGCGACTGCTTGCGCGATGTTCATTGGGTTCGACATTAGCGTCGTAATTTGGTGGCCGAAAATGTCGTCTAATTCGCGGAGACGATCGGCGTTTAAATCAATGATCGTGACATCCGCGCCAAGCCCGACAGCGACTTTTGCCGCGTTCGTTCCGACGGTACCGCCGCCGATGATTGTCACTTTGCCGCGGCTTACTCCCGGAACGCCGCCAAGAAGAATTCCTTTTCCACCGTAAGGTTTTTCTAAAAATTGCGCGCCGATTTGCGCCGCCATCCGTCCTGCGACTTCGCTCATCGGTGTAAGCAGCGGAAGTGTGCGTCCGACTTGCACCGTTTCATAGGCGATAGCAATGACTCCTTTTTCTTTTAGCGCTTGTGTCAATTCCGGTTCAGCGGCAAGATGCAAGTAGGTGAATAAAATTAACCCTGGACGGAAGTAGCCGTATTCGCTTGGCAGTGGCTCTTTTACTTTCATGATCATATCTGCATTTGTCCATACGTCCTGCGCTTGCTCAATAATTTGCGCTCCAGCGCTGGCATAATCTTCATTGGTGAAACCGCTTCCAATTCCTGCGTCTTTTTCCACTAATACCGTATGTCCTGCTTGAACGAACGACATAACGCCCGCCGGCGTGATCGCGACACGGTTTTCGTTATTTTTTATTTCCTTTGGTACCCCGATAATCATCAGCAAAATTCCTCCTCTATAAAATGACCTTAATTACAGTATAAATGGTTGTTTCCATTTTGGCTTTGTTAGGAAAAAAGAAAGAAGCGCCATCCTTTTGTGGATTTCCACAAAGTTAATGAAGCGCTTCATATTTGGCCAGTTTAATATCAATATACAATTTTACTTTTTGATTCATATCATGTAAGTCCATTTCAGCGATCTCGGCGATGCGCTTCAGCCGGTAAGAGAGGGTATTCGGATGAATGTTCAGCGCTTTTGCCGTTTCATTGACATTGCTGTCGTGATCGAAAAAGACTTCAAACGTCTTCACTAAATCGCTATGATGTTTTTGATCATAAGCTTGCAATTTCGTTAAAGCAGGGTTGATTAGCTCTCCGTTCCGCTTTTTTTCCAACAATAAATCAAAAAATTGATAAATGCCAAGTTGTTGATATCCATAAATAGAGCGAATTTGTTCCGGAAACTTTTCTTTCATTTTCAGCACGGTCAACGCTTCCCGATAGCTTTTTTCAATCAATGTGTACGTTTCGTAAATGCCCCCGAAGCCGCTTTGGACGCTGTTGATATGAAAACGCTCTTTCATTTTGAGCGCGAACGATTCGATAAACGTGTGCAGCTCTTTTAACGGCTGGTTCGTCGTTTTTGGAGCGGCCAACAGGATGACGTCATGACGGTCGACCGTATAGAGAAGAAGCTGAATTTGCTGGGTCGTTTGCAATAAGTAGGAAATTTGCTTTTCAATTTCCCGTGTCATTTCGGTGGCCAAGCGGAAAATGATCACCGAAAATAACGGAGCGGTCGGAATTTGCATCATCTCAAAGCTTTCTTTAATTTCTTCCTCTGTCGCCATATGTCCGGTTAACAGCTTCCAAAACAATTCTTGAACCCGCTCTTCTTTTTTATTTTTGCGCATATACAGCTGCAATACTTTGTTTTTCGCCGCTTTGGCTGCTTGTTTTAGCAGTTCCATATCCTCTTTCGATAACGTGCGGTCGGTCTCGAGCGCCCAAATAAATCCGATCACTTCATCGTTTTTCCAAATGGAGACGGCGACGCGGCTGCCAAGGCCGACTTCGGAAATGGAGGCGACGCGGACAGGCTCGCGGCTGCTTAGCAGCGCTGGAATCGCTCCTTGTTTCCACAAACTATTAATCACCTTTTCCGGCACGCGACGGCTAATGATCGTCGCCGTCCGCGCTGGGTCGGTATAGTCGTCATGAGCGCTATAGGCGATCAGCCGATGGTTCGCGTCTTCAATCGTAATCGGGCATTGCAGCAACTCGCTAATATGGTCGGCAAACTCTTCAAGGCTGTCAAAGTTGCCGCGAAAAGGGTCATCATAATGAGACATATTGTTTCCCTCGTTTCCTCCATACGAACATCGTGTATTTCTATTCTATCATGAAACGATTTTTCGATGACAAATATTGCGTGATATAGGAATGGACGCAACCTATATCGAATAACAATAGGAAAATGTTTTCATCGGAAAAGAGGAAATGGGCAATATACTGTGGAAGACGATCGAAGACATGACCGCGGACGGCGTGAAAACGCCTGACATCGGCGGAAAAGCGGCACGGGAAGCAACTGATGAGATTTAGCTTATGGTCGTGAAAGAATAGGCGTTTTTCTTTGACAAGTGTGCCGCTTGTAGCTACTCTGAATATGGAAAAGCCAGTACGCAGGGATGGTGACTGTGCATGCAGGCAAGGCCTAAGACGAGCACTGTCGTGGCGTTTTAGGATAAAAAGTGGAAGAGCAAGAATAAGAAAGGGATGAACACCATGTTTAAAAAATGGTTTGGCAAAAAAGAAAAAACGACACATGAAGACGTTGTCGCTCCATTGACAGGAACAATAAAACCGCTTGAAGAAGTTCCCGATCCCGTCTTTGCGCAAAAAATGATGGGCGATGGCATCGCGATTGAGCCGACAGACGGGGAAGTCGTGGCGCCGGTGGACGGCGAGGTCGTGCAAGTATTCCCGACAAAACACGCTGTCGGATTGCGTTCCGAAGCGGGCGTCGAGCTGTTGATTCATGTTGGATTAGAAACGGTTTCCATGAACGGCGAAGGCTTTACGGCTCATGTCGCAGCGGGGGACCGTGTGAAAAAAGGCCAGCGCTTATTAACGGTCGATTTCGGACTTGTCCAACAAAAAGCGAAAAGTACGATCACTCCGATTATTGTGACGAACGGCGATGTAGTGGCAAGCTTGCAAAAAACGTCAGAAACGAAGGCGACAAAAGGAGAAACCGTCATTTTTCATATCGAAACGAACAATGCGTAACCACTAATTAATCGGATTGGGGTTGCGGATAGGTTCCATGTTGATCGCAACGTTATTGCTCGGATTTTATAAAAAACGATTTGTTTTTGACATCCAAAAATGGAGTTTGTAACGCCGCAATGACGATAAGTTGCGGCGTTATTTTTTTGCTAAAATAAAAGAAATAATGATAGCAAATGGGGGATGGGTATGAAATGGCAAACAACCGAGCAGTTGAAACAATTGCTTTGTCGCTTAGTCCAATATCCAAGCATCAGCGGGACAGAAGCGGAAGTGCGGCTCGCGCAATATATAGCGGACCAACTGCACACCCTTGATTATTTCCGGGGAAATAATGAGCTTGTCCAATTGCATCCGACTGGGGACGGACGCTATTTTGTAACAGCGCTTGTAAAAAAAGCGGAACAAGTGCGCGACACCGTCATTCTTCTCAGCCACTTTGATGTCGTCGATGTGCAAGATTACGGAGCGTGGAAGGATGCCGCCTTTTCGCCAGAGGAGCTGACGAAGCGATTTTACGAACAGAAGCCGCAGCTTCCTGCGGACGTGCAGGCGGACATGCAAGCAGGAGAATGGCTGTTTGGCCGCGGCGTGATGGATATGAAATGCGGTCTTGCTCTTCATATGGCGATGATCGAGCAAGCGTGCCACGGAAAGTTTGATGGGAATTTACTGCTCCTTACCGTGCCGGATGAGGAGGTAAATTCGGTTGGAATGCGCACGGCGGTGCCGGTCCTTGTCGAAATCGCGGAAAAATACGGATTAACCTATCGGCTCGTAATCAATTCCGAACCAATGTTTACGCGCTATCCAGGGGACAAAACGAATTACATTTACACCGGCTCGATTGGAAAAGTGCTGCCGGGCTTTTATTGTTACGGAAAAGAAACACATGTCGGCGAACCGTTCGCAGGGTTAAATGCCAATTTCATGGTGGCGCAAATCGCCAATGAACTAGAGCTAAACACCGACTTTTGCGAAGTGTTTAGCGGGGAAGTCAGCCCGCCGCCGACGAATTTGTGGCAAACCGATTTGAAAGAGGATTACTCCGTACAAATACCGCATCGCGCCGTAACGTTATTTAATTTATTCTTGAAGCAAAAACCGCTCGATGACGTGACGAGCTCGCTTGTGGAAGTGGCGAAGCGCGCGGCGAAACGAATCGAAGAACATTACTACGTTCAGGCATCCCGCTTTGCCAAGCTGGAACAATCGACGCCAAAATCGCTTTCTGTCCACGTATGGACGTTTGCCGAGCTAAGAAAAAAAGCGGTAGAGATGTTTGGGACGACAAAAGTACAGGAGTTGGAAGCCAGCATTTTAGCGGAGAATATGAACAAAGACGAACGTGAAAAGACGATCGCGCTCATCGATCAGCTGGCGATGCTTTGCAAAGATTTCGCGCCGATGATCGTCCTGTTTTACGCGCCGCCATATTATCCTGCCGTCAATTCCAGCGCCGATCCGCTCATTGGGCAGCTTGTTGCCAAACTAAAAACGTATGCGCAAGAAACACATGGAGTTTCGCTCGTAGAGCAGCATTATTTCGGCGGCATTTCCGACTTAAGCTACGTCGGTCTACAGCAATCGCCCGCCTCCTTGCGAGCGATTACTGACAATATGCCGCTCTGGAACCGCGACTATGGTTTGCCGCTTGACGCGCTGGCGAAATTTCAAGTTCCGGTGCTCAATGTCGGCCCGGTCGGACGCGACGCCCATCAATGGACAGAACGCCTCAACGTCCGGTTTGCGTTTGAAACGGTGAAAGCGTGGTTGGAGTATACGATGAAAGAAGTATTTGCGAAATAAAAAAGCAGCGGTAATGGAAGAAGAGGACGTGCACATAACTCTGTCAAGTAGACGTTGAAAAAAGAGTATATGAAGCTGCGGTCTTTTCTCGGTATTCAACCGGGGAAAGACCGTTCCGTTTTTCCTGGAAACGACTGTGATTGTAAAAAGTCTTCAGTCGCTGATACGCCTGTTCAATTGTTTTTAGGCGCACTAAATACAACTTCTCTGTCTTTAAATGTGAGAAAAAGCTTCATGATCATGGCAATTTAAATCCCTCCCAAGTAGACATTTAAGAACATCATATCAAATGTCCTCTTTTTTCGCTGTCTACTTGTAGGGAATAGTACCACCTAAAACAGGACCTACCTCTCTTTTACTCAACTTTGATACTTGTTTCTACACGTTTCATAAACTGTTCCCACGTCAACATTGCTTCACAGATTTTGCGACAATGAAGCCCATGTTCCTTAGCCGTGGAAGGAATAGACACTCAAAATGAGTGATTTTCATTGTATTCTTCGTGTCTTACAATATATTCACGAATGATAGCAACTACTGTTTCTAAATCTTTTACGGAAGTTGCTTTTCGCGGAACAATGTCTCCTGGGACATGGTGATGATGATAAGGATTTGTACTGACTTGATGAGGTGGTTTTGGATGATCTTGCTTACCGAAAGCTGTGATATGTCTTGTCGATTTTCCGATTGGTTTCTTCCTCTGGGATAATTCCCAACCATAATGATATTCCTCGATATGACCATTCTCGTCCAATTTTTCGTTAATAAACAAAACCGCTTCCCCATATATGTTGTGATTATTTAATGGTAATGTCGCGACGACTCTACTTTGTCCTTTGGTCTTGATCTCAGGGACTAGTTTATGATTAAAAAGATCTGGGTTCGATCTAAAAAGTTCATGGATATATCGAACCCTACATTGTTGATTCATCAAGCTTTCTTAACTCCTCAAGTGCGTCGCGCCAATCAAAATAATCATCTGGTTCATCAAGTTCATACGGGTCGGTTACATCTTTAAAAACGTCTTCAAATGTTCCTTCATATTTTTCTTCAAATCGTTTGATTTCATCTTTAATTTCCTTAATTAAATCTGTTTTTGTTTGATTACGGAGTTTGTAGTACTGATACAGCTCTTGAATTTTAGATGCCCAAATGCCATCGCTCCAGTAAAAAACATTGTGTAAAGGATAACAGTGCTGACTAGGGACTGGCACCTTCTCCATACCGCAATCGACATAGCGGCTAATGGTAGAGCGTGAAACACCTAAATGTTCTTGTAGCTGACGAGAAGTTATTAATGCTTCCTTATGGTACGTGTACTCAAGAACACCGCGCTCGGTAATGTCAAAAAACAATTGATCTAAGTAGTATTTAGCTTTAGCAAATGATTCAACTAGAGGTGCTTCCTTGTCTGCTAATACGATGTTTAAATTCTCTGTCCATTCGCTATACTGAGCGTTTTCTTGTTTGAAAATACTGTTTTCACTCGGAGTAACAGCAATTAGATAAGAAAAAAATTTCATTTGCATCGCATAGGCATAGGACGCAACTAATTCGGCTGAGCTAATATCAGGGTATTCATTTAGCTTTTCAACCAGTTTCATGCAAATTTCTTCGCGAACATCAGATGTTTTTGCATTGACATCTTGCAGAGGAATCATATTCGCACCTCCTTTCTGAATATTTTATCATTTTATGAAACAAAAAGCTATTTTTGTTTCATTTTAAACATTCCTTGCTTTGTTTATTCATTTTTTGGATAAACAGGAAGAATACTTCCGTTACAGGATATCCATCACCAATAAAATGATTAACGTATCAGTGTTATAACGGGAGGTAACAGCGCCATGACGGGTGATATAAACGAAGGACAATGGGAGAATGTTTTTGCTTATGCAGAACATCATATTCAAACATCTATAAATTAAAAGCTGAATAAAACCAACCGAATCTTTATTGAATAAATGACTCAAACCCCATATAATGAGGTAAGAAAGTGTCTTTACACTTGTAATAATAGGAGGATTGACATGGACCAAAAGGCAATTTCGCTGCGGAAGCTGTTAGGAGTGGCCGGGTTTGGCTGGTTGTTTGACGCGATGGACGTCGGCATGTTGTCGTTTATTATGGCGGCGCTGCAAAAAGATTGGGGCTTAACGGTGGAACAAATGGGCTGGATTGGCAGCGTCAACTCGATCGGGATGGCGGTCGGAGCGCTTTTATTTGGCTTGTTGGCGGATCGGATTGGCAGAAAAAATGTGTTCATTGTGACGCTTTTATTGTTTTCTGTCGGTAGCGGGCTATCTGCTTTGACGACGACATTGACGGCGTTTTTAGTGCTGCGCTTTCTTATCGGCATGGGATTGGGCGGCGAATTGCCGGTCGCTTCGACGCTTGTCGCGGAAAGCGTCCCGGCGAAAGACAGAGGACGGGTCGTTGTCTTGCTAGAAAGCTTTTGGGCTGGAGGCTGGCTTGTCTCGGCTTTAATTTCGTACTTTGTCATTCCGAAATACGGATGGCAAACGGCGCTTTTGCTTGCGGCTGTCCCGGCGCTGTACGCGCTCTATTTGCGCTGGAACTTGCCGGACTCGCCGCGGTTTGCGAGCGCGCGGAAAGAAGAGACGGTATGGGACAATATCGTGAAAGTTTGGTCGTCCCCGTACCGGAAAGAAACGATCATGCTGTGGGTGCTTTGGTTTTGCGTCGTCTTCTCGTACTATGGCATGTTTTTATGGCTGCCAAGCGTGATGGTGATGAAAGGGTTCAGTCTCATTAAAAGTTTTGAATATGTCCTGATGATGACGCTCGCGCAGCTGCCGGGCTACTTCAGTGCCGCGTGGCTCATTGAACGAGCGGGGCGGAAGTTTGTACTCGTCACGTACTTAATCGTCACTGCTTTGAGTGCTTACTTCTTTGGCAATGCCGATTCTCTTGCGTTGCTGATGACTTCGGGTATTTTGCTTTCCTTTTTCAACCTTGGCGCGTGGGGGGCGCTATATGCCTACACGCCGGAGCAATATCCGACGTCGATTCGCGGTACAGGAGCGGGGATGGCCGCGTCATTTGGACGACTCGGCGGCATTTTAGGTCCGCTTTTTGTTGGCTATCTTGTCGCTCAGCACACTGCCATCACCACGATTTTCGCGGTGTTCTGCCTGTCGGTGTTTATCGGCGTGATTGCTGTCTGGGTACTAGGCAAAGAAACGAAGCAGCAAGAATTGGCATAGCGATTGACAAAACAGGAAAGGAGCTATACCCTTAATGGTAATTGCTCCTTCTTTTTTGTGGGGAGAAAAAGAGAGGCGGTGAACAGGCTTTGGATCCCCTTGTATCGGTTGTCATTCCTACCTATAATCGTCCGCTCCCGCTTGCGGAGCTATTAGAGTCATTAAGCAGACAGACATATCAGCGCTTTGAAGTCGTCCTTGTCAATGATGGAGGCGAGCGCGTCGACGACATTGTCGCGCTGTATCCGGAGCTCGATGTCCGCCTCATTCATTGTCACGACAATGTCGGACATGTCGAGGCGAGAAACATTGGCGTGAAAACGGCAAAAGGGGAACTGATCATGCTTTGCGATGACGATGACTTACTGCTTCCGCCTCATATAGAGCGGATGGTCGCGGAAGTCGCAGATGCCGATTTTGTCTATTCCGATGTGGAAATTTTTCATTATCGAGTGGAAAATAACCAACGCATCCCGACGGCCCGCTTTTTATTCGCCTATGAATATGACCGGGAAGCGATGCGGAAATTTTCAACCTATGTGCCGTCAGGGAGTTTGTATCGAAAAGCGATGCATGACCGTCTCGGTTATTTCGACCCGTATGTTCACCATTATTGGGACTGGGACTTTTTTTTACGTGTGTCCACGACGTGTCGCGTCAAACGTGTCGCGACGGCGAGCGTATTGTACGCTTTTGCGGAAAGCGGCGACAACTTGTCGCGACAGATGAGTGACAAGCGGCGCATGTACTTAAACCGGTTAAGTGAAAAGCATGGGCTTGGCGACTTGCCGATGAAAAACTTTTGGCTGCTCCTTGAGGAGCCAGAAGTGAAAAAGCGGCGCGCCAAAAGCGAAGTAATTTGGGACGGGTCTCCGATCGTATCAAGGCTGGCGCAATTGCAAAATCGTGTGTAAAAAATGCCGCCGGCCATTGACGAGCGTTTTGCGATTTTGCTATCATAATTAGCAAAATGAAATACGCTGTAACGATGATGGATCAATAGTAGTTAACCCTCTCTTCGCTAGCGAGCCGGGGACGGTGGAAGCCCGGTGAAGATGGTTAATGAAACGGCAGTCCGGAGTTGCTTGTTCGAAAAGTGGATGCGAGACGATCGCATCAACTAGGGTGGAACCGCGGGAGTCACGCTCTCGTCCCTAGGCGAAAGGCCTAGTGGCGAGAGCGTTTTGTTTTCGAAAAAAGCAAGTTGAAGGAGGAAACGAAGATGGCAGCAACAATGGAAGAAATCGTGGCCCACGCCAAACATCGCGGCTTTGTCTTTCCTGGTTCGGAAATTTACGGCGGTTTGGCGAACACATGGGATTACGGCCCATTAGGAACGGAATTAAAAAATAACATTAAGCGGGCATGGTGGAAAAAATTTGTTCAGGAATCCCCGTATAACGTCGGCTTGGATGCGGCAATCTTAATGAACCCGAAAACGTGGGAAGCGTCCGGCCATTTAGGCAACTTCAACGACCCAATGATCGACTGCAAACAGTGCAAAGCGCGCCACCGCGCCGACAAGCTGATTGAAAATGCGCTACAAGAAAAAGGAATCGAAATCGTGGTTGACGGACTTCCGTTTGAGAAAATGGAAGAGCTCATTCAAGAGCATCATATCGCTTGTCCGGAATGCGGCAGCCATGATTTCACGAACGTGCGCCAATTTAACTTAATGTTTAAAACCTATCAAGGCGTCACCGAATCGAGCGCCAACGAAATTTATTTGCGTCCGGAAACGGCGCAAGGCATTTTCGTCAACTTTAAAAACGTGCAACGCACGATGAGAAAGAAGCTGCCGTTTGGCATCGCGCAAATCGGCAAAAGCTTCCGCAATGAAATTACGCCGGGCAACTTTACGTTCCGCACCCGCGAATTTGAACAAATGGAGCTCGAATTTTTCTGCAAGCCTGGCGAAGAGTTGAAATGGTTTGATTACTGGAAACAGTTTTGCAAGCAATGGCTGCTGTCATTAGGGATGAAGGAGGAAAATATCCGTCTCCGCGACCATGCGAAGGAAGAGCTGTCGCACTACAGCAACGCGACGACGGATATCGAGTACAAATTCCCGTTCGGCTGGGGAGAATTGTGGGGAATCGCGTCGCGGACCGATTACGATTTGAAACAGCATATGGAATATTCCGGCGAAGATTTCCATTATCTCGATCAAGAAACAAATGAACGGTACGTTCCTTACTGCATTGAGCCGTCTCTTGGCGCGGACCGCGTCACGCTCGCGTTTATGATCGACGCCTATGACGAAGAGAAGCTCGAAGACGGCACGACGCGGACGGTGATGCACTTGCATCCGGCGCTTGCCCCTTATAAAGCGGCTGTCTTCCCGTTGTCGAAAAAACTATCGGAAGGCGCGCGCCGCATTTATGAAGACCTATCGAAATATTTCATGGTGGATTATGATGAGTCCGGTTCGATCGGCAAACGCTACCGCCGCCAAGACGAAATCGGCACCCCGTTCTGTATCACGTACGATTTTGATTCCGAACAGGACGGCATGGTGACGGTGCGCGACCGCGACACGATGGAGCAAGTACGCATCCCGATTGCCGAGCTAAAACGCTTTTTAGAAGAAAAAATACAATTTTAAGCACGTAAACAACCAGCGCTTTTTTGCATGCGCTGGTTTTTTTGTTTCAAGAGGGGAAAACTATAGGTAATAGAGAAAAAGGAGGTTTAGCTACATGTTGTCACTTATTATATCCATCGTGATTGCCGCCATTATCGGGGCCATTGGTGATGCGCTTGTGAAAGCGGATATGCCCGGTGGAATCATTGGATCAATGATTGTTGGTTTTGTCGGCAGCTGGATTGGACATTGGTTGTTCGGAACATGGGGGCCTGTCATTGGCGGTTTCGCCATTATACCTGCCATCATCGGCGCGGCAATTTTTGTCTTTTTGCTTGGGCTGATTTTCAAAAGCATGCGGAAATGAACACTTTGTTTAGAAGTGGGAGTTTAAGGCAAGGATAAATGGAATGAAACGTAAAAAAGCTCCTCTTGCTGAGAGGGGAGCTTTTTCGTGTTTTACAAACCGTCCGCAAACGGAACGAAGCGAATGTGAGCAAAAAGCTCCCGAAAATGTGCTTATAGGTTTGGCCAAAAGTGCTATGTTATAATAAAACATAGAATGTAAACAGGCATGAGTGTTGATCCGTTTGCGAGTCTGAAAAATTTATATCGTTTTGAACGCGTTCATGTATCGCTCGCGGCGTTTGCCCTCTGTTTCTTTCTTTTGCATTGCATTGGGTACGAACAGTTGATGCCGTTTTATAAAGGGACGAGCTATGTGTTTATTTTCATCTAATTTTAGGACGCTCGATTTGGTACATTAATATAATGAGTAAATAAAAAGGGGTTAGCAAGATGGCTATTTTGAAAAATGACTGGGCTCCACTATTGGAAGAAGAGTTTCATAAGCCATATTACATAAAACTTCGCGAATTTTTGAAAGAGGAATACCGTACACGGACAATTTATCCCGACATGTACGATATTTTTAATGCGCTTCACTATACGCCGTATGCGCAAGTGAAAGTCGTGATTTTAGGACAAGACCCGTACCACGGACCGGGGCAGGCGCACGGACTGAGCTTTTCCGTCAAACCGGGAGTGCCGCTGCCGCCGTCGCTTGTCAATATTTTTAAAGAGCTTCATGATGATTTAGGATGTTATATTCCAGACAATGGATATTTAGTAAAATGGGCGAAGCAAGGAGTGTTGTTATTAAATACCGTGTTGACGGTGCGCCGCGGGCAGGCCAATTCTCATCGAGGAAAAGGATGGGAGTTTTTCACCAACCGCGTCATTGAGCTCGTAAATGAAAAACAAGATCCGGTCGTCTTTCTTTTGTGGGGGCGGCATGCGCAAGAGAAAAAAGAGCTGATTACGAATCCGCACCACTGCATTATCGAAGCGCCGCATCCAAGTCCGTTTTCGGCGGCGCGCGGCTTTTTTGGCCATCGTCCGTTTTCGCGGACGAACGCGTTTTTGCAACAATGCGGGTACGACCCGATTGACTGGCAGATTGAGAACATAGGAGACAAAGCTTGAGTGATATGATTGGATGAGGAGTGAACACATTGACGATTTCGATTGCGACGATTTTGGCAAAAATGGAGGCAGAGCTGCGAAAAGCAAGGGCGGCGGACAGTCCGCAGCGCGTGCGGGAACATGTCGCCGCCGTGCGCGCTTTATGTGACTTGGTGTTGGAAGAAGAGGAAAAACGAGAAGTGCCGTCGGTGTCTTTGCCGGAGGCGGCGACGCTTTTGATTCAGCAAGGAAAAGGGGAGCGAGTTGACATCGGCGACGACGCAAACGGCCCATCGCTGTTCGATTTCTAGGGAATTGCATTTATGGTAGCGTGGAAGACCCTTCTTGAGCAGAAGGGTTTTTCTTTGTTGTCGAAATGCGTTATGATAGGGATGAAAATTGTGCAGGAGAGGGCGGAGATATCATGAAAACGTTTGTCTTTCTTGGAGCGCTGAATGCCTTTTTAGCCGTTGCCCTTGGGGCGTTTGGGGCGCATGGGCTCGAAGGGAAAATTCCCGACCGTTATTTTGAAATATGGAAAACAGCGGTGCAGTACCAAATGTTTCATGCGCTTGGCCTGTTGGTCGTTGGATTGCTGCTTGGCAAATTTCCGCAAGCAGGCTTGATCAGCGCGGCGGGCTGGATGATGTTTATCGGCATCATCTTATTTTCCGGAAGCTTGTATGTGTTAAGCGTGACGCAAATTAAACCGCTTGGAGCGATCACCCCGTTTGGTGGCGTTGCGTTTTTAATCGCGTGGGTGCTGATCGGTTATGCGGCAATGAAAATAGGTTGAAGGGAGCGTTTCCATGAAGCGCTCCTTCTTTCTTTTTTCGAATATAAACGGTTCTTTGCGGGTGGCAAATGGCCGAAAGTTTTTCTGACGTTCATTTACGGGGATAACCATATGCCAAAAACAAAGAGCAATCCGAAGGCCCAGTGATGCCAGGCAGCCCATTTCATGCCGCTGATTTCTTCCATCCGTTCGGCTCCACAGCGGAAACACCAGCGAAGCCGAATGGCTAGCGGCAGAGCAAGCAAGGCTATTCCCGCTGTCCATGGAACGATATGGAAAGCGATTAAACTAATCATGGACAAGTAGGCGAGGGCGAGTATAACGGCAAGAAAACGTACAGCGCCCGCGCGTCCGAGAACGATCGCCAAGGTGCGGCGAAATGTCCGGTCTTTTTCGATGTCGCGTATATTGTTAGATAAAATCATGGAAGCGATCAGCAGGGCGAAAGGAAAAGAGACGGCAAAAACCTGGGCATCGGGTGGATCGCCTTGCACGGTATAGGCGAGGGAAGTGGCCACCGGTCCCATGAATACAGCAGCGACAAGCTCTCCTAAGCCTAGCGACGATAAAGGACGTGGGCCGGCCGAGTAGGCGTAACCGAACAAGATTCCTAAAGTGCCGGCGATGGCAATCCATAAACCGCTGTACCAGGCTAGGTATGCGCCAAGCAGCACCGCCGCAGAGAGCATGACGCCGGCGACAGCAGGAACAACATGATGGGCGGGGCCGCGGCCGAATGACGGATCTCCGGGTGCCGCCCATTTGTCGCGGTCTTGGCCGCGCAGGACGTCAAAATAATCATTTAACATATTTGTCGCCGCTTGTACCAATAGGGCGGCGACAAGCATTGCCGCAAACATGTCGGCGCGGACGTGCCCCTTTTTAGCGGCTAAGACAGTGCCGGCCAGCACCGGACTGAGCGTGCCAGTGAAAGTCAGCGGCCGCATGAGGTGAACCCACGAAAAGCGATAGGACCAGTTATGATGACGATAACCAGAACGATGTTCCTTCGTGATGCCCAATCTGTTCACCTCCTTGCAGCGTAAGTACGTTTCTATCAGCGCAGCAAAAGCATACAGATGATCAAAGCGACAAAGCCGATGACTTCTACCGACTCTACGGCGACGACGGTCGCCATTGCCTTCGCCAACGGCACGGAGTCACCGCTTTCTGCTTGTTGCCAAAGGGAATCGTCGGTAAAAATGTTTATTGCCTGCCGATAGCCGACAAACACTCCCCATGCCAAGGTAACAAGACCGATGAGAAGGGCGGCCAGCCATATATGGCCGTATGTCGTGTTCCACAAGTCATGCCAATGGCGGATTGGTCCAGCGACGGTGCCGAGCAAAATGCCGGTTATGATCACTCCGGAGCCTGCCAATGTAAGCGGCCAATGCGTCCATTGCATAAGAGAACGAAAAAATAGCTGCTGCTGGGAAGCCGGCATCGTTTTCGCTGCGGGATAGATCCCCCAACCGATAAAGAAAATGCCTCCTACCCAAATCATCGCGAGGATAATATGCATTCCCAATAGAATTTTATGAACTACCCAGGCCATGCCGGGTCACCTCTTTTGCTTTGTTCGAGACCATTATACAATGTGGGATGCGGGCTAAGTGTGATTGGCATCACATAATCGGGAGAATGTGCGTCCAGGTTGAAGCTTTTTCAAAGGCGGGGCAGCACGGGGATGGCATAAAAAATAAGGTTGCGGCTAGCAACCTTATTTTTTGCGGTTATCGCGGGGAATAGCTGCTCAATTGCGCCGTCGCTCCAGCAAACGGATATTCATAGGCAATTTCCCCTTCAAACACGATGTAATCAAGATAAATCATCGGCAATAAGTAGCGCATTCCCGTCTGCGGATCGCTTAAGATCAAATGGTCGCGCCCCGCGGCTTCGATGTTGCCGCGGAATATTTTTGCGTTCCATTCCCGGTTGTTTTCAAACGTCATATATACGGTAATCATTTTTCCTTTGTTGAGGCGCAAAATGTTTTCAATGTAGGACTCTTCAATTGGCAGCATCCCCGGAATGGACGGCTGGCTCACCGTTGTCGGTGTTTGCATTGCGAACGAAGGCGGCTGCAAGCCAAACGCAGGAGTTGGTGTCATCATTGGTTGTTGGTAGTATGGATAAGCCATTGGATAGTAGGCTTGTGGATACATATAGCCATATGGATACGGCTGATAAGGTTGATAAAGTTGATATGGTTGTTGTCGTTCATCATCTAGCGGGTGAAATGCGTTTTCATATGAATTTGTGGACATAGGGGAACCTCCTCCATGAAAATTTAATATACTCTTGGGCAATCACTCGGTGTTGGCGCATAAAAACAATGCGACTTATAACGACCGGTGTTCCATTGGCCAAACCACTGCGGTGGACAATCTGCGCCCTCTGGAGGTTTAAAAAACCATAGCGCATTGGTGGCCGGATGGTATCGCCAGCCGCGAATCACTTGACGGGCTAATTGAATGTCGATGTCTCTTGCTCTTTGGTAGAAATAGCCCTTTTGAACTGCTTCAAAACCGCCTGGGCTTTGAAACACCATTTGGCGGATGGTGCGTATCCCCCGAAAGTCAAGGCAATCAGCGATGCAACGGTTTACTCCGACGTTTCCTACCATTAACATGCCAAGCCGTCCGTCACCTTCTGCTTCTGCCCGCATCAGCCTTGCCAACAGTTTTACGTCTTCCTCTGTATGTGCAACAACAGCCATGTCGTCACCTCAACTGTCTTTTTTCTCGACAATAATAGGCTATTGCGGAAGCGGGAAATGGTGACAAATTTATAAACGAATTTCTGATTTTATATTTATGGGAAAGAAAAACGGGATATGACAGAAAAACGGGGATTGTCCAAAAAAAAATCGGGGATGCTTAAAGCATGCATCCCCGTCGGGGTTACACATGTAAAAATAACGGCACTTTTTCTACTGTTAAACGGTTTCCAACAAAGAACGACCCGAATTCTCCATAGCGGGCGCTCACTTCATCAAAGCGCATTTCGTAAACAAGTTTTTTAAATTGCAAAGCGTCATCGGAGAATAATGTAACGCCCCATTCAAAGTCATCTAAGCCGACGGAGCCGGTGATAATTTGCGTCACTTTGCCGGCATATTTGCGGCCAGTCATGCCATGGGCGCGCATTAAATTGCGCCGTTCTTCCATGGAAAGCATATACCAGTTGTCATTGCCTTGCCGGCGCTTGTCCATTGGATAGAAGCAAATATGCTTCGTTTTTGGCAAAATTGGATAGAGGCGGCGGCGCACTTCCGGAATTTGATAAGGGTCCTCATTGCCGGACGCTAAGTAGTTGCTTAGCTCGACAACGGAAACGTAAGAATAGGCCGGCACCAAAAATTCGGCCAGTCTTGTTTTGTTTAGCGCCGTTTCGATGTCGTTCAATTCTTCGATCGTCGGACGTAAAATCATAAACATAATATCGGCTTTTTGCCCGACGATCGTGTAAATAGCGTGGCTTCCTTCCTGTTTATCTTCTGTTTCTTGCCATTTTTCGACTAATGATAAAAACTCATGAATGGCTGCTTCACGCTCATCGCTTGTTAACGTTTTCCACGCGCTCCAGTCGATGGTGCGGAAATCATGAAGGCAATACCAGCCATCGAGTGTTTGTGCCGCTTCGCTCATATCGTTCACTCCTTGTTTTATGTAGTTTACAGTTTCACTATACCATAGTTTAGCCATGAAACGCTTGCATGTCGCATTGTTAAAATTATGTGAAAATCCGTAAACTGAATTATTTTAATAAAGCGACTATTTATTGTAAGTGCTTAACTCGGTTGCGTTTCTACATAATAAGAGTATCCTAGTATATAGGGATTTCATACATTGAGGAGGATTCGTTCGTGAGTAGCGATTTATTTTCTGCCTTAAAAGAAAAATTAGTAGGAAAACAACGGAAAATTGTTTTTCCGGAAGGTCTTGATGAGCGCATTTTAACGGCGGTCAGCCGCCTGGTGCAAGAACAGCTTGTCGTACCGATTGTCATCGGCAATAAAGAGGCGGTAAAACAAAAAGCGAATGAGCTCGGCTTGACGCTTGAAAATGTTGAAATCATCGACCCTCGGCAATACGAGAAAATGGACGAGCTTGTGGCCGCGTTTGTTGAGCGCCGTAAAGGAAAAGCGACCGAAGAAACGGCGCGGCAATTGCTTCTTGATGAAAACTATTTTGGCACGATGCTTGTCTATATGGATCAGGCGCACGGATTAGTGAGCGGTGCTGCCCATTCGACTGCCGATACAGTAAGACCTGCATTGCAAATTATTAAAACGAAACCAGGTGTCCGTAAAACGTCAGGCGTATTTATTATGGCGCGCGGCGACGAGAAATACGTGTTTGCCGATTGTGCGATTAACATTGCCCCGGACAGCCAAGATTTAGCGGAAATCGCCGTTGAGAGCGCCAATACGGCAAGAATGTTCGATATCGAACCGCGCGTGGCGATGTTAAGCTTTTCGACAAAAGGATCGGCAAAATCGCCGGAAACGGAAAAAGTCGTTGAAGCGGTGCGAATCGCGAAAGAAATGGCGCCGGATTTAGTGTTAGACGGCGAGTTTCAATTCGACGCAGCGTTCGTTCCGTCCGTGGCGAAAAAGAAAGCGCCGGATTCTGTCATTCAAGGCGATGCGAATGTATTTATCTTCCCAAGCTTAGAAGCGGGGAACATTGGCTACAAAATCGCCCAGCGCCTTGGCAACTTTGAAGCGATCGGCCCGATTTTGCAAGGGCTGAATAAGCCGGTGAACGACCTGTCGCGCGGCTGCAACGCCGAAGATGTATACAAACTGGCGCTCATTACCGCAGCGCAATCGCTGTGACGCGGAAAAAGGATGACAATGACCGTCATCCTTTTTTCCGTATATGATATAATTTTTTTCAGATTACTTGCTAAGGAGAAAAAGCGCAATGGTCCATGAATTGTTGCAGCAGGCGCAATGGCGCATTATCGACCAATCGCATTTCGGCCCGATGTTTGACGCAAAACAATCGTTTGCCATCGATGATACGCTTTGCACATCGGTGGGAACGGGACAGTCTGATGCCGTCGCCCGCACATGGGTGCATCACAATACGGTCGTGTTAGGGATTCAAGATACAAAGCTTCCCCATCTGCAGGAAGCGGTGTCTTTTTTAGAAGCAAACGAATACAAGGTGATCGTCCGCAATTCCGGCGGGCTTGCCGTCGTGCTCGATGAAGGGGTGCTCAATATATCGCTCATTTTTCCGGAAACGGCGAAAGCGATTGATATCCATCAAGGATATGAAGCGATGTGGCAGCTCATCAAGGCGATGTTTTCGTCTTACGGTAAAGTGATTGAAGCGCGGGAAATCGTCGGTTCGTATTGTCCGGGCAGTTACGATCTCAGCATTGACGGCAAAAAATTCGCGGGCATTTCGCAGCGGCGCGTGCGCGGCGGCGTGGCGGTGCAAATTTATTTATGCATCAATGGAAGCGGCTCGGCGCGCGCCGAGTTAATCCGCCGTTTTTATGAGCTTGGATTGCAAGGAGAGGCGACGAAGTTTTCTTATCCGATCATTGTTCCAAGCACAATGGCGTCGCTTTCGGAATTGCTTGGGGACGAGCTGACCATCCCGGCCGTGATGCTTCTTTTATTGCGTACGCTCCAGTCGTTTGGCGGAAAGCTGTACTCCTCGACGCTGACGGAAGAAGAGCTGTCTTTATACGAGTATTATTGGGAACGCATCGTCCGCCGCAATGAAAAAGCGTTCGCTACATGATGACGGCTGCCCGTTTGCCCAGGGCAGCCGTTATTATTCTGCGATTTTTTCCAAATTCCCGTTTTGGTCCATGCGGAATTTGAGCGCCTGGCGCTCCTCTTCTTCTTGCAAAACAAGCTTGCGGGCTCTATTAATAATTCTTACTAATGTTTCATAATCTTCTTGAATCGTGGAAGAGTTTTCTTCTAGTTTGGCAATTTTCTTTTCTAATTCTTTATTTTTCGTTCGCATTTCTTCATTTTCTTTGCGCAGACGTTCATTTTCTTTTGTCAATACTTCGTGCCGGCGGTGAGCCGTTTTTAACGTTTGCAAAAAGGAAATCACTTGGTCTAATGTAATCGATGATGATCCACTAGCAGAAGGTACAACCGCCGGCAATTGGGCGATCTCCCCGATTTCTGCTAGCGAAGGAGCGGGAGGATTGTACAGCAACTTTTTCTTCCCGCCTTGTTGTTTGCCTAAAAGCCGCTGTCTTTCTTTGCGCTGCCGTTTGGCAAGCTGCAGCGCTTGTTCGTAACGGCGCCGGACGACCGCATTCCAGCGGAACCCGCAGGCCGCCGATGTCCGGTTTAATTTATCGCCGACTTCTTCAAAGGCGTTTAGCTGTGTGCTTCCTTCTCGCACATGGCGCAGCACCGTTTCCGCTAATAGCAAATCATCTTCTTCTGTCCATGCATCTTGTCGTTGCTTCATCATTCTCAACTCCCTTTTTTTCTTGTTTGGTAGTAGAAGCATAGACAAAAATAGTAAATCTTATACATTTTTTAGTTTCGATGAATCAAAAATTGCAAGAATTGCAAACGAACCGCATGATGGAAGCATAATAGGGGAAGTAAATGGAAGGGAGGTCGGAAGTCAACAAACTTGCAATAGGCAAAAAGAAGCGTTAGAATACACGATAGTGTAAACAAACGCAAGCGAGCGCAGAGAAGAGGTGAGCCAGCATGGCAAATGAATTTCGCGTTTGTGATGACTGCAAAGCGCCAAATTTGAAAACGTTAATTCCGCGTTTGAAAAAGTTGGATCCTAATGCGACGATTAAAATCGGCTGCCAGTCGTATTGCGGTCCAGGCCGCAAAAAAACGTTTGCCTTTGTCAATAACCGCCCGGTCGCAGCGTTGACAGAGGATGAGCTGATTGAGAAAATTGCTGAAAAATTAAAGAAAAGCTAAAAAATCGCCTTCTTTTTTGACGAGAAGGTGATTTTTTGTTTCTATTTTTAGGAAATAATGAGAAGTAAAGAAGGAGAAATCAAGTATTTCTTTATAAAAGAAAACGGCTTATAATAGATTCATGTTAGAAATGGAAGAGGGGATAACATGGCATATCCCGGCGGGCAGCTGAGTGAAGAAAAAGTATTTAAAGACCCAGTGCATCGGTACATACACGTTCGTGATAAAGTGATTTGGGATTTGATCGGAACGAAAGAATTTCAGCGATTGCGCCGCATTAAACAGCTCGGCACGACGTATTTGACGTTTCATGGCGCCGAGCATAGCCGCTTTAACCATTCGCTTGGCGTCTATGAAATTATTCGCCGTATTATCGATGATGTGTTTGTTGGCCGCGAACATTGGGACCATAGCGAGCGGCTACTTTGCTTATGCGCGGCGCTGTTGCACGATTTAGGCCACGGGCCGTTCTCTCACTCTTTTGAAAAAGTGTTTCGGCTCGATCATGAAGATTTCACCCAGGCCATTATTTTAGGGGATACGGAAGTGAACGCCGTGCTCCGCCGCGTCAGCGACGATTTTCCGAAAAAAGTGGCGGAAGTCATCGCCAAAACGTATCCGAATAAGCTTGTTGTCAGCTTGATTTCCAGCCAAATCGACGCCGACCGGATGGATTATTTGCTTAGGGATGCGTACTACACCGGCGTCAGCTACGGCAATTTTGATATGGAACGGATTTTGCGCGTCATGCGTCCGCGCGAAGACCAAGTCGTCATTAAACGCAGCGGCATGCACGCGGTCGAGGACTATATTATGAGCCGCTATCAAATGTATTGGCAGGTTTATTTTCATCCGGTGACGCGCAGCGCCGAAGTCATTTTGACGAAAATTTTGCATCGGGCAAAAAAGCTGTTTGAAGAAGGGTATGAGTTCCAGACGAAGCCGGTTCATTTTTATTCGTTTTTTACCGGGACGGTAGAGCTGCAAGATTATTTGCAGCTCGATGAGGCGGTGATCTTGTTTTATTTTCAACAGTGGCAACACGAACGCGATGCGATTTTAAGCGATCTGTGCCGCCGTTTTGTCAACCGCCATTTATTTAAATATGTCGAATTTAATCCAACGAACGAGCAGATGACCAAACTGATCGAACTGACCGGCCTATTTAAAAAAGCGGGCATTGATCCGGAATATTACTTAGTGGTTGATTCTTCATCCGATTTGCCGTATGACTTTTACCGCCCCGGCGAAGAAGGGGAGCGGCTGCCGATTTATTTATTGATGCCGAACGGAGAGCTTCGTGAGCTGTCGCGGGAGTCGGTGCTTGTCGACGCGATTTCCGGCAAGCGCAGAACCGATCACAAGCTATATTTTCCAGCTGATTTCATTTATGATTTTTCCACAAAGCGGACGACAAAGAAAAAAATTATCGAAATTTTAGAGGGTTAGGAGATGACGGGGAGTGTTCACAGAGCATGCGAAAGTGATGAAGGCGCTGGCGGCAGCTGGGGAAATCGTCGGTCGCAAAAAGCTGCAAAAAATGATTTACATCGCGAAAAAATTGCAGTTTCCGTTTTATGAAAAATTTGACTTTCATTTTTACGGACCGTATTCGGAAGAATTAACATGCCGGATTGAGGAGCTTTGTGATTTAGGGTTTTTGCACGAAGTAAAAGAGAAAAAAGGCGGTTATTTTCAATATCGCTACACGCTGACGGAAGCGGGCATGCAGTTTTTAAACCATTACGAGTTGGACATGCCCCATTTAAGCGAATGCATGCAAGAGATGAATGAGCAAAATTCGCGGTTTTTAGAGCTTGTATCGACGGTGCTCTATTTTGAACATTTACCGAAGGAAGAAGTAAAAGAAAAAGTATTTTTATTAAAAAGCAAGCAGCGCTACACAGAAGAAGAAGTGGAACAGGCGTATGCCTACATCGAAAAATTGCGCGCTAAAGTAAAAAACGAAGTCCACGCCTGAGCGGGACTTCGTTTTTTTCGTTGCGTTAATGAGGCAGAAAGGCAAGCTGATAGAAGAAGAGAACGGCAAAAATATATACGAGCGGGTGCACCTCGCGCCATTTGCCTCGCGTGATTTTTAGCAGTGGGTACGAGATGAACCCGAGCGCGATTCCGGTGGCGATGCTCGATGTGAGCGGCATGCTTAAAATGATGAGAAACGCCGGGAATGCCTCATCGAGCTGATCCCATTGAATGCGGGCGATGTTTCCCATCATTAAGCTGCCGACGATAATGAGCGCCGGCGCCGTAATCGCTGAAATGCCGGACACAGCGCCAACAAGCGGTCCGAAAAAGGCGGATAGCATGAATAAAATAGCGACCGTCAGTGCCGTAACACCGGTGCGTCCCCCGGCGGCGACACCGGAAGAAGATTCGATATACGCCGATGTCGGGCTTGTGCCGAACATGGCACCGATCGTTGTGGCGATCGAGTCAGCGAGCAACGCTTCGCGGACGCGCGGCATCGTTTTCCCTTTCATCAGCCCGGCTTGCTGGGCCACGCCGATCATCGTTCCTGTCGTATCAAAAATCGTCACGAGCAAAAAGGAAAACACAACGGCATACAATCCGTAATGGATGACATCGCCGATCGCGGTAAGCGGATTGGCGACAACAAGCCCTTCCGGAAGCGATGGCACGGAAACAAAGCCTTTGTTAAATTTCAATTGTCCCGTGAAATAAGCAATCACTCCGGTGATGACCATCCCGAAAAAGAGCGCGCCGTTGACGCCGAGCGACATCAGTACGAGTGTAACCGCCAAACCGATCAAGGTAAGAACGACCGATGGCGAATGCAAATTGCCTAACGCCACTAAGTTTTGCGGATGCGCCTGAATGATGTGGGTGAGGCGCATGCCGATAAAGGCGATAAACAAGCCGATGCCGGCGGTGATGCCGTGCTTCAAGTTTTCCGGAATCGCTTCGATCAGCTTGCTGCGAAGCGGCGTCAGCGACAAAATGATGAAAAAGATTCCGGCAACGAATACGGCCGAGAACGCTACTTCATAGGAAATATTGCCGTGCGAGCCGACAACGGAGTAGGCAAAATAGGCGTTTAATCCCATTCCCGGCGCGATGGCGATCGGATAGTTCGCACAAAGCGCCATCCATAGCGTTCCGATGACAGTGGCGATAATCGTGGCAGTAAACACTTGCGCAAACGGAACGCCAGCATCCGATAATACGACCGGATTGACGACGATGATATACACCATCGTTAAAAACGTCGTAAATCCGGCAATGATTTCTGTTTTTAAATTTGTGTTATGTTTCGCTAAATTAAACATCATTTACCTCCAAAAAACGAACATTTTAAAATGCATATATAATAATATTCGTTTTTTTAAAAGTCCGCAATAAAAAAAGCAAGGAACAATGCTAAAAGTTCCTTGCCCGCATGCTTATTATTCGTCACTCAACCGTTTTCCGCCGACAGCGTAATGGTTTTTCGACATTTCTTCAATAAAAACGACAATTTTGTCTTTCGAAGCGCCCGTTGTTTCGGCAACGGCCTCTGTCACTTTTTCGACAAGCGCCTTTTTCTGCTCTTCCGTGCGCCCTTCGAGCATTTTGATCGTTACGTAAGGCATCGGGGTTGGTCCTCCTTTTTGTCATCCTTTGTCGCGTTTATTATATCATGAAAAAAAGGACTTCAGTCCACTTTTTCCAGTAAATCATGTATACTAGATAATAAATGTTGGAAAAAGGAGTTAAAACAGAGTGGAACATTTATTGCCTTATTCATTAAGCGAAATTCCATATGTATTAATGACGCTGGTGATCGCTTTTTCGGTGCATGAATTCGCTCACGCTTACGTCGCTTATAAATTTGGCGATCCGACGGCCAAAAATGAGGGAAGGCTGACGCTATCGCCGCTCGCCCATTTGGATTTGCTTGGTACGTTGCTCATTTTTCTTGCTGGTTTCGGCTGGGCAAAGCCCGTCCCAGTCAACCGCTTTCACTTTAAATACCCGCGTCTTGCCGGGATCCTTGTATCCGTCGCCGGTCCGCTAAGCAATTTATTGCTTGCCGCGCTTGGGTTTCTTGTCTGGTATAGCATGATTTATTTCGGCGTCATGCGGGTGCTTCCCGATTGGTTTGCCGCCGGATTTGACCTCTTTTTTCAAGTTTTTATCAGCTTAAATACGGTATTGCTCATCTTTAACTTACTCCCGTTTCCGCCGCTCGATGGGTATAGGATCATCGAAGATTTAGCCCCGCAAGGCGTTCGCGCGAAAATGACGCAATGGGAAAGCTACGGGACGCTTCTGTTTTTGATTTTGGTCATAACTCCGCTTGACCGTTATACGATTGATCCGATTTTTCAAGTGGCGGTTCCATTTGTCCTGGAAAATTTGCAATCATTTTTTGCCGCATTGTTCATGTAAGGTATAAGGAGGTTTTTTGATGGAAAAAAAGAAGAAAAACATCGGGTTTAATATTATTAAAGACGATCCGACCGACGGCCACCGCGGCTTTGGCGCAGGGGCGCTAAGTTTGGAAAACGTTTCTCCGGTAATTATTGATGTCGAAGCGGGCGAGGCGTTTGTCGATATGGGAGCGATGCATGCCCGCAGCGCGGTGGAGCGGGGCATTAAATTTTTACCGAACCGCGACGAAGTGCCAAACGGAAAGCCGTACTGGATCGTTTGGGTCACGATTGAGTGGAGAGAAGACGGACCATATTATGCCGGTGTGACCGCCTGCGAAATGACGGTCGATAGGGAAACGCGCCGCGGTTATAAATTGCTGCCTGAGCATGTCAATCGCTTGGACAAATCGCTAAAACGCCACATTATCGTGGAACATATGGATGAGAAATCGAAACGGGTGCTTGCTGACTTTTTAAAACAGCATGATATGGAAATGTGGAATCGTTCCAGCGACGAATTGAAAAAAGGTTTGGAAGGAGAATAAGGCGCTTTAGAAATGATTCGTCCTACTTGCGACGAAAAAGAGGCGAGGGGATGCGCAAATTCTGTATATGTGACAGTTTTGTGAACGTATTATGGCGGGTACTTGTAGTTTATAGGGAAAAAGGGTAAACTAAACCTAAATGTATAACACAAGAAAACTAGGACGAGAAAACCCCTCAAGCGAATCACGCTTGAGGGGTTTTCTTCTAGAACCAAGGGAACCATTTTTCGAACCAATGTTTCTTTTTCTCTTTTTTCTTCCCTTTCTTGTCAGACAAATGATCTGTGCAATATTCGGTCGGTTCGGTGCCGGCAATATAATAAGTAAGCCGCTTTACTGGGCATGAGTTGGTCGCAAGTTTGCCGTTATCCGGATCGACGTATACACCGACGACGCCCTTGGTCGGCTTAAACTTTTTCTTTGGCTTTCCTTGTAAGCTTTTTTCCATAAATTGCACCCAAATTTGCTTGGCGTACTGTTTTTCGGTAATGCTATTTATCGTTTCCCCGCGGTCATAACCGGTCCATACTCCGGCTACTAACTGCGGCGCAAATCCGATCATCCAGCTATCCGTTTCCGTTGTTCCCGATTTGCCCGCATACGGACGTGTAATCTGTTTGCGAATCGATTCGCCGGTCACCGTCGTGTAATCATTTAATTTCGGGTCAAACATGCCCGTCATCAGCTGGGTCGTGACGTAAGCGGCGTCAGGATCAAGCACTTGTTTGCTAGACGGTTTGTATTCGTAAATGGTTTCTCCTTGCTGATTGACGACTTTTTTAATAAAAACAGGCTCGGCTTCTTTGCCGTAATTGGCAAAGGCGCAGTAGGCTTTGACCATATCGATCACTTTAACCGGCGAGGTGCCGAGCGCCAGCGATGGGACCGCCTTTAATTTACTCGTAATCCCCAGCTTTTTCGCCGTTTCCACGAGCTTGTTTTCACCGATAAATAAATGGGTTTTAACGGCAAATACGTTATCCGATAAGGCGATCGCCTGTGCGAGCGTAATCGCGTCATTCGCATAGTAATCGTTATAGTTATGCGGGGTATAGGTAGACTTGCCGTTATCAAACTTAAACGTCGTCAGCTCGCTGCGCATTTGCGTCGAAGGGGTGAAACCTTCGCGAATCGCGGCGTAGTATAAAAACGGTTTAAAGGTGGAGCCCGGCTGCCGCTCTGCCTGCACAGCGCGGTTAAACGGGCTTTTTTCATAGTCCCTGCCGCCGACGAGCGCTTTTACTTCTCCGGTGCGTGGGTCCATCGCGACGAGCGCGGCTTGAATTTGGGAGTGCGGGTCAATGATCGTTTTTATTTCCTGTTCCGCGATTTTCTGCATGTGCGGATCGAGCGATGTATACACGCGCAGGCCGCCCAGCTCAATGGTTCGTTCGTCAAGTCCTAATTGATTGTGCAGCACATGTTTGACAACGTCTTGAAAATAAGGTGCGATATTTTTTTGTTTCATTTCGTGATGGTCCGCATAGACCAGCTTGTCTTTATATGCTTGCTCCGCTTCCTTTTTGCTAATGTATCCGGCCTGTACCATCGACAGCAACACCGTTTTTTGCCGTGCCTTGGCGCGTTTTTCATCAACAAACGGAGAGTAATAGTACGGCCCTTTCGGGATGCCCGCCAGCATCGCCGCTTCGCTTAGCGTAAGGTCTTTGGCATGCTTGCCGAAATAATAACGGGCCGCCGCTTCGATTCCATAAGCGCCATGGCCATAGTAAATCGTGTTCAAATATCCTTCGAGAATTTGCTTTTTGCTGTAATTGGCTTCAAGGCGGATCGTGTACAGCGCCTCTTGCAATTTTCTTGTCCATGTCTTATCGTGAGTTAAAAATAAATTGCGCGCGTATTGCTGGGTGATCGTGCTCGCTCCTTGCACTTTCGCCATCGCTTTAATATCCGCGGCGACGGCGCCGATAATCCGCTTGATGTCAAAGCCGTGATGTTCGTAAAACTTGCGGTCTTCTACGGCAATCGTTGCCTGCGCGACATAAGGAGAGATGTCATCGAGATGGACCCAGTAGCGCGTTTGGCCGTTGTCGCTTTCACCGATCTTTGTTCCGTCATCCGCATAAAAAATCGTTGTTTGCGGCACCGCTACCGGAGGAGCGCCTTGGATTTTCGCAAATAAGATGAAGCCGCCAAGCATAACGGCCGACAAGATTGCTAGGATGATACTAATAAAGGCGAACGCCCGAATGTATTTCCATGTTCCACGAAACCGGCTGCTTGGAATAATTTCCAACGCTCATCACCTCATAATGTTATAACCGTATTTGTATTAGTATGAAAAAATTTTTTTTATTTTAAACGTTTTTCTATCAAGTTCCCCTTGCATTTTTGCTAGATTGCTCTATACTTTTTCATGTTTAGTTTTTCTTTACCAGGGAAAGATGAAAATAGCTGAAGTAAAGTTGGAAGAAAGGATGTTACCGATATGGAACTATGGTTTACCGAAAAACAGACGGAGCATTTCGGCATTACAGCGAGAATTAAACGTACTTTACATACAGAACAAACCCCATTCCAAAAGCTAGATATGGTCGAAACAGAAGAGTTCGGCAACATGCTTATTTTGGATGGAATGGTAATGACAACGCAAAGGGATGAGTTTGTCTACCACGAAATGGTGGCGCACGTTCCGCTGTTCACCCATCCAAATCCGAAAAATGTGCTTGTTGTCGGCGGAGGTGACGGCGGTGTCATCCGCGAAGTGCTGAAACATCCAAGCGTCAAAAAAGCGACGCTTGTCGAAATTGATGGCAAAGTCATTGAATGCTCGAAAAAATATTTGCCGGAGATCGCCGGAAAGCTTGATGATCCGCGCGTCGAAGTCAAAGTGGATGACGGTTTTATGCATATTGCAAAAAGCGAAAATGAATACGATGTCATTATGGTCGATTCGACAGAACCGGTCGGCCCAGCGGTAAATTTATTTACGAAAGGCTTTTATGCCGGTATCGCCAAAGCGTTGAAAGAAGACGGCGTTTTTGTCGCCCAGACTGATAACCCTTGGTTTAAGGCGGATTTAATCCGCAACGTATACCGCGACGTTCGTGAAATTTTCCCGATTACGCGTCTATATACCGCAAACATCCCGACCTATCCAAGCGGGCTTTGGACGTTTACAATCGGTTCGAAAAAATACGATCCGCTGGAAGTAAGCGATGAGCGCTTTCATGATATTGAGACAAAATACTATACAAAAGAGCTGCATAAAGCCTGCTTTGTATTGCCGAAATTTGTCGCTGATTTATTGAAATGAGGGGGATGGCATCATGAGATTTGATGAGGCGTATTCGGGCAATGTGTTTATCGGAAGCCACCCGAATTTTGAGGAAAGCGAAGCGGTGATTTACGGGATGCCGATGGACTGGACGGTAAGCTACCGTCCCGGTTCCCGTTTCGGTCCGGCCCGCATTCGCGAAGTGTCGATTGGGCTGGAGGAATACAGCCCGTATTTAGACCGCGAACTTGGAGAAGTCAAATATTTTGACGCCGGCGATATTCCGCTTCCGTTTGGAAACGCGCAGCGCAGTTTAGATATCATCGAAGACTTTGTCGATAAAATTTTAGCCGCAGATAAATTTCCGCTTGGCATCGGCGGCGAGCATCTCGTGTCCTGGCCGGTCATTAAAGCGGTATATAAAAAATATCCGGATTTAGCGGTGATCCATATGGACGCCCATACCGACTTGCGTGAGCATTACGAGGGCGAGCCTCTGTCCCACGCGACGCCGATTCGCAAAGTGGCGGATTTAATCGGTCCGACAAACGTCTTTTCATTCGGCATTCGTTCCGGCATGAAAGAAGAGTTCGAATGGGCGAAAGAAAACGGCATGTACATTGCGAAATTTGAAGTGCTCAAGCCGCTTCAGGAAGTACTGCCGAAGCTGGCCGGGCGTCCGGTGTACGTGACGATTGACATCGATGTTTTGGACCCTGCCCATGCGCCGGGCACGGGAACGGTCGATGCCGGCGGCATTACATCGAAAGAACTATTAGCGGCCATTCATGAAATCGCCAACTCCAATATCCGTGTCGTTGGCGCTGATTTAGTGGAAGTGGCGCCGATTTATGACCATTCCGAACAAACGGCTAACACCGCAAGCAAACTCATTCGCGAAATGATTCTCGGCTGGGTGCCAAAACGCCGATAATGGCAAATCCCGACTCTAGAAATGGAGTCGGGATTTTTTTAGGAATATAGACCTGTATGGAATAATATAGTGTAGTATCATTATCATAGTTTTAGGGGGATTATAATGGGGATACGACTTATTAAAATTTCCGCCGTTTATTTTACGATTGGGGTATGTTTAGGACTGTACATGTCGATTTCCCACTCGTTTACGTTGACCCCGGTTCACGTCCACATCAACTTGCTTGGCTGGACCGCGTTAACGCTGGCTGGAATTATTTATCATTTATTCCCGCAAGCAGCGGCAACGAAACTAGCAAAAACCCACTTTTGGCTTCATAATATCGGCTTGCCGCTCATGATGATCGGCCTTATTTTTGTCGTTTATAGACACAATGCATGGATACCAGTTACGGCCCTTGGCGGAACGCTTGTCGTCATCGCTGTCATTGTCTTTGCGGTCAATGTGTTGCAAAATGTAAAACAATCATAAATATATTTGCTCAAAACGCCATCCCGCTTGCGATGGCGCTTTCTTATGCAAAAAATCTAGCCGATTGGCGCCAAAAAAGCGGAAGAAAACGCGCTTAGAGGTCAATTTTCTTTGCGACGTATGCCAGCATACTTTCTTCTCCTCTTGAATAGACGGAAATAATTCCTTTATACTTAATTAAGTTATTACTGTTTTTTAGCAAGGGCGTGTTCTCGATGGAGAAACAAAACGGAATCCCGATGCAGCTGAAACAAGTTACCGATATTCGTGACGGGGTGCGCAAAGAAACGGTTGTGTTGGAAGCAAAAGGGATTTACTACATAAAAGAAAACGCCATGTATTTGCATTTTGAGGAACAGCAAGAAATTGGCAGCATCCGCACGGTCGTCAAAATAACAAATGACGAAGTGTTGGTCATGCGTTCCGGTGCGGTGCATATGCGCCATGCATTTCGCAAAACGGAGGAAACGACCGGCCATTACCGCACTTCATTTGGGCAGTGGACGATGAAAACAAAAACGGATCAAATCGAGTTTCATTACGATGATAAGCGGAAAAAAGGCCGATTGTTTGTATCGTACCAACTGCAGATGCAAAATGAACAAACAGGACGCCACGCGATGACGATTATGTTTAAGGGGGTATAGATGATGAACATTGTTGAACAGATGAAAGAACGGATTAAAGAGGAAATTAAACACGCTGTCATTAGCGCCGGGCTTGCAAAAGCGGAAGAAATGCCGGATGTGATTTTAGAAGTGCCTAGAGAAAAAGCGCACGGCGACTATTCCACGAATATGGCGATGCAGCTGGCCCGCATTGCCAAAAAACCGCCGCGGGTGATCGCGGAAGCAATCGTACAGCACTTTGACCGGACAAAAGCGTCCATCGCCAAGATTGACATTGCCGGTCCAGGGTTTATTAACTTTTATATGGATAACCGTTATTTGACAGAGCTGATCCCAGCGATCATTCAAGCAGGGCAGGCCTACGGGGAGACGAATGTCGGAAACGGGCAAAAAGTGCAAGTTGAATTTGTTTCCGCCAATCCGACCGGCGATTTGCATTTAGGCCATGCCCGCGGCGCCGCGGTCGGTGATTCGCTATGCAACATTTTAGAAAAAGCCGGATTTGACGTAACGCGCGAATATTATATTAACGATGCCGGCAACCAAATTTACAACTTGGCCAAATCAGTCGAAGCCCGTTACTTTCAGGCGCTCGGCATCGAGAAAGCCATGCCGGAAGACGGCTATTACGGCGAAGATATTGTGGAGATCGGGAAAAAGCTGGCCGAGGAGTACGGAGATAAATTTGTTCATACCGACGAACAAGAGCGGCTTGCCTTTTTCCGCGAATACGGACTCAAATATGAATTAGAAAAGATTAAAAAAGATTTGGCTGATTTCCGTGTCTCGTTCGACGTATGGTATTCGGAAACCTCCTTATATACGAGCGGGAAAATTGACGAAGCGCTGGCGGTGCTGCGCGAGCGCGGCCATATTTATGAAAAAGACGGGGCGACATGGTTCCGCTCGACAACATTTGGCGATGATAAAGACCGCGTGTTAATCAAAAAAGACGGTACGTATACGTATTTGCTGCCGGATATCGCCTACCACCAAGATAAGCTTCGCCGCGGATTTGAAAAAATCATTAACATTTGGGGCGCGGACCATCATGGCTATATTCCGCGGATGAAAGCGGCGATTGCGGCGCTCGGTTATGACCCGGATGCATTAGAAGTGGAAATTATCCAATTAGTTAACTTGTACCAAAACGGCGAACGGGTCAGAATGAGCAAGCGCACCGGCAAAGCGGTGACGATGCGCGAATTAATGGAAGAGGTCGGCTTGGATGCGACCCGTTACTTCTTTGCGATGCGCTCGAGCGACACGCATTTGGATTTTGATATGGATCTGGCCGTGTCGCAATCGAATGAAAATCCGGTGTACTATGTGCAATACGCCCATGCCCGCGTCTCTAGCATTCTCCGCCAAGGCGAAGAGCAAAACTTGTCGTATGAAGGGGATTTGCAGCTCGATTATATCCAAACGGAAAAAGAAATCGAGCTGTTGAAAAAGCTTGGCGAGTTTCCAAGCGTAGTGGCAGAAGCAGCCTTGAAACGGATGCCGCACCGCGTGACCGGCTATGTGTTCGAGCTCGCATCGGCACTGCACAGCTTTTACAATGCGGAAAAAGTATTAGATCCGGAAAACGTCGAAAAAAGCCGGGCGCGCTTGGCGCTCATGAAGGCAGTGCAAATCACGCTGCAAAACGCCTTGGCATTGATCGGCGTATCGGCTCCGGAAAAAATGTAAGAAACGATGGCGGTGAACAAAAGGCGCCCATCCCGGCGGGAAGGAGCGCATCCATTCTGCCGCAAAAATGTCATCACGATGAAAGATATTTTTCTACAATAACAGAGGGGGCGGTGTGACCCCTCTTTCTTATGGGCATAATGATGAAAAAGACAACATGGAGGAAATAGAGAATGAAAGAAGTGATTTTATCGCTGTTGACTGGGGCAGTGGTCGGCTTTTTATTTACGCTGTTCCGTTTGCCGATTCCTGCTCCGCCAGCTTTAGCCGGCATTGCTGGAATCGTTGGAGTATATTTAGGGATGAAAATATTTGAATGGATAAGCATTTTTTGGAAATAAAACAATGTTGAGGGCGGTCCCCTCAACATTGTTTTTTACAGCCAAGCGGAAAGCAGAGTCGATATCGATTCTTTGCCGCGGTCCCATAACGTGCGTTTTTTCCAAAAATCGAGCGTCAGTGCTTCCGAGCGGGCTAGATCGTGCTTAATCGCTTTTTTGACTTTGTGAACAAAATGGCGGTCGTATATATAACAATTGATTTCGCAATTCAAAAACAGGCTTCGCTTATCAAAGTTGGCGGTGCCGATATCGCACCATTCCGCATCCACCACCATCGTTTTCGCGTGATAGAATCCTTGATAAAAGCGGTAAATACGTGCTCCGGCTTTCAATAGACGGTAAAAATAAGGATAGGCTGCTTCTTTGACAAATAAGTGATCTGCCTTTAGCGGGACGAGAACCGTCACGTCGACGCCGCGTCGAAGGGCATCGAGCAGCGCGTTCATTACCGAGCGGCTAGGAATGAAATAGGGGCTGCCGATAATAATTTCTTTTTTGGCGCGGCCGATGACATCGATAAAGTGCTTTTCTAGCCCATGACCGTTCGTTGCGATCAGTTGGTGGGTGATTGTGCCTGCTTGAAGAGGAGGAAAATATTCGCCTTTGGCAATGGCAGTTTTCGTCGCCTCTTCCCAGTCGCGCAAAAACTGTGTTTGCAAATCATGAACCCCTTCGCCGGTAATTTTTAAATGATAATCACGCCACTCTCCGAAATTCGGATCTTTCCCAACGTATTCCTTACCGATATTAAAGCCGCCGATATACCCAATTTTTCCGTCGATCACCGTAATTTTTCGATGGTTGCGCCGATTGAGCCGGTAAAAGAAAAACGGAAATCGCGGTTTACGTGTGTAGGCGAATTCGATGCCGCTTGCCTCTAAGGAACGAATCAACGATTTTGGCAAGCTAAAGCTTCCCACCCAATCGACGAGAAGGCGGATGCGAACCCCTTCCTTTGCTTTTTGTTTTAGCAATTGGAAAAACGGCTGGCTCGTCTCATCATCCTTAATGATGTAAAACAAAATGTGAATATGATGTTTCGCCTGGCGAATCTCCGCAAAATAATCGGAAAAAAGATGCGTTCCGTTGATGAAAAAAGAAATGTCGCTAAGGCGCCGCGGATAGACGATTTTTTTGTTTTTATGCTGGAAAGCAAACATTCCGAGCTTGCCATCGAGATAAATTAACGCTAATATAATAGCAATAATGAAAAGCACAATCATTTCTTCCCCTCCTGATTGCATCGTTAGTTATTAATGTACCCGGCGCACACAAAAAATAGCAGGACATTATGTAAAAACATTATTGACTGAATGCTCATTCATTATGTAAAATAGACGCAAGGGCATAATTCTGAAAATTTATTTTGTTGTTAATATTTTTGATTGGCATCTCATCGATTCAAAGGGGGAAGGGGAGAGAGGCATGAATCCGCTATTAGTGATCAACTTTCTTGCGTTTTTGCTTGTAACCGCTTACGCCGTTTACTTGTTTGCCTACGTTGTAAAAACGCGGGCGATATACATTAAGCTCGGCAAAAAAGTCGAGTTTGATGAAAAAGTAAAGGAGCGCCTGCAAAAAATTTGGGTCAACGTCTTTGGCCAGAAAAAGCTTTTAAAAGATAAGAAAAGCGGCCTCATTCACGTCATCTTTTTCTACGGCTTTATTCTGGTGCAATTCGGAGCGATTGACTTTATTATTAAAGGTCTCGTTCCCGGGGCACATCTGCCGCTAGGACCGCTTTATCCGGGGTTTACGTTTTTCCAAGAAATTGTCACCTTGCTTATTTTGATTGTCGTATTTGCCGCGTTTTACCGTCGTTATATTGAAAAGCTCGTTCGCTTAAAACGCGATTTTAAAGCTGGTTTAGTACTCATCTTTATCGGTGGGCTAATGCTTTCCGTTTTGTTTGGCAACGGAATGGCCATGATTTGGCACGGGGAAGAAGCCTCGTGGAGCGAACCGGTCGCGTCGCTCATCGCCGGCGCGTTCCATTGGGTTGGCGAAACGGGTGCCGTGGTCTTATTCTTTATCGCTTGGTGGGTCCATTTATTGATTTTGCTTACCTTCTTAGTATACGTACCGCAGTCGAAACACGCTCACTTGATTGCTGCGCCGATTAACGTCTTTCTCAGCCGTTTGTCGCGGCCGAAATTATCAACCATCAATTTCGAAGATGAAACGCAGGAATCATTTGGTGTCGGGAAAATTGAAGATTTTACGCAAAAGCAGCTCATCGATTTATATGCCTGTGTGGAGTGCGGACGATGCACAAGCATGTGTCCGGCCACTGGAACAGGGAAAATGTTGTCGCCAATGGATTTGATTTTAAAATTGCGCGACCACCTGACCGAAAAAGGGGCAGCCGTTACGTCCCGGGCTCCGTGGGTGCCGACGTTTGCCTTTAAAAACACGAGAGGAAACCAAATAGCGTTTGCCGCGCAAGGCGCGCAGGAACAAGCGGCGACACTGGAGATGCCAAGCCTCATCGGCGATGTCATTACGGAAGAGGAAATTTGGGCTTGTACAACATGCCGCAACTGTGAAGACCAATGCCCGGTCATGAACGAGCACGTTGACAAAATTATCGACTTGCGCCGCTACCTTGTGCTGACAGAAGGAAAAATGAACCCGGATGCGCAGCGGGCGATGACCAATATTGAGCGCCAAGGAAACCCATGGGGACTGAACCGCAAAGAGAGAGAAAACTGGCGCGAGCTTCGCGAGGATGTGCACGTTCCGACGGTCAAAGAAATGAACAAAGCCGGCGAGGAGTTCGAATATTTATTCTGGGTCGGCTCGATGGGCTCGTTTGACAACCGCAGCCAAAAAATCGCCTTGGCGTTTGCGAAATTGTTAAATGAAGCGGGCGTGAAGTTTGCGATTTTAGGAAATAAAGAGAAAAACTCAGGTGACACGCCGCGCCGCTTAGGAAACGAGTTTTTATTCCAGGAACTTGCGGCCAACAATATCGCGGAATTTGAAAAAGCAGGCGTGAAAAAGATTGTGACGATCGACCCGCACGCCTACAACACGTTTAAAAACGAATATCCAGATTTCGGCTTCGAAGCGGAAGTATACCATCATACTGAGCTGCTCGCGAAGCTGATTGACGAAGGCCGATTGGTGCCGAAATATGAAGTGAAAGAACGAGTGACGTTCCATGATTCCTGTTATTTAGGACGTTACAACGATGTGTATGACGCGCCGCGCAAAATTTTGCAGGCGATTCCGGGCGTCGAGCTCGTTGAAATGGAACGCAACCGCGAACGCGGCATGTGCTGCGGGGCCGGCGGCGGTTTGATGTGGATGGAAGAAACAACAGGAAACCGCATCAACGTAGCCCGCACCGAACAGGCGCTTGCCGTCAATCCGACGGTGATCAGCTCTGGCTGTCCGTACTGCTTGACAATGCTGACGGACGGGACAAAAGCAAAAGAAGTCGAAGACAGGGTCTCGACTTACGATGTCGCCGAATTGCTGGCGAAATCGGTCTTTGGCGAAGAAAAAGAAGCAGCCTCTTAAAAAAAAATTGAATATACAATTCCTATTTTTTAAAATAGTTAGTATAATAGATTAAGAGGGTGTGCGCTCGTGTACACCTTCTCTTTACCACCATTATCGAGCGAGCGTTCAGTCTGTATTGTTGTAATCGCTTTCCTGTTACAAAGGGAGATCACAAAGGGGGAGAGGTTTCATGGGAAAAACGGTGATTGTAAGCGCTGTACGGACACCGTTTGGCAAATTTGGCGGCGCCTTGCAGTCGCTGACGGCTGCCGAACTTGGCGGCATTGCGATAAAAGAAGCGCTGGCGCGCGCCAACATTAGCGGAGAACAAGTCGATCAAGTTATTTTAGGGACTGTCCTGCAGGGCGGACAAGGACAGCTGCCATCCCGCCAAGCGATGCGTCATGCCGGAATTCCGTGGGAAGTACGCACGGAAACGATTAATAAAGTATGCGCTTCCGGTATGCGGGCGGTAACTCTTGGCGACCAAATCATCCGCCTCGGCGAAGCGGAGGTAGTCGTCGCCGGCGGCATGGAATCAATGAGCAACGCACCGTATATATTGCCGAAAGCGCGCTGGGGACTGCGGATGGGCGACGGCGCTGTCAAAGATTTAATGGTGTATGACGGGCTGACATGCAGTTTTACCGGTGTGCATATGGGGGTTTATGGCGGTGAAACGGCGAAAGAATTAGGTATCTCCCGCGAGGAACAAGACAAGTGGGCGTACCGCAGCCATCAGCGGGCAATCGCCGCGATGGAAGCGGGATTACTAGCCGAAGAGATCGTACCGGTCGCGGTGCCGCAGCGAAAAGGCGAGCCAATACTTGTCGAGCACGATGAGGCGCCAAGAAAAGATACGTCGCTCGAAAAGCTGGCCAAACTTCCACCTGTTTTTGACCCGCAAGGAACGGTGACAGCCGGAAACGCGCCGGGCGTCAATGACGGAGCCGCCGCGCTTGTCCTGATGAGCGAAGAGCGCGCCGTCCGTGAAGGAATTCAACCGCTTGCGACGATTTTGGCGCATACGGCGATTGCCGTAGAGGCAAAAGATTTTCCGAAAACGCCGGGGCTTGTCATTAACGAATTGTTGCGCAAAACCGGAAAAACGGTCCATGACATCGATTTATTCGAAATTAACGAAGCGTTTGCCGCCGTAGCGCTGGCGAGCATCCAAATCGCCGACATTGATCCGGAAAAAGTGAACGTCAACGGCGGCGCGGTCGCATTAGGCCATCCGATCGGCGCCAGCGGCGCGCGCATTATCATTACCCTGATCCACGAATTAAAACGCCGAGGCGGCGGCATCGGCATTGCCGCGATTTGCAGCGGCGGCGGCCAGGGCGACGCCATCATGGTACAAGTATAGAAAAGCGGAAGCGGCGCGATTAGCCTTCGAAGCCAAATGTTCTTCACCCGCAGGGGTGCTTGTCACCCCGAGGGGGAAGGTTATTTGGCAGAAGAAGGCTAGCCGCTGGAGCTAGACAGGAAAAAAAGCGGAGGCGGCGCGCTATTTCCATCAGATAAATCATTGCACTTTACTTTGAAACAACAAAAGACAGGGGATGTGGGAACATGGATGTAAAAACGATCATGGTTGTCGGTGCCGGACAAATGGGTTCGGGCATTGCCCAAGTATGCGCGATGGCGGGATATCATGTTTTCTTGCACGACATTAGCCAAGCGCAAATCGATAAAGGGCTTGCCAATATCGAAAAATTATTGTCGCGCCAAGTGGAAAAAGGAAAAATGACGGAAGAAGAAAAAGCGGCGACACTGTCGCGCCTCACCCCTTCCACCGATTTGCAAAACGCGGCGCAAGTCGATTTAGTCATTGAAGCGATCGTCGAAAACATGGATGTAAAAACAAAGCTGTTTGCCGAACTCGATCAAATTGCTCCGCCGCATGCGATTTTGGCGACAAATACGTCTTCGCTGCCGATTACGGAAATCGCCGCGGCGACGAAACGGCCGGAAAAAGTGATCGGCATGCATTTTATGAATCCGGTTCCGGTCATGAAGCTCGTCGAAATTATCCGCGGACTGGCGACGGCGGATGAGGTGTATGAGACGATTGAAGCGATTACGCGCAAGCTGAATAAAGTACCAGTTGAAGTCAACGACTTTCCGGGCTTTATCTCCAACCGCGTCTTGATGCCAATGATCAACGAAGCGATTTACGCGTTATATGAAGGGGTCGCGACAAAAGAAGCGATCGACGAAGTAATGAAGCTTGGCATGAACCATCCGATGGGACCGCTGACATTGGCCGATTTCATCGGCTTGGATACGTGTCTGTACATTATGGAAACGCTTCATGAAGGGTTTGGCGACGATAAATACCGTCCATGCCCGTTATTGCGCAAATACGTGAAAGCCGGCTGGCTCGGCCGCAAAACAGGAAGAGGATTTTACACATACGAGTAATCAGCAAAGAAGGTGGCATACATGAATCTGCACTTTACCGAAGAGCAAGAAATGATGAGGAACATGGTGCGCGAGTTCGCGCAGGCGGAAATCGCCCCGTTTGTGGAACGCATGGAGCAAGGCGAATTTCCGCGCCCGATTTTAAACAAAATGGCCGAGCTCGGTCTGATGGGCATTACCGTTCCGGAAGAGTACGGCGGCGCCGGTATGGACTTTGTTTCCTACATTATCGCCATCCATGAAATTTCTAAAGTCAGTGCCACGGTCGGCGTCATTTTATCGGTGCATACGTCGGTCGGCACGAATCCGATTTTATACTTCGGAACGGAGGAGCAAAAGAAAAAATATGTACCGAAGCTGGCCAGCGGCGAGTATTTAGGCGCGTTTTGCCTTACCGAACCGAGCGCTGGGTCGGATGCGAAAAGTTTAAAAACGAAAGCGGTCCGCCAAGGCGACTATTACATTTTAAATGGATCGAAAATCTTTATCACCAATGGCGGCGAGGCGGATACGTACATCGTCTTTGCCCGCACCGACCCGAATGAAAAAGGCAGCCGCGGCATTTCCGCCTTTATCGTCGAAAAAGATACGCCGGGGTTTATCATCGGCAAAGACGAGAAAAAAATGGGGCTACACGGTTCGCGGACGGTACAAATTACGCTGGAAGACGCGAAAGTGCCGGCGGAAAACTTGCTTGGTGAAGAAGGGCAAGGCTTTAAAATCGCGATGGCTAACCTCGATGTCGGACGCATCGGCATCGCCGCGCAATCGCTAGGCATTGCTGAAGCGGCGCTCGAACATGCGACCGCTTATGCGAAAGAACGCATCCAGTTTGGCAAACCGATTGCCGAGCAGCAAGGCGTCGCCTTTAAGCTCGCTGATATGGCGACGGCGGTCGAAGCGGCGAAGCTGCTTGTCTATCGTGCGGCATTTTTGCGGGCGCAAGGCCTCCCATGCGGAAAAGAAGCGTCGATGGCGAAGTTGTTCGCTTCGAGAACGGCGATGGAAAACGCGATTGAAGCGGTGCAAATCTTCGGCGGCAACGGCTATACGAAAGACTATCCGGTCGAGCGGCTGTTCCGCGATGCGAAAATTTGCGAAATTTACGAAGGAACAAGCGAAATTCAACGTTTAGTCATTAGCAAGTACTTAACGAAAGAGTAAGGCAACGTTAAGCATATATTAAATGGGGGATCGGGATATGAATTTTCAATTAAGTGAAGAACATGAAATGATACGAAAAATGGTGCGCGAGTTTGCCGAAAACGAAGTGGCGCCGACAGCGGCGGAACGGGATGAAGAAGAACGGTTTGACCGCGGAATTTTTAATAAAATGGCTGAATTAGGCCTGACCGGAATTCCGTGGCCGGAAGAGTACGGCGGCATCGGCAGCGATTATTTGGCGTATGTGATTGCTGTCGAAGAATTGTCAAGAGTATGCGCGTCTACCGGGGTTACGCTTTCCGCGCATATCTCCCTTGCGAGCTGGCCGATTTATAAATTTGGCACCGAAGAACAAAAGCAAAAATATTTGCGCGCCCTCGCGACAGGGGAAAAGCTCGGCGCGTACGGTCTTTCCGAGCCGGGTGCCGGTTCGGACGTCGCTTCGATGAAAACGAGAGCGGTGCGGGATGGCGACTATTACGTATTAAACGGCTCCAAAGTATGGATCACCAACGGCGGCGAAGCGGAAATTTACGTCGTATTTGCCGTTACTGATCCGGAAAAACGCCATAAAGGCATCAGCGCATTTATCGTTGAAAAAGGTACGCCAGGATTTTCAATCGGCAAAAAAGAGAAAAAACTCGGCATTCGTTCCTCGCCGACAACCGAGCTTATTTTTGAAGACTGCCGCATTCCGAAAGAAAATCTTCTCGGGCAAGAAGGGGAAGGTTTCAAAATCGCGATGATGACGCTTGACGGCGGTCGCAACGGTATCGCGGCGCAAGCGGTCGGCATCGCCCAAGGAGCGTTAGACGCAGCGGTTGAGTACGCCAAACAACGGGTACAATTTGGCAAGCCGATCGCCGAGCAGCAAGGTGTGGCCTTTAAATTGGCCGACATGGCAACGGCGATTGAAGCGGCGCGACTGCTCACGTATCAGGCGGCATGGCTGGAGTCCAACGGCCTGCCGTACGGCAAAGCATCGGCGATGGCCAAATTGTTTGCCGGCGATACGGCGATGAAAGTAACGGTCGATGCCGTGCAAATTTTCGGCGGCAACGGCTATACGAAAGACTATCCGGTCGAACGGTTTATGCGCGATGCGAAAATTACGCAAATTTACGAAGGAACGCAAGAGATTCAACGTCTTGTTATTTCGCGGATGCTTACTAGATAAGCATCCGCGTCATTGCAGGTGGTCAAGATGAAAAAACGGGAAGTGATCGCATCCGTCAAAGATGAAAAGCTTGTCAAAAAGCGCCGCAACCAAATGATTAAAGGAGCGATTTCCCTGTTTAAACAAAAAGGATTTCACCAGACGACAACAAGGGAAATTGCGAAAGCATCGGGATTTAGCATCGGGACGCTGTATGAATACATCCGCAAAAAAGAAGACATCCTTTATCTCGTTTGCGACCGCATTTATGATGAAGTGCGAGAACGAATGGAAAAAGATATCGAAACCCACCACGGCACGATCGAAAGCTTTAAGTTAGCGATCGCCCGCTATTTCAAAGTCATCGACGATTTACAAGATGAAGTGCTTGTTATGTATCAGGAAGTGAAATCGCTCAGCAAAGAATCGCTGCCATACGTGCTCAACAAGGAAATCCAAATGGTCGGCATGTTTGAAAACATTTTGCAGACATGCGTCAACAACGGTGTATTTCAGCTGATGGAGGATGAAATTAAACTGTTCGCTCACGACATTTTCGTGTTGGGACAAATGTGGGCGTTTCGCCGCTGGGCGCTGAAAAAAATGTATACGCTTGATGAATATATTGAACTGCAGACGGAATTGCTGCTAAAGGGGATTATGAAAAAACGGTCACATGATTAAAGGGGGAGGAAAGGATGGCACATATTTATCGTCCGAAGCATCACATTCGCTTTGTGACGGCGTCAAGCTTATTTGACGGCCACGACGCATCGATTAACATCATGCGCCGCATTTTGCAGGCAAGCGGGGCGGAAGTCATTCATTTGGGGCACAACCGTTCCGTCGATGAAATTGTCAATGCCGCGATCCAGGAGGATGTGCAAGGAATTGCCGTCTCCTCTTATCAAGGCGGGCATATGGAATTTTTCAAATATATGTATGACCTGTTGCAAGAGCGCGGTGCTTCCCATATCCGCATTTACGGCGGCGGAGGCGGCGTCATTATTCCGCGTGAAATCAAAGAGCTGCATGAATACGGCATCGCCCGCATTTTTTCGCCGGAGGACGGCCGCCGTTTCGGGCTGCAAGGCATGATTAACATTATGCTCGAAGAATGCGATTTTCCGACCGTTACCGAAATTACCGATGAATTAGAACGGCTGCCAAGTGGAGACGTCCAAGCAATCGCGCGGTTAATCACGTTATGTGAAAGCCGTGTCGATGCTTCGAGCGAAGTAGCGGCAGCGGCGGAGGCGGCGCTAGAAAAGGTGAAAACGATGACCAAAAAGGTGCCGGTTCTCGGTATTACCGGCACGGGCGGAGCGGGGAAAAGCTCGCTGACCGATGAGTTAGTGCGCCGTTTCTTAAACGAGATTCCGGATATCAAAATCGCGATTTTATCGATTGATCCGACGAAACAAAAAACGGGCGGCGCCCTGCTTGGCGACCGCATCCGCATGAATGCGATCAACTCGCCGCGCGTCTATATGCGCAGCCTGGCGACGCGCAATTCCCGCTCGGAGCTGTCGCTTGCGATTCGCGATGCCATTTCTGTCGTCAAAGCGGCGGGCTTTGATTTAATTATCGTCGAAACGAGCGGAATCGGCCAAGGAGATGCGGCGATCACGGAAGTATGTGATATCTCGATGTATGTGATGACGAGCGAATACGGCGCGCCAACGCAGCTTGAGAAAATCGATATGATTGACTACGCCGATTTAATCGTCATCAACAAATTTGAACGCGAAGGGTCGGAAGACGCGAAACGCCAAGTGCAAAAACAATATCAGCGCAGCCACCAGCTATTTGATAAAGACCTTTCGGAAATGCCGGTCTATGGCACGATCGCCAGCCAATTTAACGATCCGGGAACGAACACGCTGTTTGTCGCGCTGATCGACCTGATCAACCAAAAAATGGGAACAAACTGGAAAACGAATTTGAAAACGGTAGCGAACGTCGAAAAGCATAACGTTATCATCCCAAGTGAGCGGCGCCATTACTTGCGGGAAATTACGGAAACGGTCCGCAACTATCATAAGCGCGTCGAACAACAGTCCGAACTCGCGCGCCGTCTTTTCCAAATTGAAGGGGCGATCGAAGCGGCAAAAGAACGCGGCGAAAGCGAAGAAGTGATCGCGGCGCTCGAGGAGCTCAAGCAGCATTACGAAAATGAACTAACGCCGGAATCGAAACGAATCCTTGCCTCATGGGAAGATTTGAAAGCGAAATATGCCGCGAAACAGTTTGTGACAAAAGTGCGCGATAAGGAAATTGTCACCGAGTTAACAACGAAAAGCTTGTCCGGGCTCGATATTCCGAAAGTGGCGCTGCCAAAATTTAAAGATTACGGCGAAATTTTGCGCTGGGTGTACAAAGAAAATGTTCCAGGCTCGTTTCCATATACAGCCGGCGTCTTTCCGTTTAAACGGCAAGGCGAAGATCCGAAACGGCAGTTTGCCGGCGAAGGCACGCCAGAGCGGACGAATCGCCGCTTCCATTATCTCTGCAAAGAAGATAAAGCGAAGCGGTTAAGCACAGCGTTCGATTCGGTCACGCTGTATGGTCAAGACCCAGACTACCGCCCAGACATTTTCGGCAAAGTTGGCGAAAGCGGCGTCAGCGTCTGTACGCTCGATGATATGAAAAAGCTGTATAAAGGCTTTGACTTGTGTGACCCGCTGACATCCGTATCGATGACGATCAACGGTCCGGCGCCGATTATTTTAGCGATGTTTATGAACACGGCGATCGACCAGCAAGTCGAAAAGCGGGAAAAAGAACTAGGCCGTCCGCTGACGAAAGAAGAATACGAAGAAGTAAAAGCATACACGCTGCAAACGGTGCGCGGCACGGTTCAGGCCGATATTTTAAAAGAAGACCAAGGGCAAAATACGTGTATTTTCTCGACCGATTTCGCCTTAAAAATGATGGGCGACATTCAAGAATATTTTATTAAGCATAAAGTGCGCAACTATTATTCCGTATCGATTTCGGGCTACCATATCGCCGAAGCGGGTGCCAATCCGATTACCCAGCTGGCGTTTACGCTCGCCAACGGCTTTACGTACGTCGAATATTATTTAAGCCGCGGCATGAAAATCGATGATTTCGCGCCAAACCTTTCCTTCTTCTTCAGCAACGGCCTAGATCCAGAATATTCGGTGATCGGCCGTGTGGCGCGCCGCATTTGGGCGATCGTCATGCGCGAAAAATACGGGGCAAACGAACGAAGCCAAAAATTAAAATATCATATCCAAACATCCGGCCGTTCGCTTCATGCGCAAGAAATTGATTTTAACGACATCCGTACGACATTGCAGGCGTTAATGGCGATTTACGATAACTGCAACTCGCTCCATACAAACGCCTATGACGAAGCAATCACGACACCGACCGAGGAGTCGGTCCGTCGCGCGATGGCGATCCAGCTTATCATCACGAAAGAATTGGGTCTCGCGAAAAATGAAAATCCGCTGCAAGGGTCGTTTATTATTGAAGAGCTGACCGACTTAGTGGAAGAAGCAGTATTGCGGGAATTTGAACGCCTCAACGACCGCGGCGGCGTGCTCGGCGCGATGGAAATGCAATATCAGCGTGGAAAAATTCAAGAAGAATCGATGTATTACGAAATGAAAAAACATAGCGGCGAACTTCCGATCATCGGCGTCAATACGTTCCTCAATCCGAATCCGCCATCGGAAGAGGAGTTGAACAACATCCAGCTCGCGCGCGCCACATACGAAGAAAAAGAATTGCAAATTAAAAACTTGCGTGAATTCCAAGAGAGAAATAAAGATAAAGTCGATGAAGCACTCGAGCGCCTCAAACAAGTGGCGGTAAGCGGCGGCAATATTTTCGAAGAATTAATGGAAACAGTAAAAGTCGCCAGCCTCGGACAAATTACGCGCGCCCTTTATGAAGTGGGCGGACAATACCGCCGCAACATGTAATACGAGAAAAGGAAATCGCTTGCCGATTTCCTTTTTTCTTGCCATAAAATGAAAATGGGCAGCGTCCGCTACCCTATCAAACATCCAAGCTGGAAATGTACATTTTTTTTCTGCAAATATCTAGCATAAACAGCGAGAATTTGTTTATAATGAATGGTATGTATTCAACTCGCATTCATTTGTTAGTTTATTACATAGAAGGGGAGTGCCGAATTTGAGTCTGCAGCAATACTCTCAAGAGGAATTGCGGGAAATGTCATTTGTGGAACTCGCTAGTCTCATTTTATCAGAAAAACGAGAAGCGTTATCGTTCCAACAACTTGTTGACGAAGTTGCTGCGCTAATTGGTTTATCGGAGCAGGAAGTAAAACAGCGGCTTGCTCAGTATTATACAGACTTAAATATCGACGGCCGTTTTATTTGCGTCGGGGAAAACGTCTGGGGGCTGCGTGCTTGGTATCCGTTTGATCAAACCGAAGACGAAACAGTTATGGTGGCGACGAAGCCGAAGAAGAAGAAAAAAGCGCTTGATGACGATTATGATGACTACGATGATCTTCTTGATGAAGAAGATATCGATTACGATGATCTTGACGAATTTGACGAGGATGAGATTGACCTTGATGAAGACGAGCTTCTCGAGGATGACGAATTCGATTTGGACGATGATGTCGCGTTTGATGATGAGATTCTTGACGAGGATGAATTTGACTTGGGCGACGACGAGCTGGACGAAGAGTTAGAGCTCGATGACGATGAACAAGACGCGTAATATTCTCTTGACTTTACGAATAGAACTAGGTAGAATTTTGCTTGGGCTCTTAAAAACAGACGGAAAATATATCGCTCCCTTACATATACGTAAGTGGAGCGTTTTTTATTTGTGGAATTAGTACACACTGTATATGTAATTTCGGCAAGGGGGAAGACAAGATGACAAAATATATTTTTGTGACTGGCGGTGTCGTATCTTCGCTAGGAAAAGGGATTACGGCGGCATCGTTAGGCCGGCTGTTAAAAAACCGCGGATTAAATGTGACGATTCAGAAATTTGACCCGTATATTAACGTCGACCCGGGAACGATGAGTCCATATCAGCACGGTGAGGTGTTTGTGACGGATGACGGCGCGGAAACGGACCTTGATTTAGGGCATTATGAACGTTTTATCGATATTAACTTAAACAAATACAGCAACGTCACGACGGGAAAAATTTATTCCGCTGTGATCAAAAAAGAGCGCCGCGGCGACTATTTGGGCGGCACCGTGCAAGTCATTCCGCACATTACGAACGAAATTAAAGAACGGGTATTTCGTGCAGGCCGCGAAACGAACGCCGATGTCGTCATTACGGAAATCGGCGGCACGGTCGGCGATATCGAGTCGTTGCCGTTTTTAGAAGCAATCCGCCAAATTAAAAGCGATATCGGCCGCGAAAACGTGATGTACATTCATTGCACGCTCGTTCCGTATATTAAAGCGGCTGGCGAAATGAAAACGAAGCCGACGCAGCATAGCGTCAAAGAACTGCGCAGCCTCGGCATTCAGCCAAACGTTATCGTCGTCCGCACGGAAATGCCGATGCCGCAAGAAATGAAGGAGAAAATCGCGCTATTTTGCGATATTGATCCGAAAGCGGTCATTGAAGCGCGCGACGCCGATACGTTATACGCTGTTCCATTGATGCTTCAGGAGCAAAAACTCGACCAAATCGTGTGCGAACATTTGAAACTCAATTGCAAAGAAGCGGACATGACGGAATGGAAAGCGCTGGTGGAAAAAGTACGCAATTTGTCGCGGACAACAAAAATCGCGCTGGTCGGAAAATACGTGGAGCTGCAAGATGCGTACATTTCCGTCGTCGAAGCGCTGCGCCATGCTGGTTATGCGTTTGACACCGATATTGACATTAAATGGATTAACTCCGAACACGTCAATAAGGAAAACGTCGCCGAATTGTTAGGAGATGCGGACGGCATTCTTGTGCCAGGCGGATTTGGGGACCGCGGCATTGAAGGAAAAATTGAAGCGATTCGCTACGCGCGTGAACAAAAAGTGCCGTTCCTTGGCATTTGTCTCGGCATGCAGCTTGCTTCCATTGAATTTGCCCGCAATGTTGTTGGGTTAAAAGAAGCGCATTCCGCAGAATTTGATCCGAATACGCCGCATCCGATCATCGATTTGTTGCCGGAACAAAAAGACATCGAAGATTTAGGAGGAACGCTTCGACTAGGTCTTTATCCTTGCAAATTGCTAGAAGGAACGCTTGCCTACGAAGCATATCAAGATGAAGTGATTTACGAACGCCACCGCCATCGTTATGAATTCAACAATCACTATCGTCAAATCATGGAACAGCATGGTTTCATCTTTTCCGGAACAAGCCCGGACGGCCGGCTTGTCGAAATCATTGAGTTGAAAGACCATCCATGGTTTGTCGCCGCCCAATTCCATCCGGAATTTACATCGCGGCCGACAAGACCGCAGCCGTTGTTCCGTGAGTTTATTAAAGCATCATTAAAACAATAATCGTATTTACACAAGAAAAGGACTATCTTCCGCATAGGCTAGATAGTCCTTTTTAATTACTCGTATTCTTCTAAAATGTCATAAATGGTAAGCAACAGACAATAGTATGCAAACGAGGCCGTGATCACCGTTGGAAAGCCGATGCGGCTGCCGTCGTCCTTCGGAATGATTGGTTTTAGCAATTTGCTATCGATATGGACATCGACAATGTCAGCGAGTGACGGTTGCTCGTCTTTGACAACAGCGGAAATAGCGGCAATTTCAAGACCTTTTTCTTTTAATTGTTCGGCAAGGTTAATGGCGTCTTTATCATTGGAAAATCGCGTAACCAATAAAACGCGATCCGTTTTGTCGATATCATGGCGAAGATGCCCATTTTCCATTAAGCGCGCCGCTTTTGGCAGCTTGTCTTGCCCGCAGAGAGCTTCGATGACCACTGCCTCCATTTCATGAAACCCGTGAAGAAAAATGCGGCCGTCTCCGATTATCGCCTGTGCGAGCAAACGTGCTCCGTCTTCGAGCGCCAGCTCTTCTTCCGCGGCAATTTTTTGCAAAATGCCGATCATTTGCGTCGTAAAAATTTTCACTAGTTTGTCCTCCTTTCGTTGCCTATTATACAAAAAACAAGGAACGGATGGGAATTTGGCGAAATCGCGAAAAAAGCGGCAGGAAATTAATAGGGAAATGCGAAACTATTAAGGTGGAAGAAAAAACAAACGAATTGAGGTGCATATAGATGGGCAACAAAATTTTGATTGTCGACGATCAATACGGAATTCGCATTTTATTAAATGAGGTGTTCCAGAGAGAAGGATATACGACATATCAGGCGGCAAACGGCATGCAGGCGCTCGAAATTGTCCGCAAACACCGCCCTGATTTAGTGTTATTGGATATGAAAATACCTGGCATGGATGGCATTGAAATATTAAAACGGTTAAAAGAAATTGATCCCGATATTAAGGTCATTATTATGACCGCTTATGGAGAGCTTGATATGATTCAGGAAACAAAGGAACTGGGGGCGATTATGCATTTTGCCAAGCCATTTGATATCGACGATTTGCGTACGGCGGTTAAGAAACATTTAGTGTCATAAAAAGTACAGTTGTTTGTCTAAAGAGTGACAATGTTGCTGTTTTCTTTGTAAGTTGGTATGCTTATAACGTAGGACAATTTTACGCCTTTCGTACATATCCCCCGTTGGAATGACGCATAGCTATGTTTGGGAAAGGCGATAACGTTAGAGCATAAGGAGGATTTTACAATGCCTTTAGTCTCAATGACAGAAATGCTGAACAAAGCGTTGCGTGAAAAGTACGCTGTCGGCCAATTTAACATTAACAACTTAGAGTGGACGCAGGCGATTTTAGCAGCGGCAGAAGAAGAAAAATCGCCGGTCATCCTCGGCGTGTCTGAAGGTGCGGCGCGTTATATGAGCGGTTTTAAAACGGTCGTGAATATGGTTAAAGGTTTGATGGAAGACATGAATATTACCGTTCCAGTGGCGATCCATCTCGATCACGGCTCCAGCTTTGAAAAATGTAAAGCAGCCATTGACGCTGGTTTTACTTCCGTCATGATTGACGCCTCTCACCATCCATTTGAAGAAAACGTCAAAATCACTTCGCAAGTCGTCGAATACGCACATGCGCGCGGCGTGTCGGTGGAGGCGGAGCTAGGAACGGTCGGTGGACAGGAAGACGATGTCATCGGTGAAGGCATTATTTATGCGGATCCGAAAGAATGTGAAGAGTTAGTCAAACGGACAGGCATTGACTGTTTAGCCCCTGCTTTGGGTTCGGTGCACGGTCCATACAAAGGAGAGCCAAAATTAGGGTTCGCCGAAATGGAACAAATTCGCGATTTAACTGGCATTCCGCTTGTGCTTCACGGTGGTACAGGCATCCCGACTGAACAAATTCAACGCGCCATTTCCCTTGGTACATCGAAAATCAATGTCAATACGGAAAACCAAATCGCATTTACGAAAGTCGTCCGTGAATTGTTGGCGAAAGACGAAAAAGTATATGATCCGCGCAAAATTATCGGCCCAGGCCGCGACGCGATTAAAGCGACGGTCATCGGAAAAATGCGCGAATTCGGCTCTTCTGGAAAAGCAGTGCAATAAACAGCAAGAAAGAAAAACCGCTTGACGGATGACGTCATTGCGGTTTCTCTTTCTTGTTCCATCAAGGATAAGGGAGGATATCGCCATGAAGTTTTTTATCGATACAGCCAATTTGGAAGAAATTAAAAAGGCGAATGAGCTTGGCATTTTAGCCGGAGTGACGACCAATCCAAGCCTTGTCGCCAAAGAAAACGTTTCCTTTCACGACCGCCTTCGCGAAATTACATCCATTGTATCAGGATCGGTGAGCGCGGAAGTCATCTCCACCGATGCGAAAGGAATGATTGAAGAAGGCGAAGAACTGGCGAAAATTGCGCCAAACATTACGATTAAAGTGCCGATGACACCGGAAGGATTGAAAGCGGTAAAAGTATTTAGCGAAAAAGGCATCAAGACAAATGTAACATTAGTGTTCACCGCCAACCAAGCGCTGCTGGCGGCGCGTGCCGGAGCAACGTACGTATCCCCGTTCCTCGGCCGTTTAGACGATATTGGTCATAACGGTTTCGAATTGATTTCCACGATCGCCGACATTTTTAACATCCACGGAATTGACACGGAAATTATCGCAGCATCGATTCGCCATCCGCTCCATGTGACGGAAGCAGCGCTAAGAGGAGCACATATTGCGACGGTTCCGTACAAAGTCTTAATGCAATTGTTTAACCACCCGCTGACAGACCAAGGGATTGAAAAGTTTTTGGCTGACTGGAACCGGCAAAAACAGCAGTGAACGGCAACCAAGCAAACATAGAAGTCAACTTCTCATCAAAGAAGGGAGACTATAATGGAAAAAATCAAGATTATTGGCGGGGATCCGTTGCAAGGGACCATTAAGGTAAGCGGCGCGAAAAATAGCGCCGTTGCCCTTATTCCTGCGACGATTCTCGCCGATTCACCGGTTACGATCGAGGGACTGCCGGACATTTCTGACGTGCGCATTTTGGGAAGCTTAATTGAAGAAATTGGCGGATCATTTCATTTTGACGGCAAAGAGGCGGTCATCGATCCGAGAAATATGGTGTCGATGCCGCTGCCGAATGGGAAAGTAAAAAAATTACGCGCTTCGTATTATTTAATGGGAGCGATGCTCGGCCGTTTCAAAAAAGCGGTCGTCGGCTTGCCGGGCGGCTGCCATTTAGGTCCGCGTCCGATTGACCAGCATATTAAAGGCTTTGAGGCGTTAGGAGCAAAAGTGACGAACGAGCAGGGCGCAATTTATTTGCGCGCCGAAGAATTGCGGGGTGCCCGTATTTTTTTGGATGTCGTCAGCGTTGGAGCGACGATTAACATCATGCTGGCGGCGGTGCTCGCCAAAGGTCGGACGATTATTGAAAACGCTGCAAAAGAGCCGGAAATTATTGATGTGGCGACATTACTTTCCAATATGGGCGCGAAAATTAAAGGTGCCGGGACGGATGTCATTCGCATCGACGGCGTCGAAAAATTATCGGGATGCCGCCATTCCATTATTCCTGACCGCATTGAGGCCGGCACGTATATGATTGCTGCCGCGGCGATGGGAAAAGAAGTGATCATCGATAACGTCATTCCGCAGCACGTCGAGTCGTTGACGGCAAAATTGCGCGAAATGGGCGTGCGTGTGGAAACAAGCGACGATCAAATCCTCGTTTCCGGTGCTCCTTCATTAAAAGCCGTCGACGTGAAAACGCATGTATATCCAGGTTTTCCAACTGATTTGCAGCAGCCGTTTACCGCGCTTTTATGCAAAGCGCATGGCACGAGCGTCGTTACCGATACCATTTATAGCGCCCGCTTTAAACATGTTGATGAGCTTCGCCGCATGAACGCCAACATCAAAGTCGAAGGCCGTTCGGCCATCGTCACCGGTCCGGTTCAACTGCAAGGGGCAAAGGTAAAAGCGAGCGATTTGCGCGCGGGCGCGGCGCTGGTTGTTGCCGGCTTGATGGCGGAAGGATTGACGGAAATTGCCGGAGTCGAGCATATTGACCGCGGCTACAGCAATCTGGTCGAAAAGCTGACCGCTATCGGAGCGACGATTTGGCGGGAAAAAATGACGGACGAAGAAATCGAACAAATGAAACATGCATGATGATTCAGGCAACAAAGGGAAGGGGAGAAGTTTCAATGGAAAGAAGTTTATCGATGGAGCTTGTCCGCGTCACCGAAGCGGCCGCCCTGGCTGCCGCCAGATGGATGGGGCGGGGCAAAAAGAATGAAGCGGATGATGCCGCTACGTCAGCGATGCGCAATGTATTTGATACGGTTCCAATGAAAGGGACCGTGGTGATCGGAGAAGGAGAAATGGATGAAGCGCCGATGCTATATATTGGCGAAAAACTTGGTAACGGTTACGATCCGCGCGTTGATGTCGCCGTTGATCCGCTCGAAGGCACCAATATCGTCGCATCCGGTGGATGGAACGCCTTGGCTGTCGTTGCTGTCGCCGATCACGGCAATTTGCTGCATGCACCGGACATGTATATGGATAAAATTGCCGTTGGTCCGGAGGCGGTCGGGATGATTGATATCGAGGCTCCGATCATTGACAATTTAAAAGCGGTGGCGAAAGCGAAGAACAAAGACATTGAAGACGTCGTCGCCATCGTATTAAATCGGCCTCGCCACGAACGGTTGATCGCTGAGCTGCGCGAAGCGGGAGCGCGCATCAAGCTGATTAATGACGGCGATGTCGCCGCTGCCATTAATACGGCGTTTGATCATACTGGCGTCGATATTTTATTCGGTTCCGGCGGGGCGCCGGAAGGAGTATTGGCGGCAGTCGCGCTGAAATGCCTCGGCGGCGAAATTCAAGGCAAACTATTGCCGCAAAATGATGCGGAATTAGAACGATGCAAGAAAATGGGCATTGATGTCAATAAAGTGTTGCGCATGGAAGACTTGGTCAAAGGGGACGATGCGATTTTCGCCGCTACCGGCGTCACGGACGGAGAACTGTTGCGCGGCGTGCAATTTAAAGGAGCATACGGTCTCACCCATTCCGTTGTCATGCGGGCCAAATCAGGTACGGTTCGCTTTATTGAAGGCCGCCACAGCTTAAAGAAAAAGCCGAATTTAGTTATTAAATAAATGTGTTGCCAGAGCGGGGGAGAAGGAAAAAACTTGCCGCCCCCCGCTTATTTTTATAGAAATAAAAAAACTATTGATTAAAAAACGGCAAAAAGGGTAAAATAGTCATGCTGCATGTGCATAAAAATAAGCTCTGCCATTCTACTTCTTTATTTCAGCCTTCATCATCTTCTTTTTTATCCCATCCGTTTGAATTTCGTAAAATATGGAACGCTCGGAGTAACATATGGGAGAAAACGAAAAACTGCAAAAGTGTGGTGTCGAAATGGAGTTAACGCTTGCTACATTAGAAAACATGAAATTGAAAGAGCTTTACGAGCTCGCCCGTCAATATAAAATTTCGTATTACAGTAAACTAACAAAAAAAGAGCTTATTTTTGCTATTTTGAAAGCGCGTGCGGAACAAGACGGATTATTTTTTATGGAAGGCGTATTGGAAATCATTCCATCGGAAGGATTTGGCTTTCTGCGCCCAATCAACTATTCTCCTAGTTCGGAAGACATCTATATTTCCGCGTCGCAAATCCGCCGTTTTGACTTGCGCAACGGCGATAAAGTATCAGGAAAAGTGCGCCCGCCAAAAGAAAATGAGCGTTATTTCGGCCTGCTTCATGTCGAAGCGGTCAACGGCGAAGATCCGGAAGTCGCGAAAGAACGCGTTCACTTTCCGGCGCTAACGCCGCTATATCCAAACCGGCAAATGAAGTTGGAAACGACTCCGGACAAACTGTCGACAAGAATTATCGACTTAATTGCCCCGGTCGGATTTGGGCAGCGCGGGTTGATTGTCGCTCCGCCAAAAGCCGGAAAAACGATGCTGTTAAAAGAAATCGCTAACAGCATTACGACCAATCACCCGGAAGTAGAGCTGATCGTCCTCCTCATTGATGAACGCCCGGAAGAAGTAACCGATATCGAACGGTCTGTGCAAGGCGATGTCGTCAGTTCGACATTTGATGAAGTGCCGGAAAACCATATTAAAGTGGCCGAATTAGTGCTAGAGCGCGCGATGCGCCTTGTCGAGCATAAACGCGATGTCGTCATTTTGATGGACAGCATCACGCGGTTGGCGCGTGCCTATAACCTAGTCATTCCGCCGAGCGGCCGCACGCTGTCAGGAGGAATTGACCCGGCAGCGTTCCATCGCCCGAAGCGGTTTTTTGGGGCAGCCCGCAATATCGAAGAGGGCGGCAGCTTGACGATTTTAGCGACCGCGCTCATTGATACCGGGTCGCGCATGGACGATGTCATTTATGAAGAATTTAAAGGCACAGGAAATATGGAACTGCACCTTGACCGTTCATTGGCAGAGCGCCGCATTTTTCCAGCCATCGATATCCGCCGTTCGGGCACGCGCAAAGAAGAACTACTCATTCCAAAAGAACATTTGGAAAAACTATGGGCGATTCGCAAAACAATGTCCGATTCCCCTGATTTTATCGAGCGGTTTTTAAATAAGCTCCGCCAAACAAATTCGAACGAAGAGTTTTTGGCTATGTTGGATGAAGAATGGAAAAATGGCGGCACTGGCCGCATATAAAAAGAGGCCAGTCCTTTTCTTCCGGCCGCGGAAACAGCCTGTCTACGAATGCCTTCCAGGAAGAAGTTGGAGCAAATCACTAGTTGCAAAGAAACATGAAAGTTGTTATAATTTTAGCATGTGTGTTTTGGTAAACGCCAATTCATGTTGCTCATATATCAACTCTGTTTCGAAATGATACAGGGCGGAAGGAGAGGAAAAGAATGAAACAAGGAATTCATCCAGAGTACAAAAAAGTCATTGTACGCTGCGCATGCGGAAACGAATTCGAAAGCGGTTCTGTAAAAGATGAATTGCGCGTAGAAATCTGCTCAGAATGCCATCCATTCTATACAGGACGTCAAAAATTTGTTTCTGCTGCAGGACGTGTCGATAAATTCAACAAAAAATACGGCTTGAAATAAGAAAGAAAAGCGAAGGCGAGCTGCTTAACCGCGACGGGCAAATGTTCTTCGCCTGCAGGGGTGCTTGTCACCCCGAAGGCGAAGGTTATTTGACCCCGAGCGGTTGCGAGCCGAGCTGGACAATAAGAAAAGCGAAGGCGAGCCGATGGCGCCTGCCCATCGACAGAAGCCATCACGTCCTAGCGCAATAAAATAAAAAAAACAGGCAAGCGACTTGCTACTTGCCTGTTTTTTTATGTGAAAACAAGGTACAATAAAACGTACATACGCCGGCAGACGAGAACGAAGGGAGAGGCGTTTGTCATGTATATTATGAAGCAGTCCGGCTGGTTGGAAGTCATTTGTGGAAGCATGTTTTCTGGAAAATCGGAAGAATTAATCCGCCGCGTGCGCCGTGCTAAGTTTGCCAAACAGGAAGTAAAAGTATTCAAGCCGACGATCGACAACCGCTACAGTGAAGAAGCGGTTGTATCGCATAACGGCAATTCGGTAATTGCCATTCCTGTTTCCTCGCCGCAAGAAATTTTTGAGCATATTTCAGAAAAAACAGACGTTATTGCCATCGACGAAGTGCAGTTTTTCTCCGATGACATTATCGATGTCGTGCAGACGCTGGCCGACCGCGGCTATCGCGTCATCGTCGCGGGGTTGGACCAAGATTTCCGCGGCGAACCGTTCGGACCGGTGCCAACATTAATGGCGATTGCCGAATCGGTAACAAAACTGCAAGCGGTGTGCACGGTGTGCGGCTCTCCGGCGAGCCGGACGCAGCGGCTCATTAACGGTGTTCCGGCTTCTTATGATGATCCGGTGATTTTAGTAGGCGCCAGCGAGGCATACGAACCGCGCTGCCGCCATCATCATGAAGTTCCTGGCAAACCGGGGAAAACGGATAAAATAAACCATTATTTCGCCCGATAACCGGTGAATCCTACCATCTATATTTTTGGGAATGCGGGAAAACCTAACAGCAGGGAGGCGAAAAAAATGAGAAGCATACTGCTGTTAGGTTTTGTTCTTTTGCTTTCCGCTTGTTCCTTAAATCCCGATCATCCTTCGTACCGTCAGCAAAGCGTAGACCGCAACGGGACAAGGCTTATTACGGAGAATAAAGCGCAAAGCGATTATGATCGCTATTTATATAACAACTTTGATGACCCGGAAAAAACGCGGCAAAACCCGAATTTTATCAGCATCACTGACGGAAGTGAGAACCATCGTGCCGACATTCGCAAAGCGGTGCAAGTGATCGAAACATACACCGATTACAGACCGGGATCGATTTGGATGAATGGAAGCGACATGTATGTGACCGTTCACGTTCCTTCATCGCTGACAGCCGAGCAGCGGGAAAAAGAGCGGAAGCGGATTCACAAACTGTTGACAAAAGCCATTCCGACGTACGATATTCACGTGCGTTTACATTAAGGATTCATCTTCTGAGAAGATGAATCTTTTTTTTCATCACATATGATGATTGTAATTCGACGGTGAGTGATGCTTTTTTAATAAGGTAAAAGCGTTGCGAACTTCGACAGAAAAGAGACCTCCAATTCATGATAGGATATGCCGAGAACACATCTAAATTTAGTAAAAGGAATACTTATCATGGTGTCGAAAATGTCTTTTAGAGTGACTTTGTAGTTAGGTAATTGAAGGAGAGACGGGAACGGGAAAAGAAGTGCTCGCGCATTTTATTCATCAAGCAAGCATGCGCTATGACCAGCCTTTTATTGCAATTAACTGCGGAGCGCTGTCGGAAACGCTGCTTGAAAGCGAATTGTTTGGCCATGAAAAAGGGGCGTTTACCGGAGCGTTAAAAGAAAAGAAAGGTATTTTTGAAATAGCGAACAGAGGAACATTATTTTTGGACGAAATAGGGGAAGCATCCTTAGCTACACAAGTAAAATTATTGCGTGTGTTGGAAACGGGAGAGTATATTCGCGTCGGTGGCGAAACCGTCCGTAAAACCAATGCCAGAATCATCGCCGCTTCTCATGTTGATCTCAGTCAGGCGGTAAAAGAGAAAACGTTTCGTGAAGACTTATTATATCGGCTAGATGTAGTAAAATTAACGCTCCCTCCTTTAAGAGAACGAATAGAGGATTTACCTGTTTTGATCAAACATTTTTTAAAAAAGCTGAATTCTACTCTTACTTTTTCCGACGATGCCATTTTGCAAATGAAACAATATCCATGGCCGGGAAATGTAAGAGAGCTTTTTAACGTCGTAAAAAGAGCGGTGACGTTGGCGGAAGGCGAAACGATGGTAATCACTCCTGATTATCTTCCAGAAAAAATAAGAACGGAAACGAATATGCTTTCTACTCCATCGGATGAAGAGAAAAACCACAAAGAAATGGATTTAGAATCTTACTTGCAAAACTGGACCAGCTATATTTTATCATTATGGAAAGAAAACAATGAGCGGCTCGATCTGAAACATATTTTAGATGCCGTAAAAGATTTAGAAACACAGATCGGACGATTTTTCGTTTGGAAAACGTTGAAGGAAACATTGGGAGACAAAAAAGAAGCGGCAGAACGGTTAAACATTACGGTGCGCCAGCTTCGCTATTTATTGAAAGAAAAAGGGACTGCTTCAAAAGAATAAACGAAAAGCAGTCCCTTATCGTATGTTCCATTAACGGTCTGTACCAATTGTCAACTCACATTTCGCACCCTAACAAGGTCAAAACAAAGGATTTTTTATTTAGTTTTTCAGAATAACTTTTTGACCAACACAACGAGCGATGGCAATCCTTTTTTTACCATCGCTGGTCGTTCCGTATCACGTTACACGTAGATGCTCTCATCCATGCCCAATCCCTGCAGAATCCTTCGCTGATCAGGGGTAAGGGAGCGATCCAGTGAGCGTTGGATGCGCCCATCCGGCAGCTTGAACAGGACGACGTTCACATATTGAAACAGCTGAAAAATCGCCTGTCCCGTCGGCCGGGTCAGCTTGCGGCCTCCAGGACCCTTCAACGGGTGTTCTGGAGTAATAAACTGACGCACTCGGCGCTGAAAAACGCGGTAAATAGCCAAGGCCAACAGAAACAAATAGCCTAATACTGCGACCCGTTCTGGTTTTTTGACGTAAATCTCATCCGTGAAAAACGGATCTTTCAAAAAAGCGAAGTTCATTTCCACCGAGATCTGCCCTTTATACAGCTTCAAGATCTCTTGGGCATCCATGGGTTGGCCCTTCCATTCCTTCGGAACGGTCGTGACAAGGACAAACCGGGACGCTTTCCGTCTCGCCTGTTCCCACGCGTCTTGGTCGAATTCGACGTCAAGGTGCAAGAAATACAGCGTCTCCACCTCGGGTTCCGCCCCTTTTTTCGGCCGTCCGCGCCGTTTTTTCAGGCGTACGATCTCTTCGACCGCGGCCTCAACCCGATGAAACCGGGGGCGAAGGGACGCCTTGAGGGACGCCAAGGCTTGTTCGGCATCTTCCCGGCAGGAGAAGGGGTGACGCTCCCAACGGGCTTGTTCCTCGCGAAGAAGCTCCGCTTCTTTGGTTCGTTCTTTTTCAAGCGTCTTTCCTTTTCGCTGGTCGAGCGCGCTCGATTCAACAACGATCAGCCGAACGGGGTGGCCTTCATACGTCGAGGCCGTTTCCCATACCCGGTACGTGGCGCCGTTTCTCTCCGCCAACGTAAAGGGATCGCTCCACGTCGTGTCCTCAGCATCCGCTTCGGCCAGCGCGGTTTTCACGATCCGGAGCGACGAAGGGCCTCTGGTGATCAAAAAGGCGTTGGCCGCTTTGGTTTGCGCCAGGGTCTCTTTCGTCATCGCGGCGGAATCGGCCACGTAAATCCATTCGTCTTCGATTTTGGCCTGCTTCAGCTGTTCATGGACACGAGACAGCACCTCGGGATTCCATGTTTTATCGGGCAGGTTGCCATCGTGCACATCGCCGTAAAACGGGATGCCGTCCTCGTTGCCGACCAGTCCGAAACCGATCTGTTTTTGCCAACGATGATGGCGGTTGTAGCCATGTGTGATTTGTAAGGCCTCTAACGAGGCCGATTCATACGCGCCGTAAACGGTCTTGTCCGTCGTATCGGCGTGGAAGGCTCGGAGGGAAAGGCCTTCTTTTCGATAAATATGAATCAAGCAAGTGCTGATGACGTTGTGAATGCCAGCCTCATACAGGCGATCGAGATGACGGGCCAACGCATCGTCGTTCAACCAGGAAGGATGGAGATCGGGACGGATGAGTTTCTCACAATCGACCTCCTGAGCCCAATGTTCCAAGTGAACAAGGGCTTGCCGGCCGTCAAACACATTGTAGAGGATGGCCTGAACGGCATCGCTGACTCGCGTTTGGCACTGCGGATCGACGGGCACGAGATGGTCAATCAATTGAGGCAGACCCAGTTTCTTGAATAGGGCACTTATTATATTCAAATAAGAATTGCGATAGACCTTTTTGACTTGAACGTTCATAAGTGAAAAACTCCTTTACGTTCCTTGTGTGTCAAGGATTCATTCGACATCGGAACGAAAAAATCCTCCCGATTTTCGTCGAGAGGGTGCGAAATGTGAGTGTCAAAACGATCCGGCCGTTAATTTTCCCTTTTTCCATTCTGTCAAATACTTCATTGATTTTTTCTAACGGAGCAGTTTCTACAATAGGGCGCACTTTTCCTCTCGCAGCGAAATCCAACGCCTCTTGCATATCTTTTCTCGTACCGACGATCGATCCTTTCACCGTAATCCCATTTAATACCGTATCGAAAATAGGAATTGGCAGTTCATCGTTAGGCAATCCAACAACAACTAGACATCCGCCGCGTTTTACGGATTTATAGGCTTGTTCAAACGCTTTTTTCGTTACAGCCACACTAATGGCAGCGTGCACCCCGCCTACTTTTTCATGAATAGCTTCTACTGGATCCTCTTTGAGTCCATTAATGGCAATATCCGCCCCTAATTGTTTGGCAAGATCTATTTTCTCGTCGCTAATATCGACCGCGACAACGTTTAATCCCATTGCTTTTGCGTATTGAAGAGCAATATGCCCTAATCCTCCGATTCCGTAGATAGCTACCCATTCTCCTGGTTTGGCGTTAGACACTTTTAGCGCTTTATATGTGGTTACTCCCGCGCAGAGAATTGGCGCGACTTCTACTGGATCTAAGTTTTCTGGGATTTTTGCGACATAATCGGCAGGTGCTTTGCAGTATTCCGCATATCCCCCATCGACGGAATATCCGCCGTTTAATTGATGTGGACAAAGTGTTTCTTGCCCGCTCAAGCAATATTCACATTCACCGCAAGCGGAGTATAGCCATGGAATACCGACGCGGTCTCCTACTTTAACGGATTTTACTCCTTCTGCTACTTCAACAACAATCCCTACCCCTTCATGTCCAGGAATTAAAGGCAATTTTGGCTTGACTGGCCAGTCTCCGTGCGCCGCATGCAAGTCAGTGTGGCAAACCCCGCAAGCTTCAATTTTGACCAGTACTTCTCCGTAGTTTAGTTTCGGTTTTTCCACTTCTTTAATTTCTAATTTTTGCTTGAATTCATTGACAACGGCTGCTTTCATTCTCCCTACCCCTTTCTAATTTTCAAAAAGTCTCACTAGTTTATCCTGCAAAAACTGTGCCAATAGAAAAAAACGATTTTTCTATGGACAATACACATGTTGTGCCGAATTTTTGTTAAAATTGAACGAAATCTCGGTAGCTTTTTTACTAATTTTCGTAATATGATTTCATTTGGTTTGTTAAGCTCTTTTACTGCATACACTTTTCTGTTTCATATATTTGGGATATAATAATAAATCAGACTGTGTATGGAAAAAACAGAGGTGAAAAACGTGTTTGATCGTCTGGAAGCAGTAGAAGAACGCTATGAAAAATTAAATCAACTGCTAATGGATCCGGAAGTAATTAACGATCCAAAAAAACTTCGTGACTATTCGAAAGAACAATCTGATTTAGAAGAAACGGTACAGACTTATCGCGAATACAAATCGGTCCGCAAGCAGCTTGATGAGGCAAAAGCGATGTTAGAAGAGAAGCTTGATCCGGAAATGCGGGAAATGGTCAAAGAAGAAATTGATGAGCTGGAGCAGCGTGAAGAAGAGCTCGTCAGTAAGCTAAAAGTGCTTCTGTTGCCGAAAGATCCGAACGATGAGAAAAACGTCATTATGGAAATCCGCGCAGCGGCAGGCGGCGAGGAGGCGGCGCTGTTTGCCGGCGATTTGTACCGGATGTATACACGCTACGCCGAATCGCAAGGCTGGAAAACGGAAGTCATTGAAGCGAGTCCGACCGGGCTTGGCGGATATAAAGAAATTATTTTTACGATTATCGGAAAAGGCGCCTATTCGAAACTGAAATATGAAAACGGCGCGCACCGCGTGCAGCGCGTCCCGGAAACCGAATCAGGCGGCCGCATTCACACTTCCACGGCTACGGTCGCTTGCTTGCCGGAAATGGAAGAAATCGAAGTCGAAATCAACGAAAAAGATATTCGCGTCGATACGTTTGCCTCAAGCGGCCCGGGTGGGCAAAGCGTCAATACGACGATGTCGGCCGTCCGCTTGACCCATATTCCAACCGGCATTGTCGTCACCTGCCAGGACGAAAAATCGCAAATTAAAAACAAAGAAAAAGCGATGAAAGTATTGCGCGCCCGCATTTATGACAAATACCAGCAAGAAGCGCGCGCCGAATACGATCAGACGCGCAAGCAGGCGGTTGGAACCGGGGATCGTTCCGAACGAATCCGCACGTACAACTTCCCGCAAAACCGAGTCACTGACCATCGCATCGGGCTGACGATTCAAAAGCTCGACCAAGTGCTCGATGGGAACCTCGATGAAATCATTGAAGCGCTGATCTTAGATGATCAAGCGAAAAAATTGGAGCAGGCGAACGATGCGTTATAAAATTTACGAAGTCCTCACATGGGCTTCTTCTTTTTTAAAGCAGCATGGAAAAGAAGAAAAGGTAGCGGAGCTGTTGCTTTGCCACCATTTGCGGCTGACGAGAGCCCAGCTGTTGGCGCGGCTGCGCGATCCGCTCGCAGAAAGCGTGCGCCAATCGTTTTTGGCGGATGTTTATCAACATGTGTACGAACACGTCCCGGTACAGCATTTGCTCGGCTATGAATATTTTTACGGACGGGAATTTCTTGTCAACCGCCACGTGCTCATTCCGCGCCCGGAAACGGAAGAATTAGTACAAGGCGTGTTAACAAGAATTTCATATTTATTTCCAGACAGTCAACGGTTGGATGTCATCGATGTCGGCACGGGAAGCGGGGCGATTGCGGTGACGCTTGCCTTAGAAAATCCGGCGTTGCGTGTGACGGCGATCGATATTTCTGCGGAAGCCCTGCAAATGGCAGCGCGAAATGCAGAACGTCTTGGCGCCGAGGTCGCTTTTTTACACGGCGATTTGTTGCAGCCGCTTATCGAAGCGAACCGCAAAGTCGATGTTGTCGTATCCAACCCGCCATATATTCCAGAACGGGACATCCCTTCCCTTTCGCCTGTTGTTAAAAATTACGAACCGATACAGGCCCTTGCCGGCGGTGAGGATGGTCTTGCTTTTTACCGCCGCTTTGCCCGCGAACTGCCCCTTGTGCTAAAAGAACGGGCGCTTGTGGCGTTTGAAGTGGGCGCCGGGCAAGGGGAAGCGGTCGCCTCATTGCTGAAGGAGGCATTTCCGCTAGCGAACGTTGAAGTTGCTTTCGACATCAACGGAAAAGACCGGATGGTATATGCGACGCTGTCATAACCATCCTATCGTGCAACTCGCTTCTTCTTTTTTTATCGTTTGGGATGAACGGAGGCAAGTCATCGGCTAATGCGGTCAGCTTGGCATTGTCTGCTCGTCGCTAGAACGCGGATACCGATGGCTGAGGCTGCCTCTCTATCATCTAATCGATGGAAAAAGTAATTTTTTTAGATTGATAGAGTTTAAAATTGGTTCACACTGTCCACAATGAAGAGTGAAAGGACGGTGTCAACCAATGAGTCAAAAAAAGATTGCCATTGTTTTATATATATTGCTATTAATGATCGGTGTACTTGTCAATGTATATGGCCATCAAACAGAGGCGGGGGTCAACGCCACGGTGGCGATTCCGAATGAAGCCATCCGCCTGCGTATTTTAGCCAACAGTGATTCCGCTAAAGATCAGGAGCTGAAGCATAAAGTCCGCGATGCGGTCAATGCCAAAATTACGAAATGGGTTGCTGATTTGACGTCTTTTGCGGAGGCAAAGCGGGTCATTCACTCCCATCTCCCTGAGATTAAACAAACGGTCGCTGACGTATTGCGGAAAGAACATAGCGATCAGTCGTATAAAGTCGAGTTTGGCCAAGTGGATTTTCCGACGAAAATTTACGGCAATTACGTATATCCAGCAGGCAAGTATGAAGCGGTGTTAATTACACTTGGCGAAGGGAAAGGGGCCAATTGGTGGTGCGTTTTATTCCCGCCGCTTTGTTTCCTTGATTTTTCCAATAGCGATGCGGTGCAAATGAGCGAGGCGCGATCCGCCGGGAAAGAGAAAAGAAAAACGGATTCGAAAGGTGAGCAAAGCCAGTCGGATGTTGCTGTAACAGACGAAGCGGATAAGGAGACGAAGGAAACAAACGAAACGAATGAAACGAAGGAAATAAAAAAAACAGGCGAAATAAACGAAACAAATGCAACAAATGAAACCGACGAACAACAAGATGCTGGCAGCGAAGCGGCCAACAAGGAAATCAAACAAGCAGGCATTGCGACAACAGCATCTCCATTTGTTGCCGAACAGGAACAACCGGTGGAAGTAAAATTTTTCTTTGTAGAACTGATCAAGCGTCTTATTCCATAACAATGGTGGATAAGTGGGGAAAAATAACGGACATATCCACAAAGTTGTCCACATAAATAACATATTTATTCACATATTGTTGATAACTATAATGAAAGTTTTTCTTTTTTCTTTGAATTTACTAGAAAGCAATGACATGGTAGAGGTGAATAAAGTGAAAACCGATGTGTGGATTGTGGATAATATTGTTGATAAACAACATATTTATCCACAAATAAAAGAGGCTGCCCGTCTGTTGCAATGTGGAGAAGTCATCGCCTTTCCGACGGAAACGGTCTATGGATTAGGGGCGGATGCCACCAATACAGCAGCGGTCGAGAAAATTTTTGCGGCTAAAGGCCGTCCAAGCGACAATCCGCTTATTGTTCATATCGCCCGCCGCGAACAGTTAGAAGCGATCGTTTCCGATGTTCCCGATATCGCCGCTATGCTGATCGAACGGTTTTGGCCGGGACCGCTGACCCTTATTTTGCCGAAAAAAGAAGGCGTCATTTCGGATCGAGTGACCGCCGGCTTATCGACGGTAGCGGTGCGCATGCCGGCACATCCGGTCGCGCTTGCGCTTATTGAAGAAAGCGGCCTGCCGCTGGCGGCCCCAAGCGCCAATCGATCCGGCCGTCCGAGCCCGACGACGGCGGGGCATGTGCTTGTCGATTTAGACGGACGCATTGCCGGCGTGGTTGATGGCGGTGAAACAGGCATCGGTGTGGAATCGACAGTGCTTGATTGTACGGCGAAAGTACCTACGATTTTGCGCCCTGGCGGCATTACAAAAGAAGCGCTCGCAGAAGTGATCGGCACGGTCGCCGATGGCAGCACCTTTGCGGATGACAAGCAAGCGCCGAAAGCGCCGGGAATGAAATATACACATTATGCGCCAAAATCGCCAATGGCGATTGTTCAAGGCTCCCCTTCCTTTTTGCAGACGCTCGTCGATAAGCAGCGGGCGCTTGGCAAAAAGGTTGGCGTGATGACGACGGAAGAGAACCGTGCATGCTATCAAGCAGATGTCGTGTTGGCGTGTGGATGGCGGCGCGATTTGCATACGGTGGCGAGCCATTTATACGACACGCTGCGCAAATTCGATGAAACGGATGTCGATATTATTTACAGTGAATCGTTTCCGGCGGAAGGAATCGGGGTAGCGATCATGAACCGGCTGCAAAAAGCGGCTGGCCATCAAGTGATTGTGGAAAGGTAAACACACTTCTAAACGTTCCCGGACGCGCATATGTTAGCAGTAAGGCCAGTCCGGGGAGGGAAAGCAAATGAACATGTTCATCGGCGAAATCATAGCGCTATCGATGATGGCGTTTGCGTTAGGAATGGACGCATTCTCCGTCGCCTTAGGCATGGGCTTGCTTCGCTTGCGCTTAAAACAAATTTTTTATATAGGCGTTACAATCGGTCTTTTTCACATTATCATGCCGCTGTTCGGCATGTTCGTCGGCCGTTTTTTATCCCGCCAGTTTGGCAGCATCGCCTCGTATATCGGCGGGGCGTTATTGCTGCTGTTGGGAATTCAAATGATTGTCGCGTCGTTTAAAAAGGAAGGCGATTCATCGATTTCGCCAAGAGGGATAGGACTTATTTTTTTTGCGTTTAGCGTGAGTCTTGACAGCTTTTCCGTCGGGCTCAGCCTTGGCATTTTCGGAGCAAGAACGATGCTGACGATCTTATTGTTCGGCTTTTTTAGCATGGTGCTGACATGGGGTGGACTGATGCTGGGGCGCCATTTTCAGCAATGGCTTGGCGTTTACAGCGAAGCGCTTGGCGGCAGCATTTTGCTCGCATTCGGCTTAAAGCTGTTGTTCTCCTTTTGATAAGCGGAAAGACAAAAAAGCTGTCTCAAAAAGTGAGAGCCAACTTTTTGGGACAGCTTTTTTGATGCGATGCTATATTTCGATGGTAAATTTTAAATTTTATTATATAATTTTAATATAATTTGTGGATGGAAGTGATCAAACAAAATAAGAGGTGTTGCCATGTCGTACCGCATTTTATTTGTCTGTACGGGAAACACATGCCGAAGCCCGATGGCGGCCGCGCTTTTGGCGCATAAGCAGCTGCCGAATGTGGAGGTGAAATCAGCGGGAGTATTTGCCGCAGAAGGGTGCGATGCCTCGCCTCACGCCAAAGCGGTGTTGAAAGAAAAAGGGATTGATGCCAACCACCGTTCGTCGCTGTTAAAAAAGGAAGATGTCGATTGGGCGACGCATATTTTGACGATGACCGCGGGGCATAAGCAGCTCGTTGTCGAGCGGTTTCCGGAGGCGAAAACAAAAACGTTTACGTTGAAAGAATTTGTTTCCGGGAAGCAAGGCGATGTATTCGATCCGTTTGGCGGACCGATAGAAATATACCGCCAGACAAGGGACGAGCTGACCGCATTAATTGACGGTCTTATCGAGAAATTAGGGGGAAATTCATAGGGGGAAGGGATATGGAAAAGAGCAAACAGCGATATCGATTTAGCTTGCGCCTCAAGCTTGTTGTATTTACTACCATATTAGCACTGATCACCTACTCTACAAGCGCGTTTTTTCTTTACGTTTTGTATGATGTATTTTTCTCCTCGATCGCCAAAAACGTGTTCACCATTTTGACCTTGATGCTTGGGATTTTTTGGTCCGGCGTGCTCGCCTACATGGCATCCGGATTTATTACGAAGCCGCTGCACCGTCTTGAACAGGCGGCGATGAAAGCGGCGAGCGGGCAAATTAACGAAGACGTTCCATTATCCAAATCAGACGATGAAATTCGTTCGTTAGGGATCGCTTTCAATGAAATGTTGCGGAGTTTGCGAGCGATCGTGCAAAACATTGAAGATAACTTTTCCCGTACGAATGAGAAAGTCGTCGAAATTACGAACGCTTCTCACGTTGCGTCAGAGCGCTCGAAAGACATTGCTCACACGATTGAAGAAATTTCTAAAGGTGCGAATGACGCGGCTGTATCGATGCAAACGGCCGCGGAGTCGGTGGAAGATGTATTGCGCATTGCGAATCAAGTGCAGCAAAAGGCGAATCAGTCCGAACAATTGGCAAAAGAAATGGTGTCAACATTGCATAAAAGCCGTGAAGTCATTGGTTCGCTTGTCAGCGGGATCGAACAGTTGGCGAGCAATAATCAAACGGCTTTAAGTGCAGTCCAGCGGTTAGAGCAGCATGCGAAAGAAGTGGAAAACATTATCTCGCTTGTCGGTGATATTGCCGGACAAACGAATTTGCTTGCCTTAAACGCCTCCATAGAAGCGGCGCGCGCCGGTGAGCATGGAAAAGGGTTTGCCGTTGTCGCAGAAGAAGTCCGCAAGCTTGCGGATGAAAGCGCGAAAGCGGTTCAAGGAATTTCCGAACTGATTCAAAACATTCAAAAAGAAGTCGCACATGTTGTAGCACAAATTCATGAGCAAGTAAAATCAGCGAATGAAGAAGCCGCAAAAGGCGCCAATACGAACGACGCGATTGCGGAAATGACCGAATCGATTCACGAAGTCGTCCGCGCCGTCCATGAAATTGCCGAATTAGTGAAAGAACAAACGACACATATTGAAAAGGCGTCGATTCAGTCGCAAGAAGTTGCGGCGATTGCCGAAGAAACGTCGGCTGGGGCAATGGAAGTAACGGCGGCAACGCAGGAGCAAACTTCTGTTATTCAGCATGTAAACGAGCTGGCGGGAGAATTGGCGGAGCAAGCAAAAAAATTAAAAGAAACGATTGACCAATTTGGTACAAGATAAAAGTAGAAAGGTCGCCTTCTGTATCAGAAACATGTAAAATGAATAGAAAGGCGACCTTTTTCTATATGACAAAACGAGGAGGAAACAAACATGAAAGTAGCAATTGCATCTGATCATGGCGGAATTCATATTCGTGAAGAAATTAAAAAATTAATGGACGAAATGGGGATAGAGTACATCGACTTAGGATGTGAATGTGAAACATCGGTCGACTATCCTGATTACGCGATTCCGGTTGCGGAAAAAGTCGCAAATGGGGAAGTGGATCGCGGCATTTTAATTTGCGGCACCGGAATTGGCATGACGATTGCCGCCAATAAAGTAAAAGGCATTCGTTGTGCGCTCTGCCACGACGTATATAGCGCCAGATTAACGCGCCAGCATAATGATAGCAACATATTAGCGATGGGAGAACGTGTGATTGGGCCAGGACTGGCGCGTGAAATTGCAAAAGTTTGGCTGACAACGGAATTTGAAGGCGGATGTCACGCACGACGTGTGGAAAAAATTACACAATACGAAAACAAACATTTATAAAATGGGAGGAATCGCCAAATGCTTTCCCCGTTATCCGAATGGAAGCAGCAATGGCAGACGATTTTGCGCGAATTTCGCCAGCAAGTCCCGCTTTCATCCGAGCACATCCTTGTCATCGGTTGCAGCACAAGCGAAGTGATCGGCGAAAAGATTGGAACAGCTGGCTCAACGGAAGTCGCCGAAATGCTTTTTACTGAATTGAGAAAGTGGCATGACGAAACCGGGGTACAGCTCGCGTTTCAATGTTGCGAACATTTGAACCGCGCGCTTGTCGTGGAAAGAGAGACCGCCCTGTCCCGCCAGTTTGAAATCGTCTCAGTCGTTCCTGTCCGGTCTGCCGGCGGAGCAATGGCCGAATACGCGTATCGCCATATGAACGATCCCGTTGTTGTTGAATTTATTAAAGCAGATGCCGGCATTGATATCGGTGATACGTTCATCGGCATGCATTTAAAACATGTCGCTGTTCCTGTGCGCGTGTCGTTAAAGCAAATTGGACATGCCCATGTCACATTGGCAAAAACGAGACCGAAACTGATCGGCGGCGCCCGCGCGGTCTATTCTTTAGAAAATCCGAATACTTCTTGCACCTCTTAATGATTTTGTTCATTTTTTCTTTGAATTAACCCGCAAAAAGCTGGTAAAATAAAAAAGAATATTCATTATTTCGAAATGAGGGGGAGCTAGTGATGAATTACTTGCCACAACAAGATCCGCAAGTATTTGAAGCGATTGAAAACGAGCGAAAACGGCAACAATCAAAAATTGAATTAATCGCTTCGGAAAACTTTGTCAGTCGCGCGGTCATGGAAGCGCAAGGGTCGGTATTAACGAATAAATACGCCGAAGGATATCCAGGTCGTCGCTATTATGGCGGCTGCGAATATGTCGATGTCGTTGAGGATCTCGCACGCGAACGGGCGAAAAAACTGTTTGACGCGGAGCACGCCAACGTACAGCCGCATTCCGGCGCACAAGCGAACATGGCAGTATATTTTACTGTTTTGGAACATGGCGATACAGTGCTTGGAATGAATTTGTCACACGGCGGCCATTTAACGCACGGCAGCCCAGTCAACTTTAGCGGCATTCAATATAATTTTGTCGAATATGGTGTGGATCCGGAAACGCATGTGATTGATTATGATGATGTGCTTGAAAAAGCGCGCGTACATAAGCCGAAACTGATTGTAGCTGGGGCAAGCGCTTATCCACGCGTCATCGATTTTAAACGTTTCCGTGAAATCGCTGATGAAGTAGGAGCGTACTTGATGGTAGACATGGCGCATATTGCAGGTCTTGTTGCGGCAGGTCTTCATCCAAACCCGGTGCCATATGCGCATTTTGTGACAACAACGACGCATAAAACGCTCCGCGGGCCACGCGGCGGGATGATCCTTTGCAAAGAAGAGTTTGCGAAACAAATTGACAAAGCGATCTTCCCAGGCATTCAAGGCGGACCGCTCATGCATGTCATTGCGGCGAAAGCGGTGGCGCTTGGGGAAGCGTTACAAGACAGCTTTAAAACGTATGCGCAAAACATCGTCAACAATGCAAAACGCCTCGCGGAAGCATTGAAGAAAGAAGGTTTTACCCTCGTTTCCGGCGGAACAGACAACCACTTATTGCTCATTGATTTGCGCCCGCAAGGATTAACCGGAAAAGTAGCGGAAAAAGTGCTCGATGAAGTCGGCATTACGGTGAACAAAAATACGATTCCGTATGATCCGGAAAGCCCGTTTGTGACAAGCGGCATCCGCATTGGCACCGCCGCGGTGACGACGCGCGGATTTGGTTTGGAAGAAATGGACGAAATCGCAAGCATCATCAGCCTCGTCTTAAAACATCACGAAGACGAAACAAAGCTCGAAGAAGCGCGCCAACGCGTCGCGGCTTTAACAGAAAAATTCCCGTTATACCAAGAATAAACGCAAAAACGCACCTCGAAGGAACGCCTTTAGAGGTGCGTTTTTGTTGGCAGTTGAATATACTTTTGTTTTTCGGTAGAATGTATGGAAGTGTAAACTGTTTACAAAGAGGAGAGTGCAAAATGGGAAAAGTATATGTATTCGATCATCCGCTCATCCAGCACAAACTGACCTATATCCGCGACAAAAATACTGGCACGAAGGAGTTCCGAGAACTAGTAGAAGAAGTAGCCACGCTGATGGCGTTTGAAATTACGCGCGACCTCCCTCTTGAAGAAGTCGAAATCGAAACCCCTGTCAGCAAAGCGAAAGCGAAAGTCATCGCTGGGAAAAAACTCGGCGTCATCCCGATTTTGCGTGCCGGAATGGGCATGGTGGACGGTATTTTAAAATTAATTCCTGCCGCGAAAGTCGGCCATATCGGCTTGTACCGCGATCCGGAAACGTTAAAGCCGGTCGAATATTACGTGAAGCTTCCGACCGATGTCGAAGAACGCGATTTTATTATCGTCGACCCGATGCTGGCTACTGGCGGATCGGCGATAGAAGCGATCAACGCTTTGAAAAAGCGCGGTGCGAAAAGCATTAAATTTATGTGTTTAATTGCCGCTCCAGAAGGGGTGGAAGCGGTGAAAAACGCGCATCCGGACGTCGATATTTACATTGCTGCACTCGATGAAAAACTAAACGATCACGGTTATATCGTCCCGGGGCTTGGCGATGCCGGCGACCGTTTGTTCGGAACCAAATAACGATACATGCAAAGACGGTATCATTTCCAAGAAATGATACCGTCTTTTTTTATAAATTGTGTCTAAAAAAGTAAATATATCATTATACACTATTACAGTGAAAAGGAAATTAATAAATGTCACAAATTTTTAATATTTTATCTGTTATAATATAGTTTTTCCCTGAAACACATTGACATTGACCATATGGTATTGTATGCTTTACAGGGGATATATGATAAGGTTTTCATACGATAAAAAATGAGAAAAAAATGATAGGATGTATGTGTATGCGTCCGAAACAACGCCACCCGTTTCAAGCAATGGCGCTCATGTCCGCGATCATATCCCAGCTGGTTGGTTCTATTTTAGTAGGGGTATTTGGAGGAAAATGGATTGACAAGAAATTTCATACAGACCCCATTTTTTTAATTATCGGTCTGTTGCTCGGCTTAGCGGCTGGGGTATATGCGATGTTGCGCCTAATTCGCCAATATTTCTCAGAGGAGTAGCCACATGGAGAAATTCCAGCAAATGTTTTTGCGACAGCTCAAATACATATTGTATTTGCTTTCGCTTTATACGTTAGGGTGGGGGTTTACGGCGTATAAGACATTTTTTTTAAGCTTAATTCTTGGAACTGTGATTAGCGTCTTGATGCTTTGGAGTTTAACGCGGAAAATCGCTAAATTGGGACAAGCCGTGTTGGAACGCAAAAAAGTGCGCACGATCGGGACGCTTTCCCGCTTGGCGTTAGCGGCGCTGGCGGCGGCAATCGCCCTCAAATATCCGCAATATTTCGCCATCGTGCCTGTGGTGCTGGGATTAATGACATCCTATATTGTCATTATAATAGATTTCCTTTTGCAAAGATTGAAAAATAATGGGGAACATGTATGAAAGAGAGGTGAGGGATGGTTGCAACACGAAGCACCGATTCGCGAGTTTTTAGGACTTACATTTAATTTATCCAATGTTTTAATGATTACGATCACCAGCTTGATCGTACTGGCCATCGCGATCGCGGCGACGCGTTCCTTGCAGCTGCGCCCGACGGGGATGCAAAACTTCATCGAATGGGTGTTTGATTTCGTCAAAGGAATCATCAATAGCACCATGGATTGGCAAACGGGTGGCCGCTTTTTAACGCTAGGTGTTACGCTCATCATGTACATCTTCGTTGCCAATATGCTCGGTTTGCCGTTTTCCGTGCGCGTAAACGATGAACTTTGGTGGAAGTCGCCGACGGCCGATGCCACGATTACGCTCACGCTCGCCGTCATGATTGTGGGACTCACCCATTACTACGGCGTGAAAATGAAGGGCGTATCCGAATATATGCGCGATTATACGCGGCCAATGGCTTTCTTGTTCCCGCTGAAAATCATTGAGGAATTTGCCAATACCTTAACGTTGGGTCTCCGTCTTTACGGAAACATTTTCGCGGGTGAAATTTTGCTGAAATTGCTAGCAGGGCTTGGAACCCAACACGGGGTGCTTGGCGCGATCGGCGGTGCGATTCCGATGATGGCGTGGCAAGCATTCAGTATTTTCGTCGGCTGTATCCAAGCGTTCATTTTCACAATGTTAACAATGGTTTATATGGCCCATAAAGTCAGCCAAGACCATTAATGATAGGAATTATCTATCAAAAAATAAACGAAATCAATAAATTAGAAGGAGGATATTTACCATGAATTTAATTGCAGCTGCGATTGCAGTAGGTTTAGCAGCACTTGGTGCTGGTATTGGTAACGGTTTAATCGTAGGTCGTACAGTAGAAGGGATTGCACGTCAGCCAGAATTGCGCCCTACACTTCAAACGACGATGTTTATCGGGGTTGCGTTAGTTGAGGCATTGCCGATCATTGGCGTCGTTATTTCCTTCATCCTCATGAACAAATAACGAAATACCTTTTTGATGATGGCGAAGTTGGTGTCGACGATCACCTTCGCCATTCCTTTATGTATGTATTTTTGCAATGGAAGCATGATTCGTCGTTACGATCGTTGCGCATAGCTGTCGAAAGGAGTGAAACGCGGTGTTATTCAATGCAAAACTATTGGCGCTAGGCGAAGCCGCGCATATTAACAGCGGTGATATTATCTATCAATTGCTTTGGTTTATCGTTTTGCTAGCCTTGTTGCGCAAATTCGCTTGGCAGCCGTTAATGAATATCATGAAACAGCGTGAAGAGCATATTGCCAATGAAATTGACCAAGCGGAAAAGCATCGCCAAGAAGCGGAAAAACTGCTTCAGGAGCAGCGTGAATTAATGAAACAATCCCGTCAGGAAGCGCAAGAATTGATCGAAAATGCGCGCAAGATGGCGGAAGAGCAAAAAGAACAAATTATCGCATCTGCCCGTGCGGAAGCAGAGCGGTTAAAAGAAGCGGCGAAAAAAGAAATCGAACGCGAAAAAGAGCAAGCGATGGCTGCGCTTCGCGAGCAAGTCGCTTCCTTGTCCGTATTGATTGCGTCGAAAGTCATTGAAAAAGAGTTAACGGAGCAAGACCAAGCGAAGCTGATTAGCGAGTATATTCAAGAGGTAGGAGAAGGTCGATGAACAAAGAAGTTATAGCGAAGCGGTATGCGTTAGCTCTTTTTCAAATTGCGCTCGAAAAGCAGCTTTTGGACCAGTTAGAAGAAGAAATTCGCGTCGTGCGCCAAGTGTTGGCGGAAAATGACGAATTTTTATCGTTATTGGCGTATCCGAAGCTATCGTTGGAAAAGAAAAAAGCACTGATTCGAGAAACGTTTGCGGCCGTTTCCACTCCGTTGCGAAATACATTGCTGCTTTTGTTGGAACGCCACCGCATCGACCTCGTTCCAGAGATGGCGGAGCAGTTTATTGAGTTAGTGAATGAAGCGCGCGGTGTCGCTGAAGCGACTGCCTATTCGGCTCGTCCGCTAACGGAAGAGGAAAAACGTGCGCTTTCCGAAGTGTTTGCGAAAAAAATCGGCAAAACGACGCTTCACATTGAAAATATCGTCGACCCAAGCTTAATTGGCGGCGTGAAGCTGCGCATCGGCAACCGCATTTACGATGGCAGCATCAGCGGAAAATTAGAACGAATTCAACGACAGCTTATCGGCTAAGATTCGAAGATAGGGGTGAAAGGCATGAGCATCAGAGCGGAAGAAATCAGCGCGCTCATTAAGCAGCAAATCGAAAATTACGAGTCTGAAATTCAAGTAAGCGATGTCGGCACCGTTATTCAAATTGGTGACGGTATCGCGCGCGCCCATGGTTTGGACAACGTAATGGCTGGAGAACTTGTCGAGTTTTCCAACGGTGTCATGGGAATGGCGCTAAACTTAGAAGAAAACAACGTCGGTATCGTTATTTTAGGTCCGTATACAGGGATTAAAGAAGGCGATGAAGTGCGCCGTACAGGCCGGATTATGGAAGTGCCTGTCGGTGAAGCGTTGATTGGCCGCGTCGTCAACCCTCTAGGACAACCAGTCGACGGTTTAGGTCCAATCGAAACGACAGAAACTCGCCCAATTGAAAGCCCAGCACCAGGTGTTATGGACCGGAAATCGGTACATGAACCGCTGCAAACGGGGATTAAAGCGATTGACGCGTTGGTGCCAATCGGCCGCGGTCAGCGCGAGCTTATCATCGGGGACCGTCAAACAGGGAAAACATCGATTGCCATCGATACGATCATCAACCAAAAAGACCAAAATATGATTTGTATTTACGTCGCGATCGGGCAAAAAGAATCCACGGTTCGTACAGTTGTCGAAACGTTGCGAAAACACGGTGCGCTCGATTATACGATCGTTGTCACTGCATCGGCATCCCAGCCAGCGCCGCTATTGTTCCTTGCGCCATATGCGGGCGTGGCGATGGGCGAATATTTCATGTATAAAGGTCAGCACGTGCTTGTTGTTTACGACGACTTATCGAAACAAGCGGCAGCTTACCGTGAATTGTCGCTCTTGCTTCGTCGTCCGCCAGGCCGTGAAGCATATCCAGGGGATATTTTCTACTTGCACTCTCGCCTCTTAGAGCGTGCGGCAAAATTAAGCGATGCCAAAGGCGGCGGTTCGTTAACAGCGCTTCCGTTCGTCGAAACGCAAGCGGGTGACATTTCCGCCTACATTCCAACGAACGTCATCTCCATCACAGACGGACAAATTTTCTTGCAATCAGACTTGTTCTTCTCCGGCGTTCGCCCGGCGATCAACGCTGGTCTTTCCGTATCCCGCGTCGGTGGTGCGGCGCAAATTAAAGCGATGAAAAAAGTATCGGGTACGCTTCGCTTGGACTTAGCGGCGTATCGTGAACTTGAGGCGTTCGCACAGTTCGGTTCAGACCTTGATAAAGCGACACAAGCGAAGCTCGCGCGCGGTGCTCGTACGGTAGAAGTGTTAAAACAAGACTTGCACGCACCGATTCCAGTAGAAAAACAAGTGGCGATCATTTACGCGCTTACTCGCGGTTTCTTAGACGACATTCCAGTCGAAGATATTCGCCGCTTTGAAAAAGAATTCTTCTTATGGCTCGATCAAAACGGCCAGCACTTGCTTGAACATATTCGTACAACAAAAGAGCTTCCAAACGAAGAAGACTTCAACAAAGCGATCGAAGCGTTCAAGAAAACGTTTGTCGTTTCCCAATAAAAGAGGGCGGAACAGAAGGAATGACGGCTTCTGTTCCCCTCTATTCTTAGATTTCGTGCAGAAAAAAGGTGGTGAAACCTTTGGCATCCTTACGCGATATTAAGAAGCGCATCAACTCGACGAAGAAAACAAGCCAAATTACAAAGGCGATGGAGATGGTTTCCGCTGCGAAATTAAACCATGCGGAAATGAACGCGAAATCGTTTGTTCCATATATGGAGAAGATACAAGAGGTCGTGGCGAACGTCGCGCTTGGTGCCGGCAACGCGACCCATCCGATGCTGGTTTCGCGCCCGGTGAAAAAGACAGGCTATTTAGTGATCACATCGGACCGCGGCTTGGCGGGAGCGTATAACAGCAACGTTCTTCGCACCGTGTACCAAACGGTTCAACAGCGCCATCAATCGCCGGATGAATATGCGATTATTGTCATTGGCCGTGTCGGTTTAAGTTTTTTCAAAAAAAGAAATATGCCTGTTGTACTAAATATTACTGGGTTGCCGGATCAACCTTCTTTTGCGGATATTAAAAAAATTGCAAATAAGACGGTCGGTTTGTTTGCCGATGGTACGTTTGATGAGTTGTATATGTACTACAACCATTACGTCAGTGCGATCCAACAAGAGGTGACGGAAAGAAAGCTGTTGCCGTTAACGGATTTAGTCGATAATAAACAACGGACAACGTATGAATTTGAACCTTCTCAAGAAGAAATTTTAGATGTGCTGTTGCCGCAATACGCCGAAAGCCTTATTTACGGTGCGCTGTTAGATGCGAAAGCAAGCGAACATGCCGCTCGGATGACGGCGATGAAAAACGCGACGGACAACGCACACGAGCTTATTCGTACGCTTACTCTTTCCTACAACCGTGCTCGTCAAGCAGCGATTACCCAAGAGATCACGGAAATCGTGGCTGGAGCAAACGCGTTGCAATAACAGTAAGCCGAAAGTGGCAATGATATAAACGCAACTTGATATTTCATCTTTTTCACTTTTTATCGAAAGATTTTTCGACTGTCGGAGGCAAGTCGATGACTTGCCTTCGTCACGCATAAGCGTGGCCGAAAAAATAGATCACAAAAGTAGAATTTTCAAGATATATAGGTACTGCTGTCCAACTAGCAAGTTAGGAGGGAAAACGATGACAAAAGGACGCGTTATTCAAGTTATGGGTCCGGTTGTAGACGTAAAGTTCGAAAACGGGCATCTTCCTGCGATCTACAACGCTCTGAAAATTCAACATAAAGCGCGCAATGAAAACGAAGTCGACATCGACTTAACATTGGAAGTAGCACTTCACCTTGGCGACGATACGGTCCGTACGATCGCGATGGCATCGACAGACGGATTGATTCGTGGAATGGAAGTCATTGATACAGGTGCGCCAATTTCCGTTCCGGTCGGAGAAGTCACCCTTGGCCGCGTATTCAACGTATTAGGGGAACCGATCGACATGCAAGGGGAAATTCCGGCTGATGCGCGTCGTGATCCAATCCATCGCCCAGCGCCAAAATTTGAAGAGCTTGCAACAGAAGTAGAAATTTTGGAAACAGGTATTAAAGTCGTTGACCTGCTTGCTCCATACATTAAAGGTGGAAAAATCGGTCTATTCGGCGGTGCTGGTGTAGGAAAAACGGTCTTAATCCAAGAACTTATCCATAACATCGCGCAAGAGCACGGCGGTATTTCGGTATTCGCCGGTGTAGGGGAACGTACGCGTGAAGGAAACGACTTGTACCATGAAATGAAAGATTCTGGCGTTATCAGCAAAACAGCGATGGTATTCGGACAAATGAACGAGCCGCCTGGTGCACGGATGCGCGTTGCGTTGACAGGGTTAACGATGGCGGAATATTTCCGTGATGAACAAGGACAAGACGTATTGCTCTTTATCGACAACATTTTCCGTTTCACACAAGCTGGTTCCGAGGTTTCGGCGCTATTAGGCCGCATGCCTTCTGCCGTAGGTTATCAACCAACGCTTGCGACAGAAATGGGTCAATTACAAGAACGGATTACTTCTACAGCCACTGGTTCTATCACATCGATTCAAGCGATTTACGTACCAGCGGACGACTATACAGACCCAGCGCCAGCAACAACGTTCTCTCACTTAGACGCAACGACGAACCTAGAACGGAAACTTGCGGAAATGGGTATTTATCCAGCAGTGGATCCACTTGCGTCCACATCTCGCGCACTTGCGCCTGAAATCGTCGGCGAAGAGCATTACCAAGTAGCGCGCAAAGTGCAACAAACATTGCAACGCTATAGAGAATTGCAAGATATTATCGCGATTCTCGGTATGGATGAGCTATCCGATGAGGATAAACTGGTCGTTGCTCGCGCTCGCCGCATTCAATTCTTCTTATCGCAAAACTTCCACGTCGCCGAACAGTTTACCGGCCAGCCAGGTTCCTATGTGCCTGTTAAAGAAACGGTACGCGGCTTTAAAGAAATTTTGGAAGGAAAATACGACCACATTCCAGAAGATGCTTTCCGCTTAGTAGGGCGCATTGAAGAAGTTGTGGAAAAAGCGAAGCAAATGGGCGTAGAAGTTTAATTGAGGGACATAGGAGGATTTTATGATGAAAACGATCAAAGTCAGTGTCGTTACTCCTGATGGCCCGGTATACGAAGCGGACGTAGAGATGGTTAGCACGAAAGCAAAAAGCGGAGAGCTTGGCATTTTGCCAGGGCATATTCCGCTTGTCGCACCGCTGGAGATCAGTGCCGTTCGCCTGAAAAAAGAGGGGAAAACGGAATATATCGCGGTCAGCGGCGGATTTTTGGAAGTCCGCCCTGACAAAGTAACGGTTTTGGCACAAGCGGCGGAAAAAGCGGAAGATATTGATGTGGCCCGCGCGAAAGCGGCAAAAGAACGCGCAGAACGCCGTCTGCAAAGCAAAGACGATGATATTGACTTTAAACGTGCGGAACTGGCACTAAAACGAGCGATTAACCGCTTAAACGTAGCGGAAATGAAATAAAGACGAGAGGAAATCTATTTCCTCCGTCTTTTTTTTATTGCCACGATGTCGATATGTAAAATTCCAGATTTTGTCGACACTGCTGAATGTAAAATGTTATAATGGAGGTGAAATAGTTTGTAATTATGAAATATTTTAAAAAGTAAGATATAAATGAAGGGAGCGTATCGCATTTGGGGAACGTATACGCCAATAGCTACTTGATTGTGTTGGTGTTTTTATGTATCGGCGTTTTGCTTCCGGTTGGGGCGTTGACGCTCGGAAAGTTATTGCGTCCACATGTTCCGAGCGAAGCGAAGCAAACCACTTATGAAAGCGGTAACAATCCGTTTCATGACTCGCGTGTTCAGTTTCAAGTTCGCTATTACATGTTTGCACTATTGTTTGTCATTTTTGATGTGGAGACCGTGTTTTTATATCCATGGGCTGTCGCTTATCACAAACTAGGATTATTCGCTTTCGTGGAAATGTTTGTTTTTGTACTAATGCTCGTTTTAGGCCTGATCTATGCTTGGAAAAAGAAGGTGTTACAATGGATGTAAAATGGCTCGACGTCCCTGAAGGGGAGATGGAAGAGGTAAAGCGCAATGTGTTTTTGACGACGCTCGATCAGTTAAAGGCATGGGCCCGCAGCAATTCCCTCTGGCCGCTAACGTTCGGTCTTGCCTGTTGTGCGATTGAAATGATGGCGGTCGGCGGCGCCCATTACGATTTAGACCGGTTTGGCTCGTTTTTTCGCGCCTCGCCGCGGCAGTCCGACGTCATGATCGTCTCTGGAACGGTGACGAAAAAGATGGCGCCGATTCTGCGCCGTCTCTATGACCAAATGCCGGAGCCAAAATGGGTGATCGCCATGGGATCCTGTGCGACGGCGGGCGGACCGTATGTGAAATCATACAGCGTCGTCAAGGGAGTAGATCAAATCGTGCCGGTCGACGTCTATATCCCTGGCTGTCCGCCAAATCCAGCAGCGTTGATTTACGGGATTAATAAATTAAAAGAAAAGATTCGTTATGAAGCGAAGACAGGGAAGAAGGTGCTGTAATCGATGAGCGAGGAAAAAGATTTACAGCAGCTGAAAAAAGAGGCGGCTGAGCGCGCGAAACAGCTGGCAAAGGAACGGCTGGCAGCAAAGCGGGCTGCCGAACAGTCGGAACAGCCATCTGACGATGCGAAAAAAGACGTAACGGAAGAAAAAACGGAGCCGCCAGCGGACGACATCGCTTTAGCGAAGAAAAAGGCAGCGGAAGCGGCGCGGGCGAAAGCGGCGGAATTGCGGAAACAAAAAGAAGCGGCAGCGGAAGAGAAAGTGGAGCTGCCAGCGGACGACATCGCCTTAGCGAAGAAAAAGGCGGCAGAAGCGGCACGGGCGAAAGCGGCGGAATTGCGGAAACAAAAAGAAGCGGCAGCGGAAGAGAAAGTGGAGGCGCCAGCGGACGACATCGCTTTGGCGAAGAAAAAAGCCGCGGCCGCAGCGAAAGCGAAAGCGGCGGCGCTCGCCAAACAAAAAGCGAAGGAAGCGGCGGGCAGCGAAACGGATGACGAGCTGGCAAAACAAAAAGCAATCGCGGCAGCGAAAGCCAAAGCCGCAGCTGCGGCAAAAGCAAAGGCAGCCGCGCTCGCCAAGCAGCAAGCAGGCGCAGATGCATCCGCTGACAGCGACGAGCTCGCCAAGGCAAAGGCGATTGCGGCAGCGAAAGCAAAAGCCGCGGCGGCAGCCAAGGCGAAGGCGGCGGGAGCCGAAACAACGGCGCCAAAGGAAGAAGCCCCATCGCCAAATCAGCCGCTGCTTGACAAATATGTCAAGGTGATTCGCGAACATCTCGGCGAGGATGTTCTAGAGGATGCCTATATTAACCGTCTTGCCAAAGACGTTCCGACGTTGGTCGCCAAAAAAGATACATATTACAAAATCGCCGAGTTTCTCAAATATAACGAGCAGCTAGGGTTTGACTACTTGTCGGAATTGCACGGGACCGATTTTCAAACGCATATGGAAGTATACGTGCACTTATATTCTTATAAAAATCGCCAATCGGTTGCCTTAAAAGTAAAAATCGACCGAGACGAGCCGGAAATTGATTCTCTCGTTCCGCTTTGGCAAGGGGCCAATTGGCCGGAATGCGAAGCGTACGACTTGCTTGGCATCCGCTTTAAAGGGCATCCGAACTTAATCCGCATCTTTTTAGGCGAAAGCTGGGTCGGATATCCGCTTCGCAAAGATTATGAACCATACGACGTGGAGGTATAGCCAATGCTTCGAACGGAAGAAATGATTTTAAACGTAGGACCGCAGCACCCAAGCACACACGGGGTTTTCCGCCTCATCTTAAAAGTGGATGGCGAGATCATTCAAGAAGCGACGCCGGTCATCGGCTACCTCCACCGCGGAACGGAAAAGTTGGCAGAAGGCCTGCAATACACGCAAATCATCCCGTATACCGACCGGATGGACTATTTGTCGGCGATGACGAATAACTATGTCATTTGCCATGCCGTCGAAACGATGATGGGCATCGAAGTTCCGGAAAGGGCAGAATATTTGCGTGTTTTGGCGATGGAGCTTGGGAGAATCGCCAGCCATCTTGTCTGGTGGGGGACGTATTTGCTCGACCTTGGCGCAACCGGTCCGTTTTTGTATGCGTTCCGCGAGCGGGAAATGATTATTAATCTATTAAACGAACTGTCGGGAGCGCGTTTGACCTTCAACTATATGCGCATCGGCGGCGTGAAATGGGATGCGCCGGACGGATGGATCGAAAAAGTGAAGCAGTTCGTCCCGTATATGCGCGACAAGCTTGCCGGCTACCACGACCTGGTGACGGGCAACGAAATTTTCCGCTACCGCGTCATCGGCGTCGGCAAATATACGAAAGAAGACGCGCTCGACTATTCATTAAGCGGCGTAAACTTGCGCTGCACCGGCGTCAAATGGGACTTGCGGAAAAACGAGCCGTACTCCATTTATGACCGCTTCGATTTCGACATCCCTGTCGCCGAGGAAGGAGACTGTTTTGCCCGCTATCAATGCCGTTTGGCAGAAATCGAACAATCATTGAAAATTATTGAGCAAGCATGTGAGCAATTTCCAAAAGGCGGGGAAATTATGGGAAAAGTCCCGCGCATCATTAAAGCGCCGCCGGGGGAAACGTTCGTCCGAATTGAATCGCCGCGCGGCGAAATCGGCTGCTATATCGCCAGCGACGGCAAAAAAGAGCCTTACCGCCTCAAATTCCGTCGGCCGTCGTTTTACAATTTGCAAATACTTCCGAAGCTGCTGAAAGGCGAAAATATCGCGAACGTCATTGCCATTCTTGGCTCGATTGATATCGTGCTCGGGGAGGTCGACGGATAATGGAACAACTGTTGCATTCCGTCCCAAGCTGGACGAACGTGGCAATCTTTTTTGGGCTTGGCGCCGCGCTGCTATTGATGGTGCTTGCCTTTGTGACATACGGCATTTTGGCCGAGCGGAAAGTGATGGGCTTTATGCAAGGCCGTTATGGTCCGAACCAAGTCGGGGGCCGTTGGGGACTATTGCAAACGGTAGCGGATGTGTTGAAGCTGTTGCTAAAAGAAGATACGATTCCGAAAGCGGCGGACCGTCCATTGTTCATTTTGGCGCCGATCTTTGCCTTTGCGCCGGCGTTTATGGTATTGGCGGTGCTGCCGTTTACCGATGCGTTTCGGCTTGCAGATATCGGCGTCGGGCTGCTTTATTATATCGCCGTTTCGGGACTGACGACGATCGGTGTCGTCACCGGCGGATGGGCCTCGAACAATAAATACGCGCTCATCGGCGGCATGCGCGCGGCGGCGCAAATGATCTCCTACGAAATTCCACTCGTCATGTCGGTGCTTGGCATCGTGTTGCTGACGGGAAGTTTAAACTTGAACGATATTGTCGAAGCACAGAAACATGTATGGTATATTTTTATCCAGCCAATCGCCTTTATCGTGTTTCTCGTCGCGGCCGTTTCCGAGTTAAACCGCACACCGTTCGACTTGCCAGAAGCGGAGTCCGAACTGGTCGCCGGATTCCACGTCGAGTATTCCGGTTTCCGTTGGGCGTTCTTTATGCTTGCCGAGTATGTATATATGTTTGCGATGGCAGCGCTCACAACGATATTATTTTTAGGTGGATGGCATCCCGTCATGTTTCTCGATTTTATTCCGGGACCGGTGTGGTTTGCGCTCAAATTCAGCGTCGTTGTATTTGTTCTCATTTGGTTCCGCGCCACGTTCCCGCGCTTAAGGGCCGATCAGCTCATGGAATTAGGCTGGAAGGTATTGTTTCCGGTCGCGCTCGCCAACATCTTTGTGACGGCGCTGGTAAAAGGACTATTTTTCTAATGGAATGGGGTGACAGGCATGAAAGGGCTGGCAAAAGGCTTGGCGTATACGTTGAAACATTTGGCGCGGGAGAAAGTCACATACGACTATCCAAACGAACCGCTTCCGCTTCCGGACCGTTTCCGCGGCATTCAAAAATTTTATCCGGAAAAGTGCATCGTCTGCAACCAATGTGCCAATATTTGTCCGACGGACTGTATTCAGCTGACAGGGAAAAAGCATCCGGATCCGACGAAAAAAGGGAAAATCATCGATACGTACAGCATTAACTTTGAAATCTGCATTTTATGTGACTTGTGCACCGAAGTATGTCCGACAGAAGCGATTGTCATGACCAACAATTTCGAGCTGGCCGAATACAGCCGCGATGCGCTTTATAAAGATTTGGCATGGCTCGATGAGAATGATACCAACGTCCGAAAGGAGAATAAGCCGTGAGCGGAGAATATCTCGCCTTTTTAGCGCTCGCCCTCGTTGCCATTACCGGCGGGGTGTTGATGCTCAACTTAACGAAAGTCGTTCATATGGTTATCGCGCTCGTATTCACCTTCATCAGCATCGCGGGGCTGTATGTGCTGTTATCGGCGGAGTTTGTCGCTGTCGTGCAAGTGCTCATTTACTCCGGGGCCGTCACCATTATGATGCTGTTTGGCATCATGCTGACGCGCCATCAGGAGGAAGAGGGAGAAAAAACGACAACGGGCGGATTTTGGCGCAAAGCGCTTACCGCCATCGCCGTCTTTGCCTTTGGCATCGCCGTTTATCTCGGTGTTTATCACCTTGATTTTGGCGAGGAAACCGTCCACCTTCATGAAAACAATACGGAGCAAATCGGTATGGCGCTATATTCCCATTATGCGATCCCGTTTGAAATTGCGTCCGTGATTTTGCTTGTCGCGCTTGTTGGGGCGATTATTCTGGCGAAAAAAGATGATGAGGGGGCACCAAAACCATGAGCTCCGTTTCTTTATCCGCGTATCTTGTGCTAGCGCTCATTTTATTTTGCATCGGGCTGTACGGTGCGCTGACGAAACGAAACACCGTCATTGTCCTTATTTGCATTGAATTGATGCTGAATGCGGTCAATATTAACTTAGTGGCGTTTGCCAAATACGGAGCCCATCCCGGCATTACCGGGCAGATTTTCGCGCTGTTTACCATTGCGGTGGCGGCTGCCGAAGCGGCTGTGGGCCTGGCGGTGTTAATGGCGCTTTACCGCAACCGCAAAACGGTGCATATCGATGAGATCGATTCGCTGAAGCATTGATGAATTAGGATGGAAAATGAAAAGAGCTTTTGCCGAAAAAAGCTCTTCATAAAAGGGGACTGTGATACCATGATGGAAATAGCCTGGATCGTACCGCTTTTTCCGCTATTTTCTTTTTTCTCCCTGTTGGCCATAGGGAAGAAAATGAAAGAAACGAGTGCATACGTTGGCATCCTCATGACGCTTTTTTCCTTCCTCGTCTCGCTCGCCGTGCTGTTTGACCGGATCGGCGGTTCGACGTACAAAGCCGAACATGTATGGCTGACCGTCGGCAGAATCAAATTAACGGCAGGGTTTGAGGTGACGGCGCTAAACGCATGGATGCTCGTCATTGTTTCTCTCGTTAGCTTTCTCGTACATATCTATTCGAAAGGGTATATGCATGGGGATGAGCGGTTTTCCGTTTTCTATGCGTATTTAGGGCTGTTCACTTTTGCGATGCTTGGCCTGGTGCTTTCGCCGAATTTGCTGCAGACGTATATTTTTTGGGAACTCGTCGGCCTCGGCTCGTTTCTATTAATCGGATTTTATTTCTATAAAGAAGAAGCAAAGGCAGCCGCCAAAAAAGCGTTTATCATGACGCGCATCGGCGACGTCGGCTTTTTCATCGGCATGATTCTATTATTCTGGCAAGTTGGCAGCTTTGCATACGATGATATTTTCCAAGCAGCAAGAAACGGCACGCTGTCGCAGACGATGGTGACATTAACGGCGATCTTGATTTTCATCGGCGCCATCGGAAAATCGGGCCAGTTTCCGCTCCATACGTGGCTGCCGGACGCAATGGAAGGCCCGACGCCGGTGTCGGCATTAATTCACGCCGCCACGATGGTCGCCGCCGGGGTATATTTAGTCGCCGCCTTGTTCCCGCTATATGAAGCGAGCAAAACGGCAATGATGACGGTGGCCGTGGTCGGGGGATTTACGGCGATTTTTGCCGCCACGATTGGCCTGGTGCAAACCGACATTAAACGGGTGCTCGCCTATTCGACGGTGAGCCAGCTCGGTTACATGATGCTGGCGCTTGGCTCCGGCAGTTATGTGGCAGGCATCTTTCATTTAACGACCCACGCGTTTTTTAAAGCGCTCTTGTTTTTAGCGGCGGGAAGCGTCATTCATGCCGTCCATACGCAAGACATTGAAAAAATGGGCGGGCTTTGGCGGAAAATGCCGCTCACCGCACCGCTGTTTCTCATCGGCACGTTAGCGATTAGCGGCGTCCCGCTCTTCTCCGGATTTTTCAGCAAAGACGAAATTTTGGCTGCCGCCTGGACGCACGGGCATGTCGTCTTGTTCTGGATCGCGGTAGTGACCGCCTTTTTCACCTCGTTTTACATGTTCCGCCTCTTTTTCCTCGTCTTTGGCGGGGAAGAGCGGCATGAGGCAAAAGACGTTCATGAAGCGCCGGCAGTGATGACGCTGCCGATGATCGTGCTCGCCGTGCTCGCCGTTTTTGCTGGATACCTTCATACCCCTTGGTTTGGCACCTTTCTTGGCGATTGGTTGACAGACGGCGCTTATGCGCATGAAACAGCGCCAGGATGGATTATGGTGGTGGCGACGGCAGTTTCCTTGCTCGGCATTTTCTTGGCGTGGCTCATGTACGGAAAACGATCGCTTGCGCGGGATTGGCTCAGTTCGCGCATTCCGCATACGTACCATTTGCTGTGGAATAAGTATTACATCGATGAATTGTATATGCACACTGTTGGCTACGCGGCGACAGCAATCAGTCTATTATTCTCGTATATCGACCGCTTTGTCGTCGAAGGGATTGCCCGTTTCATCACCGCGGCAGTCCATACGGTCGCATCGCTCGGGTCGCGCATGCAAAACGGGCAAGTGCAAACGTACGGCACGGTCACGTTCGTCGGCCTTGCGCTTCTCGTAGTCATTCTCGCGTTTACAGGGGGGTACTTATAATGAACGGAACGTATTTTCTGTCACTCTTAATCTTCTCCCCACTGCTTGGCATGATTCTGCTTGCGTTTGTGCCAAAAACGCAGGAGCGGACGATCAAACTGTTCGGCTTTTTATCGACGCTGCCGCCGCTTCTTTTATCGCTATTTGCCTTTTGGGAATATTTGCGAGGCTATCATCTCGAGCATTTGGCGGAAAAGCATGACTGGGTTCGCCTCGCCGATTTTCCGTTTCTTACGGAGTCGACATACTTGATTCGCTATGAGCTGAATATCGATGGCTTTTCGCTCGTGATGATCGTGTTGACATCGTTATTGGCGACGCTTGCCGCCGCCGCTTCTATTCATATTAAAAAGGAATGGAAAGGCTATTTTCTGCTTTTTCTCTTGCTGGAGATCGGCATGCTTGGCGTATTTGCGGCAGGAAATATGATTTTGTTCTTTATCTTTTTGGAAATGACGCTCGTCCCGATGTTCTTTTTAGTCGGCAAATGGGGCGGGTTTGACCGGGAGCGCGCCGCCTACAGCTACTTGCTGTACAACGGTCTTGGTTCAGCGATTTTACTCATCGTCATCCTTGTTTTATTCGCCCGCGCCGGAACGTCGAATCTCGCGCTATTAAAAGAAATGTTGTACAATCCGGTGGCGCAAGCGCAGCTGATTGCGCCGATTTCCGGCGAGATGCGTTTATGGTTGTTTGTAGCGCTATTGATCGCCTTTGGCATCAAATTGCCGATCGTTCCGTTTCACCGCTGGATGCTGCGCGTCCACGTGGAGGCGCCGCCATCGATTGTCATGTTGCACGCTGGTGTACTGTTAAAAATCGGGGCTTACGGTCTCATCCGTTTTGGCATCGGACTGTTTCCTGATCAGTTTCGTCATTTCGCCTTTTGGATTGCCGTGCTAGGGGTCATCAATCTATTGTATGGAGCATTTTTAGCGTTCGTGCAAAAGGAATTCAAAATGGTGCTCGCTTATTCGAGCGTTTCGCATATGGGGATTATATTGATCGGACTGGGGGCACTGAATGAAGCAGGAATGCAAGGCGCCATTTTCCAAGCGGTTTCTCACGGGTTGATTGCCGCGTTCATGTTCCTGCTTGTCAGTATTTTATACGAACGGACGAATACGACGACGATCGATCGTTTAGGCGGGCTTGCGAAAGTGATGCCGCTGACGGCGGGATGTTTGCTCGCAGGTGCGATGGCATCGCTCGGTCTGCCGGGAATGTCGGGATTTATCAGCGAATTTACCGCCTTTCTAGGATTGTTCCAAACGAAACCGGTGGTCGCCGCGATTGGCACGCTTGGCATTATCATGGCCGCCGCTTACTTGCTGCGTGCCGTATTGAATATGACGTTTGGCCCGTCTATGCGCGAGGACGTACAAGCGCTCGATATGAGCACGGTTGAAGCGGTTCCGGTGTTCGTTTTGCTCGCGCTCATTGTCGCTGTCGGCGTTTATCCGTACATGTTAGCGAAGCCATTGCAAGCGGCGATTGAAATGATGTTGAACGGGTTAGGAGGGTGAGAGAGATGAGCATGCATACATTATTGCAATATAATTGGAGCACGATGACACCGGAGTTTATCATTTTGATCACGGCGCTCATTCTCTCGCTGGCCGATTTATGGATGCCAAATGATAAAAACCGGCGCCCGCTTGCGTGGATCGCGGTGGTCGGCGTTGTCCTCGCGCTTATCGCGACCGCAGGGCTCATTCCGGCAAAACCAGTGTCGATTTTGTACGATACGTTCCACCTCGATTCTTTCAGCAAAGCGTTTAAGCTGCTGATGCTAGCCGGGGGAATGCTTTGCCTGTTGCTTGCGCTCGATTACCGCCCAAAAGAGGGGCTCTTGCATCGCGGGGAATTTTATTATTTGCTCCTTTGCGCGCTGCTTGGCGCGATGATCATGGCTTCGAGCGGAGATTTGATTACGATGTTTGTCGGCTTGGAGCTGTTATCCGTTTCCTCGTATATTTTGGCGGGAATCCGCAAAACGTCGGCGCAAGCGAACGAGTCGGCGCTGAAATATGTCATTAACGGCGGCATCGCGACAGCGATCACACTGTTTGGCATGAGCTATATTCTCGGCCTAACCGGCACGACGAATTTGAAAGAAATGGCGGCCGAAGTGCAGAAGCTGGCAGACAGCAACTACCAATACCTATTGGCACTCGCTTTCCTGATGCTGCTTGTCGGGCTTTCGTTTAAAATTTCGTCCGTTCCGTTCCATATGTGGACACCGGACGTTTATCAAGGAGCGCCGACACCGGTGGCCGCCTTTTTAAGCGTCGTTTCGAAGACGGCCGGTTTTGTCATCCTGCTGCGGTTGTTTATCGCCATCTTTGCCGCGGCACCGGCGCACGGAAAAGATCCGTCATCGCTTTTGTTGTCGATGCAAAATTATATCGCCGTGTTAGCCGGCCTGACGATGATCATCGGCAATACGGTCGCGTTAAGACAGCGGAGTGTGAAGCGCTTGTTTGCGTATTCAAGCATCGCCCACGCCGGCTATCTCCTTGTCGGATTTGCCGCGATGTCCTGGGTGATGCTCGACTCGATCTGGTTTTATTTGCTCGCTTATGTGCTGATGAATGTTGGCGCGTTTGCCGTCATCCAGCGCATAGCCGATGAAGCGGATTCCGACGATATCAGCCATTTTGCCGGCTTGTATCGGCGCAATCCACTGCTGGCGGTGGCCATGGGTATTTTCCTGCTGTCGCTGGCCGGCATTCCGGGTACAGCCGGTTTCATCGGCAAGCTGAACATTTTCCTTGGCGCGCTGATGACCGAGCCGGGCCATTACGTGCTCGCAACGGTGATGATCGCGACCACGGTAATATCGTACGTCTACTATTTCGGAGTGTTTGTGCAAATTTTCTTCCGCCCCGCCGGCGAAGCCGCATCGGTCAAACTGCCGGTCGGACTGGCGATTACTGTCGTGCTTTGCGCGCTTGGCACCCTGTTGTTCGGCATCGTCCCGAGTCTGGCGTACCATGTTCTCGCCCAGTTCCAGCACTTTGGCGATTTCCTGCAATAACGTTACAATAGAAGGGGGATTTCCCCTTCTTTTTTATCGATGATGATGAGTCCGCTAAACAAACAGCCAATTTAGCGGCAGAAAGAGGTGAAAAACGATGATGCCAATGCTGGGCCAGCAGGCGCTAGTGAGCATTGTAGTCCATCTCGCCTTTATTGCCGTCACGTGGTGGACGCTGCAAGGGGTGCGGCTCGAGGCGATGATCAAGCCAAATCGCGTCTTTCAAGGACGCCTGCTTTACATTTTATTGACGATTGCGATCGGTTCGACGGTCGCTAACTTTTTCCTCGACTATTTATCATGGTCGACACAACTTCCGTTTCTCTTCCGAGGCGAGTAAACTTCATTACTCGTCTTTTTTTGTCTTGTTTGATAACGCTTACATTTTTGATTTTGTCGATTTTTTTTATGTATGTTCACTTTCGATCTGGCAACAATAACAGGTAAGGAGAGGAAGGGAAACGGATATGAAAAAGAGACAAGCTTACGCCTTCACTTTTTTATTGGCGTTGTTCGCCATCGTTGCCATGTGTCAATACCGATCGGGAGAAGCAATGGGGAACGGGTCGCTTCAGCCATTAAAAACGATCGCGCACGTCCTCGAGAATCATGGCGTTACCATTCGACAATGGACCGTTTACACAAGAGAGTATGCCCACGATATTGAAAATGATGCAGCATTCTTCAAAAAGCTGGCGGAATTAAAAAAAGCAAACCGCGCGTTTCGTTGGTCTTTCGACACAAACCACCATCTGAAAAAAGCAACCGGCACGTACCAACACCCCTTCTTTCAAGAAAAAATTCAGCTCATCATGACGGTCGTAAACAACCAACCACAAACGTATATCCTCTATGAAGTCAAAGGGCTAAATTGGAATGACGAAATATGGAAAGAAGTGGTCGAAAAAATAGGGAAAAAGTCGAATCAACTATTTGTGAAACAACCTACATTTTTCACTTGTATTCAAGGCGATTTCAGTGATAATATGAAAGGTGGTTTGTTCGATTACGCCTTACATCTATTACGTGAATTTCAAGCAAAACCAGTTGAGTCATTACAGGAAGAGTCACTCGTTTCCCTGTCTGCATATACTGGGCAGTGGGAGAACGTTCTTCCAACCAGTAGTGATCATCCAATGAACTTACAACTAGCCCTACGAAAGAGATTGGGCGGCACGACGAGTGTCGTTGTAGGAACCCCAATCATTACGATTGAATATTAATATAGAGAAATTGGACGCGGAGGGGAATACCTTGGAAAAGATTATCGTCCGTGGCGGAAACCGGTTGAGCGGCACCGTGAAAGTAGAAGGAGCGAAAAATGCCGTTTTGCCTGTTATCGCTGCAACATTATTAGCGACAAAGGGAAAAAGTGTCATTCATGATGTGCCTGCTCTTTCCGATGTATATACAATCAGTGAAGTGCTTCGCTATCTAGGTGCAGAGGTAAACATAGAAGGAAATACGATCACGGTGGATGCAACACAAGAATTGAAAGTAGAAGCGCCGTTTGAATATGTGCGGAAAATGCGAGCATCGGTGCTCGTTATGGGCCCGCTTTTGGCGCGAAATGGCCGGGCCCGCGTCGCGCTTCCTGGCGGCTGTGCGATCGGTTCGCGTCCGATTGACCAACATTTAAAAGGATTCGAAGCGATGGGAGCGACCGTGAAAGTAGGCAACGGGTTTATCGATGCCGAGGTAAAAGGAAGATTGATTGGGTCAAAAATTTATTTGGATTTCCCAAGCGTTGGGGCGACCGAAAATATTATGATGGCCGCCGTGCTGGCAGAAGGCACCACCGTCATTGAAAACTGCGCCAAAGAGCCGGAAATTGTCGATTTAGCCAACTTTTTAAACGCAATGGGCGCCAAAGTGCGCGGGGCTGGAACCGGTACGATTCGCATCGAAGGAGTAGACGAATTAAGCGGTACGACACATACCGTCATTCCGGACCGTATTGAAGCAGGTACGTTTATGGTAGCAGCGGCGATTACCGGTGGAAACGTCCTTGTGCAAGGTGCCGTTCCGGAACATTTGAGTTCGCTCATTGCCAAAATGGAAGAAATGGGTGTCACCATTATCGAAGAAGAAAACGGATTACGGGTCATCGGACCGGAAAAATTAAAAGCGGTCGACATTAAAACGATGCCGTATCCAGGCTTTCCGACAGATATGCAATCGCAAATGATGGCATTGCTTTTGAAAGCGGAAGGCACGAGCATGGTGACCGAAACGGTATTTGAAAACCGCTTTATGCATGTCGAAGAATTCCGCCGTATGAATGCCGACATTAAAATTGAAGGCCGTTCTGTCATTATTAACGGTCCTTGTCATTTGCAAGGCGCGGAAGTAGCGGCGACCGATTTGCGTGCCGCAGCGGCGTTGATCTTAGCTGGTTTGGCGGCGGAAGGCTATACGCGCGTAACGGAATTAAGACATCTCGACCGCGGTTATGTCCGCTTCCATGAAAAACTAGCAGCGCTTGGAGCCGACATCGAACGCGTCAATGAAGAAGCGGAAGCGGCGCACAAAGAAGCAAAAGTAAACGATTTGAACGTATAAGCCGAAAAAACGACCGTTAGCTACATCATGTAGTGAATGGTCGTTTTTATATTTTCGGTGCAGCGCCTGTCACCGTGTTTCCCCGTACATATAAAATAGTTTTTCTGTTTTTTTGATGACGATTCGAAACATACATCGACAAAAAGGAGAGGCTATCGAAACAGCCCTCTATTTTTTCTGCTAAACAAGCCCCTGCTAAAAGAAGTTGTCATATATACTTGTCCGAGCCCATAACTATATAACGAACAGAAGCAAACGCAGGCACTCCCAAGGCGAACATGAATCTCGGACCGCGCCTGGATGGGAACGATGTCCGCTTGTGCTGGAAAAATGAATAGTTGGAGGCTCGGCTATATGAAACGGATAAAACCACTTATGGCACTTCTTGCGTGTTTATTTGCCGTCGTACTACTCGTTCCAACGATATTAGTCCTTCCATTCCATGAAGGGACAGTCGCAACATTAACAGAAGAGCTGCGCCAGCAAGAAACGGTGCAACATCCCAAAACAGTTGAAAGCGGGCCGACCGTCGAAGTCGCTGTATATCGCAGCAAACAAAAGCGCATTGATCATATTCCGCTCGAACAGTATGTCATCGGCGTCGTTGCGGCGGAAATGCCGGCCGAATTCGAGCTCGAAGCATTAAAGGCACAAGCGCTTACGGCAAGAACGTACATCGTCAGACAGCTGTTAAACGACCAGCCGATCAGCTTGCCAAAGGGAGCGAATGTGACCGATACGGTGATGCATCAAGTCTACTACAGCAATGACGAACTAAAACGTTTATGGGGCAGCGACTACGACTGGAAAATAAAAAAGATTACGAAAGCGGTGCTAGAAACGCGCGGACAAATTTTAACGTATGACAACCAGCCGATCGAAGCGTCGTTTTTTTCGACAAGCAACGGCTATACGGAAAACTCGGAAGCATATTGGGAAAACGAATTTCCTTACTTAAAAAGCGTAGCCAGCCCGTGGGATAAAAAATCGCCGAAATTTTATCACCAAAAGGTCATGTCGGTGGCGGAATTTGAACGCAAACTAGGAGTGAAACTGCCGGAAGACGGTTCAGTCGGCGTCATTTTATCGCGCACGCCGGGGAAACGTGTCGATGTCGTCGAAATCAACGGCAAAAAATTTAAAGGAAGAGAAATACGCGAAAGGCTCGATTTAACCTCGACCGATTTTACATGGGTGCGCAAAGGCGATGAAATTATCATTACGACGAAAGGATACGGCCATGGCGTCGGCATGAGCCAGTACGGAGCCAATTTTATGGCGCAGGAAGGAAAGACGTACGACCAAATCGTCAAATATTATTACCGCGGAGTGAAAATCTCTTCGGCGACCGCGTTTTTAAATAAGATGACCGCAAAAAAATAGAGGCGGAAACCGTCTCTATTTTTTTGCATAAAATCACAAATGTTTTCAAAAAATAAATGAAAAAAGTTGTTTTTACGTGTATATATTTTCCTCTTTCTGTTCAAAATGGTTGCTGAGGTGATGAATATGAGAGAGGAAGAAAAGAAACCAAATTTGATCAAAAAACCAAGTTTACAGCGTTGGTGGAGAAAGCGTTGGGTATTTCCAGCTATTTATTTATCTTGCGCCGCTCTTATTTTAGCAGGAGCGCTTTGGTTCCAAAACAAGCATAACGGAAAAACAGGAAAAGATGAATCCGAATATAGCCAAAGCGGAACTTCGCAACACAATGAGCCGGCTGTTCCAGTCAACGAAGCGGTAGAAAAATTCACCATGCCAGTCCTTGATCCAAATTCCGTGGAGATTAAAACACCGTTCTACGATGACAAAGCATCGCAAGAAGAACAGGAAGCAGCTCTCGTCTTTTATGATAATACGTATCATCCAAACCGCGGAATTGACATCATCCGCAAAGACGGCAAAACGTTTGATGTTACCGCTTCTTTAAGCGGCACGGTCACGAAAGCGGAAAAAGACCCAATTTTAGGATACGTTGTAGAAATCAACCATGAAAATGGCGTCACCACCGTTTATCAATCGCTTGCCGACGTCAAAGTAAAAGCGGGCGACAGCGTCAAACAAGGAGAGATCATCGGCAAAGCGGGGCAAAGCCAATTCAACCAAGAAGCTGGCATCCACGCCCACTTCGAAATCCGCAAGGACAGCAAGCCGGTTAATCCAATCGACTACATCGACAAACCGCTTACGGCGCTGACGGAACAAAAAGCTGGAAATGACAATGCAACTGGAAATGCCAATACATCCGAACAAAACAACGCGACATCCACCGATGACCAAACGAAGTCCAATCAACAGCCATCCTCGGATCAACAGATGAAATCCAATGAAGAGGCACCATCAACCGATGAAGGCACCACGACACCAAGCGAGGAAAAACAAAATGATGCCTCTTCCTACAAAACGCCAGATGCCTCGATCGGGATGGCAAGAACGTAACAAGCGATCGCTTGTTTCCTTCTCACTACGCGGAAGGAGACAAGCGATTTTTTTGTGGAAACAGAAAAGGAAAAACATTTCGGAAAGCGAATAGTTAGCGATAGAGTGAGGATCAGGAGGGGAGTACGATGGACTATTTATATTATCCATATCCGTCGCAGCGGATGACGACATTCGCGTCCAATGGCATGGTGGCGACCTCACAGCCGCTCGCTGCCCAGGCCGGGTTGGACATCTTAAAAAAAGGCGGAAACGCGATCGACGCGGCGATTGCGACCGCCGCCTGCCTGACGGTCGTCGAGCCGACCTCGAACGGCATTGGCAGCGATGCGTTTGCCATCGTGTGGACGAACGGCAAGCTGTACGGATTAAACGCCAGCGGCCATTCGCCGAAGTCGATCTCGATCGAGGCGGTAAAAGAACGGGGATATCAAGAAATACCGAAACACGGCTGGATTCCGGTCACCGTGCCCGGAGCGCCGGCAGCGTGGGCGGCGCTGTCCAAGCGGTTTGGCAAGCTGCCGCTTACGGAAGTATTAAAACCGGCAATCGAGTATGCGGAAAACGGCTATCCGGTGTCCCCGACGTTAGGGAAGTACTGGAAGGCTGCCTTTCAAACCTATCAAAAAACATTAAAAGGTCCGGAGTTTGCCAGCTGGTTTGAAACGTTCGCGCCAAACGGGCGCGCACCGAAAATCGGCGAAAAATGGGCGTCGCAAGACCATGCCAACACGCTCCGCCTCATTGCCGAAACGAACGCGGAAAGCTTTTACCGCGGCGAATTAGCCGAGAAAATCGCCGCCTATTCCAAACAATACAACGGTTTTTTAGATCTCGATGATTTAGCCGAGTATGAGCCGGAATGGGTCGAGCCGATCTCTGTCCATTACCGCGGTTATGACGTGTGGGAAATCCCGCCAAACGGCCAAGGCCTTGTCGCTTTAATGGCGCTCAATATCATGAAAGGATTCGCCGTTCCGGAAGTTCCGACAGTGGAAACATACCACCAGCAAATCGAGGCGATGAAGCTGGCATTTGCCGACGGGAAGGCGTATATTGCGGACCGCCGTTGTATGCAACATCGCGTCGAGGAATTGCTGTCCGAGACGTTTGCCGAAACGAGACGAGCGCTGATTGGCGAAGAAGCGCTGTTTCCGGCGCCGGGAACGCCGCCAAAAGGAGGAACCGTATATTTAGCAACGGCGGACGGGGAAGGCAATATGGTCTCGTTTATTCAAAGCAACTATATGGGCTTTGGCTCCGGCCTGGTCGTGCCAGGCACCGGCATCGCCCTGCAAAACCGCGGCCATAACTTTGCGTTTGACGAACATCATGTCAACCGGCTGGCACCAAGGAAAAAACCGTACCATACGATCATTCCGGGATTTTTGACAAAAGGCGGCGAGCCGGTCGGACCGTTCGGCGTCATGGGTGGATTTATGCAGCCGCAAGGGCATTTGCAAGTGATCATGAACACGATCGATTTCCATCTCAATCCGCAAGCCGCGCTCGATGCGCCAAGATGGCAATGGACAGGAGGCAAAAACGTGCTCGTCGAGCCGCATTTTCCGCGCCATATCGCCGAAGCGCTGGCGCGAAAAGGGCACGACATCCACGTTTCCCTCGATGCAGGCACGTTTGGGCGCGGACAAATCATTTGGCGCGACCCGCGTTCAGGCGTGCTGATCGGCGGAACCGAGCCGCGCACCGACGGCGCTGTCGCCGCTTGGTAATTGTCGGCTGCCAGCGGAAAGCGATGGATGATCAGCCCCCGCTTCCATTAGGGAAGGCCAACGTAAGTGAAAAACCTGCCTGTAATGGGCAGGTTTTTTGCGCGTCTATTCGACCGTAAACGTAATCGTCGCTTTCGCGTTTGGCCAGTTTTTATCCGCAAGCCACCATTCGAGCGTGTAATGGCCCGGCGGCAAATCGGTAAACGTTTCCTTAAAAACGAGCGCTTCCCCTTGTTTTAACGGACGTTCTTCATAAATTTGCGTAAACAATTTTCCTTCGCTGAACTGCTTCACTTTTTTGCCGTCACGATACAAAATGTAATCATATTTTTTCCCGCTGGTAAATGTCACTATCTGCATGCGTTCGGTTTGATTTTTTACTTTAAACGTCACGACGTATTTTCCATCTTTTTTCTCGTACGTTAATGACGGTTCGAGCGCCCCGGCGATCATCCCTCGCTCTACTTGCGATTTTGCTCGTGAAACATCATCTTTTGCCTTTGGCCGTTCCTCTCCATTGCCCGAAAAAAGCATACCGATTGCCGTCACCCCCACAGCGAGGCCTATTAGCCCGATGATCCGTCCTTTTCCCAACGTTGTCCACTCCTTTCTATTATAGTCGTTCCCATTTTTCATCTTGTTACAAGAAACAAAAAAATTATGAAAAAAATCCTTGTCCTCCTTGATATTTCTGGTATATATGCCCGATTTGTCTAATAAAATGTTACAAATTGAACAACAACGAGAGTGTTTGAGGTGGGGATCGTTCCATAACAGCACGGATGCATGCTCGAGATGTTTCCAAAATGCACAAGTAGAAGTGGTTTTCATCATCCACGAGGCGAGTCTCATTTCACACTCCTCACATCCAACTTAGGGAGGGCGAGTGGTGTGCACGATTACATCAAAGAGCGTACGATCAAGATTGGAAAGTACATCGTGGAGACGAGGAAAACCGTTCGCGTGATCGCGAAAGAGTTCGGTGTTTCCAAAAGCACAGTTCACAAAGATTTAACCGAGCGGCTCCCGGAAATTAATCCGGAGCTGGCCCAGGAAGTCAAACAAATTCTCGATTATCATAAATCCATTCGTCATTTACGCGGAGGAGAAGCGACGAAGAAAAAGTACAAAAAACAAGCCGTTAAAAACAATTAACTTTTTTTCCTTGCGGTCTGCCTTTGTGATAAAAATAGTATCATTCTCCTAATCAAATATGGTAAAATAATCAATTAGGAGTAATTTGAGGGCAGAGGCAAGGAGGATCTATATGTTTTCTAGAGATATTGGCATTGACCTGGGCACGGCGAACGTACTCATTTTTGTCAGAGGAAAAGGAATTGTGCTCAATGAGCCGTCCGTCGTCGCGATTGATAAAAACACGAACAGGGTGCTCGCTGTCGGCGAAGAAGCAAGGCGAATGGTAGGACGTACTCCTGGGAATATCGTTGCCATTCGGCCGCTCAAAGACGGGGTAATTGCTGATTTCGACATTACGGAAGCGATGTTGAAACACTTTTTAAGCAAGCTCGATGTCAAAGGCTTTTTCGCCAAACCGCGCATTTTAATTTGTTGCCCGACCAACACGACATCGGTAGAACGGAAAGCGATCAAAGAGGCAGCGGAAAAAAGCGGCGGCAAAAAAGTGTACTTGGAGGAAGAGCCAAAAGTAGCGGCCATTGGCGCAGGAATGGACATTTTCCAGCCGTGCGGAAACATGGTGGTGGATATCGGCGGTGGCACGACCGATGTGGCGGTTCTCTCCATGGGAGACATTGTCACCGCCTCCTCCATTAAAATGGCTGGGGACAAGTTCGATATGGAAATTTTGAATTATATCAAACGGGAATATAAGCTGCTCATCGGCGAACGGACCGCGGAAGAAATCAAGATCAAAGTCGCAACTGTATTCCCAGGCGCACGTGACGAAGAAATTGAAGTTCGCGGTCGTGACCTTGTCACAGGACTGCCGCGCACGATTGCGATCCGCTCCGCGGAAATTGAAAAGGCGCTGCGCGAGCCAGTGGCGATGATTGTACAAGCTGCCAAAAGCGTACTAGAGCGCACCCCGCCGGAACTGTCGGCTGATATTATTGACCGTGGCGTCATTTTAACGGGCGGCGGCGCGCTGTTGCACGGCATCGACCAATTGCTCGCCGAAGAGCTGAAAGTGCCGGTGTTTATTGCGGAAAATCCGATGGACTGCGTCGCGCTCGGAACGGGGATCATGCTTGAAAACATCGACCGCGCTCCAGGACAGCAGCTCGTGTAACGAGATTGGGAAACAAGACGAATAGCTACCGTTAGGAAATGGTACCTATTCGTTTCTTTGGCTTTATTGTCTTATAATGATAGTAAAATGCCACCAATAAGCGAGGTGACTGTCCTTGTTGCGGGGATTGTATACAGCGGCGAGCGGCATGCTGACGCAGCAGCGCCGCGTGGAAATGTTAACGAACAACATCGCCAACGCCAATACGCCTGGGTATAAAGCCGACCAAGCGGCATTGCGCGCGTTTCCCGAACTGCTCCTTTCCCGTTTGGACGAAGAGACCGTACCGGCAAAACCACCGCGTTCGTTTCCATTGCAGCCGGCGGTCGGGTCGTTCAACACAGGGGTTTACATGCAGGAGCTGATTCCAAACTTTAGCCAAGGCGACATAAAAAAAACGGGGCAGCCGACCGACATCGCCTTAGTCAACGGAACGCTTCCGGTTGACGCGGCGACGGGACAGCGAGGCGCGCTCTTTTTCGTCGTGCAAAATGAAAACGGCGACATCCGCTACACAAGAAACGGCAATTTCACCATCAATCCGCAAGGGTTTCTCACGACAAACGACGGCTGGTACGTATTAGATGAAAACGGCCGGCGCATCCAGCTGCCAAGCACGAATTTCACCGTCAGCGCCGACGGGACGATCACTGTGGCCAACCGCCGCATTGCGAGAATCAACATCGCGTTTGCCGCCAATCCGAATACGCTCGTGAAAGAAGGAAACGGCCTATTCCGCAGCAATAACGGCACACTGCCGAGCGCGCTTGGCAATCCAAACGTGACCTATACACTCAAACAAGGCTTTATCGAACGCTCGAATGTCGATCTGGACCGCACTATGACGGAGCTTTTGTCCGCGTACCGTGCCTTTGAAGCGAACCAAAAAATTGTACAAGCCTATGACCGAAGCATGGATAAAGCCGTCAACGAAATCGGCCGTCTGAAATAACAATGAGGGGGACATGCATGTGTTACGATCGATGCTTACCGCCGCCAATACGATGAATCAGCTCCAGAAGCAGCTCGATGTCATCAGCAACAACATTGCCAACAGCGACACGACCGGCTTTAAACGGCGCGACACGAATTTCGCCGAGCTGCTCGCCCAGCAGTTTAACGATTTGCCGAATGACAGCGCCAACCGCCTGACGCCACCCGGCGTGCGCTTCGGCGTCGGCGCGCGCCTTGCCGAGACAAATGTCGTGTTAACGCAAGGGGCGCTGACGCAAACGGGCCGCGCTTTAGACGTGGCGCTGACAAAGGAAGACCAGTTTTTTCGCGTCCTTCTCCATGGCGAAAACGGCGCACAGGAGATCGGCTATACAAGAGCGGGGGCGTTTTACTTAACGCCGTCCACCGCAACCCCCAATGAGTGGATGCTGGTCACGAGCGACGGCAACCCGGTGCTCGACGAAAACAACCGACCGATTTTGCTTCCGGACGGCTTTAAAGACATCCGCATTTCCAATAACGGCACGCTGACGGCTACCGCTCCCGATGGCCGCGTCCTGGCACGCGCCAATCTCGGAATTACGACGATGCTGCGGCCGCAGCTGTTGCAGTCGGCGGGAGACAACGTATTTACGCTTCCGAATTTGAACGCGTTAAACGTCAATGCCGCCGATGTGGCGGTCAACATGACCGGCAATGCGCGCGCGCAAATCGCCATGACACAAGGGGCGCTCGAGCGGTCGAACGTCGACCTTGGTACGGAAATGACCGACATGATGATCGCTGAACGCGCGTATCAGCTCAACGCCCGCGCCATTTCGCTTTCCGAGCAAATGCTCGGCTTGATTAACGGAATCCGTTCCTCATAAGGAGACATTCATATGAATGAACAACAGCGCGAGGAAAACCGAGAATCAAAAGAAAAAGTGCAGAAAGATGAAACGCGGACCGAACGGCGCTTCCGTTTCCAACGCACCCGTCTCATCCCGATTTGGCTGCGGTTGATTATTGTTGCCGTGCTGATGGCGATCAGCCTTGCCGCCGGAGCGATGATCGGCTATGGCGCCATCGGCGGCCGAAACCCGTTCGAGGTGTTCCAACGCTCCACATGGCAACATATCATCGACTTCGTCGAAAAAGGCACGCAGCGCAAATAACGATCGTTGGGAGGCGGCTGCCTTCCTTTTCTGCATCACCGTAACCGAAAGGAGGTATACATATGCTCGACATTCAACAAATTCAAGCGATCATTCCGCACCGCTATCCGTTTTTATTAGTGGACCGCATCCTGGAAATCGAAGAAGGAAAACGCGCCGTCGGCATCAAAAACGTCAGCGCCAACGAAGCGTTTTTCGCCGGCCATTTTCCTGAATATCCCGTCATGCCTGGCGTCTTAATCGTTGAGGCGTTGGCCCAAGTCGGCGCGGTCGCGATGCTGAAAAAAGAAGAAAACCGCGGACGCCTCGCCTTTTTCACCGGCATCGACAACTGCCGCTTTAAAAAGCAAGTCAAACCAGGCGACCAGCTCCGCCTCGAAGTCGAAATCATCCGCGCCCGCGGCACGATCGGCAAAGGCAAAGGTGTCGCTACCGTTGACGGCGAACTCGTCTGCGAAACAGAGCTGATGTTTGCCCTTGGCGATAAGCAAGGCGAATGAAACGAAGCTCTCCTTTCACCGATGAAAGGAGAGCCTGTTTGTTTTGTGTATGGTAAAATAAACGTCAAGAAGGAGGTGAGACAATGGAACGGTTGATGGAACAAATTCTTTTTGAGTTAAAAGAAATGCGGGTGGACCTAAACGAAGTAAAACAAAGCCAAAAGCAGCTGGAGTCCGATGTCCGCACGCTACAGGAGGCGGCTGCCGAACTACAGGAGGGACAAGCGCGGGTCGAACAAACGATCGGCAGGCTTTCACAAAGCATCATTGACAGCTTAGCTCCTTATTTTGACCAAATTACCCAGCATATCGATGAACGGTATGAAGAGATCCATGACAAATTACATTAACACGAGCGGATGATCGAAACCCTCTCCTATCGTTCCCTCTCCCAAGAAACCGAACTCAAAGACCTCAAACGAATGATGCAACATTCCTGATCAAATGCATGAAATTCTCCTTTCTGGGAAACATAAGCAAGGACCGGTCTTTACATAAAGGTCACAATATTCACAGAAAGGAGAAACAACAATGAAGAAAAAATGGCTTTTATTGAAGCTGTTTTGCGCGTTCGTCGCCATGATGGTTGCGGCAGGCTGCAACCTAAACAATGACAATCAAAATCCGCCGCCGCCAAACAACAACGTTGACCGAAATAACAACATCGATCGAAATGACAACTTCAATCGGAATAACAAAAATAACATCAACGATAAGGATATGAACCCGGCGGACGATATTAATCAAAGAGATGACGCCAACAACAAGAATAAAGGCGATTTGAACGACAATAAAAACAATCGCCTGATGCCGGGCAACGACACGAACAACGGACCTGGCGACGATGAAAACGATAGAGTTCCTGATCGCGAAGATCCAATCGAAGACCCAAAAGATACAAGAGATAAAGATAACAAAGACGAATAAGGAAAAAGGTTGCCTCAACGAACAAATGGGGCAACCTTTTTCTGTTTATAACGGACAAAAATGGTGATTTTTTCATCGCTCCATCGTTGCAACCAAGGCGTTTCTGTGATGGAGGAAATGATGACCAACGGATTTTGTCTAGATATATCGATTGGTATCGTTTATAATGAGTACGGTATTATATTTGGCAGCTATTTTTTAGGAGGTACAATTACCATCATGGAAGAAACCATCAGCCTGCGTGAACTATTCGCCCGGACACCGACTTGTCCATGAAAGACGGCCAAAAGCGCTGGGCGGACTATTTAGCCGACTATTTTATCGCAAATAAAAGCGTACCCCGCAAATATTGGAGGTACGCTTTTTCCATTACGACGTGGTTTTCAGCTCCAAATGTTCTTTTAATTTATTCGAAATGGCGAGCCGCTCCTTCTCCGGAACAAGCAAGTAGTAAATGCCATTAATTTTCGTCCCCTGTCCGGTAATATGCAGCTGCTCGATGTGCTGGCGGGCGTCTTTGTAATTCGCCTGAATCTCTTTCATCTCGTCAAACGTTAAGTTTGTTTTAATATTTTTCCCAATCGCCGCTAACACATCGCTATAATTAGCGAGCGACGAAAAGCTTGCTCCTTTTTCGATGATCGCTTGAATAATTTGCTTCTGCCGATCCTGACGGCCAAAATCCCCGCGCGGGTCTTCTTTGCGCATGCGCGAATATTTGAGCGCTTTGTCGCCATCTAGCGTAATTTTTCCTTTCGGGAAGGTCGTCCCCTCATACGTAAACGCAAACGGGTTGTCCACCGTCACTCCGCCGACCGCATTGACAATGTCGCGGAAGCTTTCCATATTGACCTTAATATAATAATCAATCGGAATATCCAAAAAATGTTCGACGGTCGCCATCGTCATCTCCACCCCGCCAAACGCATAGGAGTGGTTGATTTTATCTTTCGTTCCTTTGCCAACAATTTCCGTTCTTGTGTCGCGTGGAACGCTGACCATTTCTATGGATTTTTTATTCGGATTGACCGTCATCACAATTAATGAATCGGCGCGGCCGCGATCTCCTTTCCGCTCATCCACCCCGATGAGCAAAATTGAAATCGGCGTCTTCTTCTCAAACGATACCTCATCATTTCGCTTCTCCGATTTCCAGTTCACATCTTCATGCATTTGATTCAATGTCTGTTTGACGTTGTGATACACTGAATAGGCGAATGCTCCCGTACCAATGAGAAGTACGGCGACAATCCCGCCGATCCAGCGCAGCCATTTTTTCTTTTTTCGACGTTTTGCTCTCATGTGTAACCTTCCTTTTAGTATCAAATTTGCATGCAACTATTAAGATTATAGAGTGTTTTTTTTTGCTATACAACTAGAAGAGATACAATAATTAGTAATTTTTTATATAGTAACCATAATTTTACTAAAAAACATAAAAAGATATTCCTAATTATACAAAATGCACTAATGATAGTATCGCTTTTTATGTTAACATAATTTAGTTAGATCGAATAACAAGGAGGAGCGGGGCTGATCGTATGGGCACCTGTCACTTGTCGAAAAAAAGCTCTTTATAACCTCGGCAACGGCTTAGGCTATTCCGTTAAAGAAGTGATGGAAACATGTGGAAAAGTCATCGACCGCAAAGCTGTCATTGAATCCACCGACCGCCGCCCGGGTGCCCCGGCGCGCCTTGTCGCCTCCTCGGAGAAGATTTGATAAGGAACTGGACTGGAAAGCGGAATATGCGCTTGAAGATATTATCTTTAATGCATGGAAGCGGCATAGTGGAAATGTGAAGGAAATACAGAGACTCCTGCTGAAGGAGTGTTGTCAGCGGGAGGCTGAATTGCCCGTCTTCATCAATCAATCAGTGTTAAAATCCAATCTTTTAAGTCAATAATACGTAAATGTTTTGGGGACGAATCTGTACCAGTTACAATCATCGGCACTAGTGAATCTTGTTTATGAAGTCCCCCATGGCTTGCTCATCCAACATGAGTGGGAGAGCCTTCACCGATAAATTCAAATCCTGGTTTAGCACTTGCGACAAGATAATTTCCTCGATGAGAAGTAAGCGAGCTGTACAATCGGGCCAGCGCATCCGGATATTCATCATAAAAAATCTTATTGTTCTTTACCGTAAGATTCAAAACTCCTACATCTCCTGCTAGATCCCACGATTGTTCATACTCATCCACCAATGGCCCATTCGGTTGAAAAATGAGTCTTCCCGGCCGAACTCCAGATAGGACGTGCACGGATTCTTTTTCCATCCAAGCAATGACATCCACTCTGTCGTCCTTTTGCAACGTTTTCGCGATATCCAGAAGTGGCGCACGCTCAGGATTTAATGTATAAATAAAGGCCATTCGTTCATTCATCGCAAGCACCACTTCATCCCTATCTTTCACCCCATCTTTTAATTTCTTGATTTGATAAGAACGAAGGGATTCTCTTAAATCAATTAAGGCTTTGTTCCGATCAGAGTCAATGGGAGCTTGGCCGTTGTCTCCCATGATAATCCAATAATTGTCCTTTAAAGCGTCCTCCCAAGAATCGTAGCAACCCAATATGTTTTGCAGCTGTTGGTCTACTTTGCGGATTCCCTTTATATCCATCGGGCCATTTTTATGGACGATTTTGTCCATATCAGGAAAATAAACAATGGTAAACGAAGGTAGAGAATTGGTTTCAATAAGGTATTTTAATTCTTGGGCAGAAAATCGATCATTAAACCTAAATTTTTGCCAGAAATGCCCGTTTCGTTTCAAAGGACTGAGTTTCGAAAAGGATCCATATGTAAACAGTCGGCTTCCTTTTGTTTTCGACTCCTTATTCCAAGAAGTGAAAAATGTCAGCAGTCTTGGCAATTATAATAACGTGTTTCTTGTTCGCATATGTTGACACGATTTGATCCATCCTTTACCTTCTATATCGTGAAACATTTTCATCATTTATGTTATCCAATATTTAGGTAAAGGAAACAAGCCATACGGTGATCCAATGATCAATACATCATGATGATGTGGATACCGCCGGATCCAGTGAATGAAAAGAGGAATCACCACCCCGACAGAAATTCCAGCCACATTCGCTGCCGCATTCTGTCGTTCTTTCCGGGGCTAATCGCTGCCTGTATTCTTCCACGAGACCGGTAGCCATCAAAGGGTACCAAATTGTCGCAATCCGCCGAAGCCCATCAGCAAACGGTGGCATAAGACATAACGCTATTGCCAAAAAACGCGCTGAAACGATAGAAAAAGAAATTTATGCGTGAGAGGAGTTCGGGCATGTCGAAACTGTTCGTTTACATATCCCTCGTCTTGATTATGATGATCTGGGGATTCAACGTGACTGCCATCAAGATTTTAGTCGAACATTTTTCGCCGGTGATGTTAACGTCGTTTCGGATTTTTACAGCAGGGATTGTTGTGATTCTGATTTTGCTATTCATGGGGCAGTTGCGGAAATTGACTTGGAAGGAAGTTATGTATATTGGCATAGCCGCTTTGTTTAGCGTCGTTGCCCATCACCTTTTTCTTGCGCTTGGATTAACCAAAACGACAGCGTCCAACGCTGGCTTAATTTTAGGTCTTGTTCCGCTGGTGACATCGGTGTTAGCGGTCATCTTTTTGGGCGATCGGTTTACAGTGTTTCGGTTTGTCGGGATTTTCCTCGGGTTTACCGGCGTGGTGTTTGTTGTGTTAAACGGCGAAAGCGGCATTCACCATGTGTCCATTGGCGATTTTTATGTATTTCTGGCCGTATTATCTCAAGGAATCAGTTTTATCATGATAAAAAAGGCAACGATCGATGCGCGTGTGATGACAGGTTGGATGTTGTTGTTTGGGTCTTTGCTTTTATTTTTCATTAGTTTATGGATGGAACCGAACGGCTTATCCAGCTTGGCCAACGGTACGCCATCTCTATGGATAATCTTCCTTGCTTCTGCTGTATTTGCCACTGCGCTGGGTCATATGTTTTACAACCAAGCGATTCAGCATATTGGTGCGGTGGAATCGGCGATTTTCATTAATTTGAATCCTTTGTTTTCTTTGCTGGGAGCTTATTTATTTCTCGGAGAATCTATTTCTTTTACACAAATGGTGGGATTTGTTTTGATTGTGATTGGCGTCGTCTTAGGCAGCGGTGTATTGGATGAAATCGGGACGCTTATCCATCGCTCGAAAATGATGGGGAAAAAGTGCTAAAAAACGGAGCTGGTAGGGGCTCCGTTTTTTATTGTTCTTCTCCTTTGGGATTGTGTCGGTTCCTGTTGCGTTGCGGACAGTATAAAATCGGTTAAGCAGGAGGAATCAGGGCTAAACGGCTCTGCTTCCTTTTCTTTTTTCAATTGTCTCAGGCCCCAAAGAAGTTGTCAGGAGAAGCACTTGACAGCCCTGCGGAATTCCGAGAATGGAGAAGGAGAAAATATAGTCCCTCGTTTACTCGTTTTTTAGCCGGTTTGTGCATATTAGGCGGGTATTTTCTATCGAGCGTTTGGCGGTTTCCTTTTATAAGGAAGGATGCATATGTGTGATGGGGCAATTGCCGGCTGAATCTTCACCCATTCAGGAAAACGATGATGATACACAAATGCGTGAAAATTTGTTAAAATTTTATGTATATTCTGTAAAATTAAAACCGCTGTTTTTCGGAAGTCGGAGAGGTGTTCTTTCATAAAAATTTACATCAACGAAACAAAATGACTAAATAAGTAAAGTAATCTATATATTAGAATAAGCGGTTTGCCGACCGTTCCATAACTGAAAGAATGGGGGAGAGGGCAGTGGAGAAGTTAGAAGATGCCTTGCCTTCGTATGAAACAAAGAGGCGGCCGGGCTGGAAACTGTATGTTTCTTTGCCGATTTTATCGTGGGCGTTGTATGATTTTGCGAATACGATTTTTTCCTCGAATGTGAATACGATTTTTTTCCCGCTTTATGTTTCGGAAGCGGTGGGAAAAAGCGAGAGCTTGAACCAGATAGCCAGTACATTTATTTCTTATGCGAATGCGTTAGCCTCTTTCTTTTTAGTTGTATTTTCTCCTTTATACGGCACATGGATTGACCGGACTGGGAGAAGAAAGAAATGGCTTGGGATCTTTACGGCTCTTTCGGTTGCGGCGACTTTGCTTATGGGCGTTGCCGGATATTCGAATCCTGCGAATTTCATTTTTGGATTGCCGGCATCTTTTATCATCACCGTGCTTTTATTTGTCGCGGCAAAGTTTTTTTATCATTCGAGCCTCGTGTTTTACGATTCCATGATTTCTATTTTGGGGAATAAACAGGAAATTCCGCTCATCTCCGGTTTTGGTGTTGCCGTCGGATATGTCGGAACGCTTGTCGGGCTTGCCGTGTATCCGTTTGTTGGCGAAAAGGATTACTACCGGGCTTTTATTCCAAGCGCCCTTTTGTTTCTCCTCTTTTCTTTACCGCTTTTTTTCTTTGTCAAAGAAGAAGCCGCTCTGCTAAAGCGAAAGGCCGGATTTTTGGCGGGCTATCGGGATATTTATGCGACGTTGAAAGAAATGAAAAAGTATCAACACATTTTTACTTTCATGATTGCTTATTTCTTTTTAAATGATGCGGTGGCGACGACAATCGCTATCATGTCCGTTTATGCCAAGGCGATTGCCGGGTTTACGGCGGGAGAATTTATCCTTTTATATTTAGTTTCCACCGTTTCTAGCATTATCGGTTCCTTTCTTTTTGGCTATATTACAAGAAGCAAAGGGGCAAAAAAAGCGGTTTTGTATGTCGGCGTCATGATGTGCATCGCACTGGCGATAGGGTCGCTTGCTTTTTCCAAGCTTTCTTTTTGGATCGCTGGAAGCTTGTTCGGCGTTAGTTTAGGAGCGATGTGGGTTACTTCGAGAACATATATTGTCGAGCTTTCGCCGAAAGATAAGCAAGGGCAATTTTTCGGGCTGTTCGCTTTTTCCGGAAAAGTGTCGGCCATCATCGGCCCGGGGATTTACGGAAGCATTACCCTTCTTCTTCATTCGTATGGTAACATTGCTAATCGGTTGGCGATGGGATCGCTGCTAGTGATGGTGCTCCTTGGCATTTTCTTTTTGAGGAAGGTAGAGCCGCAGGCGCTTGCCGAGACGGAAAGCTGACGGGAGGTTTTATGGGTGCTTGTCCCTTGGCAGCCGGTCGACAGCTAAATCGATACCTGTTTACAATCTTGGCAACGGCTTAGGCTATTCCGTCAACGAATTCATTGAAACAGATGAAAAAGTAATCGGTCGCAAAGCGTCATTGAATACACCGACCGCCGCCCGGACGACCCGGCGCCCCTTGTCGCCTCATCGCAAAAAATTTATGAAGAACTCGCATAAAAAGCGGAATATTCTTTGGAACAAATCGTTGAAAGCGCGTGGAAATGGCATAGTCGAAATGTGAAGAAAACAGCCTCCTGCTGAATGGCGTTTAGCGGGAGGCTGTTCAAATATGTTTTCTTAACTTCTTTCTTTAATTGATTCAATTAGTTTTGATATAGATGATAACCAGCGATAGTTATTAATTTGTTCCATAATTGTGTCATTATCTATTTCTTCATTTTTTCGGTGCCTGTCACCATCCGATTTATGGGACATGGGATTGGATTGTATCATTGGTGCAAAAAGGAAAAGCCAAGCCGCGATGTTCGTGCCCACTCTCATTTTTGCTTGAGGGCAAACAGGAGCGAGACCGCAAGAAATCGATACGGTGTGACTTCATTTTCTATGCTATAGAACAATTGGTGTTTATGGTACAATTAAGAAAATAACGGCATGGCCGAAATTGTAAAGAAGGTGAAACTATTGGCAACGATTTCGCGGAATGCTCCGTGCCGTGCGGGAGCGGCAGAAAGTATAAGCAGTGCTGCGGCAAGGAAAAAACCGTTTCGCTGCAGTCGGTTGTGGAACGGGAGTTAGGGGAATGTATGCGCGATGTATTGGCGTATGCAGCGGACCGTTATGAAGATGAGATCGTTCCGTTTCTCGAAGAGCGGCAGACGGAAGGGCTACCGGAAACGCTGGCGATCGGAATCGAACTGTTTGTCACCAACTGGGCGATTTTTTGCCTACCGCTAGAAAGCGAAAACACAACGATTTTCGCCTCTTATTTGCAAGACCGGCGCAGTGCGCGCTGGCGTCCGTCGGTGCGGACGCAAATTGAGTCGTGGCAAGGCGCGGTGCCGTCGTTCGACGAACTCATCGGCCGCGATGGGGAACGGAATTTGTTTGTACGGGATGTGCTGACCGGGGAAGAAAAGCAGGTCCATATTTTCGAGGCCGATGAAGTGCCGGAGATGGAAGAAGGGGATATCCTTATCGGTTTATTAGTGCCATATGGACAAGCGTATACGTATTTCACGACGCTGCTTGTGTTTCCGCACGCTGGTGCCGGACGGTTGATTGCCACACTGCGCCAGGAGCAGCACGGGGAAACCGATGGCCGCGCGTTTTTGCGCCACGCTTTTCCAGAAGCGATGGATCTTGCGGTGAGCCAGCTTATTTGGGAGTTCGTGCGGCAAATGGAATGGGAAAAGCCGGAGTACGAGGCGGTGATGCAGGAGCTAAGGAGCCGTTTCCCGAATGACCAGGAGGAGGCGCTAGTGCGGGCGCATGTCATCTGGCGCGCGTATTGCAATAAGGAGCATCCGCGTATCGGCCATCCAGCAGTATATGCGGCCACCCTCCATTATTTCGTCTGCGCCATAGCGGGCGGGGAAGAGTTGGAGGAAGAGGAGGTCGCCTTCTTATACGAAGTGCCGCTTGACAAGATGTCCGCCAGAGTGGACGATCTGATGCTCTTTTCTTTCGACAGCATGATCGATGATGACGACGAATGGGACGATAAAGATTTGGATTTTCTTGATGATGACGACTGGGAGCTGGTTGATGACGAGGATGATTCTGCTGATGATTATTGGGACCTTTCCGATGAGGACGGGTGGCTCTTTGATGACGATATGGAAGAGGACGAAATCGACTTATTGTTTGACGAGCTGATGGCGAAAATGGAGGAGCTGCTCGAGAGGGAAGACTGGGATGAGAAAAAGGTGATGAAATTAACCGAAAACCTCGTGGCCGAATGGGTCGATGCAGGAGAGATCGATGAAGCTGATGCCGAGCTAGTCTGTGAGGCGATGCAAGCGCTGGCGCTCGAGGTGATACGGACGCAAAACAAAGGCTAGCCGCGGCCGAAATCGAAAGCGCTGTGCTCGGTACCTGTCACTTGTCGGCATATGTGACGGACTTTGCTAGAGTAGCTAATCATAGAGGGATCCGGGATATGAAAAAGTGCAAGGAACTGTTAATGGACGAAATACATTTATTAAATCCCCAACTGGTCATATTGGTCGGTTCAGAGCCAAGAGATGCATTTAGCCACGAACTTCGGTTGCATCCGGAAAAGTACATGAGTGTTCCGTTTTCGTTAAAAGGAGTTCCGAAAAAGACACAAATAGAGGGTCCGCTTCTCTATAAGCAACTGCGTGAACGTCTTTATCATTTGTTAGACAAGGAAAAGGGTCAGGTTCTGTGAAGCGCCGAGAATGGTCGATAGATCTCTCGGTGCTGTAGCCTTGCTGCCGTTGCGCTGTTAAGCTGAAAAGCTGGATGAGCAATATCAAGATATGGATTGTTTTGGCCATCATCACCCGCTTCATCATTTTTGGTTGGATAGGCAGCCGTTAGGATGTAATACAAAACCGCTCGTCCCGTATAAGGTTTTACATATCGATCACCCGGCAATACATGTGGCGTTTCGCCAAGTACCGTATGATTCGTGTTCTTTTCTGCTGGCTTTTGAGCAGAAAAAGGTGCCGCGTGCGAGAATTCATTTTGCGGGTGTTTTATGGCCATTAGCATGCCGAATAGGGGCAAACAAGTTATCAGCGCGTCCATTGTTAGCAGCAAAAGTACAAGGGGCATCATGATAAAATCCCGGCTACTACTCATTTCCTCAGCGCCAAACAGCCTCGCCCAATCGAATGACGGAGAGAGCCTGTCGCCGCTGGCCGATGAAAAGAGCCGCCCCTGTTCGTTACGGCTCTTTGTTGGGGATGGTCGTGTCGCGCGACAGATTATTTGCCCATTTCTTTCGCTAAGTCTGCCACTTCAGCAACGGTTAATCCGGTCCGTTTCGCAATCTCATGAATAGGCAGGACATCTAGTAAGTTTTTTGCGATTTCAATTGCCTTCTGTTTTTCTGCTTCTTTCACTGCTTCTTCTTTTTCCTGTTCGAAAAGCCGAATGACCTTTGTCATTTTGATCCACTCCTTTACTTTTTTGACATATTCTTCGTCAATAAACTTATCGGTAGCGGTTAAGATGCCGGCGATGACGTGTAGTTGCGTTGGTTCGTCACGAATTTCTTTTGCGAGCTCGATCGTTTTTTCAATCATCGTTTGCCGGTCGAAACGACTATTCATAAGTGGAACGAGAATGAGTTTCATCGTTTCTTCCGCTGTTAACGGTTCGTTGTTGAGAATTTTTTCTTCGATGGCATGGAAAATCGCATCTCCGTTGTATTCGCAAAGCAATACGGCTTTCGAAGAAATCAACACATCTCCAGCGTGCAATTGTTCGTGAGCGCTTGTGACTTCGCTCGTATAAATGACAACGATATGAATAGGCCTGATTTGTTTCTGCTGTCTATAGTATGTGTGCAAAATTCGGTAAGCATAATCGAGGTACTTTAAATGGTTTTCAATAAATCGTTGGTTGCTTTCGTATTCAAGGAGAAGGATCGAATCGTCTTCGAGAAGAAACAAGGTGTCTGAACGCTTTTCATCCGCTCGTACAGCTGGATATTCATTAGGCAACAGTGTCTTAATTTTCGGCAGTCCATGTAGTCCGTACACATCGAGCGCTTGATTTTGGTACAATTCGCTTAACGACTTAAACAAAACGTCTTTCGCATGATACGATATACCACCTGCCATTTTTCTATCCTCACTTGTTTTTACTATTATTATACTCCCCCGTCTTAGTGCGTGTCATCTCTGTCATTTGAATATGAAAATGATGTGCAGCCTTTAGGTTTGGTGCCTGTCACTTGCCAGCCTGAAATTTTACTATCTTGGAAGCGGTTTAGACTGTTCCGTGAAAGAAGTCATTGAAACATATGAAGCAAAGCGTCATTGACACACTGACCGCCGCTGGGCGCCCCGGCGCGGCCTGTCGCATCATAAAAAAATTTACGAAGAACTTTGGTTGGAAAGCGGAATATTCGTTGGAACCAATCATCGAAAGCGTATATAGTATTAACGGAATTATTAGGATTTGCTTTAAGGGCATTGGAGGCAGTATGGAATATAGTAAGCAAGATACTACAATTTGTCCTGCGGCGGGTACTGTTATATTGGCATAAAGAACATGAGACGAAGCAAGATGCTTTATTTTTCTCCCCGCTTGATGAGGTAATCGGGTAAAAGGGCACATGGATCGTTGAGTTGTGGCCGTTTAGAATCATTCATTTGGTGAGTGAGTGCGTTGTTCATGTCAGTTGCGTTGCCAGTGAAATGAAAATGTGGATCGAATAATGATTTGTTAGGAAAGCTTCTCACCGCGAAACAGGGAGAAGCTTTTTTTGTGGATCGATTTTTTCGGCCGATGTTCACTCTATTAGGCTATTTAAATAAAAAATATATACCAAAAATTTTGCTAATACGACTAATTTCGACAAAATCCTCTGATTTCATTGGTTAAAATATACTTATTTGGATGGGAAAAATAGAAAATTAGGTGACAAAAGTATGAGTAGAAGTGAGGAACTTTTTCACAAGGCAGTTTTTAGGTTCGACAAACAGTCGGACAAGCAGGAATCCTATTCATCTCCCCCATCAACCGCTGCAATAGCGGGGAACGAAAAGATGCCTATGGCCGGGTTCTTCCTGGCTCGATGGTTGTGTTTGAACTTCGCCGCGAAATGGGAGGGGGATTTAAAGTAAAAGAGTGGAGGGGTGGAACAGCCGCGATGGTATGGATTTCATCGATTTTACTGCATGTGTGATGCTGTTTCCTTATACATAACTTTTACTCTAGTTTTGCAACACTATCTATATATAGTAAAATTGTCATAGTTAAATATTAAAAAGGGGAGGGGAGATAGCGATGACGAACAGTCCTGGCATGTTAAATCAGCAAGAGAAAAAAACGATAATGATTGCAGGCATTGCCACCTTATTTTTTTTGGCCACCATTTTGTTTCGTGATGAACTGTATTTTGTCGCCCAAGCAAAACAATATTTATCCATACACACCATCTTGGAATTCCTCAGCATCACCGTCTCGTTGTCCATCGCGATTCAAGGGTGGATGATTTTTCCGCAACATTTATCTAGATATCGCTTATGGTATTCGGGTGTATTTCTCATAGTCGGCATCATCGATTTATTGCACACGCTTTCATATAAAGGCATGCCTGGCTTAATCATTACTGAAAGTTCTGCGCAAAAAGCTACATGGTTTTGGATTGCCGCTAGATTAACGCAAGCGTGCATGCTGTTTCTAATCATATTTTTTCCAGATAAACAAGTACAAAGCAGACAAAAAACATCCATGAGTAAATTTTACTCCCCACCCAGGCATGAAAATCCATCTCTCCTTCCCATAATGAATGATGAACGCAAACAGTTTGAAAAGACGTGCTTTTTAATGGTGGTTCGACCCTGTACAAAAAACTGTTTGAGTCCATTTGGTGTTCCACCCATTGTGAGCCCTTTTCCTGTGAAAAGGTGACTACGAACAGAAAAATGCCTAACGTACAAGTGGACTCACTGTTTGCGAATTCATCAATGGAAGGAGTCAGGATCATGGATGTGCTTTATCATCGTTGCGCAGGGTTAGATATCCATGCCAAAACGATTGTCGTTTGTGCGCTTTGGGGAGAAGAAGACCACATTCAAAAGGAGATCGAGACGTTTTCGACGTTCACCAAAGACTTGTTTCGTCTCCTGAAATGGCTCGAGGATCGAAAAATCACTCATCTAGCGATGGAGAGCACGGGAGTTTACTGGAAACCGGTCTTTAACATTTTAGAAGACTACTTTGACATTACCTTGGCCAACGCTCAGCGTATCAAGAACGTCCCAGGGAGAAAAACGGATGTATCCGATGCGGAATGGATCGCTAAATTATTGCGTTATGGACTGATTGAAAAGAGTTTTGTGCCACCCGCGCCAATTCGGGAATTGCGGGACTTGACCCGTTTGCGCAAAAAGTGGGTGGGGCAATTGACCGCGGAAAAAAACCGAATCCATAAAGTATTAGAGTGTTCCAATATCAAGCTGGGTACGGTGATTTCCGACATCTTCGGAGTATCGGGCCGAAAACTCTTGAACCGTTTAATGGAGCAGGGGTATATCGAAGAAGCCGACATCGACGCTTGCCTTCACGGGAGAATGAAAGGGAAAAAGCAACAAATTCAGGAATCGCTCTTTGGGACATTAACCGAACATGAGTTATTCATGATTCGCCAATCGTGGAAGCATATCGAGTATTTGGAAAGCTTGATTCAGGAGATGGACCAACGCATCGACCATCTCTTACAGCCGTATCAACAGGAAATGGATCTTCTGATGACGATCCCTGGAGTGAAAAAGGAAACCGCCGCCGTCATCATCGCCGAAATCGGAGTGGATATGGGACAGTTCCCGACGCCGCAGCGCCTCGCTTCTTGGGCTGGAGTGGCCCCGGGAAATCACGAAAGCGCTGGAAAACGCAAAAGTACACGAACGGTAAAGGGCAATCCACATATTAAATCCGCGTTATGCGAGGCGGCATGGGCGTTATCCCGATGCAGGAATCAACCGTTGGCGGCGAAATTTTGGTCATTGGCGGCTCGCCGGGGAAAGAAAAAAGCACTCGTTGCGATCGCGCACCGAATGCTTGTCACCATTTACTGCATGCTTTCCCGAAAAGAACCGTTTCGAGGACCACAAGTAAGTTAGTATAGCCAAAATGAATACAGAATATACGAGATGCCTAAAAATAAGGCACCTCTGCTTTCCTGTTGTCTTTTTTGGCCATTTGTAGTGTACCCAAACTGATCACAGGATATACAGAGTTGACCGGGTTTTATGGATTTTCACAGAAAAAGACGGTGTTTATTTTTTCTCTTCTCTATGTATTTGTTATTTCTTATATTATCGTTCGCTATGAACAAAAACTTCCGCTTCTCGTTATCGATGGGAAAGGCACAACGAATTTAAAAAATTTCTTAGAATATATTGTTATCCTTTTTTATGCTTTCACCGCTTTTATGACGTTGCTTTCTTACAAAAAACAGCCCAAAAAATCCTATCTTGACCTCATATTGGCGTTTGTATTTTTAGTTTTAAGCGAACTTTTGTTTACATTGTATAAAAACGTGTACGACGTACAAAATTTTTTAGGTCATTTGTACAAAGGAATCAGTTACATTTATTTTATGAAAGGAATATACATTGCTACGATTAAAGAACCATACGATGCCCGGAAAAAGGCAGAGGAAGAATTGAAAAAACGAGAGAAACATCTAAAAACGATCACCTCGTCATTAGGTGAGGGGGTCATCGTATTAGACAAAGACAAAAAAATAACTTTTATGAACCAAGAAGCGGAACGTTTACTCGGTTATCAAAAAAACGAATTGTTAGGAAAAGCATTGTTCCAAAAAATTCATTGCGGCAATGAAAATCAATGCGCTTCTCTTTGTGAATGCCCGATCTATCAGACGATGGAATTAAAAAAAGCATATCGCGTAGAAGAGGATTTTTGTGTTCGAAAAGATGGGACGCTGTTGCCAATTGCTTATGTCTCTACGCCGATGATCGACGATAACGGAGAAATAATCGGCTCTGTCGTTGTCTTTCGTGATATTACTGAGCGAAAAAAATACAATGAAAAAATTAAGTATCAAGCCTACCATGATGCATTAACTGATTTGCCAAATCGCCGCTACTTGATTGAGAAGCTAAAGAACGAACTGAAAAGGGCAGAAAAACATAACAGCCAAATCGCTATACTGTACTTGGATTTAGACAACTTTAAAAACATTAATGATTCATTTGGCCATGTCATGGGAGATTTATTATTAAAAAACGTGGCGCAACGCTTGACAATGATTCATCCTGATTGCTTTATCGCCCGTTTGGGAGGAGACGAATTTGCCGTTCTTTTATCCGGAAATGATCTCAATGTCGAGGAAATAGCCTGCAAAACCATTCAAATATTAACCCAGCCGATTAAGCTTGAAAATAAAGAAGTCTTTATTACGACAAGCATAGGTATCAGCGTGTATCCAAAAGACGGGGATGACGAAATGACCTTAATCCAACACGCCGATATGGCAATGTATGATGCGAAAAAGAAAGGAAAAAACCAATTTTCATTCTATACGACCAAACTAGAACAACAGAGAACAAGAAAATCAAAAATTGAACAGCTGCTTCGTACCGCATTAGAAAACGAAGAGATTTCTTTATGTTATCAGCCGATCGTTGACACGGTTTCCAAACGGATTATCGGCTTAGAAGCTTTCGTTCGTTGGCACCATCCAGAGATCGGGGAGATTCCGGCCAATGAATTTATCGCGGTTGCAGAAGAAAACGGTCTCATTGTATCGCTTGGCAAGCATATATTAATAACCGCTCTTCAAGATTTAAAACATTTGCACGAAATCGGATTTGATCATTTGTACGTCAGCGTGAACCTTTCCTTACGGCAATTACGGCATCATGACTTTGCCGCGTTGATCAGTCAATTATTACAAAAGAATAAATTACAAGCAAACTATTTAGAACTAGAAATTACGGAAAATATTGCCCTATGCGACGAAAAACACGTCATCCATAGCATTCAGAAATTAAAAGATATAGGTGTCCGCATCGCGATTGATGATTTTGGAATCGGCCGTTCCTCCATCGGATATTTACGAACCTTTTCCGTTGACACATTGAAAATTGATAAATCATTCATTTTCGATGTAACAACCAATCCAAATACCGCTCATTTGACGTCTGCGCTGATCACGTTCGCGCATAACTTAAACTTGCAAGTGGTTGCCGAGGGAGTAGAAACAGCAGAACAGTTAGGCTTCTTAGAGCAGCACCATTGCGATAAAATCCAAGGCTATTTATTTAGCCCTCCTGTTTCGTTTGAACAACTCGTTTCGCTTCTTCATAACAGTTCATCACGATGTTGAGCTAAAATGAAGACTGCTTTTAGTTGAGATTTTTCCATCTAAAAGCAGCCTTTTTTATATCTTAACTTCTTTCTTTAATTGATTCAATCAGTTTTGATATAGAGGATAACCAACGACAGTTATTAATGTGGTCCATAATCGTGTCATTATCTATTTTTTCATTTCGTCTTTCGCATGATACGATATACCACCTGCCATTTTTCCATCCTCACTTGTTTTTACTATTATATTCCCCCGTCTTAGTGCGTGTCATCTCTGTCATTTGAATATGAAAATGATGTGCAGCCTTTAGGTTTGGTGCCTGTCACTTGTCAGCCAGATTAAAAATACCGGAGTGCGACCCGGCAAAACAGAGAGATTGCTTCCCTTTTTGTTTTGGGAAAGATGCGCTATGATAATTTTAAGAGGGTTTCAAGAGGGAGTGGGTGGAATGGCCGGAGATTATTTTTTAAAAAGAATTTATGAACCGTATGATTCAGCAGATGGAAAACGAATTTTAATCGATCGGATTTGGCCGAGAGGCATCTCTAAAACGGAAGCAAAAATTGATCTGTGGATGAAAGAGATTGCCCCAAGCCCCGAACTTAGAAAATGGTTTGATCATAAAAGAGAGCGGTTTCAAGAATTTTCAAAGCGTTATGTGACGGAGCTTGAAACGGAGGAACAAAAACAAATGCTTGTCAGGGAACTGATTGCGATGGCAAAAAAAGAAAAAGTAACCCTCCTTTACGGGGCTAAGGATCAAGAATGCAATCATGCCGTTGTGTTACGAAACTTTTTAATAGGCGAACGCTAGAAAAGGCCTTCTCCCTGCCGGATAAGGGGAGAGGTCTAGATGGGCTCGGCGCCTGTCACCACTGATGACATAGGAGGAGGGAATCGTTATGATCAAAGCCGTGCGTGGAGACATTACCAAGCTTCAAGATGTTTCGTACATTTGCAACGCGGCAAACGGAATCGGTCCGATGGGAGGGGGAGTGGCGGCCGCGATTCGCAAAGCCGGCGGCAAAGAGATTGAGACGGAAGCGATCAAAGTTTGCCAGGAGCAAAATCCGATGCCAGGCGACCTTTATGTCACCCATGCGGGAACCCTTCCGTTTCAACGCATTATTCATCTAGTGACGATGAAAGAGCCAGCAGGGGCGACTTCTTATGACATTGTCAAAACATGCTTAAACAATTTAGTCGCTTACTGTCAAAAACATGGAATTGACAAGGTGGCCCTTCCAGCGTTGGGAACAGGGGTAGGAAATTTGGATAAAGCAAAAGTCGCCGCCATCTTCAAAGAAGTGTTGGAACCGGTGAAAGATATTGAATTTATCGTTGTTGATATTGACGAAGAATTTATCGCCTTATTCACTGGAAGCGGCAATGTTGACTAAAAGGAGCCGAGCATCTTCTTTGGTGCTCGGCTCCTTTGATATGTTTATTCGCGCTTGTTCGGAGCTAAGGCGGTGGATTCCCGCTTGATCAGTTTCGTTGAAAGAAGAATTTCTTGAAAGTCGATGGCATATTTCCTGACAATCCATATCATATTATAATGAAAAAACGAACAAGTTCATCTGTATGACAAAGATCAGAAAAGATGTGATCAGGGGCATTGCGTCCATAGTGCGGCGTTACCCTGACCGATTTTTGACGGGAGAAGTTGGCTCCGAAGACTTATCCGTTCTTCGGAGATATCCTTCATTTAGGAAGCATTTCGGTTAAGAAAGACATATCGTGCTTTCTATTTAGGGAGATATTGGATGCTTGAAAAGGATGGGGAAGTCATCTACTATATTTGGTACAAGGATCAGGAAGAAAAATTGGTGGTGTTAAATTTCAGCGGGCAGGAGGCTGTCTGGGGATGTAAAAAGGATTTGGCTCCACCTTCTCGCCTTTTGGCATCTAGTCAATGTTAGAACATTCTTTTAATGGAACAGATCACTTTGCAACCGTATGAGGCGTTCATCATATAGATTTAGGGAGGATTTTGGTTTTTATGTTATTTAGGACACCTACGATCAAGACATGCGAGGCGTTATTGGAAGAGTTCCGATATGCGGCGCAGCCGTTTGAGGCGGAAAAATTAGTGTTCACGGGCGTAGGGGAAAGAGATGTGTATAATATTTCCGCGCCGTTTGAAGATGAGGGAGAGATGGTCATTGCCGGCCGAGTAGAGTCGAGAGATAGCGAGCAATCGGAAGTATATTTCTTTGTCCATCGGGATGGAAAATGGACGCCAAGGGAAGGTGCGCCTGTTTTTGCCCTGCAGGATCCGTTTGTTTCGAAAATTCATGGCGATTTAGTTTTCGGTGGGGTGGAAACTTTCTCCCATCCAAGCATCGAGAACACTTTAGGCTGGAGAACGGTTTTTTACAAAGGGAAGAATATTGCTAGTTTAGCAGAGTTTGCGAAAGGCCCGGATGGAATGAAAGATATTCGCTTAGTCGAGCTGAAAGACGGGTCGATTGGCGTGTTTACGCGCCCGCAAGGAGAAAAAGGAGGACGTGGGAAAATTGGATTTACCCGCATCACGTCACTGGACGATTTGACGATGGAGGTCATCGAAGGCGCTCCGCTCTTGGATAATCAGTTCATCGATGAGGAATGGGGCGGGGTCAATGAACCGCACTTGCTTTCTAACGGTCTTGTCGGTGTTCTCGGGCATATTGCCCGTTTCGATAAGGATGGAAACCGCCATTATTATCCGATGGTGTTTGTGTTGAATCCGGATACGATGGAAATTTCGAATATCGAGTTGATCGCGACGCGTTCGCATTTCCTCGAAGGTCCCGCAAAGCGGCCAGACCTTGTCGATGTCGTATTTAGCGGCGGGTTAATTCGAAAAGAGGATGGAACGGCGGAGCTTTATGCGGGAATTAGCGATGCGGAAGCACAAAAAATTACCGTTGTCGACCCATTCATAAAATACGAAAGGCAGGGATAGAGATAGGCATGCACGTTTATCGGTATGAAGAAAATCCGCTCATTACGCCGGAAGATGTTCCGCCCTATCATGAAGGGTTTGAAGTAATCGGAACATTTAATGCAGGAGTAACGAAGTTTCGAGACGAGATTATTTTGTTGCTTCGCGTGGCGGAACGGCCGGTGTCGCATGATGAGAATATCGTACAAGCGCCTGTTTTTAATCCCGATACAGGATTAGTAGAAATATACGAATTTCGAAAAGATGATCCAAGATATGATTTTTCCGACCCGCGAGTGATTCAGAACGCTTCGACAGGGCAGTTTGCTTACTTAACGTCCTTGTCTTATTTGCGCATTGCCCGCAGCAAGGATGGAAGACATTTTACGGTAGAGGATAAACCGTTTGTCTATCCATCTAATAAACTCGAAGTATTCGGAATAGAAGACCCGCGCATTACGTTGATTGACGACACGTATTATATTTACTTCAGCGCGGTTTCTCCGAACGGGGTAGGAGAAGCGATGGTATCGACAAAAGATTTTCAGCAAGTCACGCATCATGGGATGATTTTTGCGCCAGAGAATAAAGATGTGTTGATTTTTCCGGAAAAAATCAATGGAAAATACTATGCATTGCATCGCCCGGTACCGAAGAGCAATGGTGCACCAGAAATATGGATCGCCGAGTCGGATAACTTGCTGTATTGGGGGAACCATCAGTTTTTGCTAGGATTGCGGGAAGATAAGTGGGACAGTGGCCGCATCGGCGGCGGAGCGGTTCCGATTAAAACCGATCGGGGCTGGCTTGAATTGTATCACGGCGCTTCGAAAGATAACCGTTACTGTATGGGAGCGGTTTTACTCGATTTGCATGACCCGACCAAAGTGATCGCCCGTTCGGAACAGCCGATTTTAGAGCCGGAAGCAGATTATGAAACGAACGGATTTTTCGGCAATGTCGTGTTTTCATGCGGGGCAATTGTCGAAGGAGATATGGTGAAAATGTACTATGGGGTAGCGGACACTTCCATGGCTTGCGCGGAACTTCGTTTAAGCGAAATTTTGAATTCCCTTACTTACTATTAAAGGTTGTTGCCAAAACTAGGGTTCCCCCTGGTTTTGGCATTTCTTATAGATGGTTCTTAAAATATAAAGTGATTGGTTCAAACGCTTTGCTCTGCCCTTATTCTACCTCTCGAAGTATTTTTTCAACATTTTTCATTCGGTTATTCAGATCTTGAAGTTCTTGGAGAATTTGCTTTTGATGTTCGCTTGTGTTTCGTTGTAAAGCAAGCAATTCTTCGGACATTTTTTGATAAGCTTGTTCTTTCCCTGCTTGTATTTTGATCTGCCATGTTTTGATCAAATAGACGATAATGATTACTGCTAATGTCATTACCGTTAAACCATAAAATATATCCGTATGCATCGTGTTCATTCTCCTTTCTTCTTAATCGTCAGTGTGCTGACCGATTTTGCAATCAATTCTTTCGTTAAACGAATATCAAAGGGCTTCAATTCATAATATTTCATGGATTTGCCGTCCTCCGACAGCTCTAATTCACTCGTTACCACCCCTGCTGCCTCTAGTTTCTGTAAATGCATATAAAGTAAGGGCCGGCTCATCTGGACGGCTCTTGCTAATTGGCTCACATACTGCCTCTCTTTCGCCAATATGGAAATAATCTTTAAGCGATGAGGGTTCGACAGAGCTTCTAATATAGCAAGCAATTCATCTCCAGACAATTCATCTCCAGAAAAGCTCGAATTTTTATTGACCATCTCTATGTCTCTCCCTTTTGATTCCGCATCTTACAAAATCTTTTTCACTGCTATAACCCCCGTTTTAAGTTTCAAGTGTTTTTTTTACGGTACTCAGCACCCTCCTTTCATTTTGGGACATTTAATAGTTAAAAATTTGATAACACGTGTAATAAATATTTTACATGTAAGAATAATATTACACATGTTCATTTTTGTCAACATCATAAGCCTGCCGACTTTGTCGACAAGCTGCAATATCCGTATTGAAATGGATATAACGTGTTTCGGTGCGATTTATAGGACATGGGATTGGCTTGTATCACTGGTGCAAAAAGGAAAAGCCAAGCCGCGATGTTCGTGCCCACTCTCATTTTTGCTTGAGGACAAACAGGAGCGAGACCGCAAGAAATCGATACGGTGTGACTTCATTTTCTATGCTATAGAACAATTGGTGTTTATGGTACAATTAAGAAAATAACGGCATGGCCGAATTTGTAAAGAAGGTGAAACTATTGGCAACGATTTCGCGGAATGCTCCGTGCCCGTGCGGGAGCGGCAGAAAGTATAAGCATTGCTGCGGCAAGGAAAAAACCGTTTCGCTGCAGTCGGTTTTGGAACGGGAGTTAGGGGAATGTATGCGCGATGTATTGGCGTATGCAACAGACCGTTATGAAGATGAGATCGTTCCGTTTCTCGAAGAGCGGCAGACGGAAGGGCTACCGGAAACGCTGGCGATCGGAATCGAACTGTTTGTCACCAACTGGGCGATTTTCTGCCTACCGCTAGAAAGCGAAGACACAACGATTTTTGCCTCTTATTTGCAAGACCGTCGCAGTGCGCGCTGGCGTCCGTCGGTGCGGACGCAAATTGAGTCGTGGCAAGGCGCGGTGCCGTCGTTCGACGAACTCATCGGCCGCGATGGGGAACGGAATTTATTCGTCCGGGATGTGCTGACCGGGGAAGAAAAGCAGGTCCATATTTTCGAGGCCGATAAAGTGCCGGAGATGGAAGAAGGGGATATCCTTATCGGTTTATTAGTGCCATATGGACAAGCGTATACGTATTTCACAACGCTGCTTGTGTTTCCGCACGCTGGTGCCGGACGGTTGATCGCTACACTGCGCCAGGAGCAGGAGCAGCACGGGGAAACCGATGGCCGCGCGTTTTTGCGCCACGCTTTTCCAGAAGCGATGGATCTTGCGGTGAGCCAGCTTATTTGGGAGTTCGTGCGGCAAATGGAATGGGAAAAGCCGGAGTACGAGGCGGTGATGCAGGAGCTAAGGAGCCGTTTCCCGAATGACCAGGAGGAGGCGCTAGTGCGGGCGCATGTCATCTGGCGCGCGTATTGCAATAAGGAGCATCCGCGTATCGGCCATCCAGCAGTATATGCGGCCGCCCTCCATTATTTCGTCTGCGCCATAGCGGGCGGGGAAGAGTTGGAGGAAGAGGAGGTCGCCTTCTTATACGAAGTGCCGCTTGACAAGATGTCCGCCAGAGTGGACGATCTGATGCTCTTTTCTTTCGACAGCATGATCGATGATGACGACGAATGGGACGATAAAGATTTGGATTTTCTTGATAATGACGACTGGGAGCTGGTTGATGACGAGGATGATTCTGCTAATGATTATTGGGACCTTTCCGATGAGGACGGGTGGCTCTTTGATGACGATATGGAAGAGGACGAAATCGACTTATTGTTTGACGAGCTGATGGCGAAAATGGAGGAGCTGCTCGAGCGGGAAGGCTGGGATGAGAAAAAGGTGATGAAATTAACCGAAAACCTCGTGGCCGAATGGGTCGATGCAGGGGAGATCGATGAAGCTGATGCCGAGCTAGTCTGTGAGGCGATGCAAGCGCTGGCGCTCGAGGTGATACGGGCGCAACACAAAGGCTAGCCGCGGCCGAAATCGAGAGCGCATGGACGATGGAAAAGCGATGTTTGACAGGATAGCGCGGCAGACGAAAGGGCTGCCGAGACGTTATGATGAAAAAGGGAATGGCTATGTGTTGGCCAGGAAGGAACAGCTAGAAAGGTTGCTGAAATTTGTAACTGAATTATAAACAAAGGAAAAGGGATATCCCAAAAAAGGGACGTCCCTTTATTTTTTTTAGATGTATGGCTGCGTTCGTGAAATCAATCAAATTACTAAAAATGTGTGAAAGTCCATTTCGTGTCGCTTTTTGGCGATAACGGCGGGCCCGCCACTAAAGCGAAAAGAAACGGCTTTGGCGGCGCGAGAAGCGCTTCTTCTGTACAAGAGGGAGCGCTATTTCTGTCGATAGGTTTTCCGGACGCATAGACAGGAAAACAGTTTGCCCCCTCGAACTATTTAGTAGAAACATAGACGAGCTGGAGGGGATCGTTGTTGCGTTTACGGCGGATAAGATTGCTATTATTTTTGTTTTGCCTCGCTATGATGGCGGGGTTGGCGCTGCCGGCGCTCGCGGCAAAAGATGAGAGACAGACGGTAGTCGTGACAGAAAAGGAAGTGAACGTTCGCCAAGGTCCGGGAACGCCCTATCGCGTTATCATGAAGGTTGACCAAGGAGAAACGTATCGTGTCGTTGAGGAAAAAGATGGATGGGTGAAAGTACAGGTAAAGCCAAATCAAGCAGGATGGGTAGCAAAACCATATATAGCTTATGTCCGCAAGCAGGCTGTAGTGGCAGAGGATGGGCTGCGGGCGCGGACTGCCCCAAGCCTTAGTGGAGATGTTATTGGCCGTCTTTCTCAAAGCCAGCTTGTTTATGTGGTAGAAACCGAGGATGACTGGGTGAAAGTCGTCACCTCTTCGCTTATTGGCTGGGTTTCCTCTTCTTATCTTTCCTCGTATCAGCACCAAGAAACAACAACGAAAACTGGCTGGATCACGGCAGATTCGCTCAATGTTCGGGCGCAGCCGTCACTTGCGGCGGAACCGGTTGGAAAAGTGGCTTACGGTGAGCAAGTCGCCATTACAGCGGAACAAGGAAAATGGTATCAAATTCGGACGGACGACGGCAAGGTCGGCTGGGTGGCGAGCGAATACATTTCTACCGCTTCGAAGACGGCGTCTTCTTTTGTGACCGTATTGTATCCTAATGTAAACATCCGTGCGCTTCCGTCCCTCGAAAGCCCTGTCCAGGCGATAGCGCAAAACGGTGAGCGCTACCGCGTGCTTGGGAAAATCGGCAATTGGTATGAAATTGAACTGCCAAGCGGGACGACAGGCTATATTGCCGGCTGGCTTGTTTCCGCTAGTACGGGGGATCAACGCGACTCGAAAACATTGGAAGGAAAAACGATCGTGATCGATGCGGGCCACGGCGGCAAAGACAGCGGCACGATCAGCAAAACAGGATTGATGGAAAAGACGTTGACATTAAGAACGGCGCAGCTATTAAAGGAAAAGCTCGAACCATACGGAGCGAATGTCGTGTTGACGCGCACCGACGACCGTTACCTCACCTTGCAAGAGCGGGTGGAAACGGCGTACCGCTATCACGCCGATGCGTTTATCAGCATTCACTACAACAGCGCAAAAGACCCGAACGTGGCGGGAACGACGATCTATTATTACGATCTGTTTTCTGATTACTTGTTTGCCTGTTCGTTTCGTGAGCCGTTTTCGCACATGATGGCGATTCCGTTCCGCGGCATCAGCTTCGGGGACTATTACGTCATTCGCGAAAACAAACTGCCGTCGGTGCTGATGGAGCTTGGATATTTAAGCAATCCGACCGAGGCAAGCATCATTGCCACCGATTCCTACCAGCAGCAAGTCACCGATGCGATTGTGAATGGGGTTCGGAATTATTTTGAATAACGAACGAAAAGAGCAGTGGGTGTGGTTGGTTACGTCAGAACGGTAAATGAGCAAAAAATTCGCTTACTCGTACGCATTGTTTATTGTGTTGTTTTTCCACAGCCTGTTTTATTATTTAAAAGCGAAGAGACAGAATGCGGTAATATCGTGGGAAAAGACAATTCGATTTTAATTTTTCTAACTAAATTGATTGATAGAAAGGAAAATCAAATATATAGGCAAAGTGATGTCTGGTAATCGGAATTATTTTGAATAGCACACGCGATGCGTGAAGCGGCTTGCTTCGGAGTGTTGCAGCGGCAGGGATATCCTCACGGCCCCTTTTTCCGAATTCATAGAGCAAGTAAGCAAGATAAGCGTACCACTGACGGTGCGCTTTTTTATTTTGGCTGTTTAAAAAAGAATTTAGCATTTGACAAACGAGTAGAACAGAACAAATGCTTATTTCAGTGTATCAGAAATCGAATAATACAACAGTTGAAATGTTAAGAAGTGCATAAAAAGAGGTCTCCTTACTTTAAGAATATCGATGCAACTATAAAACCTATTATGATTACAAGAATAAGTATTCCAGTGCCTTTCCAACCTAAGCTACCTACTAAATCAGCAAGGTTTCCATTTTCAGCCCTATTAAACGCATCGTTCATATTTCCAGTTGGATTTCTTTTTAATTCTTCTTGCCTTAGTCTTTCTCTTCTTCTTTCAGGAGTTTCTTTATCTTTACTCATTACCACACCCCCATTTTCTATAATTCTAACACCAATCTTCTTTAAACAAATCTATATACATGCAACATGAAGAGTTAACTTCTCAGTCATCCTGCACACCCTAAGCGCTGCAGCACTTCCTCCGGACGTTCGTGGATGTAGTTGACAAACCGAGTAATGGCTTGAATGATATCGTTGCGATCCTTGTGAAATACATTGGCAATCACCGTATCTTTCAGCCATTTCCATAAGCGTTCGATCGGGTTCAGCTGTGGCGAATAGGGAGGAAGGTAAATAAAGTGAAAACACTGCCCTTCTTCCTGCAAAAACTCCTTGACCATTTTGGCATGGTGAATGCGGGCGTTATCCAACACCAAGACCATGAGACGGTCCGGATAGCGCTCTTTGAGCATTCTCAAGAAATCCAAGAACGTCGCGGCATTGGCAGCGGTCGTTTGATGAAGCACCGTTTCGCCATCGTGGATGTTGACCGCGCCAAACAGCGATACGTGGGCATGATGGCCGAACGTCGGCACTTGTTTTTGGCGGCCGACTTCCGACCATGTGGACCGCAAGACATGGTAAGAGCGGATATGTGTTTCATCAAGGTACAACAAGACCGAATCAGGATCCATTAAGTTTTTTTTATGAAGTCGATCTGTTTCTCAAAATTCTTTTGTCGATCCGGATCGCCTTTCGCCAATGTGTAGGTCGGCCGTGTCCACGACAGCCCTTTGCGGTGCAGGAGTTTTCGCAACGCTTCGCGGGAAATGGAAACACCGAAGTGCTTTTCGACATAGGATTGCAGGAGTTTGGTGTTCCACGCCGAAGCGACGTCCCAGCCCAGTTCCGCGGGAGTGGTGGTCAACACAAGCTGTTTGATCTCTTCCTGCTGTTCTTCGGTGAGAAACGGCTCCCGCCCGGGGGCGAAATCCCGATGAAGCAAGAGCTCCAGACCGCCTTCGTTGAACAGCGACACATAATGGGAAACGGTTTGTCGGCACACGTTGACCATGGAGGCCACCTCTTTGCCCAAATAGCCTTCCATGACCAGGCGAACCGCCATCACCCGTTGGCGAAGAAGGGTGTTTTTGATTTTCCGTTCCTGTTTGCGAAGTGTCCGAGGTGTCCATCCGTGATCGTTGGTGATTTTGAGACGTTTCATGCAGAATTCCGCTCCTTTTCCATTCTTTTCCTTAGGAGCAGTATAACCGGAGTGGGCACCACTTATACGAAGGTTAACTTTTCGATGATGTATAAAATTTTGTGTAAAGCATTTTACTAGATCAAAATAAAAAAGGTAGGGTATTCTCTGATTGAACCCAAACATTCCAGAGAAAGGAGAACCCTACCTATGTCTAAAAGTATACCGAATGTCGACTGGGCAAATCAACTGGAAAGTGTCATTCGTCAGTTTGTAAAGGAAAAATTAGAACTGATCATGCGGGAAGAAATCAAGAATTTCCTCGAAATAGAACAGGCCGGAACATCAAATATGAGAAACGGCTACTATCAACGAAATCTAGATACGCAATATGGCCGGATTGAAGGTCTTTTGGTCCCTAGAGACCGAAACGGAGAATTTCAAACACAGTTGTTTGCCCCTTACCAACGGCACACCGGCTGGCTGGAGGAAGCAATCATTAGGATGTACCAAAGTGGCATGAGTACACGGGAAATTGGCAAGTTTATCGAACGAATTCTAGGAAGCACCTATTCTCCTGCGACGATCAGCCGTATTACCGATGTCGTGAAGGAAGACATCGAGAAATGGCACACTCGTCCACTGCACAAGCGTTATTCCGTCTTATATTTGGATGGTTTATACGTAAAACTTCGTCGCGAAACCGTGGAGAAAGAAGTCATTTATGTGGTGTTAGGGGTGAACGAAGAAGGATATCGCGAAATTCTTGATTTCTTTGTGGGAGGACAAGAAAGCGCCTATGTATGGCAGGAAATTCTTCAACACCTCTACCAAAGAGGCGCCAAGGAAGTGCTTCTGGGCATATTCGATGGACTACCAGGGTTGGAGGAAGCCTTTAAGGCGGTTTATCCGAAAGCCGATGTGCAGCGTTGTGTCGTTCACAAAGTCCGTAACACGCTCCATCGTGTTCGGAAAAAAGACCAATTTGAAGTGGCCGAGGATCTCAGGCTGATTTATCGCGCGCCGAATAAGGAGATGGCGTTACAGATGTTTCAACAGTTTGAGTCGAAATGGTCAAGCAAGTATCCGAGAGAAGTTCAATCTTGGGCCAATGAGTTGGATGTCCTCCTTACATTTATGGATTATCCAAGCAGTATTCGAAGTGTGATTTACACGACGAATGCCATTGAACGAACGATCAAGGAGATTCGGAAACGTCTAAAGCCGATGAACAGTTTGAATAGTTTAGAAGCCGCTGAAAAAATCGTATATTTGACCATTCAAGATTTTAATGAGAAATGGGCAGGGCGAAAGTTGCGAGGATTTGCCGAAGCACAGGAAGCCCTCGAGCGAATGTTTGAAGAACGTTATCATTAACCAAATACTGTAAATAAACAAAATAGGGGGATTCTCCCTTTCCACACAGGAGACTGAATATTCAGTCTCCTGTGTGGAGGAAACTAGTTCCCTATTCATTCCAAATCCATTTCAGAGAAACCCTACCCCCATTATATTACACAAAATTCTTGACGGTACCAACTTTTCAATGAGCATATATATATCTTTATGTTTATATCTCACATTTCGCACCCTAACAAGGTCAAAACAAAGGATTTTTTATTTAGTTTTTCAGAATAACTTTTTGACCAACACAACGAGCGATGGCAATCCTTTTTTTACCATCGCTGGTCGTTCCGTATCACGTTACACGTAGATGCTCTCATCCATGCCCAATCCCTGCAGAATCCTTCGCTGATCAGGGGTAAGGGAGCGATCCAGTGAGCGTTGGATGCGCCCATCCGGCAGCTTGAACAGGACGACGTTCACATATTGAAACAGCTGAAAAATCGCCTGTCCCGTCGGCCGGGTCAGCTTGCGGCCTCCAGGACCCTTCAACGGGTGTTCTGGAGTAATAAACTGACGCACTCGGCGCTGAAAAACGCGGTAAATAGCCAAGGCCAACAGAAACAAATAGCCTAATACTGCGACCCGTTCTGGTTTTTTGACGTAAATCTCATCCGTGAAAAACGGATCTTTCAAAAAAGCGAAGTTCATTTCCACCGAGATCTGCCCTTTATACAGCTTCAAGATCTCTTGGGCATCCATGGGTTGGCCCTTCCATTCCTTCGGAACGGTCGTGACAAGGACAAACCGGGACGCTTTCCGTCTCGCCTGTTCCCACGCGTCTTGGTCGAATTCGACGTCAAGGTGCAAGAAATACAGCGTCTCCACCTCGGGTTCCGCCCCTTTTTTCGGCCGTCCGCGCCGTTTTTTCAGGCGTACGATCTCTTCGACCGCGGCCTCAACCCGATGAAACCGGGGGCGAAGGGACGCCTTGAGGGACGCCAAGGCTTGTTCGGCATCTTCCCGGCAGGAGAAGGGGTGACGCTCCCAACGGGCTTGTTCCTCGCGAAGAAGCTCCGCTTCTTTGGTTCGTTCTTTTTCAAGCGTCTTTCCTTTTCGCTGGTCGAGCGCGCTCGATTCAACAACGATCAGCCGAACGGGGTGGCCTTCATACGTCGAGGCCGTTTCCCATACCCGGTACGTGGCGCCGTTTCTCTCCGCCAACGTAAAGGGATCGCTCCACGTCGTGTCCTCAGCATCCGCTTCGGCCAGCGCGGTTTTCACGATCCGGAGCGACGAAGGGCCTCTGGTGATCAAAAAGGCGTTGGCCGCTTTGGTTTGCGCCAGGGTCTCTTTCGTCATCGCGGCGGAATCGGCCACGTAAATCCATTCGTCTTCGATTTTGGCCTGCTTCAGCTGTTCATGGACACGAGACAGCACCTCGGGATTCCATGTTTTATCGGGCAGGTTGCCATCGTGCACATCGCCGTAAAACGGGATGCCGTCCTCGTTGCCGACCAGTCCGAAACCGATCTGTTTTTGCCAACGATGATGGCGGTTGTAGCCATGTGTGATTTGTAAGGCCTCTAACGAGGCCGATTCATACGCGCCGTAAACGGTCTTGTCCGTCGTATCGGCGTGGAAGGCTCGGAGGGAAAGGCCTTCTTTTCGATAAATATGAATCAAGCAAGTGCTGATGACGTTGTGAATGCCAGCCTCATACAGGCGATCGAGATGACGGGCCAACGCATCGTCGTTCAACCAGGAAGGATGGAGATCGGGACGGATGAGTTTCTCACAATCGACCTCCTGAGCCCAATGTTCCAAGTGAACAAGGGCTTGCCGGCCGTCAAACACATTGTAGAGGATGGCCTGAACGGCATCGCTGACTCGCGTTTGGCACTGCGGATCGACGGGCACGAGATGGTCAATCAATTGAGGCAGACCCAGTTTCTTGAATAGGGCACTTATTATATTCAAATAAGAATTGCGATAGACCTTTTTGACTTGAACGTTCATAAGTGAAAAACTCCTTTACGTTCCTTGTGTGTCAAGGATTCATTCGACATCGGAACGAAAAAATCCTCCCGATTTTCGTCGAGAGGGTGCGAAATGTGAGTTGGAGCATGTTTACCTTGCTGTTTGATACAGTAACTACACTTGTTTTAACTGTTTTGCGTTATGAATTTAAGACAGTGAAAGTAGTTACTCTTACATTAGCAAAAATGCTGCTGACTGCCGTTTTATCTTATCTGTTTCTTCGCTTTTTAGATCCGTCTATTAAAGGAATTCTTATCTCAAGATGGGTTGCTGCCGTTATTATTTCTGTATTTATACTGAGGGAAACGGTTAAGTTCATCAAGTTTACATTTGATAAGGAAATTATTAAAGAAATTTTGGTATATGCGGCGCCATCCGTTCCTGCTTCCATTGCTTTTTGGGTTATTGTTAACTCCAACAGCATGTTTTTGCAAAAATTTACTTCATCGTGGGAAGTGGGTATTTACGGTGCGGCAACGAGGTTTGCATCACTAATTACTCTGTTAACAAGCGGTGTCCAAATGGCTTGGAGACCATATTCCATGTCGATGAAAGATAAGCCAAACAGTAAAGATATTTTTGCCAAAATTTTTATGGCGATTTGGCTTTTAGGAATGATCGGTGTTTTAATCGTTGCAACAATTATGCCGAAAGTTATTTTGCTTTTACATAAAAATTATTATGATGCCTATGAATATGTCGCTCCAATTTCAGCCGTTACATTCTTAAATTTCTTTTATATGATTGTTTCTGTAGGAATTTTTATTAAGAAAGAAACAAAATATATTTCATACGCTTTTGGGATTGCGGCAGTATTAGATGTGATTTTAAACTTGACTCTTATACCGCTATTTTCCATTTGGGGAAGTGTAGCAGCATATTTAATTTCTTATGTCGTTGCTTTTGTTTATATATTTTTTAAAAGCCAAAAAATATACTATGTGCCAGTTTCTTTTGGGAAAATGTCGACGCTGTTTGTCACGATGCTAATAGCGGTTTTCTTGATTATTTATATTCAGGAACATCATTTCTCTTGGTTGTATATTGCGGCAATTTGGCTAGGTTACTTAGGAACCATAGGCGTGTGCAGAGTGGATAAAGACTTTAAAAAGGCAATCACACAAACAAATTAGGGTGATTATATTGAAACCTGTTCATGTAAATATAAAAAACTCATCTGTTTGGAAAAAATACGAGTTGGCCGAAGCAGAACTTTATTTTGCGGGTTATTGTTATTACAACGGAAAGAGATTGGACAATATTAACGAATTATTTAATGGATTTGAACCAAGGCAACTGGAAGCATTAACAGGAGATTTTGCATTTATTTACTTAAAGGATTCTGAAGCAATCGCCGCAGTAGATAGAAAAAGAAGTATTCCTATTTTTTATTATTATGATCAGGCGAATGAACAATGGATTTTTACAGATAAAATATCGGAGCCTTTGTCTCCTTTAGATGATACTTCCATTGTGGAAATGCTTTTAACCGGTTATGTGGCAAATGAAAGAACATTGCTTCGAGGAGTTTATCAAATCGAAGCTGGCCAACTTGTACAAGTGAAAAATAAAAATTTAAAAAAGGAACGATATTTTTCCTTTTTCCATAGCCCAGTTAACATAGATCTACAAACGGCATCCGAAGAGTTACAGCAAGTTTTTCAAAGTGTATTCTCAAGATTATATGAACGGGTCAAAAATAAGAATATTGTAATCCCTTTAAGTGGAGGATATGATTCTCGAATTATTGCCTTAATGCTTAAGGAATTTGGGCTTGAAAATATTCAAGCATTTACTTACGGAAATATCAATAATCCTGAAGCTCAAGTAAGTAAAAGCATTGCTGAAAGACTTGGTTTGAAATGGACGATATATCCGTATACACGAGAAGCATGGAAGGCATGGTATAGCTCAGAAGAGTGGGAAGACTATGTGAAATATGCCGCGAATTATGCGGCGATTCCTCATTTACAAGATTGGCCTGCGGTTAAACAATTCATTTTACAAAACGAACATGATTTTTCAGTGTTTATTCCGGGACATTCAGGAGATTTTATAGCTGGGAGCCATCTTTCTTATGAGTTAACATTGGACAAAAAATATGAGTTAAAGGACATCACTCAAGAAGTTATGAAAAAACATCATCGTTTGTGGATGACAGATGATGAGAAAGCGCTAAATTCCGTGAAGGAAGAAATCGTTGCTGCGATTAAGGACTTTCCTTACGAGACGAAAGAAGAAGCTAGTGCATTATTTGAATATTGGGATTGGAAGGAACGTCAAGGAAAATTTATTATCAATTCAGTGAGAGTGTATGAATACTATGGACAATCTTGGGAAATCCCTCTTTGGGATGATGAGATCGTTCAATTTTTCCTTAAGATTCCTGTTCATCTTCGTTATAAAAAATATTTGTATAATTACACGCTTTATAAAATGTTCCCTGATTACTTTCATGAGCCGAAAATGCCTGGGCATCAAAACGTGTCCTTAAAGCAGAAATACGGTATCCTTTATCCTTTTTTGAAAAAAATATATAATAAGAAAAGGGTTTTGTTGCAATATTATCAAGACCCGATGGAGTGGTTTGGAATCCAAGGCAACTATCTAAATTATTTAAAGAATTTATCCTTTAAAGTTAATGGTACTCACTACTATAATCCATACAATATTAATTCTTTTTTGGTAAAAGACTATATCAAAAATGTAAAGGGTTGATAGTATGAAAATCGCAACAATCTTAGGGGCAAGACCACAGTTTATTAAAGCGGCTCCAGTGTCGCGCGTATTGAGACGAAAACATACGGAGATTATTATTCATACTGGACAACATTATGATGCGAATATGTCTGATATTTTCTTTGAAGAGTTAAATATACCGAAGCCGGATTATCACCTTGGCGTCGGTTCTGGCAGTCACGGAAAGCAAACGGGAGAAATGTTAATCAAAATTGAAGAAATCTTGTTAAAAGAAAAGCCAGATTATGTGCTCGTGTATGGCGACACGAACTCAACGCTTGCCGGCGCGCTCGTGGCGGCAAAGCTGCATATTCCAGTCATTCACGTTGAAGCGGGATTACGCAGCTTTAACAAAAAAATGCCAGAAGAAATTAATCGTATTATGACGGACCACGTTTCTGAGTTTTTATTCTGCCCGACGGATACGGCCGTTGAAAACTTGAAAAAGGAAAACATCACGCGAAATGTCATCAATATTGGCGATGTGATGTATGACGCGGTGTTGTACAATAAAGAGCTGGCTAAACAAAAATCAACGATTCTCTCAGATCTTGGCTTAGAGTCAAAGCAATACCATCTTATTACGATTCATCGCGCCGAAAATACGGATGATGTCCAAAACATGAAAAATATTTTAGAAGCGTTTGCGCAAATTGAAGAGATGAAAGTCTGGCCAATTCATCCGCGTACGAAAAATAAGTTGGCGGCATACGGTTTAAGCGTGGAAAACATTCCAAACTTAAAAGTGATTGAACCTGTCGGATATCTTGACATGTTGACGCTTGAAAGCAACGCGAAGAAGATTATTACGGATTCAGGCGGTGTTCAAAAAGAAGCATACTTTATGCAAGTACCATGTGTTACGGTTCGCGAACAAACCGAGTGGGTGGAAACGCTTGAGACAGAAGCAAATATTCTTGTCGGTACGGATGTAGAAAAAATTGTTGCAGCGGTCAAGAAGGAAGTACATCCTGTGTACTCTAACGTATTTGGTGACGGCAAAGCCGCTGAGAAAATCGTTGAGGCTATTGAACGCGCATAAGGGTGTAGTCCGATGTTATATGTGTTAATCTGGATTATTGTACTGTTGATATCGACGGCATTGTTTCGTTATGTTTCAGGAAGCCTTTCGATTGTCCAACCGAATCTTGTTTCCATTGTCTATTACTATTCATTGCTTGTCTCTAGCTTTATTGGTTCACTGTTTATTGTGTTGGGCATTGATGATTATTATATGACGAAGAAACTATTTAGGCCAGAAGAATATCGTGTGATTGGCTTTGCCGTTGTTTGTTTTGTGATGGTTTTCTTGCCGCTTTCGATGCTGTTGGTTTCCAGGTTATGCGGGTTTGAGGCAAAAAAGGAATTTCACCGTTATTTAGAAAGCCCGATTAAGCACATCACCGCTAATCGTAATGAGTTTTTTTATTTGTTTTTACTTCTTTCAGGCGTAAGCTTATTGGCGATTGTCTATACTATCTGGAAAACGCCTCATGTTCCGATTTTTGCATTATTAAAAGGGCATGGACATACCAGTTTAGCGGAATTGCGCATTGAAGCATCTCGCTATTTTAAGGGAAATGTACTGTTTCGTAATATTTTTGCGATTTCGTTAACTCCTCTTTTATCAATAATTGCTTATATTTTTACTGTATTGACGAATGAAGCGCGCTGGAAATTATTGTTTCTCGTGCTGTTTGCCGCAGCGGTGTTTATTAATATATATGATTTGGCAAAATCGCCTATTTTTTTCTACTTGATTATGTTTTTGCTTGTGCGTATTTACATCGGAAAAACGAGATTGTCTTCTGCCAAAGTATTAATATATGGACTGGCAGGAAGTATTTTGTTAATTGGAATGTATGTCGTCATTCAAGGTGTTAATGACGTAGGGGCATTTCTGTCATACAATAAAGGACCGCTTGGACGGATCCTTTTTGCCCAAATTACCCCAACCTTTTTGCATTTGAATTTATTTGGCGAAGCGCTTCCGTTTCTGCATGGAAGAAGTCTGCCTACGTTCATTACGGGCTTATTTGATTTAGAGAATATTCGTTCTGCGCGGATGGTAATGGCCCATGTATTTCCAGAGCGGATCGAGGATGGAACAGGCGGCGTGTTAAATACGCTCTTTGTCGCGGAAGCATATGCCAATTTTGGTTACTTAGGCATTATCATCGGCACGTTTTATGTGGGAATGATCATTCAACTTCTCTATATTTGCTTTATTCGTTTACCAAAAAATCCAGTTTTCCTTAGCTTGTTCGTCTATTTTTCAGTGAATATTCCGCGCACGATTGTCGGAGGTTTTACCGATTTTCTATTCAACCCAATTTGGATATTGCTTATGGTGTTGTTTGGCGGAATGGTATTATTCTTGCGCGTAAAAGGGGATTTCATGTCATTCATACGAAAGCGCGGCATACTTAAAAATTAAATGCTCAATGAGGGGTTTACGATGAAAAAGGTGCTTGTTTACTATCCTTTTCCGCTCGCTGCACAACGGAATAGCGGCTCGAAATTAAGGCCGCATGAAATGTACAACGCGTTTTGTGAATGGGGCGCAAAAGAGGGAATAGAAGTGATTCTTATTTCCGGAACCTCAGCGGAAAGAGAGAAGCAATTTTGTCAGCTCCGGAACGAAGGGAAGCTGACAAATCTTTTGTTTTGCTATATGGAGAATCAAACCATTCCTTTATGGTTGACCGATCCGGGACATAAACCGCAACGGCCATTGGTTGATTGGAAAGTGCTGCGCTATTTAAAGGAGCGCCATGTTCCTGTAGGGGTTTTTTATCGTGATGTGTATTGGAAATTTGATGAGCTCTACCCGCTTAAAGGGTGGAAGAAAAAGATCATGCAAACGATTTATCGGTGGGAAGAGCGGTTTTATGAAAAATATTGTGATGTCATTTTTTTGCCTAGTTTAGAAATGGGAAAATATGTTTCCATCCGGCGGCCAATGGTCGACTTGCCGCCTGGGGGAAAGAAAAAAGCGCTCCCTTCTAAACGGCATCATGACAGTACTTTCCAAGCAATTTATGTCGGCGGTATTAATAATGATGACTATGGATTGCCGTTGCTTCTTGACGCATTGGAAGTCGTCAACCGCCATCAACGTTTTGTCCATTTAACGGTCGTATGCCGTAAGGATGAATATGATGCTTTGCCTGTTTCGAAAAAAGAACGAATCCAACAGCTGCAAGCAGAGGTAAAGCATGTGAGCGGAGAAGAATTAGATCGCTTGTATGCACAGATGGATTTTGCTTTTATTCCAAGAATTCGCAGCGAATATAACGATTTTTCCGTACCTGTCAAGCTTGTCGAATATTTATCCAACGGACTGCCGGTGGTGGCAACGTCCTGCTTGGCGCAGAAGCGTTTTATTGAAGCGGATGGATACGGTATTATTTGTGATGATAATAAACATTCGATGGCGGAGGCCATTCAAACGATGATGGAATCGCTGGATGGATACCGTGACAATATTGCACAAACGTTTGTGGCAAAGCATTCATGGGTGGCAAGAGTAGAAAAAGTGAAAAAGACGTTAATGGGGGAAGACGAATGAAAGTATTGCTGTTGGCCCCGAGCAAATCGATTCACACCCATAAATGGGCATTGTTTTATAAAGAAAACGGCATCGATGTCAAAGTGGTCACTTTTAAAGACCATTATTCGCCAGAAAACGCGAAAGAAGTCGAAACAATAGTGTTACCGAAATTGTTACCCGGGAAATTATCCTATATTTCGAGCATATTCGCCATAAAAAAACTGTTGACATCGTTTCAACCTGACATTTTACATGCTCATTATGTGTCGAGTTATGGGTTTGTCGGTGCTCTTTCCAATTATCATCCATTTTATGTCTCCGTGTGGGGAAGAGATATTTATCAATTTCCGCAACAAAACAATATGAATAAACGTATTGTCGAGTTTGCTTTGGAGCGAGCAGATATGATTTGCTCGACGAGCCATGTCATGGCGATGGAAACGAAAAAATACACGAATAAGCATATTGAAGTAACTCCGTTTGGTGTTGATTTAACAAAGTTTAAACCGCTGGAAAAGCGCGAAAAAGACGTTGTCACAATCGGCACGGTCAAAGCGCTCTCCGACAAATACGGTATCGCTGATTTGATCAAAGCGTTTGCGATCGTTCATAAAAGTTATCCGAATACGAAATTAGTCATTGTCGGTGACGGTCCGCAGCGTCAAGAATACGAGGAATTGGCAGAAAGATTGGGGATTAGCGGTGTGACGACATTCACCGGACGAGTTCCGAATACAGACGTACCAACTTATATTAACAAAATGGACATTTTCGCTGTACCGTCAACGGAAGATAGCGAAAGTTTTGGCGTGGCAGCGGTAGAGGCAATGGCTTGCGGGGTTCCGGTAGTCGTATCCAATGTAGGGGGATTGCCGGAAGTGGTGAAAGACGGAATAACTGGATTCGTCGTACCGAAAGAGAGCCCGGAAAAGTTGGCGGAAGCGTTTGAAACACTTTTGCGTGACCCACAGTTACGCGCGAAAATGGGAGAAAACGGGGTTCTTCATGTGAAAGAACATTACAATTGGATTGAAAATGCAATGAAGATGCTTCGCTTATACAAGCAAACATTAAACGAGGTGTGAAGGATGATTAAAAAAGCAGTGATTCCGGCAGCAGGTCTTGGTACTCGTTTTTTACCAGCTACAAAAGCGCAGCCGAAAGAGATGCTGCCAATTGTTGATAAACCGACTATTCAATATATTATAGAAGAGGCTGTCCATTCAGGCATTGAAGACATCATCATTGTGACAGGGAGAAACAAACGGGCGATTGAAGACCATTTTGATAAATCTGTCGAGTTAGAATTGCTTTTGGAACGGACCGGAAAGCATGATATGCTGAAAATCGTTGAGTCGATTTCGAATTTAGTCGATATTCATTACGTTCGCCAAAAAGAACCGCTTGGTCTTGGACATGCTGTTTTATGTGCGAAGAAATTTATCGGTAACGAACCATTTGCCGTGCTTTTAGGAGACGACATTATTGATAGCGATGTTCCAGCATTGCGGCAAATGATTGAACAATATAATGAGGTGCAATCAAGCATTCTTGGCGTAAAAGAAGTACCGCGTTCGGAAGTAAACAAATATGGGATTGTCGACTATGCCGAACAAAATGGTGAATTGTTTGCGGTAAAAGGATTAGTAGAAAAGCCAGCCATCGAAAAAGCGCCGTCCACCCAAGCGATCATTGGCCGGTATATTTTAACCCCAACCATTTTTGATATGCTAGAACAAGTGTCTCCTGATTCGAAAGGGGAAATCCAGTTAACGGATGCGATTGACCGATTATTGTCCAAGGAAAAAGTATATTCCTACATTATTAAAGGGATGCGTTACGATGTGGGGGATAAGTTTGGATTTCTCCAAGCTTCCATCGATTTTGCGTTAAAGCGCCCGGATTTAAAAGATAAATTGCAACAATACTTAAAGGAAAAGCTGAAACAATTATGAGAATCATTTATTTGTGCCAACACTTTCCACCTGAGACGGGCGCACCGCAAATTCGAGTATACGAAGTGAGCAAGGAACTGATCAAAAGAGGTCATCAAGTGGAAGTGTTGACGGCGTTTCCGCATCATCCGAAAGGAGTCATTCCAGAAGAATATCGCGGAATGTTTTATTTATTTGAAGAATGGGATGGTATTCCTGTTCACCGTACATGGATTTATCCGTCCCCAAAAGGGAGTTTTTGGAAAAGGCTGGCTTCTTACTTTTCTTTTACATTCAGCTCGTTTTATTCCCTTTTTAAATCGAAGCCGACAGATGTGATTATTTGCAACTCCCCGCCTTTGTTTTTAGGAATTACCGGCTATCTTGGGGCAAAGCTAAAAAGGGCAAAATTTGTATTTAATGTCGCCGATATTTGGCCGGAATCCGCGGTAGAGCTAGGAATTTTGAAAAATAAAGCATTTATCCGGATGGCAAGATGGCTTGAGTTGTTTTTATACAAAAAGTCATGGAAAATCGCAGCAGCGACAGAAGGCATTCGTGATTATATGATTGAACAAGGGAAAGCGCCGCAGGATGTCTTTTTATTGCCAAACGGGGTAAACACAGATGTATTCAAACCTTTGCCAAAAAATCAAGAGCTATTAAGGGAGTTAGGATTAGAAGACAAAGTGGTGTTTACTTATGCCGGAACGATGGGATATGCACAAGGATTGGACTCTGTTTTGCAGGCGGCCGCTTTAATTAAAGACGAATATCCAAATGTTCACTTTCTCTTTGTCGGCGATGGCCAGGAGCGGGAAAAGCTAATCCAGTTAAAAGAAGAGCTGCGTCTTGATAATGTTACGTTTTACGGTTCCGTGCCTGTATCGAAAATGCCTGACATTTTTTCCATATCGGATTACAGTATTGTGTCGCTGCGTAATATTGATTTATTTAAAGGGGCGCGGCCATCCAAAATTTTTCCGGCTATCGCTACAGGAACGCCGGTTCTTTATTGTGGAGCCGGAGAGAGCGCCAAAATTTTGGAAACGTATCACTGTGGGAGAATCGCACCTCCAGAGCAACCAGAAGGAATTGCTGCCGTCATACGGGAGCTAATGCAAATTTCCGAAGAGGAATACCGTACTATGTCGGAAAATGGAAGAAAATTGGCGGTAGAGGAATATTCGTGGAGTCGTATTGTCGATGATTTATTAAAACATCTTTCCGAATAAAAGATAAAAAAGAAACCAGCGTGTCCATATTGGTCACACTGGTTTCTTTTTTTGCCTTAAATGTTATGAAATAGCGCCAAGCATGCTCCGTCTTTTAATAAGAAACTTTTGCACCTTTAAAATCTCACATTTCGCACCCTCTCGACGAAAATCGGGAGGATTTTTTCGTTCCGATGTCGAATGAATCCTTGACACACAAGGAACGTAAAGGAGTTTTTCACTTATGAACGTTCAAGTCAAAAAGGTCTATCGCAATTCTTATTTGAATATAATAAGTGCCCTATTCAAGAAACTGGGTCTGCCTCAATTGATTGACCATCTCGTGCCCGTCGATCCGCAGTGCCAAACGCGAGTCAGCGATGCCGTTCAGGCCATCCTCTACAATGTGTTTGACGGCCGGCAAGCCCTTGTTCACTTGGAACATTGGGCTCAGGAGGTCGATTGTGAGAAACTCATCCGTCCCGATCTCCATCCTTCCTGGTTGAACGACGATGCGTTGGCCCGTCATCTCGATCGCCTGTATGAGGCTGGCATTCACAACGTCATCAGCACTTGCTTGATTCATATTTATCGAAAAGAAGGCCTTTCCCTCCGAGCCTTCCACGCCGATACGACGGACAAGACCGTTTACGGCGCGTATGAATCGGCCTCGTTAGAGGCCTTACAAATCACACATGGCTACAACCGCCATCATCGTTGGCAAAAACAGATCGGTTTCGGACTGGTCGGCAACGAGGACGGCATCCCGTTTTACGGCGATGTGCACGATGGCAACCTGCCCGATAAAACATGGAATCCCGAGGTGCTGTCTCGTGTCCATGAACAGCTGAAGCAGGCCAAAATCGAAGACGAATGGATTTACGTGGCCGATTCCGCCGCGATGACGAAAGAGACCCTGGCGCAAACCAAAGCGGCCAACGCCTTTTTGATCACCAGAGGCCCTTCGTCGCTCCGGATCGTGAAAACCGCGCTGGCCGAAGCGGATGCTGAGGACACGACGTGGAGCGATCCCTTTACGTTGGCGGAGAGAAACGGCGCCACGTACCGGGTATGGGAAACGGCCTCGACGTATGAAGGCCACCCCGTTCGGCTGATCGTTGTTGAATCGAGCGCGCTCGACCAGCGAAAAGGAAAGACGCTTGAAAAAGAACGAACCAAAGAAGCGGAGCTTCTTCGCGAGGAACAAGCCCGTTGGGAGCGTCACCCCTTCTCCTGCCGGGAAGATGCCGAACAAGCCTTGGCGTCCCTCAAGGCGTCCCTTCGCCCCCGGTTTCATCGGGTTGAGGCCGCGGTCGAAGAGATCGTACGCCTGAAAAAACGGCGCGGACGGCCGAAAAAAGGGGCGGAACCCGAGGTGGAGACGCTGTATTTCTTGCACCTTGACGTCGAATTCGACCAAGACGCGTGGGAACAGGCGAGACGGAAAGCGTCCCGGTTTGTCCTTGTCACGACCGTTCCGAAGGAATGGAAGGGCCAACCCATGGATGCCCAAGAGATCTTGAAGCTGTATAAAGGGCAGATCTCGGTGGAAATGAACTTCGCTTTTTTGAAAGATCCGTTTTTCACGGATGAGATTTACGTCAAAAAACCAGAACGGGTCGCAGTATTAGGCTATTTGTTTCTGTTGGCCTTGGCTATTTACCGCGTTTTTCAGCGCCGAGTGCGTCAGTTTATTACTCCAGAACACCCGTTGAAGGGTCCTGGAGGCCGCAAGCTGACCCGGCCGACGGGACAGGCGATTTTTCAGCTGTTTCAATATGTGAACGTCGTCCTGTTCAAGCTGCCGGATGGGCGCATCCAACGCTCACTGGATCGCTCCCTTACCCCTGATCAGCGAAGGATTCTGCAGGGATTGGGCATGGATGAGAGCATCTACGTGTAACGTGATACGGAACGACCAGCGATGGTAAAAAAAGGATTGCCATCGCTCGTTGTGTTGGTCAAAAAGTTATTCTGAAAAACTAAATAAAAAATCCTTTGTTTTGACCTTGTTAGGGTGCGAAATGTGAGGAGAATAGTAGAAATGATGAGTTTTTTCACGAATGGTATCCCCCCGTGCTTTGGTATTTTCTATACTATGATAGCGAATTTTGTCGTAATTTCCAATACGAATTAAGTGCTATAATTTAAGAGAATGAAAGAAAATGGAGGAATACGCTAGAATTTGAACAATTATGGAGATTTAAAGAATTATGGGAAGATATTTGTAGATATTTCCCTTACGTATTGGAAAAGGGGGGATTTATCGAGGGGATACGATGAAATAAAAAAGCTTCTCTCATAAGCTTATGCCATGAGAGAAGCTTTGTCATTAATTTGACGCAGCAGTATTGGCAGCTGAGTCGTTTTTAGTCAAAGAAGTGTTTGCTTCGCCAAGCGCTTGTTGCAACGTTTTTGTAATGGTGCTGACAGATTCTTCGTCTGGGATATAGTAATATACTCCGTTGATCGTGTCATCGTAGCCTTTTAGATGGAGATTTTCGACATGCGCTTTATTCATTTCTTGGTAAAAATAAATAAAAGATAACAAATCGGAAGGCGGAATATTTGTACGCACGTGATCGCCTAACTCTGAAATAATATCGTCGAGTTTCGTCAAGGAAGTGATAGAAGTGCTTTTCTCAATGATTGCTTTGATTGCCTGTTTCTCACGTTCGTTTCTTCCAAAATCGCCTCTTGGGTCGGATTTTCTCATTCGTACATAAGCAAGTGCTTCATTTCCGTTCAGTTTTTGTTTCCCTTTATGGAAGGTGTGCCATTTTAATGAGCCGGTCAACTGAGCTTTAAACGTAAACGGAACATCCACTGTGATTCCGCCAATGGAGTCGACAATTTTTTGGAAACCATCGAAGTCGGTGGTAATGTAATAGTCAATTGGGACATCAATTAATTCGTTGACCGCAGCGATGGTGGACTCTATACCACCATGGCTGTAGGAATGCGTGATTTTATCTTTTCTGCCTTCTGTAGGAATATAAACGCGCGTATCACGAGGGATGCTTAACAAATAAACTTTGTTTGTTTTTGGGTTTACGGTTAAAAGCATAATGACATCTGAACGGCCCTCTTCATCGTGATACTGATTTTCTACCCCAACCAATAAAACGGTGAAAGGGTCTTTTCGTATTTCAATGTGTTGAGTGCGTTTTGACGAACCGAGCGCCTGGTATATTTTCTCTGAAGCTTTTTTTGTTGCCGAATATATGTTGTATCCGAACACACTTATTGACCCGATGAACAGGAAAAATATCATGAGTAAAAGTAGGCGGATTTTTTTCTTTTTCTTCTTTTTCTTTTTTACTAATCTTCTTGTATTTCGTGGTTCCATCATACAGTAACCCTCTTTTCAGTTAGTTTTTGCAAAATATTACCGTCCCAACAGGCTTTTTATATCATTTATATTTCGATTAATTCCTCTAAATACTCCGTGTTGCCTTCTTTTATTTCCGCTCTTCCATTGGTGAGTTCTGTCATCCATTCCACAAACAGTTGCTTGTTTGCTTCTTCTACAAAAATTTCTAGTTCCACATTTTCAGCATAATGGATATCTTTTATAGTATACACCGAGGAACGCAATTCATTTTCCACTTTTCCAAGCCATGTGTAGTCAATGACCACATGCATGATGCGCATAAGGCGGCGTTCGACAATGCCCGCTGCTTTCAGGCCTTCGGAGACGGATTTTCCATACGCGCGGACAAGGCCACCGGCTCCGAGCTTAATGCCGCCAAAATAGCGGGTGACGACGGCAACCGTGTCCTTTAGCCCTTTTTTCTTCAGCACCTCGAGCATTGGAATGCCCGCCGTTCCACTCGGTTCACCATCGTCATTCGCTTTTTGAATCTGATCGTGCTCGCCGATAATATAAGCGGAACAGTTATGGGTCGCATCCCAATGCTTTTTTTTGATTTGTTGAATAAACTGAACGGCTTCTTCTTCCGTCGTTGCTCTATTGATATAGCAGATAAAACGGGATTTTTCAATAACTATTTCATTTTCCCCGTATCCTTTTACAGTGTAATATTTTTGTAACAAAACAAAAATCACCTCGCTGGAAGAGAAACGGGCTTTACTTTTTAACAAAAGTTTAGCTAATTTATGACCAAAACATGTTATACTAATTTTATAGATTTATATCTATATCCATAAAAATAGTGGATGCTTTTCTTATTATAAATCGACAACATTTTTCCTTCAAATAAATTTTTTTGGCGCGGATACATAAAACTGGGCGACGCCAGAACGAGGCATTTACGGGGGATTGATATGTCTGTAAGCAAAAAGCTAGATGCGACAGAATTAGATAAAATTGTCGAAAAAATGATCGACACCGTTCAACATAGCAAGGATGAAATTTTCCAAATCGGCGAACAATCGCGTCAGGAACACGAAAAGTTGCTGCAAGAACTAATGGAAATTAAACGGCTGACCCAGCAGACGATAGAAGAAGCGGACAAGCTCGAAGTAAAAGCGCGCTTTTCCCGCCGTCGTCTTTCCGAGGTGAGCCAAAATTTTTCTTCCCACTCCGAGGAAGAAATTCGCAAGGCATACGAAGAGGCGCATGCATTGCACATGGAGCTGGCGATGGTTCGCGAGCGGGAAAAGCAGCTGCGATTGCGGCGAGATGAGCTTGAGCGGCGCTTAGCAGGATTGAAAGCGATCATTGAACGTGCCGAGCATTTAGTCGGACAAATTACCGTTGTGCTTCATTATTTAAACAGCGATTTCCGCCAAGTTGGCGAGTTTATTCAAGGAGCGAAACAAAAACAGGAGTTTGGCCTTAAAATCATTGAGGCACAAGAAGAGGAAAGAAGGCGGTTATCGCGCGAGATTCATGACGGTCCCGCGCAGACGCTGGCGCATGTCATTATCCGTTCCGATTTAGTGGAAAAAGTGTTAAAAGACCGCGGCATCGATGCCGCGATTGCCGAAATTCGCGATTTTAAAAAAATGGTTCGTTCCGCCCTTTATGAAGTGCGCAGGATTATTTATGATTTAAGACCAATGGCTCTTGACGATTTAGGTTTAGTGCCTACACTAAAAAAATACCTACAAACGATCGAAGAGTATAATAAAGGGGTTACTGTTTCCTTCACATACATCGGCGAAGAAATGAGACTGCCGTCCCGCATGGAAGTGGCGGTATTTCGCCTCGTTCAAGAATCAGTGCAAAATGCCCTCAAACATGCGGAAGCGACAAACATTGAGGTAAAGGTGGAGACCAACAACAATCAGCTGCTCGTTATGGTAAAAGATGATGGCAAGGGATTTGACACCACCGTAAAAAAAGAGAACGCCTTTGGACTGATTGGCATGAAAGAACGCGTCGAATTGCTCGAAGGAACGTTAACGATTCGTTCCAAAGTCGGATTTGGCACGACGGTTTTCATCCGCATTCCATTGAACGTGCATGTACATGACCAAAAAAGGGAGGAGAGGCATGAATGAAAACTCGCATCGCGATCATTGATGATCATCAACTATTCCGTGAAGGGATTAAACGCATTTTAGAATTTGAAGAAGAATTTGAAGTCGTTGCCGAAGGCGCGGATGGATGTGAAGCACTTTCCATTGTCGAACAGCATCGGCCGGACATCGTCCTAATGGACATTAACATGCCAAATACGAACGGAGTCGAGGCGACGAAACAGCTGATTGAAGCATATCCTGATACAAAAGTCGTCGTTCTTTCCATTCATGATGATGAAAATTATGTCATGCGCGCGTTGCAAACCGGTGCCACGGGCTATTTATTAAAAGAGATGGATGCCGACACGTTGATTGAAGCGGTGAAAATTGTCGCAGAAGGCGGCTCGTACTTACATCCGAAAGTGACCCATAATTTGATTCGTGAATACCGCCGTCTCGCATCCGGAAAAGGAGAAAGCAAAGTTGGGAAGCAGGAAGTGCGCCGACCGCTCCATCTGCTAACGCGCCGCGAGTGCGAAGTACTGCAGCTGCTCGCAGACGGAAAAAGCAACCGTGGAATCGGTGAAGCGCTATACATTAGCGAGAAAACGGTGAAAAACCATGTAAGCAGCATTTTGCAAAAACTAAATGTAAACGATCGTACGCAAGCAGTCGTTGTGGCGATCAAAAACGGATGGGTCGAAGTTCGTTAATGCGTAAACATCGTGTCTTTTTCGCTGCTTGCGTTCGTCGAAATGGGTAAACATGCAGCAAAGATTGTCCATTTTTATCGATAGATGATAATGAAATTCGTTCCATTTTTCGATATAATAGGCATTAAAGACTATGATGGACGAGGAAGGTAGGAAATGGATGAAAACAGCCGTTGTCACCGATAGCACCGCATATATCCCGAAAGAAGTGCGCGATAGATTCAAGATTCATATGATTCCGCTGAGCGTAACGTTTGGCGGCGAGACGTACCGCGAGGAAATCGATATGACGGCCGAGCAGTTTTACGAAGAGGTAAGGCGGCAAAAAGAGCTGCCGACCACGTCCCAGCCTCCTGTCGGCGAGTTTGTCGAACTGTTTACAGCGTTGCGCGATGAAGGGTATGACGCGGTAATCAGCATTCATCTCTCCAGCGGTATTAGCGGCACGTATCAAGGCGCGCTGACGGCGGGAAATATGGTCGAAGGTTTGAAGGTGTATGCCTACGATTCCGAAATCAGCTGCATGGCCCAAGGCTTTTACACGATCGAAGCAGCGAAAATGGCGCTCGATGGAAAGACGCCCGAGGAAATTATCGCACGGCTCGATGAAGTGAAAAAAACGCTGCGCGCGTATTTTATGGTTGACGATTTATCCCATCTGCAGCGCGGCGGCAGGCTGACGGGTGCGCAGGCGTTTATCGGTGGACTCCTGCAAATTAAACCGCTGCTTTGCTTTGAAAACAAAGTGATCGTTCCGTTCGAAAAAATTCGCACGCGCAAAAAAGCAGTGAAACGCATTGAAGAGCTGTTTGCCGAAGACGCTGCCAAAGGAGTGCCGCTCAAAGCGGCGATCATTCACGCCAACCGTCCTGATGAAGCCGAGCAATGGAAACAGGAGCTAGCAAGCAAGTATCCCCATGTCGAATGGATGGTGAGCTACTTCGGTCCAGTGATCGGCACCCATCTTGGCGAAGGCGCGTTAGGATTAACATGGTACCAGCCGTAATGGCGCATTCCCGTGCCGTGGGCATGGGAATGCCCAGCTAGACAAGGAGGGATCCAATGCGTATGCCGAGTGGCAAAAAAGGTGTTCCCAAGGCACACCCCCATTATCATGGTCATGAGGCAAAACCGACCGCCCATCTTGATGCTTCCTCTTCCGCTTTATTCCACACCGATTTTTCCTACTCCAGCGAACTTCTCTCTTTTTTAGACGGAAAACAGCTTCTCCCGCAAGAAATTCCCTTTCCAAGTGATCTCATTCAAGCGCATCATGAACATGGCTACCTTTCCTATGAAAAAGGACTGACGAAAACCAAGCATGGATGGCGCTGCGCGCGGTGCGGCAACGAAGACCCGCATTTTTTCGCAACGTTCCCTTGCGCCCGCTGCCAGGCGATGTGCACGTATTGCCGCAAATGCATTACAATGGGGCGCGTCAGTGAATGCACGCCGCTTGTCACTTCCCGTGTTCGTTTTCCGTCTGTGTCTTATCCGAATCCGCTTGCCTGGAGCGGGACGCTTTCGCCAGGGCAAAAGCGGGCGGCGGAAGCGGTGGAAAAGGCGATCATGGGAAATGGCGAATTGCTCGTTTGGGCAGTTTGCGGTGCGGGCAAGACGGAAGTATTGTTCCAAGGAATCGCGCGGGCGCTCGAGATCGGGAAACGCGTATGCATTGCCACACCGAGAACCGATGTCGTCCGCGAGCTGGCTCCGCGTTTGAAACAAGCGTTTCCAAGCGTCCCATTGATCGCCTTATACGGCGGCAGCGACGACCGCGGCAAATTCGCCCCGTTTGTTATTTCCACCACCCATCAGCTGCTCCGGTTTTCCCGCGCTTTTGATGTGATGGTCATTGATGAAGTCGATGCGTTTCCGTATTCTGTCGAACCAATGCTCGAATACGCCGTCGCCAAGGCGCGCAAAGAAACGTCCAGCCTTATCTATTTAACCGCGACTCCGAAGCGCTCCTGGCAGCGGGACGTCCGCCATGGCAAACGCCAAGCGGTGACGATTCCCGCCCGCTATCACGGCTTTCCGCTCCCCGTTCCCGCTTTCGAATGGTGCGGCAACTGGCGCAAACAGCTAAAGCGAAGGCGCCTTCCCCGCAATGTCCTCGCCTGGGTCCAATCCCGCATCGAAGCAGGCAAACAAGCGTTTTTCTTTATTCCCCATATTGAAGTTATCGATCCAGTCGTACGTATATTCAAGCAGCTAGATGAACGGATAGAAGGCGTGCACGCCGAAGATCCACAGCGCGCCGAAAAAGTGCAGGCGTTTCGCGACGGACGACTTCCGCTTTTAGTCACGACGACGATTTTAGAGCGCGGCGTGACCGTGCCGAACATCGATGTCGCCGTGCTTGGCGCTGAAGACCGTATTTTTACGGAAAGCGCGCTCGTGCAAATCGCGGGCCGCGTCGGGAGGAGCGCCCAGCATCCGAGCGGTGACATCCGCTTTTTCCATTACGGAAAGACGCGGGAGATGGTTGCGGCGAAACGGCACATTGAGAGAATGAATAAAGAAGCGGCGGAAAGGGGGATGATCCGACGATGAGGTGTCTGGTTTGTCATGAATCATTTGACCCGCCGTTTACTTTTCGACTGTTGCTAACATTGGATGAGGTAGATCCCGTTTGTCCACGCTGCCGTGGCCGCTTCTCCCTCATTGAGGAGCCAATTTGCGAACGATGCGGCCGTCCGCATTCCACCAGCCTTTGCGATGACTGCCAACGATGGCAGGAGACTGGCGGCGTATTGGAGAAAAACCGCTCCGTTTATCAATACAACGAATGGATGCAGGAATTGTTTTCCCGCTTTAAATTCCGCGGCGACTACGCGATGGTAGAAGCGTTCCGTTCGGTTTTTCCCGCCGCCTTTTTCCGCCATTTTTCCCGCGATGTCCTCATCGTCCCCATTCCGTTAAGCGAAGCCCGCTTGCGAGATAGGGGATTTAACCAAGCCGAAGCGCTTGCCTCTCTTCTCCCGCTGCCCATGCAAAACGTGTTAGAGAGACTTGATCATCATCAACAATCGAAAAAACAAAAAAAGGAGAGAATGAGCGCCCCGCAGTTTCGCGTGAAAGATGCGTCCGCCATCCAAGGAAAAGATATTGTATTAATCGATGATATTTACACCACCGGCTCCACGGTGTACCACGCCGCAGCGCAGCTCCGCCAATATGGCGCCAGCTCCGTCTCTTCTTTTACGTTAATTCGGGCGTGATTAGTAAGAAAGTTCCATTGATAGATCGACAATTCGCGCCGATATATAAAGTAGAAAAACGAAGAGCGGAGTGAGAAGTGATGGAGATTAAAGGGTATGGAAGCAGCCAAGGAGTCATTTTCTCCTCTAGTAATCCGACGGTGTTGAAACAAGGAGATATTTACGAAGCGCTGGTAAAAGAGAAAATCAGTGATACAGAAGCGATCGTGCAGCTGCGTGGGATGGAAGTACATGTACGAGTCGATCAACGCCTCCCAAACGAAGGAAAAATTATGTTGGAAATCGACCATGTGCAAGACGGCGTGGTAGAGGGGCGCATCGTTGCGAAACCACCAAGCGCATCATCTCCAAAGCCAGAAACGCCAGAGCTTCGTCAAGCGGCAGCGATACTAGCGGAAAAAAGCATTCCACTCACAGAAGAAGCGCTTGAAGCGTTGCGGACGTTTTTCCACAAAGGAACGGGGACCGTAGAACAAAAACTAGAAACGATTCAAGCGGCAGCAAATAAACGAATTGCCATCCGCCTTCCAGAGTTAACCGCGATTCATGAAGCACTGCATGGAAAACCACTCGGTGCGGCGCTCGAAGACATCGCAAAACAACTACATTTGCCAATAGCAAGCCAAGAACGCCTTGCCGACTTGCGCGTTGAGTTTCAGGCGGAAGCCGATATGGAGCGAGTAAAGCCATATGCGGCAGAAACGAAGAATCCAACGATAGATCGTGTTGCCCGCGAAGCGGTTGTTTTTCAAGAAAGAGGACAAGAGGTGGAGCGTACTAGCGGGCAGGCAGAAAAGGAAGCAGTGGGCGAACGGTCCAATGGGATCGAACTGGTTTCGTCTGTCCGTCGTCAAGTGGAGAATGCCGTGAATGTTCGGAGTGTGGAGGAAGCGATCCGCATGGCAGTACAAGAGCTTCCGTTAGAGTTGAGGGAGAGAGTATTGCGTACATTGAATCAAGCGCAGCGGTTGGAGAGCATCGAACGCAGTGCGGAAGGGCGACATCAGTTGGTTCAGGTGCTGACTGAGATAGAAAACGAGCTGTCCATAGGAGCGGCAAAAGTAACAAGAGGCATGCATCCGGAAGCAGTGGAATCTCCAAGCTTAAGCCAGATTCGAGAAATTCATCGTCAGGTGGAGAGTGCACCTAGTGTACGCTACGTACAGGAAGCCATACGTACAGCGGCGCGGGAACTTCCCGCTGAGCTGGGGGAAAAGGTAGTGCAGGCATTAGACCAAGCTTTGCGGTTGGAAACACTAGGATTGGCTCAATCGGCACGCCTGCGGCTTATGCAAGCATTATCTTCGCTCGAAAAGGATTTGGCGCAGTTGATGCATCATTTCCAACTATCCTTGCAAACAGGCAGCACCGACACAAGGACGGTCTCAGCAACATCCGCTGCACCGATGGCCGCATCGGAGGCGTTTTCAGACCGAGTGCCAACAGAGTCGCCAATGGTGAATAACACAGAAGAAATTTCTTTGCTTCGCGACTGGATTCGGCGTGCTCTGAAGGCCATACAGAGAGAACCGGATGTTACAAAAGCGCTTGAGATTGTAAAGACAGAAGTGGTTCCAAAGCTGCGGGAAGATCATCAAAAGCAAAACATGATGCGAGCGATTTCCGAAGCGGAACAGCTTTCCGAGAAAGGACGCGAAATGAAAGCGCGGCAAACGGTGGTCATGGAGCTGGAGAAAATCGAAACTGCGCTTCCAAAAGATGTGCCAGCGATGGACATCGACGGAATGATGCCTATACAACTCAACACGAAAGATATCATGGTGCAAACGGTCACGAAACGAATGGCGGAAGCGGCGCTCGAGTTTCAACGAGCGAAGCGGGATATGATGCGCAATTTGAATACAGTAGACCATTTAATTGAACAGTACCGCCAGTCCGCCCGCCCGCAGGCGAAACAGCTGGTAGAGTCGGTAATTAAAATGTTGGATCAGGCGATATTAAAAAGCGATATGATGCTGTTTGCCGATATGGTGACAGAAAAGCGGCTGCTGCAAGCGAGTTCGCAGCTTGCGGAAGCGAAGAAGTTTCTTGATAAAGGTGACTACGAACAAGCGCGGAAAGTGGTGCAAGAAGTGAAAAATATGCTTGCGCAACTGCAATTTAAACCATCCGATGTGAAAATAAAACATTTTGTTTCCCAAGAAAGCATGAAGTCGAATGATCCTGCACATGCGTTTTGGAACAAATGGAGTGAAACGATCCATCCGGAGCCGTCTGCCCGCCACGTATTGGAGACGATTCGCCGCCTAGGGCTTACATATGAATCAGATGTAGCGAACGCGCTTGTGTTTAAAGATGAAAAACAGGGGGAGGCAGAGCAAACGGCGAAAGAATGGCTGCTGAAGTTGGCGCAGACGGAAGGAAATCCTGCCGCGAAACAAGCGGAACAAGCAGCGATGAGCATAACGGGACAACAGCTGTTAAACAAATGGGACGGCGCCAATGCGATGCAGACACTGTTTTTTACGATTCCGATTTTACTGCAGAACCAAGTAAAAGACGTGAAAATCTACGTCAACGCCCGCAATAGCGGCACACGGATAGATTGGGAGAATTGCAGCCTCTATTTTCTATTAGAAACACGGAAGCTAGGCGACATTGGCATTTTATTAACTGCCAATGAACGGAATTTATCAATTACACTCCGCAATGATCGTCCCGATTTTTCTGAGAAAGTATCTCCACTTTTGGAAGCAGCCAAACAAAATATGGAGGAAATCGGATATAACGTCCAATCCATTCAGTTTGCGCCATTGTCCGAAAAGAAAGAAGAAAAATCAATTGTAAAGGAAACGCACCCGATATTGACGGAGAAAGGATATGATATCACGATATGATGTACTTTAACCAAAAACGGAAAAAAGAGTGGAACGGACCATCGGCCGCAGTTATCCGCTATGAGGAAGGAGACCGTGCCCCGACAGTAATCGCCCATGGGCACGGTTACATCGCCGAAAAAATTATTGAACTGGCAAAACAAAACGATATTCCGATCGAAGAAGATGTTTCTCTCGTCCAACAGTTACTCGATATTGATTTAGGCGATCATATTCCGCCGCAATTATATGCGGTCATTGCCGAGATTTTAGTGTTAATTGAAAAAATAGAAAAAAATTATTAAACATCACGAGAAATGTGTCGATAAGTAAAGTAGATGAACATTAGAGGTGGGAAGGAAGATGGATTTTCTTACCGAAGAAGCGGTCTATCAAAAAACCTCGCAGCAATTAACCGCGCTTTTATATGAAGGATTAATAGAAAGTATAGAAGAGGCCATTCATTACACGAAACAAAAAGATTATATAAAAGCGAATAAACGATTGCAGAAGGGCAATGACATTCTGCGCCGCCTTGGCGTTGGCTTGAAATACGACGCGGGAATTATCGCTCACCAGCTAGACGCGCTATATAACTACATGGCGGAACAACTCATTGAAGCAAACATCAAAAAAGACATCGCGATCATGGAAACGGTATTAAAAATCGCAACCGAAATCGCCGAAGCCTGGAATGTCGCGATGAAAAAACAAACTTCTGCCCAGCCTTCTTCGCCATTGATGAAAAAATTGTCGGCATATGAACAATTCATTACGGCTTACGAAGAATAATAGAAAGGGAGAGAAATATAAATGAGAATTAACCATAATATTGAAGCGTTAAATGCGTATCGTAACTTAGCAGCCAACCAATCTAACCTTTCCAAAAACCTAGAAAAACTATCATCTGGATTGCGCATTAACCGTGCGGCCGACGATGCGGCGGGACTCGCGATTTCGGAAAAAATGCGCTCACAAATTCGCGGACTGGAAATGGCCGAGCGCAATGCGATGGACGCCATCTCCCTCCTTCAGACGGCGGAAGGAGCTTTAAACGAAGTTCACAGCATCTTGCAGCGCATGAGAGAGTTGGCGGTGCAAGCGGCGAATGATACAAACACTGACGAAGACCGCACACATATTCAAAGTGAAATCAATCAGTTGGCAGATGAGTTAAATCGTATTGGAAATAGTACGGAATTTAACAAAATAACTTTGCTGGATGGCAGTATTTATAAAACGGAGGCGCTACCTGCAAAGTATATTAGTGATCCTGTTGCGGGAAATATTGAAATTCGAAGTACAGAAACAAACGCAAAAGTAGTTGGAAAACCAATTGAGGAAGCTGTTGAAATCCATGATGATAAACCAGGATATGTTACGGGTAGTATCAATTTATCTGATAGTGCTTTAGCGGCCTCACCAATTACTATTGATAGCTCAAATAATGAATTGACTCTAGAATTGGGAGACGGAACCATTGGCACAATTGTTTTAGATATAACGGCTCAAGGAGGGACAAAATTAACATTTAATGGTAATGCGTCGACAAATCAAAGCCAAGCAGACTTACTGGCTGTTATTAACAATGCTATTGCAAATTCTAATTTAAATGGAAAGGTAGCAGCAAGTGTTGATGCCAATGGCCACCTAATGTTTACCGATTTATCTAGCGCTGGTAATGGTAGTCACGTTAAAGTTAACGGAGGAAATGCGTTAGGAACATTAATTGGCACAGCGACAGAAGTAGACGGAATTCCAAAAAATAATACTCTTACTTTTGATTTTACTGATGGTGCTAGTGGAAGTAGCAGTACAGTTACCATTACCCTTACAAATAAGGTATATAATACAGTAGATGACATTGTTGCGGAAATAAACAATCAACTAGCTTCTGGAAATTATAACATTACTGCACTAAACGATAATGGGAAAATTGTGCTTCAAGCAAATGATGCTGGCTCGGATAGTTCCATTACAAACGTAAGAGGTTCTGCTGCTGCTCCGTTATGGTTAATTAACGCCCAAGAAATAAAGGGGCTGGATGCCAACAACCAAATTTCCTTTAAATTAAATGGCAATCCATATACAGTCACAATTCCTGATGGTACTTATACTGATCGCAATGTGTTGGCATTAACGATTCAAAATGCGATTAATAATGCTACCAATAATGGAGAAGCAGATATAACTGTAAAGGCAGCGGGTAACTATTTCGTATTTGAAACGGGTTCTGCTGGTGCAAATGAAACGTTTGAAATTACCTCTGCCAATGCAGACTTAGGATTGGCAACACGTGAAGCAAAAGGACAGGATGCTCTAAACGCGGATATTAGTGTTCAAATTGGAGCAAATGAAGGCCAGAGTTTGTCGTTTAGTATTGCTGATATGAGAGCAAAAGCGTTAGGAATTACAAGCGAGTCTTCCGGTTCGTATACGTATACCGGGGCAGATGGCAGCAATATTACTGCGTATTACTCTACAAATACTGTTAAAAATAGAGATAAAATTGAGTATGTCATTAACGTTTCTGATGCTCAATCGGCAAGTCGAGCAATTACGGTAATTGACAACGCAATCAGATTAGTCTCTACCGAACGCGGAAAACTAGGCGCCATCCAAAACCGCCTCGAACATACGATCAACAACTTGACAACGGCAAACGAAAACTTAACGTCTGCGGAATCGCGCATTCGTGACACCGACATGGCGCTCGAGATGACCGAGTTTACGAAAAACAACATCTTAACCCAGGCAGCACAAGCGATGCTAGCGCAATCAAACCAGCTGCCGCAAGGAATTTTGCAACTGTTGAAAAGCTAATACGCTCGTTGATGAAGGGGTGGGTCCACAAGGCCTCGCCCTTTTTTTGTAGTTGTGCGATAATGGTGGTAACAAGGGGGGATCGTGATGGAAGTGCAAAAAGTAACAAGGGCGAACGTAGCAAGCGTCAGCCGTAAAGAAGAAACGGCGATGGAATCGGTGTCATTTACCGAAGTGATGGCAAAAACCCGCAGCGACATCGTCTGGGAACGCGTGCGGCAACAAGTCCAGCAAATCGAAGAGCAGGGAAAAAAGCTGGCTGAATCGCGCACGATCGAGGATTTGAAAAAATATAAACGGCTTGTGAAGCAATTTTTAGATGACGCCGTTCAAAACGGGCTGCAGCTTGAGGAACAGCGCGGATTCAGCCGCGGCGGACGGGCGCGCATTTATAAAATTGTCAAAGAAGTAGATCGGAAATTAATTGAATTAACGAACGAGGTGCTGCAAAAAGAACAAAAAAGATTGGACATCTTGCGGCTTGTTGGGGAAATTCAGGGGCTGATCATTAACATTTACACATAAGGCGTATAGGGAGGAGAGCACGGTGGCAGAACTGACCAATTGCCCAAAATGCGGGCGGCTGTTTGTCAAGCAGTCGTCCATTCGTGATGTGTGTGACCAGTGTTATAAGGAAGAAGAGAAATTGTTTGAAAAAGTATATTCGTTTCTCCGTAAACGCGAAAACCGCACCGCGACAATGGCACAAGTGGTCGAAGCGACGGGAGTGAGCGAGTCGCTGATCACGAAGTGGATTAGAATGGGGCGCCTCCAGCTCGTTCTTTTTCCGAATCTCGGTTATCCTTGTGAATCATGCGGGGCAATGATCCGCGAAGGGCAACTTTGTCCGAAATGCCGAACGAAGCTGCAAACAGAGTTGAAGCGGGCCGAAGAAGAAAAACAGCGGGAGCGGTTAAAATTCAAGACTTATTACACACAAAAAGGGGAAGGACGCTAAACATTCGCGATATCGTTCCGATATAAAGAATAGGCAAAGGTAGAACGTTTAAGTGAAAAAGCGAGGTGAACGAAATGAAAATTCATCATGTCGGCCCGATGAACGTCAATCCGTATCAACGGCAATATAACAGGCTCGAAAAGCAAGCATCGTCCGCAAATAAAAAAGACCAAGTCGAAATTTCCGAAGCGGCGAAAGAACTGCAGGAAGCGGCTAAATGGGAAAGCGCGCGCCAGGAAAAAGTGGAAAAGCTAAAGCAGCAAGTACAAAACGGCACGTATACGATTGATCCAAAAGCAATCGCCAAAAGCATGATTCGATATTATCGAAACCAATAAACATGGAGCGAACGATGATGAAATTCGCGGAGCTTATTTCGATCTTGCAGGCGCATGCCAAGTTGCACGAAAGTTTATACAAGCTTGCCGAGCGGAAAACGGAAGCGTTGAAAAAGAACGATATCGATGCATTGTCGACGTTGATGAAGGATGAACAAAAACACATTTTCGCCATTCGGCAATTGGAAGAACAGCGCATCGGCTGGCTGAAAAAAACATTTCCAAACGAAACGGTGACAATCACGCGCTGTTTGGAGCTGGCTGACGAAACGGAGCGGGAACAACTTCGCCAATGGCACGGGCGGCTGGCCGAAGCGATTACGCGACTAAGGCAAGTCAATGAGCTAAATAAGCAGCTGCTCGAGCAGTCTTTGCAGTTTGTCACCGCAATGCTCGATGTCATGATGCCATCGGCCCAGCCGATTGCTTACAATAAGGCGAACGAATATGAAACGCCGCCCAATCGTTCGATCTTTGAGTCCAAGGCGTAAGGAGGAGAATGATGCTTTCGACATTTCATGGATTAGAAGTCGTCAAGCGCGGCATGATGACCCAGCAGGCCGCTCTGTATGTCACAGGGCATAACGTTGCGAACGCGAACACTCCTGGATATACGAGACAACGCGTCAATTTTGTGACGACGGAGCCATTTCCCGCCCCTGCCCTCAACCGCCCGCAAATTCCTGGGCAGATGGGAACAGGTGTAACAGCGGGCTCTATTGAACGTGTACGCGAATACTTTTTAGACATTCAATATCGCGAGGAAAACAACAAGCTCGGTTATTGGGAAGCGCGTGCGGACGCCGTCTCCAAGATGGAAGACATTATGAACGAACCATCGGATAACGGATTGGCAAAAACGATGGATCAGTTTTGGCAGGCACTTCAAGATTTAAGCACCAACCCGGAAAACGAAGGAGCGCGGTCCGTCGTACGCCAGCGCGGACTCGCCGTTGTTGAAACGTTCCATTATTTAGCAAACTCGTTATCACAAATTCAGACGGACATCGGTACACAAGTTGGTGTGACGGTGACGCAAATCAACTCGCTTGCGAAACAAATAAGCGAGATTAACCAACAAATTGCGAGTGTCGAACCGAACGGCTATTTGCCAAACGACTTATACGATGAACGCGATCGCCTGGTTGATGAGCTGTCCAAACTTGTCAATGTGCAAGTCGAAAAAGTACCAAGCGGCGGCAACGCATTAGCTACCGCAGAAGGGGCGTATAACATTTATTTCATGAACGGAAATACGAAAATTTATCTCGTCCAAGGCGGGAATTTTCAATCGATTTCGTTTCCAAACGGTCAAGATGTGGATGGAGACGGTATAAAAGAAATGCCGCCAGCTACGGGAGTCACAGAATTGCAAGTAGGTAGTACGTCCCAAGTAGGTAGTACGTCCGTTTCCTTCACTAGTAACAACCAAGTCACATTTCCGATGGGCAAACTGCGCGGTCTTATCGAAGCATACGGCTACGTAAACGGTCAAGATAGCAACGGTCAGCCAATCGTGACAGGCATTTATCCAGATATGTTAAATAACTTGGATAAGCTTGCTTATACGTTTGGCACATTGTTTAACGAAGTACATAAGCAAGGATACGGGCTTAAGGATAATTCACATGGAGTTGCTTTTTTTGATGGCATTGGACAAGTGACAGACGCCGCCAAAACGATTCGACTTTCTGATGATATCAACGATCTCGCTAATATCGCTGCTTCTACGGAGCAAAAACAATCAGGAAACGGCAATAATGCGATTAACCTTGCGAATGTCGGCGGCATGTTGCTCTCTGCGGATACGATCAGTTTAATTGGTACAACAAACACGATCCAGATCAGCTCGCTCCATCTGCCGTTGACTTCTGGTACGATTCAAACGAACTACCAAGGCTGGATCGGCAAAATTGGCGTCGATGGCGAGCAGGCGAATCGGATGAAAAACAACAGCGATGTCCTCCTCCAATCGGTGGATGAACGCCGTCAATCGGTCAGTTCCGTCTCTCTCGATGAAGAGATGATGAACATGATTAAATTCCAGCACGCCTATAACGCGGCGGCACGGCAAATTACCGTCGTGGATGAAATGCTCGATAAAATCATCAACGGCATGGGAATCGTCGGAAGGTAAGGTGATGGAACGTGCGCGTCACGCAAAATATGCTAGCGAACAATATGTTGAAACATTTAAGCACTAGCTACGCGAACTTAGGAAAATATCAAGAACAGCTTTCCACAGGGAAGAAAATTAACCGCCCATCGGACGACCCCGTCGTGGCAATGAAAGGAATCGCGTATCGGACGAATTTAACGGAAGTCGAACAGTTTAAACGCAATTTTTCCGAAGCGTACAACTGGGTAGAAAACTCCGATGCGGCGCTTGATAAAGCAACGCAGGCGTTGCAACGCATTCGCGAGCTCGTCGTTCAAGCAAGCAACGATACGTATGAAGAAACGCAGCGCCAAGCCATCTCGCAAGAAATTAAGCAGCTGACCGAACAGTTGGTGACGATCGCCAATACGAAAGTGGGAGACAAATATATTTTTAACGGTACCAACACGCTCGAGCCACCCGTGCAAATGAACGGAACTTCCATCACGACGTCGGACAATACGGGAGAAGTGAAAATCGAATTAGCCAAAGGCATCTACATCGGTGTCAACGTGGATCCGACAAAAGTGTTCCATTATGACGCTTCGCAAAAAGGGAAAGGATTGTTCAGCGATTTGCAGTCGCTTGCCAATGATTTGGACAACCCGGCCAAGACGGGAAAAGATATTAACGAATATCTCGGTTATATTGACCAACATATTAACAATTTACTAAGCGCTCGTGCCGAATTAGGAGCACGCATGAACCGTATCGAATTAATGGAAGATCGCATCGATTCCCAACAAGTCATTGCGGAAAAAATGTTGTCCGATAATGAAGATGTCGATATGGAAAAGGTCATTACCGACTTAAAAACGCAAGAAAGCGTTCACCGCGCGGCGCTGGCCGTCGGTGCGCGCATCATCCAGCCGACGTTGGTCGACTTTTTGCGATAAGCTAGCTTTTTAGCTGGCTTTTTTCTTATCATGTTTCGACTCCGCCAGCCTGATATAGCGGTTTTGATAAGGAGGAACTGTTGATGCGCATTCCACAGCTGCGCATGGAAGCGACATTCGCGAAACTCGCGATTTCGACCGCACCCGCGCAACTGGAAATCACCCAGCCGCCAGCCGAAATGACGATCGAACAGCCAAAGCCAGAACTGGAGATCAACGCCATCCGTCCGCGACTGACGATCGACCAGTCGGAGGCGTGGGCAGAGATGAATTTAAAACATGTGTTTCGGCTTATCGAGGACGCGGCTAAGGATGGATATGAAACATGGCTGACGTACATAGAGACTGTTTCTGCGCAAGGAGACGAGCTGATGAAAATCGAAAATGGCGGCGATGTGATTGCCGAGCAGGCGCAAGCAAACAGCGAAGGTCCGCCGCTCGAATTTAACATTGGATTCGTACCATCTCCATTTAGTGTCAAAATCGACTACGAACCGGGCAAGTTAATGATGGATTGGAAAATGCATAAGCCGCTGATTGACATCAAACCACACCGCCCAGTCATTCATTACCAGCCAGGAGCGGTGCACATCGATTTGGCGCAGCACAACTCGCTCCACATCGATGTAGTCACATAAATACGAATCGAGGGATGAACGAATGAAAATCGCGACAAAATATCACGGAGACATCGACATTGATGAAAAGGATATCGTCCGTTTTGAACAAGGAATTCCAGGGTTTTTGGAAGAAAAACAATTCGTGTTGTTGCCGCTTGCTGATACGCCGTTTGTCATTATGCAGTCGGTAAAAACCCCTGCGCTTGGATTTGTGCTAATTGAACCGTTTTCATATTTCCCATCATACGAAATCGACCTCGATGATAACACGCTCGAGCAGCTGCAAATCACTGACGAGCAAGACGTCGCCTTATACGTCATTTTGACCGTCGCCGACCCGTTCGACGACACGACGGCGAATTTGCAGGCACCGATTGTCATTAACGTTCATAAACGCCTTGGAAAGCAAGTCATTTTAACAAACACGAACTACAAAACAAAACATCGCCTCTTTCCCGAAAAAGTGGCGAAATAAAGGAGGCGGCAAGCATGCTTGTACTCACGCGCAAACTAAAAGAAGCAATTCAAATCGGAGATGACATCGAGATCACCGTCCTCGCCATCCAAGGCGATCAAGTGAAGCTAGGCATCAACGCACCGAAACACGTCGAAATCCATCGCAAAGAAATTTACCTCGCCATCCAAGCCGAAAACAACGCCGCCTCCCACGCTTCCAAATCATCGCTCGAGCGGTTGAACGAGCAATTGAAACACTGGAAAGGGGGGAAACAAGCATGAGCGTCAGCATCGGCGGAGTGCCAGTCCAAGGCGTCGTCGCTCGCATTGTTCAAGACAATAAGCAAATTGCTGAACAAGCTCTAAACGAAATGATCAACAAGCATAAAGACGACCCAGCCCATATCATTAAAGAAATCCAGCAGCCTTCGCCATTTTCCCAATTTCTCGACATTAAAATCTAAAAAATTTGCGCTAACCTATTAAACTTCCAAAAAACAAACCGATATAAAAAATGAACGCGGCATAGCGAAGAAAGGCGGCCGACTTTCTTCCTATCCGCGAAATCTACCATTCCACAGGGATGTGGAAGAAAAAATTTTCAAGGAGGAAAAGAAGATGAGAATTAACCACAACATTGCAGCGTTGAACACGTACCGTCAACTAACGATCGGTCAAAGCGCAGCTGCGAAAAACATGGAAAAACTCTCTTCCGGTCTTCGCATTAACCGTGCTGGTGACGATGCAGCAGGTCTTGCCATCTCTGAAAAAATGCGTGGGCAAATTCGTGGCTTAGAAATGGCTAGCAAAAACTCACAAGATGCAATCTCATTGATCCAAACAGCAGAAGGAGCTTTAAACGAAACACACGCAATCCTTCAGCGTATGCGTGAATTGGCTGTTCAAGGTGCTAACGACACAAACACTACTGCAGACCGCAATAACATTCAAGACGAGTTAAACCAATTGCTGTCTGAAATTGACCGTATTTCTACAACGACACAATTCAACACTAAAAACTTGCTAGACGGTTCATTCACAGGCACATTCCAAGTAGGCGCAAACGATGGTCAAATTATTACGTTGTCTATTAATGCAATGAGTACTGGTTCAGGCGCTCTTAACGTGGCTGGCATTTCTGTTGCTACGAACGATTTAGCAAGTCAAGCCATTGCATCCATTGATAACGCAATTAGCTTGGTATCTCAAGAACGTTCTAAACTTGGTGCATATCAAAATCGCCTAGAACATACTATTAATAACTTAGAAACTTCATCTGAAAACCTAACTGCTGCTGAATCTCGTATCCGTGACGTAGATTATGCCTTAGCTGCATAAGCAGTGACAGGCACAGTCGTCCTAGCCGGAAACGGTTAGGAGTATCACCGGGTGAATTGCTGGAAACCCCTTAGAGCCTTTGACGCCACAACGTAGCTGGAAACGGCAAGCGTGATGGCTGGAAAAGCCAAAGGATTGGGCAACCAGCAGCCAAGCTCCTGTCCCGAAAGGGTGGAGAAGGTTCAACGACTAGGACATACCGCCTAAGGCCAGAAGCTATGGCGATGAAGTCCGTAGGGTGAACAGGATTTCTCCATCGTCCTGTATCATTCGAAGCGCCCGGCCCTTCACTAGCGGATAAGCTAGCAGGTGAAGATATAGTCTGGTCCCATCACGAAAGTGAGGGTGGCACGATGGCCAAAGAAATGATGGAGTTCACGAAGAACAACATCCTTACTCAAGCAGCACAAGCTATGTTGGCTCAAGCAAATCAGCAGCCACAAGCAGTTCTTCAATTACTCCGATAATATAATCAAGTCCCTCTTCTTAGAAGAGGGACGTTTAAAAAAGTATCGTGTCTTTCCCGCGATAAGAATGACACGATATTTTTTTAAGCGAGTTAATTAAAAAAAGGATGTGTACCATGAAACCGTTATTATCGTTATGTATGATTGTGAAAAATGAAGAAAGAGTATTAAAACGTTGTCTTGATTCTGTATATGGTATTGTTGATGAAATCGTTATTGTTGATACTGGGTCAACTGATTCCACAAAAGAAATTGCTCTAAAGTATGTAGATAAAATATATGAATTTGAGTGGACAAATAGCTTTGCAGATGCCAGAAACTACGCACAGAAGCAGGCAAACGGGGAATGGATTTTAATTCTTGATGCAGATGAGTATGTCGATAGGGAAAGTTTGCAACAATTAGTAACGATATTAAAAAATTCAAAAGAAGATATAGATGGTTATGATGTAACAATCTATAACTTTATGGGAACGTATGGAGAGCGCGTTCTTCAACATAGAAGCACAAGGATATATCGAAATGACCCTAATATTTGCTATTATCGCTCCATTCATGAACAACTAAGAAAAAATGAAAACCAAGAGTTAACAACAGAAACGATTCCTTTTATCATCTACCATTCGGGGTATATGACTCAAACAGTCAAAGAAAAGAATAAGAATGAACGTAATGCGGAATTAATTAAAAAGGAATTGAATTCTTCTAATAGTAAAGGGTTTGATTACTTTAATTTAGCGAATGAGTACCTTTCTAAAGCGGAAGTAGAAGAAGCGCTAAAATATTACTTAAAGGCCTATAAGTTAAAGCCTGATTTTAGATTTAGCTGGGTTTCAATTTGTATTGTTCAAATTATTTTATGTCTGAAATATTTGGAAAGATTTAATGATGCGTTAAAAGTTATAAGCGATGCCGAGCATATTTATAGTGAAACTCCTGATTTCAAATATTTAAGAGGGGAAATTTATTATTTACAGCATAGATATGATGACGCCTTAGAAGTTTTAACAGAGCTAGTGAACAATAAACATAAGTATCAAAAATTTATAAAGAGTATTGAGTATTTAGAGTATGACCCGCACATTCTACTTGGGCATATTTACAAATATAAAGGAAATATCCAAGAGGCTGTTCATCATTATACTAGTGCTTTGTCTATAAATAATAAGAGCTATGAAGCGTTATATAATGTTTTGGGATTATTGGCTAAATTTCATTCTGAAGATGAGATTATTCAATTCCTGGAAAAAAGAAATTGGTTTATTAATGAAAGAGATATATCACTGTTGTTAAGAATCGTTCTAAGCCTGGGTCTGGAAACGATTGCTGAGTATTATATTTCAAGCTTAAAAGAAGAAGCTTTTAGAAAAGGATTTCAAATTAAACTAAATATTCTAAAAGGGGAATACGAAGAAGCAATTAAACAATTAATGAGTAGTTCTTTATATTTGTTAGAAACTTATATAAAAAATGGCTGTTTAGATTTATATGATGTTTTAATTGCTTCTTTAAGTGGTACCGTCAAGAATTTTGTGTAATGTAAATGGGGTAGGGTTTCTCTGAAATGGATTTGAATTGATAGGGGACTGATTTTCTCCACACAGGAGACTGAATATTCAGTCTCTTGTGTGGAAAGGGAGAATCCCCTTATTTTGTTTATTTACAATATTTGGTTAACAATAACGTTCTTCAAACATTCGTTGAAGGGCTTCCTGCGCTTCGGCAAATCCTCTTAACTTTCGCCCTGCCCATTTCTCATTAAAATCTTGGATGGTCAAATACACGACTTTTTCCGCGGCTTCTAAACTGCTCAAACTGTTCATCGGCTTTAGACGTTTCCGAATCTCTTTGATCGTTCGTTCGATGACATTCGTCGTGTAAATCACACTTCGAATACTGCTTGGATAATCCATAAATGTAAGGAGGACATCCAACTCATTGGCCCAAGATTGAACTTCTCTTGGATATTTGCTGGACCATTTCGACTCAAACTGTTGAAACATTTGTAACGCCATCTCCTTATTCGGCGCGCGATAAATCAGCTTGAGATCCTCGGCCACTTCGAATTGGTCTTTTTTCCGAACACGGCTGAGGGTGTTGCGGACTTTGTGCACGACACAGCGCTGCACATCGGCTTTCGGATACACCGCCTTAAAGGCTTCCTCCAGCCCCGGAAGGCCATCGAAGACGCCAAGAAGCACTTCCTTGACGCCTCTTTGGTAGAGGTGTTGAAGAATTTCCTGCCATCCATAGGCGCTTTCTTGTCCTCCCACGAAGAAATCCAGAATTTCTCGATACCCTTCTTCATTCACTCCTAACACCACATAAATGACTTCTTTCTCTACCGTATCGCGGCGAAGTTTCACGTACAAGCCGTCCAAATATAAGACAGAATAACGTTTGGATAGTGGACGATGGTGCCATTTCTCGATGTCTTCTTTCACGACATCGGTAATACGGCTGATCGTCGCTGGAGAATAAGCATTTCCTAGAATTCGTTCGATAAACTTGCCAATTTCCCGTGTACTCATGCCACTTTGATACATCCTAATGATGGCTTCCTCCAGCCAGCCGGTGTGGCGTTGATAAGGGGCAAACAACTGTGTTTGAAATTCCCCGTTTCGGTCTCTTGGAACCAAAAGACCCTCAATCCGGCCATATTGCGTATCTAGATTTCGCTGATAGTAGCCGTTTCTCATATTCGGCGTTCCAGCCTGTTCGATTTCGAGGAAATGTTTGATTTCTTCCCGCATAATCAGCTCTAATTTTTCCTTCACAAACTGACGAATGACACTTTCCAGTTGATTTGCCCAGTCGACATTCGGTATACTTCTTTTAGACATAGGTAGGGTACTCCTTTCTCTAAGATTTTTGGTCCAATCAGAGAATACCCTACCTTTTTTCTTTTGTTCTAGCAAAATGCTTTACACAAACTTTTATACATCATCCTTTAAGTGCTGACAAATCAGAGGTTATCCGGCTGTTAACCAATATTGTTCGTAATGATAAAGAAAAAGAATTTTTATTATTTGTCATAAATGAATCAGATTATATCCCAGAACAGACTTTTTATTTGCAGTTGATTGAACGAACGCTCCAGCTTAAAAAATATGATTTATTCGAACAATTAATATCCCTGAAAGATAAGTTTGAAAATAAAATTAATCTTTATCTCGGTCATCTGCTCCATCGTTACGAGTTTATTGAGGTCGCTCTAGACTTTTATCAAAGTGTTGAGGATTTTAAGGATTTAGATGCACAAGGTTTTGCAAATATTATCGAAGGATTAGCAATAAGAAACCAAATTACAGAAGCGATTCAGTACGGATTATTAGGGATTCATTTTGGTCATAACGATTTTCGATTATATAAATATGTATTAGAGTTAATGAAACTAAACGGAATGACATCGGAAAGAAACAATATATTGGAAAAAGCAAAAAATATTTACCCTGATAGTAAATGGTTGATGCAACAGGGGAATTAAGAGGGAGACTTACATGAAAACTAGTATTATTATTCTCACTCATAATCAACTGGATTATACAAAACAGTGCATAGAAAGTATTGCTAAATATACAAAAGAAGGAAGTTACGAAATTATTATTGTCGATAACCACTCTACTGATGGTACGGTAGAATGGTTAAAACAACAAAATAACATAAAGGTAATCTTTAATAATGAAAATCTCGGTTTTCCAAAAGGATGTAATCAGGGAATTGAGATTGCAACAGGAGAAAACATTCTTCTTTTAAATAATGACACAATAGTAACGGAAAATTGGTTGGATAATTTATTGGCATGTTTATATAGCTCTGATGATATTGGAGCAGTAGGACCAGTAACCAATTCGGCAGCTTATTATTCAACCATTCCTGTAAACTATACGTCTATTGATGAAATGCACCAATTTGCCGCAAATTATAATGTTTCAAATCCGGATAAATGGGAAGAACGGTTAAAACTCATTGGTTTTTGCATGCTGATTAAAAGAGAAGCAGTTGATAAAGTCGGTTTACTTGATGAACGGTTTACACCAGGGAATTTTGAAGATGACGATTATTCTGTCCGTTTGCGTAAAGCTGGATACCGTTTGATGCTTTGTAAAGATACGTTTATTCATCATTATGGGAGTGTATCTTGGAAAAAAGACGTAAATGCATATTCCAAAGTTTTGACTGAAAATGAAAAGAAATTTAAGAAAAAATGGGGAACAGACTCAAATTCATACAGAATTGATTATGAAATGATTGGGTTGATTACTGCTTCTAAAGAAAAAGCCATTCAAGTTCTCCATATTGGCTGTGGATCGGGCGGCACTTTATTAAAAGTGAAATATGAATATCCTTTAGCACAATTATATGGTATAGAGAACAATCCATTTTCAATTGAAGAAGCAAGTAGATTTGCTAAAGTTACTAGCAGTTTTGAGGATGAAGAAATACGGGAAAGAAAGTTTGACGTAATTTTATTTAGTGATAATGACGTTAAGCTAGATGAATCGTTATTAAAATTCGTTAAAGAACATCTTAAGAAAAATGGGATATTTATTGCTAAAGTTCCCAATATCGGTCACTATTTAGTGATTCAAGACTTATTAAATGGTCATAATCCTTTTGTGAAACGTAATATGTATAGTTTTTCACAAATTGAAAATTTACTAAAGGATGCTGGTTTTAAAATTTCAATATCTGGCTTAAAACCTTTTATTAACGATGATCAGCAGCAATTTATCAATCAACTCATTTCTGTGCGTGGAGATGCTATTCGCCCGATGTTAGAATCAAGCTACTTTTTAGTTTCTGGTCAATTAGAGAATGGGCAACTTTTGTCTTTACTAAATAAATTAGCTTCAGAACAAAGTAATAATCAAAAAGTATTAGAAGAGTTGAATCATTATCCAACTGAACACATTATCACTACAGTTAAAGAAAATTATCATTCATCTGTTACCATGTTTAATCAAATTGCTATTGAAAATTTTGCGGCAGGATATCATGAACACGTTCTTCCTTATCTGCAAGCTGCTTTTGAGGAAGAACCAGATCATACAGATACTCTTTATAACTTAGCGTTTGTGTTAAATGCATATGGTGAGAAAGAATTAGCTAACCGATATCTTTCTCTAATTAAAAATCCGGACGATGAAGTTCAAAAATTATTTGAAGAAATAAATGAAAGGCCATTAAAAAAGATTCAAGAGCTAAAATTTTTATTGCGTCGACTAGAATTCGACAAAGATTTAGAAGAAACAAAACAGATGATTGTTCATAAACTTGCGCAAAATGAAATAGAAGAACAATTAATTAAAGAAGTGATCAATGCAAGTATCATTGACAAAATCAAAGCACTGCAATCGCTAGCTATTATCTGTTTTGAGCAGGGACTTCATGAACAAGTATTACCATATTTGCAAGCGGCTTATGAACTCGATAAAACTGACGAGGATACTCTCTATAATCTCGGTTATGTATTGCTATATTACGGAGAAAACGAATTGGCAGAAAGATTTTTACAGCAAATTCAGCAACCTGACGAAGAAGTATTAGATTTGTTAAAGGTTGCAAGAGGAGAGTCTTTGTGATGAATGACAAAAAAATTGCGTTTATTTATTGTGTTAATAATCGGGCTTTATATGAAGAATCTGTACGGTATGTGAAATCTCTTCATGTGCCAGAGGGATATGAAATTGAATTGATTGCTATTGAAGGTGCTTCAAGTATTACTTCAGGGTACAACCAAGGAATGAGGCAGACTAACGCAAAGTATAAAGTGTATTTGCATCAGGATGTGTTTATAGTTAACAAAAATTTCTTATATGATATTATTGCACTTTTTGAAAAGTATCCTAAATTAGGGATGATTGGAGTAGCTGGAGCTAAAACAATCCCAAAAAATGGAATTTGGTGGGAGAGCACTCAACGATTTGGAAAGGTTTATGACAGTCATACTGGAGAAATGAAACTATTAAGCTTTAAGGATACAGAATTAGACTATGAACCCGTTCAAGCTATCGACGGGTTAATAATGATTACTCAATACGATATTCCTTGGCGAGAAGATTTGTTTACTGGTTGGCATTTTTATGATCTTTCCCAGTGTCAAGAATTTTTATTAACCGGTTATGATGTAGGAGTTGTGTGCCAAAACGAACCGTGGTGTGTTCATGACTGTGGTATAGTGAATGTGAAAAACGGATTTGATGATGATCGAAAAAAATTTATTGATGTTTATGGGGAAAATGTTCAGAGATTAAATAAGAAGTTTCTTCCTCTTGTAAGCATACTAATTCCTACTTACAATCGCCCGCATTATTTTGAGCTTGCTTTACAAAGTGCATTGAATCAAACTTATGAAAATATTGAGATTATTGTATGTGATGATAGTACGAATGATGAAACAGAAAAGTTAGTCACAAAATATACTTCTAAATATGATAATTTAACCTATATTAAAAATCGAACTAGGCTGGGACAATTTGAAAATGATATTAAGTTATTTAACCTTGCTAAAGGAGAGTATATTAATTATTTAATGGATGATGATTTATTTCATCCTCAAAAAATTGAAAAAATGATGAATTATTACCTAAATGATCAAAAAAATGAAATAACGTTAGTTACATCTCATAGACAATTAATAGATGGAAATGGAAGTTTATTAAAGGATTTTGCAAGTACTAAAAGGCTTTTTGAAACCGACACTATTATAGATGGGAAAGTGTTGGGGGAATATATATTAAAAACGTTAATAAATTGTATCGGTGAACCAACTACTGTATTGTTTAGAAAACGTGATTTGGATGAGCCTTTCGGTACTTTTAGTGGAAGGGAATATTTATGTAATGTAGACTTAGCATCATGGTTTAACCTTTTATTTAAAGGAAAAGCAGTTTATATTAGTGAAACACTAAGTTATTTTAGAATCCACGACAATCAACAGTTGCAGTCAGCTGAGATGTTGTTAAATGGAACAATAGATTATGCGCATATGATTATGGAATCTAGAAAAAAAGGCTTATTGCAAAAAGATAGAGACTATGAATTAACGTTAAAGAATTGGTTTAATTATACACAAACAATTGCAAATAGCATAATAAATTCAAACAATATAGATAGAATTAATGAATTACAAAATTATTACTTACTAATGGAAGAAGAATATAATAAGCTTATTCAACCTAAGGTATCTGTAGCTCTTGAAACGCTACAGAATACGTATGATTCAAAGGAAAAAAATTTAATCATCTTTTTTGTACCAGGAGAAGATGGAATAACAGGTGGAATACTATCCATTTATTCAATATACGAGGAGACGAAAAAGTTAAAACATATTCATAACTGTGAAACTATTATGTGTACACTTCCCAATGATTCAATTCTATTGAAGAATACAAACTTTGAAAATAATGTATCAATCTATCCTTTTGAATTAGTTATGAATTATTTTGAACATATTGAAAAATGTATAATTCACATTCCAGAATGTTATACTGTCAATTTTCTAAACAATATATCAGCGGTTCACCAAAAAAAACTAAAGAAAATTCCATCGTTACAAATAAATCTTTTAATCCAAAATGTTGATTTAGCACCTGCTAGAAATATAATTTTTAAACTTTTTGAATATACTAGGGATGTTACTTGTACAACTGCACATAGACAGTATTCAACTAGAGAATATAGGGAAAGATTCGGAATACCTTTACATTATTTATCGGTTTGGGTAAGTCAAGAACAGTATAAATTTAAAAACTACGAGGATAAAGAAAACTTAATGGTTGTATCTCCAGATCCGCATCCTTTAAAAGAAGAGATACTGAATAGAATCAAAAAAAGGTTTCCTTCATTAGAAATAGTTATAATAAGAAATTTGAAATACGAGGAATATAAGGATATTATTTCACGAGCAAAATGGGCTTTAACTTTTGGTGAAGGATTAGATGGATATTTTGTTGAAACTGTATTTAGTGGAGGCATAAGTTTTGCTGTATATAATTCGAACTTTTTTACGAGTGAATTTAAATCTATGAAGACCGTTTATCAGAATTATACCTATTTATTAAATGAAATATGTAAAGACATAGAATTTTTAGATGATGATAGAGAGTTTAAAACTCACATTTCGCACCCTAACAAGGTCAAAACAAAGGATTTTTTATTTAGTTTTTCAGAATAACTTTTTGACCAACACAACGAGCGATGGCAATCCTTTTTTTACCATCGCTGGTCGTTCCGTATCACGTTACACGTAGATGCTCTCATCCATGCCCAATCCCTGCAGAATCCTTCGCTGATCAGGGGTAAGGGAGCGATCCAGTGAGCGTTGGATGCGCCCATCCGGCAGCTTGAACAGGACGACGTTCACATATTGAAACAGCTGAAAAATCGCCTGTCCCGTCGGCCGGGTCAGCTTGCGGCCTCCAGGACCCTTCAACGGGTGTTCTGGAGTAATAAACTGACGCACTCGGCGCTGAAAAACGCGGTAAATAGCCAAGGCCAACAGAAACAAATAGCCTAATACTGCGACCCGTTCTGGTTTTTTGACGTAAATCTCATCCGTGAAAAACGGATCTTTCAAAAAAGCGAAGTTCATTTCCACCGAGATCTGCCCTTTATACAGCTTCAAGATCTCTTGGGCATCCATGGGTTGGCCCTTCCATTCCTTCGGAACGGTCGTGACAAGGACAAACCGGGACGCTTTCCGTCTCGCCTGTTCCCACGCGTCTTGGTCGAATTCGACGTCAAGGTGCAAGAAATACAGCGTCTCCACCTCGGGTTCCGCCCCTTTTTTCGGCCGTCCGCGCCGTTTTTTCAGGCGTACGATCTCTTCGACCGCGGCCTCAACCCGATGAAACCGGGGGCGAAGGGACGCCTTGAGGGACGCCAAGGCTTGTTCGGCATCTTCCCGGCAGGAGAAGGGGTGACGCTCCCAACGGGCTTGTTCCTCGCGAAGAAGCTCCGCTTCTTTGGTTCGTTCTTTTTCAAGCGTCTTTCCTTTTCGCTGGTCGAGCGCGCTCGATTCAACAACGATCAGCCGAACGGGGTGGCCTTCATACGTCGAGGCCGTTTCCCATACCCGGTACGTGGCGCCGTTTCTCTCCGCCAACGTAAAGGGATCGCTCCACGTCGTGTCCTCAGCATCCGCTTCGGCCAGCGCGGTTTTCACGATCCGGAGCGACGAAGGGCCTCTGGTGATCAAAAAGGCGTTGGCCGCTTTGGTTTGCGCCAGGGTCTCTTTCGTCATCGCGGCGGAATCGGCCACGTAAATCCATTCGTCTTCGATTTTGGCCTGCTTCAGCTGTTCATGGACACGAGACAGCACCTCGGGATTCCATGTTTTATCGGGCAGGTTGCCATCGTGCACATCGCCGTAAAACGGGATGCCGTCCTCGTTGCCGACCAGTCCGAAACCGATCTGTTTTTGCCAACGATGATGGCGGTTGTAGCCATGTGTGATTTGTAAGGCCTCTAACGAGGCCGATTCATACGCGCCGTAAACGGTCTTGTCCGTCGTATCGGCGTGGAAGGCTCGGAGGGAAAGGCCTTCTTTTCGATAAATATGAATCAAGCAAGTGCTGATGACGTTGTGAATGCCAGCCTCATACAGGCGATCGAGATGACGGGCCAACGCATCGTCGTTCAACCAGGAAGGATGGAGATCGGGACGGATGAGTTTCTCACAATCGACCTCCTGAGCCCAATGTTCCAAGTGAACAAGGGCTTGCCGGCCGTCAAACACATTGTAGAGGATGGCCTGAACGGCATCGCTGACTCGCGTTTGGCACTGCGGATCGACGGGCACGAGATGGTCAATCAATTGAGGCAGACCCAGTTTCTTGAATAGGGCACTTATTATATTCAAATAAGAATTGCGATAGACCTTTTTGACTTGAACGTTCATAAGTGAAAAACTCCTTTACGTTCCTTGTGTGTCAAGGATTCATTCGACATCGGAACGAAAAAATCCTCCCGATTTTCGTCGAGAGGGTGCGAAATGTGAGTTAAAAAGTATCATAAAAAACAATTACAGATTTTAAATGGCTTGTATAGTTACGATATGTATGTGAAAAATATAGTTTCTTTTTATAAAAAGCAGTATACTTTTGTATAATATTTCAAAATTTATAATGACTGCACTAACAAATCCCCCCTGGAATTATGACTAAAAATACAATTCCAAGGGGGACACTACCATGATTTCCAATTTAGTTATCGAACATGCAATAATAGCGAAAGTGTCCCACTTTTACAAGCTCTATTTCAGTATATTGGTCGACTTTCTTTAGCAGAAGAATTTTATGTGACAGGTCGTTCGCCTATTTTGAAAAAATGCTATTGAGATGTTCGTTTTTAAATACTTATTTTTCCATTGAGTCCTTGTGTCAGTTAATCAACATATTCAATTGGCTATTTCTGCTGTATTTACGAATTCAATAAAGTTTCATATTTTCTACTTTTTTTCTACTTTTTATGTGTGGGTAAATGGTTTCGAGAAAAAGGATTTACCATTTTTAATGCCCAACTTTTGAATAATTTAGGGACTTAGTATCCCGAAATTGTCATGATTGATAGCATGGCTCTCCAAAGCAGTTTCTATGATTCTCAAGCTAGATGAAGAATTTCCACTCTGTACAACTGGTTGAGAGGTTATAAATTGCATCTTTGTACAAGCGTGGAGGGGATTATTTTGTCTCACGTCTGTATTACTGCGAATTGAAAGTGATCGAACAAGCTAATATCTTTTTCGTTTTGCTGCTCTATTCTCGAATCGTGAAAAGATGCTACGATCGGATGATTCCTTGGTTTTCTAAAGACAGAATTGGGAAAATGGCTGTTTCATTTCCACAACACGATTGAACAGACGTTCAATCAGTTAAAGGTTAAAGAGTGACAGATTAGAACAGCTACATTGGTATGGGTTTAACCGCTATTTACTGCATGTGCAATTATGTATATTTATGCAAACGATAATTTTGTAACACCATCTAATTTGTAAGTTAAGTACTACTCGAATATTATATTAGAATACCGAAAATATTTATAAAAGGAGTCGACTAGTGATTGAAAAAATATCTGTTTGTCGGTAATAGAATCGGAATTTTAAAGTTTATGCTCGAGTCAGGTTATAACTCACATTTCGCACCCTCTCGACGAAAATCGGGAGGATTTTTTCGTTCCGATGTCGAATGAATCCTTGACACACAAGGAACGTAAAGGAGTTTTTCACTTATGAACGTTCAAGTCAAAAAGGTCTATCGCAATTCTTATTTGAATATAATAAGTGCCCTATTCAAGAAACTGGGTCTGCCTCAATTGATTGACCATCTCGTGCCCGTCGATCCGCAGTGCCAAACGCGAGTCAGCGATGCCGTTCAGGCCATCCTCTACAATGTGTTTGACGGCCGGCAAGCCCTTGTTCACTTGGAACATTGGGCTCAGGAGGTCGATTGTGAGAAACTCATCCGTCCCGATCTCCATCCTTCCTGGTTGAACGACGATGCGTTGGCCCGTCATCTCGATCGCCTGTATGAGGCTGGCATTCACAACGTCATCAGCACTTGCTTGATTCATATTTATCGAAAAGAAGGCCTTTCCCTCCGAGCCTTCCACGCCGATACGACGGACAAGACCGTTTACGGCGCGTATGAATCGGCCTCGTTAGAGGCCTTACAAATCACACATGGCTACAACCGCCATCATCGTTGGCAAAAACAGATCGGTTTCGGACTGGTCGGCAACGAGGACGGCATCCCGTTTTACGGCGATGTGCACGATGGCAACCTGCCCGATAAAACATGGAATCCCGAGGTGCTGTCTCGTGTCCATGAACAGCTGAAGCAGGCCAAAATCGAAGACGAATGGATTTACGTGGCCGATTCCGCCGCGATGACGAAAGAGACCCTGGCGCAAACCAAAGCGGCCAACGCCTTTTTGATCACCAGAGGCCCTTCGTCGCTCCGGATCGTGAAAACCGCGCTGGCCGAAGCGGATGCTGAGGACACGACGTGGAGCGATCCCTTTACGTTGGCGGAGAGAAACGGCGCCACGTACCGGGTATGGGAAACGGCCTCGACGTATGAAGGCCACCCCGTTCGGCTGATCGTTGTTGAATCGAGCGCGCTCGACCAGCGAAAAGGAAAGACGCTTGAAAAAGAACGAACCAAAGAAGCGGAGCTTCTTCGCGAGGAACAAGCCCGTTGGGAGCGTCACCCCTTCTCCTGCCGGGAAGATGCCGAACAAGCCTTGGCGTCCCTCAAGGCGTCCCTTCGCCCCCGGTTTCATCGGGTTGAGGCCGCGGTCGAAGAGATCGTACGCCTGAAAAAACGGCGCGGACGGCCGAAAAAAGGGGCGGAACCCGAGGTGGAGACGCTGTATTTCTTGCACCTTGACGTCGAATTCGACCAAGACGCGTGGGAACAGGCGAGACGGAAAGCGTCCCGGTTTGTCCTTGTCACGACCGTTCCGAAGGAATGGAAGGGCCAACCCATGGATGCCCAAGAGATCTTGAAGCTGTATAAAGGGCAGATCTCGGTGGAAATGAACTTCGCTTTTTTGAAAGATCCGTTTTTCACGGATGAGATTTACGTCAAAAAACCAGAACGGGTCGCAGTATTAGGCTATTTGTTTCTGTTGGCCTTGGCTATTTACCGCGTTTTTCAGCGCCGAGTGCGTCAGTTTATTACTCCAGAACACCCGTTGAAGGGTCCTGGAGGCCGCAAGCTGACCCGGCCGACGGGACAGGCGATTTTTCAGCTGTTTCAATATGTGAACGTCGTCCTGTTCAAGCTGCCGGATGGGCGCATCCAACGCTCACTGGATCGCTCCCTTACCCCTGATCAGCGAAGGATTCTGCAGGGATTGGGCATGGATGAGAGCATCTACGTGTAACGTGATACGGAACGACCAGCGATGGTAAAAAAAGGATTGCCATCGCTCGTTGTGTTGGTCAAAAAGTTATTCTGAAAAACTAAATAAAAAATCCTTTGTTTTGACCTTGTTAGGGTGCGAAATGTGAGTAACATGTTAGAGGAATAACGAAATCGGAGAAGAAGAGAAAAGGGCGGCTTGCTATTCCGCCCTTTTCTATGCATGTAAATGGGATGACGAAGAGGTATGTAAAACAGGTGAGGCAGAAACGCGGATTGGCAATATTACTTCGATTGTTGTTCCTTTATTCACTTCACTCATAATCGACATCGTTCCGCCGTGGTCTTCGATAATTTTTTTGCTGATCATCATCCCAAGACCAGTGCCTTTTTCTTTAGTTGTAAAGAATGGATTTCCTATTTTTTCTAGATGTTCTTTTGGAATTCCACAACCTTCGTCGATAAAGCGAATAAGAACGGAATGTTCATCCTTTTTTTGTGCTTCAATGAAAATATGTCCGCCATTTTTCATCGCTTCCATTGCATTTTTTAAGAAATTAATAAATACTTGCTTTAATCCGTTTTCGTCACATTCAATGAGAGGAAGAGATGGATCAGTTTTTGTAATAATTTGGATGTTATGCAAAATACCCTGTGTTTCTAATAAAGTGGTGACATGTTGAAGCAAAACGCCAATATCACTTTTTGTAAATTTGGTTGCTTGTGGTTTTGCCAACACTAATAGTTCGCCTAAAATAAGTTCAATGCGCTGAATTTCTGATTCAATAATGTGAAGGTAAGGTTTTTTCTCGTCAAGTTCGGATTGCAATAGTTGTATAAATCCTTTTATGGCTGTAAGCGGATTGCGAATTTCATGGGCGATCCCAGCCGCTAGCTGGCCGGCAACTGAGAGCTTTTCCGATGTTCGAATGAATTCTTCTGTTTTTTGTTTCTCGGTAATATCGGTGAACGTCAATACTCCGCCAACAACGGCCCCATTTTCCAAAATAGGTGTTACCGTATAGGAAACAGGGAAATAGGTACCATCTTTTTTCCAAAAAATATCTTCACAAATATGATACGTTTTCCCATCATGAATGGCGCGATCAATTGGACATTCACCAAAAGAGTAAGGAGTTCCATCTTTTTTCGTGTGGTGAATGATCGCATGCGATGTTTTTCCAATGACTTCTTCCGCTTTATATCCCGTCATTCGTTCTGCGGCTGGATTCCAGAAAACGATATTTTGATGTTGATCGATCCCGCAAACTCCTTCCGCGATAGAATTTAATATGAGTGTATGTTTATAATATAAGTGTTCCAGCTCTTTTCGGAATCGATTGAGTTCCGTAAGGTTTTGGATAATCACATAAATTCCTTTTAAGCGATTGCCACGAATCAATGGGACGGTTTTGATATGTATATCAATAATTTTTTTATTTTTATGCCATGCTTGTAAATCACATTCATAAGTTTCTCCTTTTAATGTTCGTTCAAATATTTTTTTGCTTTTTCAATTTGGTCTGGGACGATAAGCTGGGTAAAATGTTTGCCAATATATTCGCTAGGTTTGTATCCAGCATTTTTTTCCACTGCAGGGTTACCAGATAGAAATACCCCATTTATGTCTAACAGAAAGATCATATCAGGATGTTGGAAAAAGAGACATTTATCATATTGTTTATTTTCTTTTAATAAGTGTCTAATGGTAAGTGCGATCGTTGTAACACATAAGGCGCTGAGCACAGCAGCGATAGGGTTAAACAAAACGTTTGTCTTTTTCGACATATGGAGCGTGTCTAATGAAAGGAGGAAATGTATTGACCAAGATGCAAGACTGATGATGCATATGCCCGCTACGATGTAAATAGGGTGTGTACGGTTGAATAGTATTTTCAGTAATGTGTAGGAAATGATAGCAGTAATGAAGAACAACAAAATGATAAATAATGAGTGATCAATACTGCCATAAAACATTTTTTTCTCCTCTCCGACCTCAAAACAAAAATATGTATAAATTCATAGTTGGTTTAGTTCTATCTCTAGTCTAGTTTAAATTATACGAAAATAAAGACAAATTGAGTAGAACCAAATGAACCTCTTACCTATATTTCGTTGAGAGACGGTAGTTTCTTACCACTTCCATCGAAGAAGCTTCTGCGCAGAAGAAGGCGGCCTCCTTCCACTCGATGCCTGCATCGTTTGTTTAAAGGATGGGAACCCCCATCCTCCAATCAAATGAAAATATACACAAAGAAGAATGGGCTGTACATCGCTTAAAGACGGTGCCCTTTATTTTTTGCGCAAGTTTCCTAACTCCTCGGCGATTGCCTGCATCTCGCTTGGGCTGAACGTATTTTTTCTCATCACCATTTCATAAATGTCTTTTAACTCATCATACCAATCCTCAGAGAAGTGGGAAGGTTTAATCGCCTCAAAATTTAATACTTTTAGCTTTTCTTTTATTTTTTCCACCATGTACTCTACGTTTTCTGCCGACTTTTTGGATAAATCCATTTTTTTGCTCCTTCCTTTGTAAAGTTTACATGTATTGTAACACATAGAGGAATACATTGCGCTAATATTTTTGTATATAATGGGGTCGAAGGGAGATGTGAAACAATGGTAAAAGTATTATTTGTTTGCTTAGGGAATATTTGCCGTTCTCCAATGGCGGAGGCGATTTTTCGACATTTAGTAAAAGAGAGAGGATTGGAAGGAAAAATCATCGTTGATTCAGCAGGAACAGGGAATTGGCATGTTGGTGAACCGCCACATGAAGGGACACGGACGATATTAAAGAAAAATAACATCGATTTTTCAGGAATTCGCGCTCGGCAAATTTGCAAAGAGGATTTGCAAGCGTTTGATTACATTATTGCCATGGATGCGGAAAATGTCGGGAATCTGCGGCGATTAGCTGGATATGATCAAACAGGCTTTATTGGCCGGCTTCTTGATTTTGTTCCAGATAGTGAAATGGCTGATATACCTGATCCGTATTACACAGGGAATTTTACAGAAGTATATGAGCTTATCCGAAAAGGGTGCGAACATTTATTAGAAACGATTATAAAAGAGAAAAAACTTTAAAAAGGGGGAACAATAAGTGAAGAGAAGAAATGTATGGAAAGGTGTGGTGATTGGAGCGGCAGCAGGAGCTGCATTTTCCTTACTGTTCAAAAAGGAAGAGAAACAAGACCGCCTTTCATTTCCAATGAAGCTTAAACAATGGCGCCAATCAATAGAAGAGATGGAAGAAGATGTAGGGTTTATTATGAAAAAAATAAAAGATATTGCAGAAAAAACGCCGGAAGTTATCGAAATTGCAAAAGAAGTATATAACTGGAAAAAGGATGATCGTCCCCGAATAAAATAATGAAAGGGGAAACGATAAATGATAATCAATTTAATGTTTATTCGTGAAATGGTGCGGCGTTTTCAAGAGGATGAAATTCCTCGCCTATCAGCGGAATTAGCTTATTATTTTCTCCTTTCCCTGTTTCCATTTCTTATTTTTTTATTTACATTACTTGCCTATTTACCAATTCCACATGAAGATATTCTTTCGGTAGTACGCCAATATGCTCCAAAAGAAGCACTTCATTTAATTGAGGCAAGCATTCATCGAGTGATGGGGTACCAAAACGGGAAATTGTTATCGTTTAGTATTATCGGTGCGATTTGGTCAGCCTCGAACGGAATGAATGCGATTGTCCGGGCGTTTAACCGCGCCTATGATGTCGAGGAAAATCGTCCCTTTTTTATCGCTCGTGGGGTATCTGTATTACTTACAATCGGGATGATTTTTGTCATTATCGTCGCTTTAGTTTTACCCGTATTCGGCAAAATGATAGGACTATTTTTATTTTCTGCATTTGGTTTTTCCAAAACGTTTTTAACGGTTTGGAATGCGTTGCGTTGGGTCATTAGTTCATTACTGTAGATGAGCAAATTCGCTAACATAAATTTACAACCAAACAAAAAAAGAGACATGAACCCGATTCCTTGATTAGAATAGATGTGTCACCAAAACTATTCACAAGGAGGTTCATGTCTCATGAATAGATTAGCACATCATCAAGGAATCCACAAGTTTTTCACGATGTTGGGGTTGGCCCTTTATTTTTCAAAACCTGTCATGAAGCATCTCGTTCATATCGTGGATGCGCTGACCACCAAAGGATTTGCGGGAACATTGACCGATCTTCATCATTGGAGCTTTCATCCGAACCACCGCACGACACTCAGCCATTTTTTCACGAAAAGCCCTTGGGATGAAGAGACGCTGCTTCGCAAACTTCAACAGTGGATGCTTCGTCGTGTCGAACGCATCGCCAAACAGGAGAGTCAACCCCTTTTTGTTTCGATCGATGATACGATTTGCCAAAAAACCAAGCCTTCGTCACAGGCAACGCACGCCATTCAAGGGTGTGATTGGCACTATTCTCACACAGAGAAAAAGTCGATCTGGGGACATTCTCTCGTTTGGCTCATGGTTCATACGATGACCCAGGCTTTTCCCTTTGCGTTCCGCCTCTACGACAAGGCGGCTGGGAAAAGCAAGGGGGAACTCGCGATCGAGATGCTTTCTTCTTTGGATGTACACCGTCCTGTTTATGTGCTGATGGACTCTTGGTATCCATCGCAAACGCTCGTGGAAGCTTGTCTGAAAAAGGGATTCCACGTAATCGCAATGCTCAAGGCCAATCGGCTTCTTTATCCAAAAGGCATTGCGGTTCAGGTGAGGGAGTTTGCCCGCTACATCGAACCGAAAGACACTCACCTCGTCACGGTGGGAGAAGAGCGTTATCGGGTTTATCGCTACGAAGGCTCTCTCAAAGGTCTCGATGATGCCGTGGTGCTGCTCGCTTGGAAAGCCGATCAGCCGATGACATCGGAACATCTTCACTGCGTCTTGAGCACCGACCGGGATCTAAGCGATGAAGAGATCTTGCGCTACTATGCCCAGCGTTGGTCGATCGAATGTTTTTTCCGTCAAGCGAAAGACCAGCTGAAACTCGATGGATACCGCGTTCGCGGACGTCGGGCGGTGAAACGCTACTGGATCTTGGTGCAGCTTGCTTACGTGTACAGCATGTTCGAGTCGAACAGCGATTTTTCTGATGGGCTCGATCTTCTGCGCAAGAGAAAAGGACATAGCCTCGTGGAGTTCATTTACCGTGCAGCGAAACAAAATATTCCCATTGATACCGTGAAAAAACAGCTCCACGTGGCATAAGGGGTACCCTGTTTGTCTCTTTTACATGGTAATTATTGTAATTAAAATTGCTCAACTACAGTTCATTAATTTTGTTTGTTGTGTTTACTGCATTGTATTATTTTGCGCCAAATAAGAAACTGCGTTGTGCAAATGTCGTCCGCGGTGCAACCTTCGCGACGGTTGGTTGGATTATCACGTCGCTCGCTTTTTCTTACTATGTCAACAATTTTGTGTATTATACCGCGATGTACGGAAGTCTTGGTGGAATGATTATTTTAATGGTGTGGTTTTATTTATCAGGGATGATTATTGTGTTAGGCGGAGAAATGAACGCGATTTTTGATTGCGAGCGGGAAGGAAGAAGACGAGAGCGTTAATGATGCATAAACTTCCTTTCATAAACAGAAGCAGTGGGGAAATAGTAACGATTGTAAGGGGGATTACTGAGGATGAGAGGGGGATTTCCATGACCAAACATACAAAAAAAGACGGAGGCACCAAACAAAAAGGAAAAAATAAGCCGAAGCATAAAACAAGCAGCAGTGCTAATGGCCAAAACGGGTATCATTAGCATGGAAAGCAGGACGGTTTTGACAAAAAAGGTTCTCGCGAAGGCGAGAACCTTTTTGCACTTACTTTTGGGATTCTTGGTGAGGATTTTTCGATGATGGACGAAGTCGATGAGATGAAAATAAAGGACGGTCCAGCAGCGGCTCTGTTTACTCGGCGATTTCTTCGTGATTGTAGTAGTACAGTTCGTAAATATACTCGATTTCCGCATCCGTCATATACGCAAGCTGTTCTTTTGTAATCCCTCTCACTTTCTCAATAAATTCGATCATATTTTTCCGTTCTGCTCTAATCATAAACAAACACTCCTCTTCATGTTTACTCTGTTTTAAAACAGAATGTTTATTTGTTGGTATTATTATATAACAGAACAAAGAAAAAGGTCAATAATTTTTTGAAAAATAAAAAAGAAGAAGATCAATCGCTCTGCTTCATTGGCTGCTTTGAAAGCATGATAAGAAAAAGAAGAAAGAGAAGGCTGCACATCATAAAGAAAAAGCTGTGATTGGTGCCGATCTGAATCGCTAGGCCGGTCGTAAACGGGCCGGTCATGCTGCCAAGGCTGTATAGCATGCCGCATAGCAAATTCCCGGCGGGAAGCAGCTCTTTCGGCAACAAGTCGGCCATATAGGCGATGCCAAGGGAAAACAAAGAGCCAACAAACATACCGGCAATAAAAAAGCAAATGGCAATCGCAATGAGGGAATGATGGAACAGATAAGCGCTAAAAAAGCTGGCGCTGCCGATAAACAAGGCAGCGGCAATCACCCGTTTCCGCGGGAAGCGGTCACTTAATGCCCCGAGCGGCAGCTGGAATGCGATTCCTCCAAATGAGAAGGCGGGCAAAATAAACGCTACATGTTCTACCGTAATATGTTCCCGTAAAGCGTACACCGGAAAAATCGTATGGATCGTTGCTTCTAAAAAACCGTAAGTAAGCGGAAGCAGTAAGGCCATCCATGCGTATTTCCACACATGGAGCAAACGTTGAGCAACATTCGTCGAATCCGATCGTTGCCATTCCTTTGGCTGTTCATTTTGCAGGAAAAAGACACCGCACCAGCTGACAAGACTAAATAGCGATGATAAGTAAAAAGGCAGCGATTCGTGCAAGGAAGCGAGGGATGCCAGCAGTGGCCCTGCTGAGAAACCGATGCCAAAAGAGAATCCGTATAAGGAAAGATTACGCCCGCGCCGTTCTGGCGGCGAAAAATCAGTAATCCATGTTTGTGTGGCAAAATGAAGCATATGGTCGCCAATTCCAACGCAAAGGCGCAAGAAAAACCAAAGAAAAAATGAATGAAAAACTGGAAATAAAGCGAGGGATAATATTACAATAAAACCACCAAGGAGAATCATAGGACGATATCCATATTTGCGCAGCGGTTTTTCCAAAAACGGCGAGATGAATAAAACACCAATGTACAGCGCCGCTGCGTGCATACCATTGACCGAAGAAGAAACGCCATGCTTTTCAAGCAACATCGAAAGCAATGGCAGCAGCATCCCTTGCGAAAGGCCGGAAATGGCAACAATGGTGATTAAAATCCAAAAGCGCATCGTGTTTACCTCGTTTCCGAACATAAGTATCCGTATTCATGGTACATAGGATGCATGCGTAAGGCAAGCCAAAAAATGATGAAGAAAAAATCGCTCGTTTTTTCTTATACTAACGGTTTCATAATTTATTGGACAAACGTCAGAGGAGAAAGGTGGAGAAGTGGAAAATGAATAAAGTATTTGCGCTGATGGCATGGGTTGGCATTCCATTATCTGTCGCGGGGAGTTTCCTCCATTGGCCGGAGGTGATGATGTTTGCGGTCTATTGCTTGACGATTATTGCGCTTGCCAGCTATATGGGTCGCGCTACGGAAAGTTTGGCGATTGTGGCCGGCCCGCGCATAGGCGGCCTGTTGAATGCGACGTTTGGCAACGCGGTGGAGCTCATCATTTCCATTTTCGCGTTAAAAGCGGGGCTCGTGGAAGTAGTGCTTGCTTCCCTCACCGGTTCGGTGCTCGGCAATTTACTGTTAGTCGCAGGGTTGTCCTTTTTTATTGGTGGTTTGAAGTACAAACGGCAGGAATTTAACATATATGATGCCCGCCATAACGCGGGACTGCTTACGTTTGCCATTTTGGTAGCGTTTGTCATTCCTGAAGTGTTTACGATGAACATGTCCCATCAAAACAAGCTGGCGCTTAGCGTCGGCATTTCGATCATTATGGTGATTTTGTACTTAGCTGCCTTATACTTTAAGCTTGTCACGCATCGCGGCGTCTATCAGCAAAAATCGGATACCGTAGAGGAACATGAGGAACCGGAATGGACGAAAGGAAAATCGATTTTGATTTTAGCGTTGGCCACAGTTGCGGTGGCCTACATATCGGAAAGGCTTGTTCATACGTTTGAAACGGTGGCAAAATCGTTCGGCTGGAGCGAATTGTTTATCGGGATTATTGTTGTCGCCATCGTCGGCAATGCGGCGGAACATGCTTCTGCTGTTATTATGGCATATAAAAACAAAATGAACGTTGCGGTCGAAATCGCGGTCGGTTCCACTTTGCAAATCGCGATGTTTGTGGCGCCGGTGCTTGTGTTGGTTTCCCTGCTTTTTCCGGAGAAGATGCCGCTTGTTTTTTCGCTTCCGGAATTGATTGCCATGGTGACATCGGTGTTGCTCATGATTATCCTCTCTAACGACGGGGATACGAACTGGTTTGAAGGGGCAACATTGATTGCCGCTTATACGATTATGGGAATTGGATTTTATTTGCTTTAGTGGGAGATAAAAAAGAGGCTCTGCTTGGTTGCAGAGCCTTTTCCATTTGACAAAACATACATAGCAGGAGGAAAAACATATGCAGAATGTCATGAACAAATTAGCGCAATATTAGTATACCATTTTATTATAAATTTATAAATATTCTGAACAAAAATAATAAATTTTTCTATGCGGATAAACTTATTTTTTGGGAAGAAAATAACAGTGAAGATAGTAATGGAAAGGAGTTAATAGGATGAAAAAATGGAGTCTCTCCCTTTTTATTAGCGTATTGATCATATATGCAGCCGCTTTTACCGCTGATGCCGTTTCGAAACCGATGCAGCCAAGCACGGTGGTGGATATTACAAAAGAAAATACGTACCCAAATCCAGCGCAAGATTTGCCGCACCTAGAGCCAAGCAAGTTCACAAAGGAGCTCCTTCGTTCAGCTAACGTAAAAATTGAAAACCCAGAATTGATTCATCTTCTTAACGAATCTTCTGTTTCGAGCACGCCATTTGCGATCGGGTACCGGGCGACGATTTATTTAGGCCAATGGCCGCTCAATTATCAGTCATTCGAAACGTCAACGAATTGGGAATATCAAAAAGTCAATACGAATTTTCTCGATAACCGCGGCGGGAATGCTTCACAAAGACTGTACTATAAACAGGAAACACAAAAACATGTACGCGGCGGGCTGACGGCGCAAATTCCAAACGAAGAAGCGGTGCAAAAAATGATGCTAAATAAGGCGATGGAAAAGACGAATTTACCGTTAGCGTTTAGTACGGTAGTAGGGATTGGAACGAAAAAAGATAAACCATATCAAGTGCCGGCGAAAAAGATCGGCTATTTATATGCATATGCGCCAGCGGTCAATGAAAAAGGAAAAGTAACGTACGGCGAAGTGTATATCGTGCTAAAAGGCAATAAAAAGAAAATTGTCGTGAAAAACGTAACGACGCGTGGTGTTGGCGCATGGATTCCTGTTCAAGACCGCCTTTATTTTTCATACATTGTCAGCGAGCAGCCAAGATAAAACGTCAAGGGGAGACCCTTGACGTTTTATTTTTTGATCCGCGCTTTCCGTTTTGTAAAATCGACATCTTTATAATAAGCGTTTTTGACGAGCACGTTTGGTCCTAGGCATTGAGCGGCTGGGCAATGGCAGAGCAGCTGTTTAGCAAGCGAAGATTTCCGCCATTTTTCGTATGCTTCAAGCAGCGTATGATGCTTGATGTTGCCAAGTGCCGGCTCGTCGCCGAAATCGGTGACGATGATATCGCCGGTAAAAATGTTGACATTTAGGCGCGACCGTCCGTCCGGATCGTTGCGGACCGTGACGTTTTTGCTTGCGTAAAGCCGTTGTAATAATGCTAAGTCCTCTTCGTTGCTGCTGCAAGGATAAAACGGCAGTGTTCCAAACAGCATCCATACATTTTCATTGCGAATATCCAAAAGGTGATGGATCGCCTGACGCAATTCATCTAAACTTAACGCCTCGAGCGCGCTAGCGAAATCGCTCGGGTACATCGGGTGGATTTCATGGCGCTTGCACTGCATTTCCTCAACCACTTGCCGATGAATCGCTTCTAAATGAGGGACGGTCCGTTTGTTTAGCATGGTTTCTGCGGAAACCATTACTCCCACCCTCGCCAATGCTTTTGCGTTATCGAGCATGTGTTGAAAATACTTTTCGCGTTGGGCGATGCTTGGCTTGCGCTCCATCATCGCAAACCCGCCCTCGATAAAATCTTCGATCGTTCCCCAGTTATGGGAGATATGCAAGACGTCCAAATAAGGAATAATTTTTTCATAGCGCTCTAAATCAAGCGTCAAATTAGAGTTGAGCTGTGTCCGCACCCCGCGCTCGCGGGCGTATTTTAACAGGGGAACGACGTAGTCGTTTACCGATTTCAACGATAGCATTGGCTCGCCGCCGGTGATGCTCAACGAACGCAAATGCGGGATTTCCTCGAGCCGCTTGATAAGCAAGTCAAGCGGGAGTGCCTTCGGATCTTTCGTTGTCAGTGTGTAGCCGACAGCGCAATGTTCACAGCGCATATTGCATAATGTAGTTGTGGTGAATTCCACATTTGTCAACTGAAGTTCTCCGTATTGTTCGACATCCAAATACGCTTCCCACGGATCAAAGGATGGGGTAATCGGTTGAAGTGTAAGTGAATTCATAGCCTTCTCCTCTTCCTTCATCGAAGTTGCGTCCCGTCATTCATTTTAAGAAATAACAAATCTCGTTTTTCCTTAAAATTAACTTATTTATCATTGTACGGGAATATGTAAAATTCCGCTAGAAAGGAACAGGAAATAAAAGTATTAAAAATAAGTGGAATTTTACGAATAAATAATATGGTAACAACTTTTTGTTTTTACACAAGAGAGTGAAAAGGAGTATAATAAATAAAGATTGTAGTGATAGCCAACTACATAGGACGACCAAAAGGGGAAGGGGCGTTGAACATGGAACAGTTCCAACAGAGCATGTATCAACTTATCGTGGAAACGTCCACGAAACTGCCAAAGGACGTGCGTCGAGCGATCGCTCGGGCAAAAGCGCGGGAAAATGCGGGAACGCGCGCGGCGATGGCGCTGACGACGATTGCCGGCAACATCAAAATGGCGGAAGAAAATGTGTCGCCAATCTGTCAAGATACCGGGCTGCCGACATTTAAAATTAAAGTGCCGGTCGGCGTCAACCAAATTAAAATGAAGGAAGCAATTTATGCCGCGGTAGTGCAGGCGACAAAAGACGGCAAGCTCCGTCCGAACTCCGTTGATTCGCTAACCGGCAAAAACAGCGGCGACAACCTTGGCGTTGGCATACCGGTTATTAAATTTGAACAATGGGAAAACGATTACATTGATGTCCGTCTTATTTTAAAAGGCGGCGGCTGTGAAAACAAAAACATTCAGTACAGCCTGCCTTGCGAGCTAGAAGGTCTTGGCCGCGCCGGCCGCGATTTAGACGGCATCCGCAAATGTATTTTGCACGCGGTATACCAAGCACAAGGACAAGGATGCAGCGCTGGGTTTATCGGTGTCGGCATCGGCGGCGACCGCGCTTCCGGTTATGAACTGGCGAAAGACCAGCTTTTCCGTTCCGTCGACGATATCAATCCGAATGAAGATTTGCGCCGTTTAGAAGAATATATTATGGAAAACGCCAATAAGCTTGGTATCGGCACAATGGGATTTGGCGGCGAATCGACGCTGTTAGGCTGTAAAATCGGCGTGATGCACCGCATTCCGGCCAGCTTCTTCGTGTCTGTCGCCTATAACTGCTGGGCGTTCCGCCGCCTTGGCGTAAAAATTGATCCAGCGACCGGCGAGATTATCGAATGGCTGTATCAGGAAGGCGAAGACGTCGACTTTGAAAAAGAGCTGGAAAAAGCGGAAACAGCCGCGACAGCGGAGCTTGGCGAAGTGCGCGAAATTGTACTCGAGCCGCCGATTACAGAAGAGCAAATCCGCCAGCTGAAAGTCGGCGATGTCGTGCGCATTAACGGCGTTATTTATACCGGCCGCGACGCGATTCATAAATATTTAATGGATCATGATGCGCCTGTCGATCTGAACGGACAAATTATTTACCACTGCGGTCCGGTGATGCTGAAAGATGAGAACGGCAATTGGCAAGTTAAAGCGGCAGGTCCGACAACAAGCATTCGCGAGGAGCCTTATCAAGGCGACATTATGAAAAAATTCGGTGTCCGCGCGGTCATCGGCAAAGGGGGAATGGGCGCGAAAACGCTGCAAGCCCTAAAAGAACACGGCGGCGTCTATTTGAACGCGATCGGCGGCGCGGCGCAATATTATGCGGACTGTATTAAGTCGGTAGAAGGAGTCGATTTATTGGAATTCGGCATTCCAGAAGCAATGTGGCACTTGCGCGTCGAAAACTTTACCGCCGTCGTCACGATGGACTCTCACGGCAACAGCCTGCATGAAGATGTAGAAAAATCGTCATTAGAAAAACTCGCGCAATTTAAAGAGCCAGTTTTTAAATAAGAAAAGCATATCACCGTCAGCTAGATGCTGGCGGTGATTTTTTATGCAAAAAATGGCGCGGTTAAAGCGGCAATGGTGGAAAAAACTAATGGTTAGCAGCACGACAAGGAGGAAAGACGGATGAAAAAATGGACAATATGGCTGTTTATATGTGTCGTCATCTTATCGTTTGTTCCTGCTCCCGCTGAAGCCGTAAGCAATAAAGCGATTCATTGGGGGTTTAAGCGAAGCGAGAACCACGAGCCTCCTTCCGCGGGAAAAGAGCTGGATCAACTGCTTGCCAAATATGACGCATTTTATTTAGGAAATCCAAACAAAAAAGAAATTTATTTAACGTTTGATAACGGCTATGAAAACGGCTATACAGCGAAAATTTTAGATGTCTTAAAAGAAAAAAAAGTGCCGGCGACGTTTTTTGTTACGGGGCACTATTTAAATACGGCTCCTGATTTAGTAAAACGAATGGCAAAAGAAGGGCATATTGTCGGCAATCACTCATGGCATCATCCTGATTTGACGCAAGTGAGCAATGAAAAGCTGCGAGAGGAATTGGAATCTGTCCGTAAAAAAACGGAAGAGCTGACGGGGCAAAAAGGAATGATGTATCTTCGCCCACCAAGAGGGATTTTCAGCGAACGGACGATGGCGGTCGCCCGCAAGCTTGGTTATTACCATGTGTTTTGGTCGCTTGCGTTTGTTGATTGGCAGACGAACAATCAAAAAGGGTGGAAGTACGCATACGATAACATTATGAAACAAATTCATCCAGGCGCGATTTTATTGCTTCATACTGTCTCGAAAGATAACGCCGACGCCTTGGCGAAAGTGATTGACGATTTGCGCAAGCAAGGCTACACGTTTAAAAGCCTTGATGATCTGATGGTCGAAAAAATGAATTTGCATCCATGGCTTTTTACCCCTTGAAAGTTTTGTTCAAAGGGGTATTTTTCGTTATAATGTGGGTATTAACGATGGCAAAAAGGTGATAGTTATGTGGCAACAGCGAGTTGAGGTCGCCCCTCCGTATGATTTTTCCCACGCGCTGGAGCGGCTTGCGCTCGATCCTCTTACATCGGTGGATATAGCGCAACAGAAAGTCATTGTTCCGTTTTATGTTCAACAGATCCCGGCCGCTGTTACGGTCGAAAGCATTGGGACAAAGGATAAGCCGAGTTTTCTTGTCACGGCGCCATATCCAGAACGAAAAAATGAAATTATGGAGCGGATTTCCCATCTATTTCAATGGAATACGCCGCTTGCTCCGATTCATGAACATTTTCAGCGGACCGAATTACAACCGCTTTTTGCTGAATATCAAGGAATGCCGCTTATTTTAGATTTTGACCTTTATTTTTGTTTAATGAAATGTCTCATTCACCAGCAATTGCATTTGAAAGTTGCTTACTGTAGTTGAGCAATTTTCATTACAATAATTACCATGTAAAAAGAGACAAACGGAGTACCCCTTATGCCACATGAAGCTGTTTTTTAACGACATCAATGGGAATATCTTGTTTGGCTGCATCGTAAATAAACTCCACGAGGCTATGTCCTTTCTTCTTTCGAAGGAAGTCAAGCCCGGTAGAGAAATCGCTGTTGGATTCGACCATACTGTACACATAAGCGAGTTGCACCAAGATCCAATACCGTTTCACCGCCCGACGTTGACGAACGCGGTACCCATCGAGCTTCAGCTGGTCTTTCGCTTGTCGAAAAAAGCATTCGATCGACCAACGCTGGGCATAGTAGCGCAAGATCTCTTCATCGCTTAGCTCCCGGTCGGTGCTCAAGACGCAGTGAAGATGTTCAGGTGTCATCGGCTGATCGGCTTTCCAAGCCAACAACACAACGGCATCATCGAGACCTTTCAGCGCTCCCTCGTAGCGATACACGCGATAACGCTCTTCTCCCACCGTGACGAGATGGGTGTCTTCCGGTTCGATGTAGCGTGCAAACTGCTTGGCTTGGATCGCAATGCCTTTTGGATAGAGAACCCGATTCGTCTTGAGCATCGCAATGACGTGGAATCCTTTTTTCAGGCAGGCTTCCACGAGTGTTTTCGATGGGTACCAAGAATCCATCAGCACATAAACAGAACCGTGCACATCCAAAGAAGAAAGCATCTCGATGGCCCATTGACCCTTGCTTTTCCCATCCGCCTTGTCGTAGAGGCGAAACGCAAAGGGAAAGGCTTGCGTCATCGTATGAACCATGAGCCAGACGAGAGAGTGTCCCCAAATCGACTTTTTGTCCGCGTGAGAATAATGCCAATTACACCCTTCAATAGCGTGTTTCGCCTGTGACGAAGGCTTCGTTTTTCGGCAGATCGTATCATCGATCGAAACAAAAATGGGGTGATTCTCTCGCTTGGCCGTTCGTTCCACATGACGAAGCATCCACTGCTGGAGTTTGCGAAGCAAGATTTCTTCATCCCAAGGGCTTTTCGTGAAAAAATGGCTCAGTGTCGTTCGATGGTTGGGATGAAAGCTCTCGTGATGCAGATCGGTCAAGGTTCCCGCAAATCCTTTCGTTGTCAGCGCATCGATAATATGAATGAGATGCTTCATGACCGGCTTAGAGAAATAAAGGGCCAGCCCCAACATTGCGAAAAACTTGTCGATTCCTTGGTGATGTGGTAGTCTATTCATGAGACATGAACCTCCTTGAGAATGGTTTGGTGACACATCTATTCTAATCAAGGAATCGGGTTCATGTCTCCTTTTTTGTATGGATGTAAATTTATGTTAGTGAATTTGCTCATCTACAGTTGCTTATCGCCTGACAGAGCGGTTTGTGAAAACGTTCGGAACGCAAATCGATGGCGTCTGGTTTTATCCGCGTCCGGAAGACATTGCCGCTCTTTCCTATGATGAACTGAAACAGTTGCAGTTAAGCGGACGAAAAGCGGAATATATCATTGATACATCACGGCTTATTGCCGAAGGGAAGCTTTCATTAGAGGAACTTGCGCACAAAAGCGAGGCGGAAGTGATGGAAGCATTGTTATCGATTCGCGGCATCGGGCCATGGACGGTGCAAAATTTTCTTCTGTTCGGGCTTGGGAAACCGAACGTGTTTCCAAAAGCAGATATCGGTTTGCAGCGGGCGATCCAGCGGCTGCTCGGCCTTTCACAAAAGCCGTCGATAAAACAAATGGAAGAGCTAAGCAAGCGCTGGGAGCCGTATTTAAGCTATGCGTCCTTATATTTATGGAGAAGCATCGAATAGAGGAGTGGCAAACAATGACGAAGCAGACAATCACCATCAAGAAAGGGCAACAGTTTCCGCTCACGATCAAACGGCTTGGCATTAACGGGGAAGGAGTCGGCTATTTTAAAAAGCAAGTGGTGTTTGTCCCCGGAGCGCTTCCTGGGGAGGAAGTCGTTGTAGAGGCGACGAATATTCATCCGAAATACGCGGAAGCGAAAATCAAAAAAATTCGCAAGCGCTCCCCGTACCGCGTCACACCAAGATGCCCTGTTTACGAGCAATGCGGCGGCTGCCAGTTGCAACATCTTGATTACGAAGCGCAGCTTCGCGAAAAGCGTGATATCGTCATTCAGGCGCTCGAGCGGCATTGCCGGCTGCCGGTGGAAACGCTGTCGATTCGCCCGACGATCGGGATGGATGACCCGTGGCATTACCGCAATAAAAGCCAGTTTCAAGTCGGTATCCAAAAAGGGGAGGTCATCGCCGGTTTGTATGGATTGAACTCTCATCGATTAATCGATATTCCCGAATGCGTCATCCAACACCCGGCCACAAACCGCGTTACCAACATCGTGAAAATGATTTTACAAGATTTGCGGATTCCGATTTACAATGAACGGACACAAACAGGGCTTGTCCGTACAATTGTCGCAAGAGTCGGCTTTCATACAGGAGACGTCCAGCTCGTGCTTATTACCACAAAAAAAGAAATTCCGCGCAAAGAGCTGCTCATCGCTGAAATCAAGCGCCGTCTCCCTGAAGTAAAGTCGATCGTGCAAAATATTAACGGAGAAAAAACATCGCTTATTTTTGGGGAAGAATCGCTGCTTTTAGAAGGAGAAGAATACATTCAAGAAGTGTTAGGGGATTTATCGTTTGAACTGTCGGCGCGGGCGTTTTTCCAGTTAAACCCGATTCAAACGGTCAAATTGTACGATGAAGTGAAGCGCGCCGCCGCTTTAACAGGAACGGAAAAAGTCGTCGATGCTTATTGCGGCGTCGGCACGATCGGGCTTTGGCTCGCCAAAGACGCCCGAGAAGTGCGCGGCATGGACGTCATTCCAGAAGCGATTGAAGATGCCAAGAAAAACGCGAAAAAACATGGGTTTGCCAATACGATGTACGTCGTTGGCAAAGCGGAAACGCTGCTTCCAAAATGGGTGAAGGAAGGCTGGAAGCCGGACGTCATCGTTGTCGACCCGCCACGCACGGGATGTGACAACGAGCTGCTGCAAACAATTCTCCGCGTCCAGCCGAAAACGGTCGTGTACGTCTCCTGCAACCCGTCCAGCCTCGCGCGCGATATCGATATGCTTGCAGAGCGTTATCATGTCGACTACATCCAGCCGGTCGATATGTTTCCGCATACGGCGCATGTGGAAAGTGTGGCGCGATTAGCGTTAAAGACGTAGAGCGTAAATAAACTCTTGCCAAAATAAAGTGGTGCAAAAGGGCAGGGGAAAGGGTTTAGGGGAAAAGGAGGAATCGTTTTCCCACAAGCCTTTTCCCTTTTTTTATGCCAAAAGATTATTTGAACAAAAATAAAGTTTTGGCAGAAAAAATCGAAGCAAAAATCGAAAAAATGAGCGATTCGTAAATGACTTTAATATGAATGGTAGAATGCGGGGTGGGGAAGGGTTGGATAGCAAGGGATTATTATGACTGAACAAAGGCACATCGCGTCCTGCGAAGTTGAAAGTTGCTAACCGACGAAAATCCTGTAACATAACGTTCACTTGACCATTCTTGATAAGCAGTGATACGCTCGACTTGGAATAGAAACCATGGTTTCTCCAACAATAGGGTTATTTTAATTTTTTGTAAAGTCCTGCGGTAATATGTCAAATACCAAAATCAAAGGAATTGGAAATTCTAATCCTCAAAAGTTCTAAAAAGGGCAATACTAAAGAAATCTAGTAAAATTTATGCCCCCAGCGCGCTTGTTGATCGATCACTTCCATGAGCTACCTGGAAGCTGCCACTTTCAGCAAGGGTTGCCAGAGGGAACAGTCTGCGGGTTAGAAGTTCAAACAAGAGATGGGGAAACATACTTTACTTTAATAGTAGTCAAAGCTACAGGAGAGATAAGGATTTCCCCAAATGATCGTAAGACCATTATCTAGAGACATCACGAAAAGTACGCCCCTAAAGATGAGATTTTTCAGATAGTGGGGCTAGCCTCCACTATCTGAACGAATCCTATGAAGTTATCAAAGAACAAAAATCTAACTGGAATTACCTTGAAAGCGGATTCAAAAAATACTATGCGAGGAGTGAATATTATGCACATGGCTGATGCCTTGATTTCACCAGCTGTTGGTGGAACTATGCTGGCAGCCACTACTGGAGTTGCAGCTTATTCAATCAAAAAACTCCAGAATGAGATGGATGAAAAGAAAATTCCTTTAATGGGGGTTATGGGGGCATTTGTTTTTGCAACACAAATGATTAATTTTTCAATACCGGGTACTGGTTCAAGCGGACACCTCGGGGGAGGAATGTTGCTTGCAATATTATTGGGCCCTTATGCTGGATTTTTGACGATGGCTTCAATTTTGTTGATACAAGCATTGTTCTTTGGTGACGGCGGATTGCTTGCTTATGGCTGCAACGTATTTAATCTTGGTTTTTATACCTGTTTTATAGCATACCCTTTAATATATAAATGGTTTATACGTAAAGGGGTTACTTCCAAAAGGATTTTTGCAGGTTCAATGGCTTCAGCGCTGGTTGCTCTCCAATTGGGTGCTTTTAGCGTTGTCCTTGAGACTCTTTTATCAGGAAAGACCGAATTGCCTTTTGGAAAATTCGTACTGCTGATGCTGCCGATACATCTTGCAATTGGGATAGTTGAAGGGCTGGTAACCGCAGCAATTGTTACTTTCGTATGGAGAGCCAGACCTGAAATTTTGGAAAAGGCAGTGAATGGGGAAGCCCTTGGCAATATATCCATGAAGAAAGTATTGACAGGCCTTTCCATCGCAGTAGTTGTGGTTGGCGGTTTGTTTTCTTGGTTTGCTTCCGCAAATCCTGACGGCCTGGAATGGTCTATCGAAAAAATAGCAGGTACGACAGAACTGAAAGCTCCTGATGGCATTCATAAAATACTCTCTGAAATTCAAAGCAAAACAGCATTATTACTCACATTTCGCACCCTCTCGACGAAAATCGGGAGGATTTTTTCGTTCCGATGTCGAATGAATCCTTGACACACAAGGAACGTAAAGGAGTTTTTCACTTATGAACGTTCAAGTCAAAAAGGTCTATCGCAATTCTTATTTGAATATAATAAGTGCCCTATTCAAGAAACTGGGTCTGCCTCAATTGATTGACCATCTCGTGCCCGTCGATCCGCAGTGCCAAACGCGAGTCAGCGATGCCGTTCAGGCCATCCTCTACAATGTGTTTGACGGCCGGCAAGCCCTTGTTCACTTGGAACATTGGGCTCAGGAGGTCGATTGTGAGAAACTCATCCGTCCCGATCTCCATCCTTCCTGGTTGAACGACGATGCGTTGGCCCGTCATCTCGATCGCCTGTATGAGGCTGGCATTCACAACGTCATCAGCACTTGCTTGATTCATATTTATCGAAAAGAAGGCCTTTCCCTCCGAGCCTTCCACGCCGATACGACGGACAAGACCGTTTACGGCGCGTATGAATCGGCCTCGTTAGAGGCCTTACAAATCACACATGGCTACAACCGCCATCATCGTTGGCAAAAACAGATCGGTTTCGGACTGGTCGGCAACGAGGACGGCATCCCGTTTTACGGCGATGTGCACGATGGCAACCTGCCCGATAAAACATGGAATCCCGAGGTGCTGTCTCGTGTCCATGAACAGCTGAAGCAGGCCAAAATCGAAGACGAATGGATTTACGTGGCCGATTCCGCCGCGATGACGAAAGAGACCCTGGCGCAAACCAAAGCGGCCAACGCCTTTTTGATCACCAGAGGCCCTTCGTCGCTCCGGATCGTGAAAACCGCGCTGGCCGAAGCGGATGCTGAGGACACGACGTGGAGCGATCCCTTTACGTTGGCGGAGAGAAACGGCGCCACGTACCGGGTATGGGAAACGGCCTCGACGTATGAAGGCCACCCCGTTCGGCTGATCGTTGTTGAATCGAGCGCGCTCGACCAGCGAAAAGGAAAGACGCTTGAAAAAGAACGAACCAAAGAAGCGGAGCTTCTTCGCGAGGAACAAGCCCGTTGGGAGCGTCACCCCTTCTCCTGCCGGGAAGATGCCGAACAAGCCTTGGCGTCCCTCAAGGCGTCCCTTCGCCCCCGGTTTCATCGGGTTGAGGCCGCGGTCGAAGAGATCGTACGCCTGAAAAAACGGCGCGGACGGCCGAAAAAAGGGGCGGAACCCGAGGTGGAGACGCTGTATTTCTTGCACCTTGACGTCGAATTCGACCAAGACGCGTGGGAACAGGCGAGACGGAAAGCGTCCCGGTTTGTCCTTGTCACGACCGTTCCGAAGGAATGGAAGGGCCAACCCATGGATGCCCAAGAGATCTTGAAGCTGTATAAAGGGCAGATCTCGGTGGAAATGAACTTCGCTTTTTTGAAAGATCCGTTTTTCACGGATGAGATTTACGTCAAAAAACCAGAACGGGTCGCAGTATTAGGCTATTTGTTTCTGTTGGCCTTGGCTATTTACCGCGTTTTTCAGCGCCGAGTGCGTCAGTTTATTACTCCAGAACACCCGTTGAAGGGTCCTGGAGGCCGCAAGCTGACCCGGCCGACGGGACAGGCGATTTTTCAGCTGTTTCAATATGTGAACGTCGTCCTGTTCAAGCTGCCGGATGGGCGCATCCAACGCTCACTGGATCGCTCCCTTACCCCTGATCAGCGAAGGATTCTGCAGGGATTGGGCATGGATGAGAGCATCTACGTGTAACGTGATACGGAACGACCAGCGATGGTAAAAAAAGGATTGCCATCGCTCGTTGTGTTGGTCAAAAAGTTATTCTGAAAAACTAAATAAAAAATCCTTTGTTTTGACCTTGTTAGGGTGCGAAATGTGAGTTATTACCTGATTATAACTTTAAGACAAATAAAGGTGAAAATAAAGAAAAAACAGCTGCACAAGCTGAAAATGCGTGGCCTGCTGTTAGTGTCGGAACAAGTGTTTCGGGTATAGTAGGAGGAGCATTGACCCTTGCACTGGCCGTATTTACGGGTTGGATCATCATTGTGGTTAAAAGGAAAAAGAGAAAAATTACCATTTAATTGTTTAATTATTTTTATGACGATGTAAAAAACTACCTTTAGTTTTTAAGAGGAATTGATTTAAATGGCGAACATGATAAATTCAATATCTAATATAAGGCTTCTGGATGACCTGGCGCGGAAAGAGACCTTTATACACAGAATTCATCCACTAATAAAGCTGTTGATCACAGTCGTTTATTTGACTGTGGTTGTGTCATTTGGAAGATATGAAATAAGCGGTCTTTTGCCTTTTATTTTTTATCCTATACTAATTTTTGCCTTTGCAGAGATACCAATTGCGCCAATTCTAAAAATGATATTGCTTATTGAGCCTTTAATCATCGGAATTGGAATATTAAATCCATTGTTTGATCATTCTAAAGTGATGCTTGGTGGAATTGCTGTTTCAAGAGGATGGGTTACTTTTTTAGGGTCTTCACCATTTTCTGTGATTTCTACTCAATCCTAGAAACATGTTAGCTGGATGAAATAGGTTCATCAGTCAGTATCCTTCTTCCGCATACAGACCACGAAGTTGGTAGAATGGAAACAGTCAAGTGCTTTCCTTGACGGGTTCCATTCTACCAACTATCATACCGATAGCGGAAGAAGGGAGCGCTTAAGCAGCCTGACTACCTGTAGTGTTCCCTGTACACTCCAGAAATACACGCAAACGAAACCGTTCTAGATTTCGATAGCCATATGCCCGGCGTTTGATGTTTTTGATCTTGTGATTCGTCCCCTCGATCCGGGCATTTGTATATGGGCACAAAAAGTAGGAAAGAATAGGCTCCTTCCACCTTTCAAGCGTGTTGGCTGCTTCCTGAAAAGAAGCAAAAGGGCTCTGTTTGGCTAACTTAATCCATTCTTCCAAGCGTTCCTTTGCTTCGTTATATCCATCGGTTCGGTAAAAATCCCGAAACAACTCTTTCAGATAATAAGCAATGGAAAGTGCCGGATACTCCTCCAAGATATCGTCTAATCGAAGCCGTTGGTCCTTACGAAGCTTTTCACATCCTTTTAAGAGAAGATATCGAGCCTTTTTCAATGGAGAAAATTCCTTTCTTGCTTGATCCAAGGCTTGTGTCACTTTTTGAACCACATGGTACTTATCGATGACAATCGAAGCAGATGGAAACAGGGCACGAACCGCCTTATGATAAGGTTCCCACATGTCAAGAATCACCGTTTGGACCATTTCTTTCGACAGGACATTTTGGCTCAACAAGTTGATGGCGGAGTCACATTGGCGATCGGCATGCATTCCCATGACCGATCCGGCTTTGGCATCCATCAATACGGTTTCATACTGATGTCCCTTTTTTACCGCGATTTCATCTAAGCTAAGCACCATCCCTTCCTGAAAAGATGCCCCCTTTGCTGCTTGGCGCTCTTTTGCTTTTTTCGATGCGATGGAGTAATAGATGCGTTCCAATGTCGTATATGGGATGCGGTGCTTTCGGCTAACCTCTTGAATGGTGGAGCCTTCACAAAGTTCATACAAGTACTCACAAAATCGATTGGTGTAGTGTTGATTGGGTGGAATCGATTCCAAAGAGGCGGAAAACACTTGGGAACAATTCCAGCACCGATAGCGCTTTACCTTTACGAACAAGTACACCGGTTGATGGAAAATCGCCAAATCCCGTACTTTTCTTGTCCGTCTGTCGTGGACAGAGGAAGTGGCAAACCCACAATGAGGGCAACGTTCCTGTGTCTCTGTTTTCTCTACATGAATCGCATAACCATAGGAAAGAAGTTCTTGTTTAATAACTTTAAATTCTGGCAATCCTAGTGGTATAGAAAGCACTTACGAGACCTCCTTAATGTTTATTTCACCGCTAACATTATTGCCAGGATCTCGTCAGTGCTTTCTCTTTTTTGTCACTAAATCACAAAATTTGGTGATGAACCATAAAATATAAATACAATCCTGCAAGTCAAATTACAATCCCTATCATTACGTTAATTTCTCCCTTTTTATTATGTTATTTCTCTCTATTTCTTTTGTGGCCAATAGCAACAATTTTTTAGAAAAGAGCCATGAAAAAAGAGTTACCAAACCGCGTCCTTTCCCCGATGTTAGCGGGGAAAGGACGCTTCGTTTTTCTTAACAGTGGCTGTGATAGTGAAAAAGTCTGCATCAATAGTGTGAAATCTGCTTTACATCCGATTGTTGATGTGCGGTTAGGCAGTTATATAATTTGCTAATAAGGTAAAATTTGGTTGGTTATTGTCGAAAATTATCAAAATTTATTTGTCAAAATATGTTGTTTACACTCCCCCCATCCCATAAAATTTTTTTGAATCAAGAAAAAAGGGGGATTATATGAAACAAGCTTGTTGGAAAAAGTGGTTTGTCTGGATTTTGGTTTGTTTACTAGTTTTCTCTAGTGTTCCTCTCGAAGGACTTGCGGGAACGTTTCCTTCTCAGGGGACGAACCATGAGGAAAAGAATCAACGCTCATTAGAAGTACCGGAAGCACCATCTATGAATCTGCAGAAAGGAGAAATCATAGAAGAAAGGACCGAGAATACAAAGGTTTACTACAACGGCGATGGCACGTTTACCAAGAAGATTTACTTTGAGCCTATTCATGTGAAGAAAAAGGGACAAAAAATATTTGAGGAAGTATCTTCTAGTCTAACGGATAGTACCAATAATACGAATTACGTTGAAACAGAGAATACCATTTTGGAGACAAACTTTAATAAAAAAATGGTCGATGGAGAATACGCCACTTTCCGTTACAATGGATATTCGATTTCTTACTCTATTTTAGAAGCATCGGGTAATGACGTACAACCGATAAAGGCCAAGGATGTTACCGCCACCTATAAGAAAAAAGACAACAAAATTCTCCATAAAAACATTTTTCCGAGCATAGACCTGCAAAATATTACATTTAACGAGTCAACGAAAGAGGATTTAGTTCTTCATTCTTTTACTGGCTATCATATTTTCAAATTTCGTCTGAAAACGGATTTACATGCAGATATTCAAGACGATGGCTCCATTTTATTTACAAATAAAGAAAATGAAAAGGTTTTTGAGCTGCCGAAGCCGTTTATGGTGGATTCGAATGTCGATGAACACTCTGGTGAAGTGCAACGCTCAGAGAATGTAACGTATGAATTACAACAGGATGATCAAGGATATATTTTAACGGTTAAAGCCGATCCGGAATGGCTGAAAGATTCTAAACGTGTATACCCTGTCTATATTGACCCGAGTACTTCTATTAATGTGTCTAACGACGCATTTGTCATGAGTGCCTATCCGACAACGAACTATAGTTCTTCATCAAGTAAATGGGATGCTGGGCAAGGGCAATACGTGTTAAAAGTGGGCTATTACGACGGAACGACCGGCACATGTTACGGTTTTTTAAACCCGGATCTATCCGCCATCCGGAATATGAATGTGACGAGTGCCACATTCCATGTCTATGTCACCCATTCGTACTATGCAACGACACCAACAGGGTTATGGCTAGATGCTGTCAACGGTCCATGGTCAGCGAGTACGTTAACATGGAATAATCAACCTTCCTCCACCAACATTGGCAAGGTCGATGTCGCAAGAGACCAATGGGCGCAATTTGATGTAACGAATACGGTAAAAGAATGGGCATCTGGTACAAAACCGAATTACGGATTTAAACTTCATACGAATGGCAATGGACAAACGTATTGGAAAAAAGTTGTCTCTTCCACGAACAGTAATTATAAACCATATTTGTCTGTCACGTATACGATACCAGTTCCAAATACACCGACAGGAACGGCCTACAGTAATGGGGATGGCACAGGATATATAAATTTATCATGGGATCCGGTTCCTGGCGCTACGGGTTATAAGGTTTGGATTTATAACGGGAAATCGTATGAAGCGTTTGATGTAGGAAATGTCACTTCTTGGAGTACAAAAGGGAAAAAAATCTGGCCGACCCCTTCTGAAATTAGTGCCGGAAGATATGACCTGCACCAAGATCAGTTAGGGACGGAGCTTGCTGTCGATCCTTCCCCGGTCTATCGAAATTCAGGCGGAAGCTATCCGAATAGCAAGAACTACTGGTTCCGAGTCAGTGCGATTTTTCCTCAAGGCGAAAGCGCCATGTCAGGCGCGTATATGCCGACCATTCCGAATTTGGCAAAACCATCTGCTCCGACGGGGGTAAGTTATACAACCGGAAATGGAACAGGATATATCGATTTCAAATGGAATCCTGTGAGTGGAGCGACGGGGTATAAAATTTGGATTTTTAACGGTTCCTACTATGAATCGTTAGATGTCGGGAACGTCACTTCTTGGACAACGAAAAACAAAAAGTATTGGCCAACATCCACGGAAATTAATGCAGGTAGATATAAGTTGCATTTAAACGATGGTCTTGGCACAGAATTAGCTGTTGACCCGTCCCTGGTCTATGCCAATGCAGGAACAAAATACGCAACGGCTACCAACTACTGGATTCGAGTAAGTGCCTATAACTCTCAAGGGGAAACCGTCTTTTCGGATGCGTATATGCCTAGTATTCCGGATTTGCCAGTGCCGCCAGCGCCTTCGGGGTTTGCTTACAGCAACCAATTAGGAAGCAACTCTGGTTATGTCATGTTAGACTGGGAGAAAATCCCTGGTGCAACAGGATACAAAGTATGGATTTTCAATGGACTTTACTATGAAGCATTTGATGTAGGAGACGTGGATCATTGGACCACACAAAACAAAGGAATTTGGCCAACTCCGGAGGAAATCCAACAAGAGAACTCTAGTACCTTAACGTTGCATCATGATGGACAAGGATTGGAACTCCCGAAAGATCCTTCCCCAATGTATGCGAAAATGGGGACAAACTACGCCACAAGCACCAGTTATTGGTTCCGACTCAGTGCATACAATGCGGATGGGGAAACGGTATTTTCCAGCAATGCATTGACGGTGAAAATTCCTGAGGCGAATGAGTATTTAGGAAAGGAAGATTACTGGTCCATTATTGATGTTCCTTATGGTAGCGTGAATGCCGCTACAGGTAATCTGATTATAGACGAAGACGATGTTTCGATTTCCGGAAGAGGCCCGGAGCTTGGAATCACAAGAACCTACAATAGTTTATCCACATCGGTTGGATTGTTCGGAAAAGGATGGCATAGCGATGCGGAAATGAATATCGTTGCCCAAGGAAATGAAGCAAGATTTACGGATGAGGATGGCACGCTCCATATATTCACGAAATTATCCGATGGCACGTATAAAGCCCCGACAGGTGTTTACCTGGAGTTAAGCGAAACAGCCGATGAATATATACTGACGACAAAAGATCAAACGAAAATCCACTTTCAAAAAAGTGATGGCAAGTTAACGAAAATCGTGGATGGACATGGGAATGCAACTACCTATAGTTATTCTAACGGAAAGCTAGTGTCCATTACCGATGCATCAGGCAGAAAACTGAGTATTGAGTATAACGCAAGCGGCAGAATCCAGAAAATTACCGACCCAATGAATCGAGTAATCCAGTATGATTATGACAATGATTTATTAACCAAAGTGACTCAATCGAGCGGGGAAGTAACGAGATACCAATATAATGCACTTGGTCGGTTAGAGAAAGTATTTGAACCGACGCATACGGAAGAAAAACCGGTCGTTAATCAGTTCATTTATAATGGCGACAGGCTAAGCCAAGCGATTGATCCTGAAAACCGCATCTATACGATGAACTATGACCAAACAAAACGACAACTTGTCGTAACGCAACCGAATGGCCGTAAAATTCAGTATACCTTTAATGAAGCAGCGAATCCTATTCAAATCATTGAGGACGTAGATGGCTTAAAAATTACGACAAGCTACGTTTATGAGGGAAATAATTTAGTAGAATCCAGAGATCCGAATGATCAAAATGCAGCGAATCCTACTGAATCGTATACGTATGACGCCAATGGAAATGTGAAAACAGCGACGGATAGTTACGGTACAGAAGAGTATCAGTATAATCAAAATAATGATGTTATCTTTATGAAAGATACGGAAGGCGATACCACCACGATTGCCTACGATGGCTTAAATCCTGTATCCGAAACGGATCAATCTGGGAAGACGTCTTCTGTATCGAAGTACGATTCCTATGGGAACATTATTGAGGAAAGTGATACATTAGGCAGTGCCACGAATTTACTCTCTAATAGTGGCTTTGAACAAGGAATCGCCGCTTGGAATCTGCTCAGTCATTATGATACTGGGCAATTACAGGAAGACACGAATGTATATAATGGATTGACCGGACGAAAAACGTTAAAAGTCATTGCGGACTCTACTTCGCCTAGCACGGAACTTGGCTATGTGGCGGCTACCCAAGAAATCGCGGTGAAACCAAATACCACGTACACGTTAAGTGGGAAGATCAAAACGAATTTGACCAAAGCCAATGCCTTTTTCAATGTTCAATTCATGAATAGTCAAAATCAAACGATTTCTTGGGCGGATAATCGTTATAGCCAACTCACAGGCACAAGACCTTGGACAGAACGACAAGTCACTTTTACCACTCCTTCGAACGCAGCTAAAATTCGCGTCTATTTAGAAGTCGATCATAAGTCTTCAGATGCTTCAGGAGAAGCTTGGTTTGATAATGTTCAATTGGAAGAAGCGCAGGTTTCTTCTAGTTACAACCCGGTTTTAAATAGCAGCTTTGAAGGAACCGTCACGAACTGGAGCGGAACAGGCGGAAGCGTAGATAATGCAGAATCGTTTGATGGGGCTTACTCTCTCAAAGTATCGAGAACAAGTACCACGCAGTCGGCTAGTGAATATAAGCAGACCATCATCGTTGGCCAAACATCTGGTGATGCACCAATTAACCTTACGCTTACTGGGGTTTCGAAAGCTGAAAATGTAAAAGCCAATGGCACAGTGAGCGCAAGCGATTATTCCATTACGGCTAAAGTATACTTTGTGGATGGAACTACCCAAACGTATACCGCCGGTTTCCCTACTGGCAAGCAAGATTGGAACCGTGCCGCCGTTTCGATTCAGCCTTCCAAGCCAATCGATAAAATTGATGTATCCGCTGTCTTTAGCGGCAATTATACGGGAACGGTATGGTTTGACGCAATCCGTTTAATGGAAGGAAACGTGGTGACGAAAAACAAGTATGATGCAAGCGGAAATTATGTCACGGAAGAAGTGGATGAAGAAGGCTATGTGGCGAAAAAGAATTATGATGCCGTAGGAAACCTGTTAAGCGAGTACGATAAGAAAGGAAATAAGAAAGAGTACAAGTATGACGCATCAAATCGTTTAAAACAGCTCCTATTGGCGAATGGAACGTCCGTCAACTATGATTATGACTTGAACGGCAACATGACTTCCAAAGTCATTCAAACTAGTGGCGGTCAGTCACAAGGGTTTAGTTATTCTTATGATAAGACTGGAAAACTCATTAAAACTGTCGGTCCGCTGAATGATGTGACAACGAATGAATATGATGCCAACGGAAATAAAATCAAAACGGTTCTGCCGAAAGGAAACACGATTCAATGGACGTATGACGGAACGGAAAGAGTAAAAACCATTTCCTACAACAACGTCCCGTATTACGAATTTAGTTATGATAAAAATGGGAACGAACTTTCTGTTCAATATCTAAAAGACGGCACCACCAAAACAAGAACATTTGATAAAGCAAACCGGCTGACGGAACTGTCAGACCGTGGTGGGCTGCAAAAATGGCTGTACCCAACCACATCGGATAAATTGCAGCAGTTCATGTTCTCTCATGGGTCCTTTAGCCAAACGATCAATTACCAATACAATGCCTTGGATCAAAATACGGTCGTCCAAGATGGAACGTATACGTATCGCTTTGACTATGACGAGAGAGGAAACGTTCGCACCTTCACGACAGGAAACGGAGCCGGTTCGACTTTTACCTATGATGACCGCGGCCTCGTGGAAAGCATTTCGGTCGGTACGGCGGACGGAAAAGAAATTTTATCGGAAACGTACCATTACGATGAAAACGGCAACCGGACGAAAGTGGAATCCCCAACGGGGGAAACGACCGTCTACCGTTACGATGCCCTAGACCAATTAGTGGAAGAGCAGCTTCCAGATGGCACGAAAATCGAGTATGCCTATGACGGATTCGGAAACCGGAAGCAAATCGTGAAAACCAAGGATGGGCAGTCGACGACCACCGATGCCGATTATAATGCCGCCAATCAGCTCATTCGTTTTGGAACCGAGACGATCACGTATGATGCCAACGGCAACCGTCTCGAAGATGGAAAATATCAATACGAATGGAACGAAGCGGACCAATTGGTTTCTATTACGAGAAAAGGAGAAAGCACGCCGTTTGTCACATACAAATATGATGAAGACGGCCGACGCATCCAAAAGAATGTAAATGGCGTCGTGACAAATTACCATTATCAAGGTGACAGTTTAAACGTCTTATACGAAACCGATGCGAGTGGAAATGTGGTAAAATCGTATATATATGGAGAAAACGGTCAGCTCCTTGCGATGAAAAAAGGCAATGCGACATACTTTTACCACTATAACGCGCATGGAGATGTCATCGCGCTGACGGATGAGCAAGGAAATATCGTTGCCCGTTATCAATACGATGCATGGGGAAATATTCTTTCCCAATCTGGCGACTTAGCGGACGAAAACCCATACCGATATGCAGGGTACCAATATGACAACGAAACGGGTCTCTATTACTTAATTGCCCGGTACTATCATCCAGAGCATGGCGTGTTCCTTTCGATGGATCCAGATCCAGGGGATACAGATGATATTCTCACGCAGAATGGGTATGCGTATGCGAACAACAATCCGGTGATGTTGGTGGATCCGGATGGGAAGTTTGCGTATGCTGTAGGGCTTTATTTTGTTCCTGGTGTTGGACAAGTAATGTTAATTGGTACTGCTGCTGTTGTCGGGGCCTATGGAGCGTGGTATTTAGGAAAGAAAGTAAAAAGTTTGACTAGTAAAGGTTCTTTACCTCTAACAGGCCCTAGAAAAGGAAGCTTAACTTTAAGGGATGAGAAAGGAAAAGTAATACAACGAAGATATTATGATAGTGCGGGAAGAGCGAAAAAAGACATGGACTATAGCGATCACGGAAATCCGAAACATCATCCTTGGGGACCACATCGACATAAATGGAAATGGGATGGGAAAAAACCTAAAAGAGGGAAAGCAGAACCAATGAATAAAGGTAGAAGAAAGTAGGAAGATAAAATATGAGTTTAGAAAAATTAATAGAGCTTATAGAGATTGGACATGATATAGAATTTATCTATAAGGGTGAACGTTATTCAATAACTAATACTCAAGTAGGCATTTGCCTTACAAAGTACTATAATTTAAATCATCAAGAATATACAAATGTAAGTGATTTTATAAATAATGCGTTGATTGGTGAAGAAAAATTAAAAGACATTGTATCTCAAATTCAAATTACCGGTATTTTTTAAATATCGAACATTCATATCTCATATGATGATAAAAATGCCTGTATACAGTGTTTCTGAAGATGCTCTGCATACTTTGGAAGTACAAATGTTTAATAGAGGCATACGCAAAAAGAGGATGTCTCAAAAGTGTTCGCATAGCGTTCGCTTTTGGGACACTTTTTTGGATAAAAAAGAAGAAAACCGTTCCTCTTTTGGTATAATAGAGTCACCACAACCCTACCAAAGAAAGGACGGTTTTCTTATGTACATTTATTATAACCGAGATCAACTCATTTTGCCAATGGATCTTGAAATTTTCATTCCCAAACATCATCTTTGCCGGATTGTGGATCTGGCAGTGGAAAAAATGGATCCGGCTCTGTTCGTTTCCCTCTATCCTGGCGGAGGGCGTCCAGCCTATCATCCGAAAATGATGTTGAAAGTCATCCTGTATGCCTACGCCAATCGGATCTACTCCTCTCGCCAAATCGCCAAGCAGTTGAAAGAAAACATTTACTTTATGTGGCTATCCGGCCATCAAACACCGGATTTTCGCACGATCAACCGATTTCGGTCGGAACGGATGAAGGACGTCATTTACGAAACGTTTTTCTCTATTGTCGATCTTCTGCGTCAAGAAGGGCTGGTCAAGTTAGAGGATTATTTTCTGGATGGAACGAAAATCGAAGCCAATGCCAACCGATATACATTCGTTTGGCGCAAATCAACGGAAAAGTACGATCAGAAACTGGAGGAGAAATTCCGGAAAATCGTTGCCTCGATCGAACAGGTGACGAAAGAAGATGAAGAGGCGGAACAAGAGGGGGATTTTCAAGAAAAGCTGGAAGCTTCACCGATCACGTCCGAAAGGATCGAAGCCGTCATCGAACAAGTGGAAGAGCGCCTAAAGAAAGAGCCGAAGAATCGTACGTTAAAGAAAGCCAAACGGCAATTGGAACAAGATCTTCTCCCCCGTAAGAAAAAATATGAAGAATACAAAAAAAGATTAGGCGAACGGAACAGTTTTTCGAAAACGGATCCGGATGCCACGTTTATGCGGATGAAGGACGACCATATGAAAAACGGCCAGCTCAAACCGGGGTACAATGTGCAGATTGGGACAGAGAACCAATTCATCACTGGATTTAGCGTGCATCAACGGGCAGGGGATGCCGGATGTTTCATTCCGCATTTGGAGCAATTGGCCGCCTATGGGCGTCCAATGCCTAAACAAGCCATTGCGGATTCCGCCTATGGGAGTGAGGAGAACTACACGTACTGTGAGAAAAAGGAGATAGTCGCCCTGATCGAGTACAACACGTTGGATCGGGAACAAACGAAAGCGTGGGCGAAGGAGATCGGCCGAATCGAGAACATGACGTATGATGAGGAGCTGGATGAGTGGATTTGCGCCAAAGGGGAACGGTTGGTGTTTGTGTATGAACGGAAGGAAACGACCGACAACGGGTACGTTACCGTCAAACGGACGTATCGTTGTACGGCTTGTGCCGGATGCCCGTTTCAGGCGACATGCGCCAAAGGCAAAGACACGAAAACCATCCGCGTTTCCTTGAGAAATCAACAACAACGGCAAGAGATCCGTAAACGGCTGTCCACGGAAGAAGGGGCGGCGACGTACCGAAAACGACAAATCGAAAACGAGCCGGTGTTTGGGCAAATCAAGCACAACCAGCAATTTCAGCGCTTTTTGTTAAGAGGGCTCCCAAAATTACCTTGGAATGGGGGCTTATTTGTGTTGCTCACAATTTGAGAAAGTGGGCGGCCACAACCGATCCAACAAAGAAAAAACAGGATAAAATTCAGAAATAAGGAGAAATTCTCGTTTCAAAAAAGGAATAAATAACCAAATAGTAAAGAAAAGAAACAGAGGCTGTCCCCAAAAGGTCGGTTTAACGACCTTTTGAGTCAGCCTCTTTTTATTGTACAGTGAAGACAGCGGGCGCATCCAAAAGAATGTGAATGGCGTCATTACGAATGACCATTACTAAGGCGACAGCTTAAACGTCCTGTATGAAACGGACGCAAGTGGAAATGTGGCAAAATCTTATATATACGGAGCGAATGGCCAGCTCCTTGCCATGAAAAAAGGCGCAGCGACGTATTTTTACCACTATAACGCCCATGGCGATGTCATCGCCCTAACGGATGCGCAAGGAAACATCGTGGCCCGTTACCAATACGATGCGTGGGGGAACATTCTTTCCCAATCCGGCGCATTGGCGGACGAAAACCCATACCGATATGCGGGATATCAATATGACAAAGAAACGGGTCTCTATTACTTAATTGCCCGATACTATCATCCAACGCATGGCGTGTTCCTTTCTTTGGATCCAGACCTAGGGGATGCGGACGATATCCTCACGCAGAATGGGTATGCGTATGCGAACAACAATCCAGTGATGTTGGTGGATCCAGATGGGCATTGGGTCTGGCTGGCCATCAATGCAGGGGTTGCGGTTTATAATGGATATAAGGCATTTAAAAAAGGTGGATGGAAGGCTGCGGCGATTGCGGTAGGTGTAGGGCTTGTTGGTGGTGCTGCTTTTAAAGCGTATAGAATTTATAAAGCGAAAGAAACAGCCAAGATTATGAGGATTTTATTGGCGGCTAAGCATGGAAAAGGTAACACTACTATAGAAGTAGGTAGAGTAAGTAAGAGACTAGCCAAAAAGGCTGGGAAAGCATGGGTTGGATCAGGGGCTAAGCCACTTTACAAAAATGGTAAATGGATAGGATATAGAAGTAAAGATAAATCTAAAGTATTTAGAATGCAGTATAAGAAAACAAGCAGGATATATCAAGCGAATTATGAGGAATTTTATAAGAGTCCTATCAACAAAAAGACATATAAGTTACGAAATGCACACCTGAATTTTTAGCATGGAGGGAGCTATATAAATGATAATTCCTGAATTATTTTGTTTAACGATAATGGATGAAGACTGGGGAGAGGAGGTTGATGATTTTTGGATAGAAATTGAAGCGGATATTGGTATCAAGGGGGACTCAGATTCTGCTGAAGTATTTACTATCTATGTTACAAGTCCAAGAAGGTTAGGGGATATGGTGGAAAAGTCAGGATTGGAGATAGCTAGGGGATTGTTTATAATGAAAGACTTTAATATAAAAAGTGTAGAGGATCGTCTCAAAAAAATACTTGCCCATTGTTCAAGAAAAACCTGGAACGAAACAGCTTTAGCTATTAGTCGGTACGCTATTTGGGAGTATGAAAACTAAATCGAAGTATAATTGGAAATTTTTTAGATATATAAATCCAATCTATTTTCCTAACATGTCGTCTGGTTAACGTGGGGGTACTTTAAAGATAGAATTTTTCAAACCTATCTTGACAGAAACACAGAATATTGATGAAGCCTTTTTATGAAAAATTTTTATTTAGAGCTCACGACCTACTTTAAGGTTTGTGAGCTTTTATTATCTCAGAGTGAGAAAGAATAACAACTAATAAAGAAATGTAGCCAAACAAAAAACATTGATTATGACGAGAGAGGAAACGTTCGCACCTTCACGACAGGAAACGGAGCCGGTTCGACCTTTACGTATGATGACCGTGGCTTAGTGGAAAGCGTTTCGGTCGGTACGGCGGACGGAAAAGAAATTTTAGACGTTGAATTAAAACCAAAAGATTCTTGGAAAAGAAGCAATGTAAAAAGGCAACTCAAGAATTATAAGAAAGCCGGCGCATGGATTATAATTAGGCAAGTTATTAAAGATATTTTGGGACACACACTCAGAGTGTGTCCCTCTTTGATAGTTTTAGGGGTGAAAAATATGAATCAATATGAGGAGACGGTTAGAAATTTAGTTAATACTCACATTTCGCACCCTAACAAGGTCAAAACAAAGGATTTTTTATTTAGTTTTTCAGAATAACTTTTTGACCAACACAACGAGCGATGGCAATCCTTTTTTTACCATCGCTGGTCGTTCCGTATCACGTTACACGTAGATGCTCTCATCCATGCCCAATCCCTGCAGAATCCTTCGCTGATCAGGGGTAAGGGAGCGATCCAGTGAGCGTTGGATGCGCCCATCCGGCAGCTTGAACAGGACGACGTTCACATATTGAAACAGCTGAAAAATCGCCTGTCCCGTCGGCCGGGTCAGCTTGCGGCCTCCAGGACCCTTCAACGGGTGTTCTGGAGTAATAAACTGACGCACTCGGCGCTGAAAAACGCGGTAAATAGCCAAGGCCAACAGAAACAAATAGCCTAATACTGCGACCCGTTCTGGTTTTTTGACGTAAATCTCATCCGTGAAAAACGGATCTTTCAAAAAAGCGAAGTTCATTTCCACCGAGATCTGCCCTTTATACAGCTTCAAGATCTCTTGGGCATCCATGGGTTGGCCCTTCCATTCCTTCGGAACGGTCGTGACAAGGACAAACCGGGACGCTTTCCGTCTCGCCTGTTCCCACGCGTCTTGGTCGAATTCGACGTCAAGGTGCAAGAAATACAGCGTCTCCACCTCGGGTTCCGCCCCTTTTTTCGGCCGTCCGCGCCGTTTTTTCAGGCGTACGATCTCTTCGACCGCGGCCTCAACCCGATGAAACCGGGGGCGAAGGGACGCCTTGAGGGACGCCAAGGCTTGTTCGGCATCTTCCCGGCAGGAGAAGGGGTGACGCTCCCAACGGGCTTGTTCCTCGCGAAGAAGCTCCGCTTCTTTGGTTCGTTCTTTTTCAAGCGTCTTTCCTTTTCGCTGGTCGAGCGCGCTCGATTCAACAACGATCAGCCGAACGGGGTGGCCTTCATACGTCGAGGCCGTTTCCCATACCCGGTACGTGGCGCCGTTTCTCTCCGCCAACGTAAAGGGATCGCTCCATGTCGTGTCCTCAGCATCCGCTTCGGCCAGCGCGGTTTTCACGATCCGGAGCGACGAAGGGCCTCTGGTGATCAAAAAGGCGTTGGCCGCTTTGGTTTGCGCCAGGGTCTCTTTCGTCATCGCGGCGGAATCGGCCACGTAAATCCATTCGTCTTCGATTTTGGCCTGCTTCAGCTGTTCATGGACACGAGACAGCACCTCGGGATTCCATGTTTTATCGGGCAGGTTGCCATCGTGCACATCGCCGTAAAACGGGATGCCGTCCTCGTTGCCGACCAGTCCGAAACCGATCTGTTTTTGCCAACGATGATGGCGGTTGTAGCCATGTGTGATTTGTAAGGCCTCTAACGAGGCCGATTCATACGCGCCGTAAACGGTCTTGTCCGTCGTATCGGCGTGGAAGGCTCGGAGGGAAAGGCCTTCTTTTCGATAAATATGAATCAAGCAAGTGCTGATGACGTTGTGAATGCCAGCCTCATACAGGCGATCGAGATGACGGGCCAACGCATCGTCGTTCAACCAGGAAGGATGGAGATCGGGACGGATGAGTTTCTCACAATCGACCTCCTGAGCCCAATGTTCCAAGTGAACAAGGGCTTGCCGGCCGTCAAACACATTGTAGAGGATGGCCTGAACGGCATCGCTGACTCGCGTTTGGCACTGCGGATCGACGGGCACGAGATGGTCAATCAATTGAGGCAGACCCAGTTTCTTGAATAGGGCACTTATTATATTCAAATAAGAATTGCGATAGACCTTTTTGACTTGAACGTTCATAAGTGAAAAACTCCTTTACGTTCCTTGTGTGTCAAGGATTCATTCGACATCGGAACGAAAAAATCCTCCCGATTTTCGTCGAGAGGGTGCGAAATGTGAGTTAATAATTTTAATGAGCATAATATAGATATAGTTGCTCAAGATTTAGTTAAGATGGGAAGAGACATAATTACTATCCTACAAAAATACTTTTATAAAGTAGATCCTACTGGCAAGATGGTACCGTCAAGAATTTTGTGTAATGTAAATGGGGTAGGGTTTCTCTGAAATGGATTTGAATTGATAGGGGACTGATTTTCTCCACACAGGAGACTGAATATTCAGTCTCTTGTGTGGAAAGGGAGAATCCCCTTATTTTGTTTATTTACAATATTTGGTTAACAATAACGTTCTTCAAACATTCGTTGAAGGGCTTCCTGCGCTTCGGCAAATCCTCTTAACTTTCGCCCTGCCCATTTCTCATTAAAATCTTGGATGGTCAAATACACGACTTTTTCCGCGGCTTCTAAACTGCTCAAACTGTTCATCGGCTTTAGACGTTTCCGAATCTCTTTGATCGTTCGTTCGATGACATTCGTCGTGTAAATCACACTTCGAATACTGCTTGGATAATCCATAAATGTAAGGAGGACATCCAACTCATTGGCCCAAGATTGAACTTCTCTTGGATATTTGCTGGACCATTTCGACTCAAACTGTTGAAACATTTGTAACGCCATCTCCTTATTCGGCGCGCGATAAATCAGCTTGAGATCCTCGGCCACTTCGAATTGGTCTTTTTTCCGAACACGGCTGAGGGTGTTGCGGACTTTGTGCACGACACAGCGCTGCACATCGGCTTTCGGATACACCGCCTTAAAGGCTTCCTCCAGCCCCGGAAGGCCATCGAAGACGCCAAGAAGCACTTCCTTGACGCCTCTTTGGTAGAGGTGTTGAAGAATTTCCTGCCATCCATAGGCGCTTTCTTGTCCTCCCACGAAGAAATCCAGAATTTCTCGATACCCTTCTTCATTCACTCCTAACACCACATAAATGACTTCTTTCTCTACCGTATCGCGGCGAAGTTTCACGTACAAGCCGTCCAAATATAAGACAGAATAACGTTTGGATAGTGGACGATGGTGCCATTTCTCGATGTCTTCTTTCACGACATCGGTAATACGGCTGATCGTCGCTGGAGAATAAGCATTTCCTAGAATTCGTTCGATAAACTTGCCAATTTCCCGTGTACTCATGCCACTTTGATACATCCTAATGATGGCTTCCTCCAGCCAGCCGGTGTGGCGTTGATAAGGGGCAAACAACTGTGTTTGAAATTCCCCGTTTCGGTCTCTTGGAACCAAAAGACCCTCAATCCGGCCATATTGCGTATCTAGATTTCGCTGATAGTAGCCGTTTCTCATATTCGGCGTTCCAGCCTGTTCGATTTCGAGGAAATGTTTGATTTCTTCCCGCATAATCAGCTCTAATTTTTCCTTCACAAACTGACGAATGACACTTTCCAGTTGATTTGCCCAGTCGACATTCGGTATACTTCTTTTAGACATAGGTAGGGTACTCCTTTCTCTAAGATTTTTGGTCCAATCAGAGAATACCCTACCTTTTTTCTTTTGTTCTAGCAAAATGCTTTACACAAACTTTTATACATCATCGGCAAGATTGGTATATTAGAAACATTGAAATTATTAAATGACAGTAGTGTAATCCCTTTTTTGAAAACTATTCTTGAAGATGAAACAGAGATATTTTTTGTTAAAGCTTATGCAGAAAGTGTATTGGATTTTTTAGAGGGTAAGGAAACTCAATTAAAAAGAAAGATTCACAATTTATCTAAAAAAAGTGGTACGAATTTAATCGCAGACATAGCTATGATAGGAGTAATTAGCAATTATAATGCTATAAGAGAATTAGACAAAATCAAGACGAATAACAAAGAGGTACTGGAACAAATCAAGGTAGCAAAATTACAAATAATGTGTGGAATAGAAGAAATAATCAAGGAGTACAGAAAACCAGATTCCCGTTATTCTCATAAAGCATTAGCAGAGGCTATTTATCATTCATTTGATCATCCAGAAGCATCAAAAGTTATAATAGAAGATCTCTTTAGTGAGGAATTTGAGCGTATTTTTAGTGCCGTTACTCTACTTGCTTTCGCGGGAAAATTTCCTAAGGATAAAGTTACCAGGGATGTAGTAAATAAGTTCTTTGAAATTTTAACGGGTGATTTTAATACAACACTAAAGAATCATGCCATACTTGCAATAGGTAGATATGGAAATACTGATGATGCATCAAGGCTTGAAAGAATTGTTGAGGAAAAAAAGTATTTAACAAAAAAGAAATTTTGGAAATGGCTAAGTGAAAGCGCACTATTAGACGATATCAAAATCACAATAAAGAAATTGAAACAAAAGAAATAGACGATTCACACTCTAAATGAGTAACAAGGAAACATTGTGTTCCGTTACCAATATGATTCGTGGGGGAACATTCTTTCCCAATCCGACGCCTTGGCGGAGGAAAACCCATACCGATATGTGGGATACCAATATGACCAAGAAGCGGCTCTCTATTACTTAATTACCCGATACTATCATCCAACGCATGGCGTGTTCCTTTCCTTGAATCGAGATTCAGGGGATGTGGACGATATCCTCATGCAGAATGGGTATGCGTATGCGAACAAACAGCCCAATGATAGTTCGGATGGGGGATCTGTGCATGCTGTAGGGCTTTATTTTGTTCGTATGAGTAAAAGGTTTGTTAGGGAAAATCCGTTCCCTTCTTCATCGGAGGAGATGGGTAAAAGCGAATCGCATAAAAAGGACTCCCTTCTTGTAAGATGGCAAAAAACAAACAGGGGGTAACAGATGCCTATGCAAAAAGATAATACCGTTCTCCGCCTGTCGCCAAGCCTAAAAGAATAAGAAGGGGAATTGTTCCGGTTATTGCGGAAATGCTTCGCAAAATGAATGGAGATGGGGATCATTTGGCGTGGTTTAGCGTGGTACTGGTGAGGGAAAACGCTTGACTAAATCTGTAAATAACATTTCCTTCAAAAATTCTCCTCCAACATTTTGAATCAGTCGGCATAAAGTTTATGGTTGACGTCACGGCCAATGAGGAGTAAACTACTAATAACTTCACTTCTCTACCATATTAGCAAACTAAAGCATTTATTATAAAGGACGTGTGAACATGTCAAAAAAGTTGTTTATGTTTGAAAAACCGTTAGGCATGCGCGATACGTTGCCGTTCTTATATGAAATGAAAAAACGTGTCCGCCAAGCGATGGCGGATGAAATCGAAAAGTGGGGATATGAGTTTATTGAAACGCCGACGCTGGAGTATTACGAAACAGTCGGTTCGGTTTCGGCGATCGCGGACCATCGGCTGTTTAAACTGCTCGATCAGCAAGGGCATACGCTGGTGCTTCGCCCGGATATGACGGCGCCGATCGCAAGGCTGGCCGCTTCCCGGCTTTACAAAGATGGCAATCCGCTCCGCCTTGCCTATAACGCAAACGTGTTCCGCGCCCAGCAGCACGAGGGAGGGCGTCCGGCGGAGTTTGAACAAATCGGTGTTGAATGCATCGGGGATGGGACGATCGCGGCCGATGCGGAAGTGATTAGCTTAATGATTGCCATGCTTAAACGCGCCGGACTGCAGCATTTTACTGTTACGATCGGCCATATTGGCTATGTCAACGCTTTATTTTTAGAGATTTTAGGAAATGAAGAGCGGGCTAGCGTGTTGCGACGCTTCTTATATGAAAAAAATTATGTTGGCTATCGCGAACACGTCCAATCACTGCCGCTTTCCTCCATTGACCAAAAACGCCTGCTTCAGCTTCTTTCGCTGCGTGGCTGCGGCATGATGCTGGAAGAGGCGAAAGAAGTGATCCATTGCGAAGAAGGAAAGCGCGCTGCAGAGGAGCTCGACTCGCTGCTTCGCGCGCTGAACATGTACGGAGTCGCCGATGAGGTGAAATTCGATTTGACGCTTGTCAGCCATATGAGCTATTATACGGGCATTTTATTTGAAGTGTACGCCGAACAGGTTGGTTTTCCGATCGGAAATGGCGGCCGCTATGACGACCTATTGGAGAAGTTTGCCCGCAAAGCTCCGGCGACTGGCTTCGGCATTCGCGTCGATCGGCTTATCGAAGCACTTGGCGAATCAGAAGCGGAGCCGAACATCGAGTGCATCGTATTTAGCCAAGAGCGGTTTGCCGAGGCGATTGAATTGGCTGTCGCCAAGCGCCGCGAAGGGAAACGCGTCGTTTTGCAGCACATTTCCGGGATTCGGGATATTGATGCCTACAGCAAACGGTATCCGTCGATGACGTATTTGCTTGGAAGCAAAGAAAAAGAGTAATCAGGCGCGATGATTGACCAGCAAAAAAACAGTTGCCATTGGTCTATATGTAGCTTTTCTGCCGGAGTCGGCAAGCTAATGCTTACCGGCTAGGCAAGTGTAGCATGCTGGCAGAAAAGCTGAGTTCATTCTTTGTTAGGCTTATTGCTACACTATTATATCTTGATAATCAACACTCATAAGGAGTGACAAACGATGCTCACTGTTGCGATGCCGAAAGGGCGTATTTTCGAAGAAGCGGTCGATCTGCTTCGCAAAGCGGATTACACGCTCCCTCCGGAATTTGCCGAGTCAAGAAAACTAATGATTGAAGTTCCGAAAGAAAACATGCGCTTTATTCTCGCCAAGCCGATGGACGTCGTCACCTATGTGGAACATGGGGTGGCCGATTTAGGCATTGCCGGTAAAGACGTGATGATGGAAGAAGAGCGCGATGTGTACGAGCTGTTAGATTTAAAGATTAGCAAATGTCATTTAGCGGTGGCAGGATTGCCGGGTGTGCGCATGAATCAAATCGCGCCGCGCGTAGCGACGAAATACCCAAATATCGCCTCTAGCTATTTTCGCGAACAAGGCGAGCAAGTCGAAATTATTCGGTTGAATGGCTCCATTGAGCTGGCGCCGTTAATCGGTCTTGCCGACCGCATTGTCGATATTGTCTCAACCGGACGGACGCTGAAAGAAAACGGGCTGGTAGAATTGGAGAAAATCGCTGATGTCACATCGCGATTAATCGTCAACCCGGTCAGCTACCGCATGAAAGACGAAGCGGTTGATGAGCTAGTTCATCGTTTATCCGAAGTCATTCCGCAATGAAGGAGAGAGCAAACGTGAAAATCGAACGAGTGACAAACCGTGTATCACTGCGCCGTACGATTGAATCAGGGACGGAAGAACAGCGCAGTAAGGTTCTGGAGATTATTGCCGATGTGCGCGCTCGCGGTGATGAAGCGCTAAAAAGTTATACGGAAAAATTCGATGGCGTCCGCCTTGATTCGCTGTGCGTGACAGACGAAGAAATCAAAAGGGCGTATCAGAACGTAAGCGCAGAAGTGCTTCGGATCATCCAAGAGGCGGCGGAAAACATTCGCGATTATCATGAGCGTCAAAAGAGAGAGTCATGGATCATGACAAAAGAAGACGGCACGATGCTCGGTCAGAAAATAACGCCGCTTGATGCGGTTGGACTGTACGTTCCAGGCGGGACAGCCGCCTACCCGTCATCGGTGCTTATGAATGTCATTCCTGCTCAAGTGGCAGGGGTCAAACGAATTGTGATCACCTCTCCGCCAAATAAAGACGGAACGCTTCCGGCCGGCGTGTTAGTGGCGGCGAACGAATTAGGAGTGAAAGAAATCTATAAAGTCGGCGGTGCGCAGGCGATTGCCGCGCTTGCGTACGGAACGGAGACGATTCGTCCGGTCGATAAAATTTTCGGGCCAGGCAACATTTACGTGGCGCTCGCGAAACGCGAAGTGTTCGGGCAAGTCGCGATTGATATGATTGCCGGACCGAGCGAAATCGTCGTGTTGGCGGATGAAACGGCAAAGGCGAACGAAATTGCCGCTGATTTGTTGTCGCAAGCCGAGCACGATGAACGCGCTTCCGCGATTCTTGTCACGCCATCGATGAAATTGGCGCTTGCAGTCGCACGCGAGGTCGAAAAACAGCTGGAGACGCTGCCGCGCAAAGCGATTGCCGCTGCGTCGCTCGAGAACTACGGAGCCATTTACGTCACAGAAACGCTTGCGGAAGCGGTGGAAGTCGTCAATGAATTGGCACCGGAGCATTTGGAAGTAATGACAGCTGAACCGATGCAACTTCTTGGCCAAATCCGCCATGCGGGAGCGATTTTTTTAGGGAGCTTCAGCTCGGAGCCGGTTGGCGATTACTTCGCCGGTCCAAACCATGTGCTGCCAACGAACGGTACAGCCCGGTTTTCGAGCGGATTAAGCGTGGATGAATTTGTGAAAAAATCGAGCATCATTTTTTACAGCGAGCCGGCGTTAAAGCAAAACGCGGAAAAAATCGCGACGTTTGCCAGACTTGAAGGGCTTGAAGCACATGCGCGCGCCGTTGAAGAACGTTTTAAAAAATAAGGGGGACATAGGTTATGGTAAGGCATGCATCGATTTCGAGAACGACAAAGGAAACGGATATTCAGCTGCAGTTTGTCATTGACGGGGAAGGGAAAGCGGAGCTGGATACCGGCGTGCCATTTTTAACGCATATGCTCGATTTATTTACGAAGCACGGACATTTTAATTTAACGGTCAAGGCGCAAGGCGACACGGAAGTGGATGACCATCATACGACCGAAGATATCGGCATTTGCCTCGGGCAGGCGCTGCGCGAGGCGCTTGGCGATAAAAAAGGGATTAAGCGGTATGGAAACGCGTTTGTCCCGATGGACGAGGCGCTCGCCCAAGTCGTCGTCGATTTAAGCAACCGTCCGCATTTCGAGTTTCGCGGACAGTTTCCAAGCGAAAAAGTTGGAACGTTCGATGTCGAGCTCGTGCATGAATTTTTATGGAAATTGGCGCTCGAAGCGCGCATGAATTTGCATGTCATCGTCCATTACGGGCGCAACACGCATCATATGATTGAAGCGGTGTTTAAAGCGCTGGGGCGCGCGCTCGATGAAGCGACGATGATCGACCCGCGCGTCAAAGGCATTCCATCAACGAAAGGGATGTTGTGACGATGATCGGTATTATTGACTACGGAATGGGAAACTTATACAGTGTCAGCAAGGCGTTAGAGCGTCTTGATTATCCGTATATAATTTCCGGCGATCCAAATGAACTGAAACAGGCGCGAGGGCTGATTTTGCCAGGTGTTGGTTCGTTTAAAGACGCGATGCATATTTTGCGGGAAACAGGTTTGTCCGACTTCATCCGCACCGCTGCGGACAGCGGCACCCCGCTGCTTGGCATTTGCCTTGGCATGCAGCTGTTATTTGAAGAGAGCGAAGAAAATGGGTTAACGGCAGGATTGAAACTGCTGCGCGGCCGCGTCGTCCGCATTCCTGAGGCGGGGGCGAACGGCGAGCGCTATAAAGTGCCGCATATGGGCTGGAACCGGCTAAAGTTTCATCATGCTTCGCCGCTGCTTGACCATGTAGAAGAAGGGCATGTCTATTTTGTTCATTCCTACTATGTCGTGACAGACGATTCCAAGGCGGTGCTGGCAAGCAGCACATATAATGTCGAAGTACCGGCCGTGGTCGGCAAAGAAAACATATTTGGCACCCAGTTTCATCCGGAAAAAAGCGGCGAGGTAGGCATGAAGATATTGCAAAACTATGTGGCGATCGTAGAAGGAAAGGGGAACGGATGATGGCGGCGTTTACGGTTTATCCAGCGATTGATATGCGCGGCGGCAAATGCGTCCGCCTGTTGCAAGGCGATTATGAGAAAGAGACGGTATACGGCGATTCGCCGGTCGAAATGGCCGCCTTATTCGCCGAGCAAGGGGCGCGATGGATTCATATGGTCGATCTTGACGGCGCGAAAGAAGGGAAACGTGTCAATGACCGGTTCGTCGTCGAAGTGGCAAAGCAGCTGCCGGTGAAAGTGCAAATTGGCGGAGGCATCCGCACGGAAGAGGATATTGTGTATTATTTAGAAAACGGCGTATCCCGCGTCATTTTAGGGAGCGCCGCTATCGCCGATCCGCCGTTTGTCAAAGAAATGCTGAAAAAATACGGCGAGCGCATCGCCATCGGGATTGATGCGAAAAATGGATTGGTGGCGACGGAAGGATGGCTTCGCACTTCCAATGTCAAAGCGACAGACCTTGGGAAAGAGCTCGCCGCAGCTGGGGCGCAAACGTTTATTTTTACCGATATCGCCACCGACGGAATGCTGTCAGGTCCAAATGTTACGGCAGTCGTTGAAATGGCGCGGGCAACCGGAAAACAGGTTATCGCTTCCGGCGGTGTCAGTTCGCTTTCCGATCTTGTATCGTTAAAAAGACATGCCGGTGATGGCGTCGTTGGTGCAATTGTCGGCAAAGCGCTCTATACGAAACAATTTACCGTCGCAGAGGCGCTTGAGGCGGTGAAAGACGAATGATTACGAAACGGATTATTCCATGTTTAGATGTGAAAGACGGCCGTGTCGTCAAAGGAGTGCAATTTGTGCAGCTTCGCGATGCCGGCGACCCGGTCGAGCTGGCGAAGTTCTACGATGAACAAGGAGCGGATGAGCTTGTCTTTTTAGATATTTCCGCTTCGCACGAGGGGCGGAAAACGATGGTCGAAGTCGTCGAGAAAGTTGCCGCTCAACTGGCGATCCCCTTTACGGTCGGCGGTGGGATCCATTCGTTGGAAGAAATGAAAACGATCTTGCGCGCCGGCGCCGATAAAGTATCGCTCAATACGGCCGCGGTTCGCAATCCGCAGCTGATTACGGAAGGCGCGGACTTTTTTGGCTCGCAATGCATCGTCGTGGCGATTGATGCGAAATACGATGAAGCGATCGGTTCGTGGCGCGTTTATACGCATGGCGGGCGCAAGGCGACGGACTTAGAAGTCGTCGAATGGGCAAAAGAAGCGGTTCGCCGCGGTGCCGGAGAGATTTTATTGACAAGCATGGATTGTGACGGTGAAAAAAATGGCTTTGATATCGAATTGACGAGGAAAGTAAGCGAAGCGGTGCCGGTTCCGGTCATCGCTTCCGGCGGAGCCGGGAAGGCGGAACATTTCCTTGAAGTGTTTGAAAAAGGAAAAGCAGATGCCGCGCTGGCCGCTTCGATTTTCCACTATAAAGAAACATCCGTGAAAGAAGTAAAAGCGTATTTAAAAGAAAGAGGGGTAAATGTACGATGAACCTCGCAGCCATTCGCTTTGACGAAAAAGGACTTGTTCCCGCGATTGTCCAAGATGCGCAAAGCAAAGAAGTATTGATGCTCGCCTATATGAATGAAGAATCGCTAAAAAAATCGCTTGAAACAGGCGAAACATGGTTTTACAGCCGTTCGCGCCAGGAGCTTTGGCATAAAGGCGCCACTTCCGGACATACGCAGCGCATTGTCGAGATGCGCTACGATTGTGACAGTGACGCGCTTTTGGTGCTTGTCGAGCCAGCCGGGCCCGCTTGCCATACAGGAAGCTATTCGTGTTTTTCAAACCGTATGAACGGAGAAAAACATGAAGCTTTGCCAAATCGGTTTGCGATTATTAACACATTAGAGGAGGTTATCGCGAAACGGGATGCGGAACGTCCGGAGGGCGCATATACGACGTATTTGTTCGAAAAAGGCGTCGATAAAATTTTAAAGAAAGTCGGTGAAGAAGCGGCGGAAGTGATTATCGCCGCGAAAAACCGCAGCCATGACGAGTTGAAATGGGAAGTAGCCGATTTATTGTATCATTTGCTTGTACTGCTTCGCGAGCAAAAGCTGCCGCTCGATGCGGTGCTGGAGGTGCTAGCGGAGCGCCATGACGCAAAAAAGTGATAGCGGGCTGGCTTTTTAGGAAAGCCAGCTTATTTTTTATTCGCTTTTCTGCAGAATATGGTATACTTTTTTCGGTGAATTCAACAAAAGATGGAGGGTTCAATGGGAAAACAACTAAAGCCAACGCAACGAAAAGCAACGATTGTACCATTTATCCAAAGTGGAGAATACTTTTTTAAAAAAGGAATGAAGGCGTATCAGCTCGGCGATTTATATAAAGCGAAAAAATACTTCGAACGCGCCGTCCAATACGATGGAAACGATGCTTCCTTCGCCTTTCAGCTTGCCTTGGTGCTGGCGGAGCTTGGGGAGTATCAGTTCTCCAACCAATGGCTGTTGAAAATCATCCATGAATTGGATGAAACGATGTATGAATGTTTTTATTTTTTAGCGAATAACTTTGCCTATCTCGGTCTGTTTCGCGAGGCAATGAAGTATGCGGAGATGTATTTAATGCATGATCCGGACGGCGATTTCGCCGAGGACCTGAAAGACTTATTGGAATTGCTGAAAATAGATCGAGAAGATGTAGAAAATGACGAACAGGAAACTTTAATTGCCATGCAGGAACGGGCGCGGTATTTGCTAGAAAAGGAAGCGTTTGAAGAAGCGATCGTTTTGTTAGAAACGATGGTGGCCAACTACCCTGAATTTTGGGCGGCGTATAACAACTTAGCGCTTGCCTATTTTTACAGCGGAAATGTGCAAAAAGCGCAAGAAATGGTCGCACAAGTGCTCGATCGCAATCCAGGCAATTTGCATGCGCTTTGCAATCTGCTTGTTTTTTATTATTATTTGCGTGATGGACGGCAAGTCGATGATCTTTGTGAAACGTTGTCATGCGTATATCCATTTTTTATCGAACATCGTTACAAGCTTGGGGCGACATTTGCCCTTGTCGGTCGTTTTGACCTTGCTTTTCGCTGGCTATACCATTTATATAAAATCGGTTACGATGGCGATGAAGCCTTTTATTATTGGCTTGCGAATGCCGCTTATTATACTGGGCATGAGCTGTTCGCGAAACACATTTGGGAAAAAGTTGTCACCTTAAATCCGGATAAACAAGGGGAGGAACCGTGGGCACTCTCCGCTCCGCCGCTTGATGCAGAGCTTCAACGCATTATCCGCTGGTTTTATCGCAAAAACACCGCTGAAATGTTATATGGGCTTTATTTGTTTAGTCAGTCGCCATATAAAAACGACATTGCGGTCTCGTTAGCGATTCGCCGCTATTTGCCTGCCCATCCGCTCCTTCGCCCATTTATGGATTATTTTCTATTTCGTATGGAGGAAACGTTGCCTTCTTATGTCGCTAATATCGATCAAATTGTGAAAATATTGATGGCGAACAATGATGAAATAGAGGAAACGTTGTATATTTCATGGTTTTCGGTAGCCATTAACGCCATTAGAGACAATGAGCTGTTTGCGAACCATGCGGCTTGGGCGGCGGCCGTGGAATATGTATGGCGTAGGCAACAAGGAATGAATGTCACGCAAAAATCGGTAGCTGCAAAATATCATGTTTCGCCGTCAACGGTGCAAAAATATGTAAAAAGAGTGAAAAGCTTATTGTCGTGAGCAAATCAATAGACGCTAATCTAGAACTTCTATACCATAATGGTAAAAGATTAATTAACGAAGGAGTGGAACGACGTGTCAGAAGAAAAAATTTACGACGTCATTATCGCAGGGGCCGGACCAGCAGGAATGACTGCCGCTGTCTATACATCTCGCGCCAATTTGTCAACGCTGATGATTGAACGCGGTGTTCCGGGCGGACAAATGGTCAATACAGAAGATGTCGAGAACTATCCAGGCTTTGAAAATATTTTAGGCCCGGAACTGGCGACAAAAATGTTTGAGCACGCCAAAAAGTTTGGCGCCGAATATGCGTATGGCGATGTGAAAGAAATTATTGATGGTGAAGAATATAAAACGGTCGTCGTTGGCGATAAGCAATATAAAGCGCGTGCCGTCATCATTGCGACCGGAGCAGAATATAAGAAGCTTGGCGTACCTGGTGAAGCGGAACTTGGCGGCCGCGGTGTTTCTTATTGCGCTGTCTGTGACGGGGCGTTCTTTAAAGGAAAAAACCTTGTTGTGGTCGGTGGCGGCGACTCTGCGGTTGAAGAAGGGGTATATTTAACCCGCTTTGCCAATAAAGTGACGATCGTTCACCGCCGCGATCAGCTGCGCGCGCAAAAAATATTGCAAGACCGCGCGTTTGCGAACGAGAAAATTGATTTCATCTGGAATCATACCGTGAAACAAATTAATGCGAAAGACGGAAAAGTCGGCAGTGTGACGCTCGTTCATACGCAGACGGGAGAAGAGCGCGAGTTTCCGTGCGATGGGGTATTTATTTACATCGGCATGCTTCCGTTATCGAAGCCATTCGCAAACCTTGGCATTACGAACGAAAATGGGTATATTGAAACAAATGAACGGATGGAGACAAAAGTGCCAGGCATTTTTGCCGCTGGCGATGTCCGCGAAAAATCGCTGCGGCAGATCGTGACGGCAACCGGCGACGGAAGCATTGCGGCGCAAAGCGCGCAACATTACGTGGAAGAGCTGAAGGAAAAATTAAACATAAAGTAATCAAATCGTAATGGATGTTTAATCCGTCTGTAACACGTATGAAACATTTTTTTTGTATGCTAAAGATAGTAATTGACCCCCTTTTATATAGATCTTTTTGATTAGCACGGGTACCCTTTCCCGTGCTTCTTTTTTTGCGACCATTTTCCCTGTTTTTTGCCTTGTCCAATAGGAAGCCCCGTACTGCGCGGGCGCTTTTGCCGTCAAACCGTCAAACCCCCGTTGTTGGAGACGGCGCTGTTTCCCCCCCCCTGCTTCTTCATTGTAGTGGATTGGGAGAAATAGTATAATATAATAAATAGGAATCAAAGTGCTTTTCGATGAAGCAATGTTGAGGTGAGCGTGTTGCAACGCGTAACGAACTGCGTTTTATTGAAAGACGGGAAAGTGCTGCTGCTGCAAAAGCCGAAACGAGGATGGTGGGTGGCTCCAGGCGGAAAGATGGAGCAAGGAGAATCGATCCGTGAAGCTTGCATTCGCGAATATCGCGAAGAAACGGGGATTTACTTAAAAAACCCAAAGCTTAAAGGGGTTTTTACGGTTGTTATGAAAGATGGGGAACAAATCGTTTCTGAATGGATGATGTTTACCTTTTTTGCCGACCAGTTTGACGGTGAAAACGTTCCGTATTGTGAAGAAGGCAAGCTGGAGTGGCAGTCGGTGGAAACGATCCACGAACTGCCGATGGCGCCGGGAGACTATCATATTTTGGAATATGCTTTAAAGGGATCGGACATTATGTACGGAACGTTTATATATACGGAAGATTTCGAGCTGCTTTCCTATCGGTTAGATCCTAGTTGATGGAGAGGGAGGGGGAAGGATGGACAAAGGCACGGCGAACAACCATATCCAAATGGTGATTATTACTGGAATGTCCGGTGCGGGGAAAACGGTTGCGATTCAAAGTTTTGAAGACTTAGGTTTTTTTTGTGTCGACAATTTGCCGCCGACCTTGCTTCCAAAATTTTTGGAGCTAATGAAAGAGTCGGGGAATAAAATGAATAAAGTGGCATTAGTGATGGATTTGCGAAGCCGCGACTTTTTCGACAGCTTGTTTACGGCGTTAGATGAGCTGGCCGAGCAGCAATGGATAACGCCGCAAATTTTATTTTTGGATGCGAAAGACTCGACGCTTGTGGCGCGGTATAAAGAAACGAGACGGACGCATCCGCTCGCACCAAACGGTCTGCCTCTTGAAGGCATTCGTTTAGAGCGCGAGTTGCTCGAGGAGCTGAAGGGGCGGGCGCAAATTATTTATGACACATCCGATTTGAAGCCGCGGGAATTGCGCGAAAAAATCTTGCGGCAATTTTCTTCCCACGCACAACAAACATTTACGGTCAATGTCATGTCGTTTGGTTTTAAATACGGCATTCCGATTGACGCCGATTTAGTGTTTGACGTGCGCTTTTTGCCGAATCCGCACTATATTGATCATATGCGGCCGAAAACGGGATTGGATGAAGAAGTGGCTTCGTATGTGCTAAAGTGGGGAGAAACGCAAAAATTTCTGGAAAAACTGATCGATCTATTGACCTTTATGCTCCCGCATTACAAGCGGGAAGGCAAAAGCCAGCTTGTTATTGCCATTGGCTGTACGGGAGGACAGCATCGCTCGGTAGCGATCGCTGAATATATCGCCCGTCATTTTTCCGCTGATTATAAAACGATTGTGTCCCATCGCGACATGGAGAGGAGAAAGGAAAAGCATAAATGAAAGAGAAAACGCAACCGAAGATGGTCATCATTGGCGGCGGCACAGGACTTCCTGTATTACTGCGCGGTTTGAAACATCATGATATTGATATTACGGCGATCGTCACTGTCGCCGATGATGGAGGCAGCTCAGGGAGATTGCGCGATGAATTGCGGATTCCGCCGCCGGGGGATGTGCGCAACGTATTGGCGGCGCTATCGGATGTCGAACCACTTATCGTCGAATTGTTCCAACATCGGTTTCAAAACGGCAATGGATTGTCAGGCCATTCATTGGGGAATTTAATTTTGGCAGCGCTGACGTCGATCACGGGAGATTTTGTCAAAGCGATCCGTGAGATGAGCAAGGTGTTGAACGTACACGGGCAAGTGCTGCCGGCAGCGAATAAAAGCGTTGTCCTTCATGCCGAGATGGAGGACGGTGCCATTGTTTCCGGAGAGTCAAAAATCCCTTATTCCGGAAAAAAAATTAAAAGAGTGTTTTTGACTCCGGAAGATATTGAACCGCTTCCAGAAACGATCGAAGCGATTCGTCAGGCAGATTTAATCGTTGTTGGTCCGGGAAGTTTATATACGAGCATTTTGCCGAACTTGCTCGTGCCGAAAATTGGCCAAGAAGTTTGCCAGGCAAAGGCGAAAAAAGTGTATGTATGCAACATTATGACCCAAGCGGGTGAAACGCTGCATTATACGGTTAGTGATCATGTAAAAGCCCTGCATGACCATATGGGATGTTCTTTTCTTGATGTGGTTATTGTCAATAGCGGCCAAATTCCGGAAGACATTCAACAGCGCTATGCACAAGAGTTGGCGGAACCGGTGCAAGATGACAGTGATCGGCTTGCGGAATTAGGAATAGAAGTGATTCGCGATCATATCGTCAGCTACGAGGATCAGGTCATCCGCCATGATACGAAAAAAGTGGCGTCATTGCTTCTCTCGCTGATTACAGCACCTCCTTCTTCCTAATGGCGCGCGTTGAACTAATGGAGGTGACGATAGATGTCGTTTGCGTCAGAGACAAAAAAAGAGCTGACCAATTTAGAAGTCAAGCCGTGCTGCTTAAAGGCGGAATTGTCTGCCCTTCTCCGCATGAACGGCTCCTTGTCGTTTTCCAACCGGAAAATGATTGTCGATGTACAAACGGAAAACGCTGCCATTGCGCGGAGAATTTACACCTTGTTAAAGAAAGGGTATAGCGTCACGGTTGAACTATTTGTTCGCAAAAAAATGCGTTTGAAAAAAAATAATGTATACATTGTCCGCGTTGTTGATGGCGCGCATGAGCTGTTACAAGATTTGAAAATATTGAAGGAGGATTTTTCGCTAATTCACGCGATTTCGCCAGAATTAGTGAAAAAAAAGTGCTGTAAGCGTTCTTATTTGCGTGGGGCGTTTCTTGCCGGCGGATCGGTCAACAATCCAGAGACGTCCTCGTACCATTTAGAGATTTTTTCCCTTTATGAAGAACATAATAATTCATTATGTGAATTAATGAACAGTCATTTTTTTCTGAATGCGAAAACGTTGGAACGAAAAAAAGGGTTTATTACGTATTTAAAAGAGGCAGAAAAAATTGCCGAGTTTTTAAATATTATCGGTGCCCATCAAGCGCTGTTGCGCTTTGAAGATATTCGCATTGTGCGTGATATGAGAAATTCGGTCAACCGGCTTGTCAACTGCGAAACCGCTAATCTCAATAAAACGATTGGCGCCGCGCTCCGTCAAGTCGAAAATATTCGCTACATTGACGAAACGATCGGATTAAGCTCCCTTCCGGATAAGCTGCGGGAAATTGCCGAATTGCGGATAAAGTATCAAGATGTAACATTAAAAGAATTAGGCGAATTAGTATCCGGGGGCAAGATCAGCAAATCGGGAATTAACCACCGCTTGCGCAAAATCGATGAAATTGCCGACCGGCTGCGGGCTGGAAAGCCTGTTGATTTTCATAAATCGTTATAAAAATAAAAAGGGGAGATGGGGAATGATAGAGAAACAAGTAGAAGTAAAATTAAAAACGGGATTGCAAGCGCGCCCGGCTGCGTTGTTTGTGCAAGAAGCGAACCGCTTTTCTTCTGATATTTTTTTAGAAAAAGATGGAAAACGGGTAAACGCCAAAAGCATTATGGGGCTAATGAGCCTAGCGATTAGTAGCGGTTCCGTCATTACGTTGATTGCGGACGGTCCCGACGAAAAGGCAGCGATTGAAAAGCTGGCCAGCTATGTACAAAAAGAAAAATAAAAAAGCGGCTGCTTCACAACGATGGCGAAGCAGCCCTTTTATTTTATTTTTCGTCCGCGCGCGTTAATACGCGGTCAATAATTCCGTATTCTTGCGCTTTTTGCGCCGTCATAAAGTTGTCGCGGTCTGTATCGCGTTCAATCACTTCAATCGGTTGCCCCGTATTTTCAGAGAGAATGCGATTTAATTTATCACGCAAGAAAAGGATGCGTTTAGCGGCAATTTCGATTTCAGTTGCTTGACCTTGGGCGCCGCCAAGCGGTTGATGGATCATGATTTCGCTGTTTGGCAAAGCGAATCGTTTTCCTTTGGCGCCGCCGGCGAGCAAAAATGCGCCCATAGACGCAGCCATGCCGATGCAGATCGTCGAAACGTCCGGCTTAATAAATTGCATCGTATCGTAAATCGCTAAGCCGGCTGTAATCGAACCGCCTGGGCTGTTAATATAAAGCGAAATGTCTTTTTCCGGATCTTCCGCGGCTAAAAATAACAGCTGCGAGACGATTGAGTTCGCTACTTGATCATCAATCGGAGTGCCGAGAAAAATGATACGGTCCTTTAATAAGCGGGAATAAATGTCGTACGCACGTTCACCGCGGTTTGTTTGTTCGATAACGGTAGGGATTAAATACATGAAGTTTCCTCCTTTGCCATTGACTAATCATATGTATTTTTATCATACCTGAATGGTCAATGAAGGTCAAACGAAACATCTTTGACCTTACTACTTTTGACCTTACATTTATAATTATTCGTGAACGATGTCAAACATCCCTCTTTTCATCATAACCTCTTTTCCATTTTTTAAACGCATTTTTCCTCTTGCAATTTAGAGAAGTTTCAACTATAATTGAACATGCAACTGAACATGATGCCCTCGTAGTGTAGTGGATAGCACGAGAGATTCCGGTTCTCTTAGCGTGGGTTCGAATCCTGCCGAGGGCGTATGAAAAAAACCTGCCGCGAAAAGCGGCAGGTTTTTTGCGTTTATGGAATATATATATTGCTACAGGTCATGTTCGGCCACAACAGGCATGGAAATGTCCCTCACTGCGTTGCTAAATTATTTCTATACCATGCCGAGGGGGCAGTAGTGTACAATAAAAGAAAAGGGGGATGGATGATGAGGACGGAATTATTGCAAGAGCAACGGTTGAAGCTGGCGCTGACAAAAGAACTGACGCAGGCGATTGAACTATTGCAGTACTCTGCCGTGGAACTGCAATCTTTTTTATACGAACAGTCACTCGATAATCCTTTTTTGGAGGTTCGTGATCATCGTTGGAAGCGAAGCGGGCGCCGCTTATCGGACAAAGACAAACAGCAGTGGCTGGAAAATATGAGCGCGCGCTCCGAAACGCTTTCGGCGCATTTAATGGCACAGTTGCCGGCGCTTTCGCTTGCAAAACGGGAAGAACGCGCCGTGCGTTACCTCATCGCTTCCCTTGATGAAGACGGCTATTTGCGGATCGATCTAGAAGAAATTGCTAATCGATTAGCTATTTCAAGGGAGGAAGCGGAAAAGGCGCTTGAAATCGTTCAGTCATTAGAGCCGGCTGGCGTTGGAGCGCGCAGCTTGGAAGAATGTTTATATTTGCAGTTGCGACGTTTGCCAGAGCGGGATGAATTTGCTGAACAAATCATCAAACATCATTTTTCCTTATTTGCGGAAAAGTCATGGAAAACATTGGCGAAGCAGCTTGGGGTCGATATCGCCTCGTTGCAGCGCGTATGGGATTTAATCCGCACGCTTGAACCGCGTCCTGGCATTCATTACACAAAGGAGATGCCGCATTTTATCATTCCGGATATCATCATCGAACGCGGCGCGGAAAAAGGAGAATGGCGCATTTTCTTTAACGACGATGTGCATCCGGAATTAGTCTGGAATCGGGAGTATGAACAGAGAATTTCCTATTCCTACGATAGCCAAGTTCACGGTTTTGTCAAAGATAAATATCGGCAGTTTTTATGGCTTGTTAAAAGCTTAGAGCAACGCAAACAAACGTTGTTAAATATTATGGCCGTCATTGTCAATAAGCAGCTGCCATGTTTGGAAACGGGGTTTGCTGCGTTAAAGCCCCTCACGATGCGTGAAGTGGCCGAGGAGCTAGGCATTCACGAATCTACTGTCAGCCGTGCGGTGAAAAATAAATACGTGCAAACGCCGTTTGGCACCGTGGAACTGCGCCGCTTTTTTGCCAGTTCTGTTTCTCCTGTTTATGCAGAGGAGGATGCGGCTTCTTCGGTAAAAGTAAAAATGGTGATGAAGCAGTTAATAGAGACAGAAGACAAAAAACAGCCCCTCTCCGACCAAAAGCTTGCTGAGTTGTTACAGGAGCAATACGGCATCGTCGTTTCGCGGAGAACGGTCGCCAAATACCGCGAGCAGCTGCATATTCCATCATCGGCAAAGCGAAAACAGTATGGATAAGGAAGGGACAAACAAATGAAGATTAATTTATATTCCAAAACGAACTGCCCGTTATGCGACAAAGCGAAGCAAGTCCTGCAAGAGCTACAAAACGAGTTCTCCTTTCAAATCAATGAAATCGATATTTATCAAGATGACACGCTGCTGGAAAAATATCAATTAATGATTCCTGTAGTCGAGATCGACGGGGAAGAAGTAGATTTTGGCCTTGTTCAAAAAGATGTCATAAGAAAGCGCTTACTAGAGGCGCGAAAAAGTTGAACAATCGTATTCCTCCTGTTACAATGAAATTGTGCGGGAGGAATTCTTTTTGCAATGGTGGGACATAATAAGTCACACCGGGACAATTAATGTCCATGTGATATCCATAGCTAAGGAGAAGGGGTCATGCAATCGTTAATTGAGGCGCAAAAAAAATTATTACCCGATCTTCTGGAAGTGATGCAAAAACGCTATCAAATATTGCACTATATTTCCCTCATGCAGCCAGTCGGTCGCCGGGTGCTGGCAAACAGTTTGGGAATGAGCGAGCGTGTGCTTCGTTCCGAGGTGCAGTTTTTAAAAGAGCAAAATTTGTTGGCAGTCGGCTCGATCGGCACGAGCTTAACGCCTGAAGGAAAGGAATTGCTACGTACGCTCGAAGATGTCATGAGGGAAGTGCTAGGGCTAAAAGATTTAGAAGCAGCGTTAAAACAAAAGCTGCATATTGAAAAAGCCATCGTTGTGGCAGGGGATAGCGACCTTTCTCCTTGGGTAAAAAAAGAAATGGGAAGAGCTTGCGTCATCTGTATGAAAGAGCGGTTGAAAAATGGCGACATTGTGGCGGTAACAGGAGGCACCACAATGGCTGCAGTGGCCGAAATGATGACGCCGGATGCGAAGTTAAACGATCTTTTATTTGTTCCCGCACGAGGCGGTCTAGGGGAGAATGTAGAAAACCAGGCCAATACCATTTGCGCGAAAATGGCGGAAAAAGCGCTAGGGAATTACCGCTTCTTCACGTTCCTGACCATCTCAGCCGCGAGGCGTATGAATCGTTAATTGAAGAGCCGACTGTGAAAGAAATGCTAGAACTCATTAAGTCGTGCCGCATGGTTGTACATGGAATTGGAGATGCTATCACTATGGCAGAGCGCCGGAAAACGAAAAAAGAGGATATGGAGAAAATAAAAGCACGCCATGCGGTTGCCGAAGCATTTGGCTATTACTTTAACGAAGCAGGAGAAGTTGTTCATAAAGTGAAAACGGTCGGCATTCAGCTTGAAGACCTCCCGCATGTCGAGCACGTCATTGCGGTCGCTGGAGGGGCGTCGAAGGCGAAAGCAATTCAAGCGTATATGAAACGAGCCCCGCACTCCATTTTAATTACCGATGAAGGTGCGGCAAAAGCGTTGTTAGGGGAGTAATATCCCTTTATCATATACAAATTATATTTTAAGGAGGAGCTATCCATGGCTGTAAAAATTGGTATTAACGGTTTTGGCCGTATCGGCCGTAACGTATTTCGGGCTGCATTAAAAAATCCAAACATTGAAGTAGTGGCGGTAAATGACTTAACGGACGCCAATACATTGGCACATCTGTTGAAATATGACTCGGTTCATGGAAAATTAGATGCCGAAGTATCCGTCAACGGTAATAATATCGTTGTCAATGGAAAAGAAATCGTGGTGAAAGCAGAGCGCGATCCAGCCCAATTAGCATGGAACGAATTAGGTGTAGACATTGTCGTTGAATCAACAGGACGCTTCACGAAACGTGAAGATGCGGCAAAACATTTAGAAGCTGGAGCGAAAAAAGTCATCATTTCCGCGCCGGCGAAAAACGAAGATATTACGATCGTTATGGGTGTAAACCAAGACAAATACGATCCGGCCAACCATCACATTATTTCTAACGCTTCTTGTACAACAAACTGCTTAGCGCCATTTGCGAAAGTGCTTCATGAAAAATTTGGCATTGTGCGCGGCATGATGACAACGGTTCACTCGTATACGAACGACCAACAAATTTTAGACTTGCCTCATAAAGATTTACGCCGTGCCCGCGCCGCTGCTGAGTCGATTATTCCGACAACTACTGGTGCGGCAAAAGCGGTTGCGCTTGTACTTCCTGAACTAAAAGGCAAACTAAACGGTATGGCAATGCGCGTACCGACACCAAACGTATCTGTTGTCGACCTTGTTGCGGAACTTGAAAAAGAAGTAACCGTTGAAGAAGTCAACGCAGTATTGAAAGAAGCAGCGGAGGGCGAATTAAAAGGCATCCTAGCTTACAGCGAAGATCCGCTAGTATCTCGCGATTATAACGGCAGCACTGCTTCTTCGACAATCGATGCGCTTTCCACAATGGTCCTAGAAGGAAAAATGGTAAAAGTCATTTCTTGGTACGATAACGAAACAGGCTACTCCCATCGCGTTGTGGATCTTGCCGAATATATTGCTTCAAAAGGCCTATAAGGATAGCCGTTGTTTTTCGCACCTGGTCAAGTCTATAATAGGATGGTGGAGGGGGAGCGGGGAAATGATCCCCACTCCTCTTCATTTGTGGGAACAATATCATCAAAAAGGGGGCATAGGGCCATGAACAAAAAGACGGTTCGGGATGTCGATGTGAGAGGAAAACGAGTATTTTGCCGCGTCGACTTTAACGTGCCAATGGAAAATGGCGCAATTACAGATGATACGCGCATCCGCGCCGCGCTTCCGACGATTCGTTATTTAATGGAACAAGGCGCAAAAGTGATCTTAGCGAGCCACCTTGGCCGCCCGAAAGGAAAAGTCGTCGAAGAATTACGCTTAAATGCTGTTGCTCGGCGTTTAAGTGAACTGCTTGGAAAAAATGTGACAAAAACAGACGAAGCATACGGTGATGCAGTAAAAGAAGCAATTTCGAAAATGAATGAAGGCGATGTATTGCTTCTAGAAAACGTCCGCTTTTATCCGGGCGAAGAGAAAAACGATTCGGAGCTGGCGAAAGCTTTTGCTGAATTAGCGGACATTTATGTGAACGATGCGTTTGGTGCTGCCCATCGGGCACATGCTTCTACAGAAGGAATTGCACACTACTTACCAGCGGTTGCCGGATTTTTAATGGAAAAAGAAATTGAAGTGTTAGGAAAAGCGTTGTCTAATCCAGATCGTCCATTTACGGCGATCATTGGCGGGGCGAAAGTAAAAGATAAAATTGGCGTTATTGAAAACTTACTTAATAAAGTGGACAACCTTATTATCGGCGGTGGACTGGCGTATACGTTTGTGAAAGCGCTCGGCCATGAAATTGGCAAATCACTGCTGGAAGAAGATAAAATTGAACTGGCCAAATCGTTTATGGAAAAAGCGAAAGAAAAAGGAGTTAACTTCTATATGCCGGTTGACGCCGTCGTAGCTGATCGGTTTGCGAAAGACGCCAATACGAAAGTCGTTGCGATTGATGCGATTCCAAGCGATTGGGAAGCGCTTGATATCGGTCCAAAAACACGCGAACTATATCGCGATGTCATTATGAAATCCAAGTTGGTTGTATGGAACGGTCCAATGGGCGTATTTGAAATGGATGCCTTTGCCGAAGGAACGAAAGCAGTAGCTCAAGCGTTAGCGGATGCTGTCGATACATATTCGGTCATCGGCGGCGGCGATTCCGCAGCGGCGGTAGAAAAATTCGGCTTAGCCGAAAAAATGGACCATATCTCTACCGGCGGCGGTGCATCGCTTGAATTTATGGAAGGAAAACAACTTCCTGGAGTGGTTGCGTTAAACGATAAATAACGCGCTAACTCCTTTCTTGAGAAAGGAAGGGACAGATGATGAGAAAACGCATTATCGCAGGAAACTGGAAAATGCATAAAACATTGCCGGAGGCAGTAAGCTTCGTGGAAGAAGTAAAACGGCTTGTTCCACCGGCGGAACGAGTAGACTCTGTCATTTGTGCGCCATTTTTATTTTTGGACCGGCTTGTCCAAAACGTACAAGGATCTGATTTAAAAATCGGCGCGCAAAATATGCATTTTGAAGACAAAGGAGCGTTTACTGGCGAAATTAGCCCAGTTGCGCTGAAAGATATCGGTGTTACTTACGTGATTATCGGTCACTCCGAGCGCCGCGAAATGTTTGCGGAAACGGATGAAACGGTGAATAAAAAAGTACTTGCTGCTTTCAAACATGGGCTTATTCCAATTGTTTGCTGCGGTGAAACGTTAGAACAACGGGAAAGCGGCAAAACAAATGACATTGTTGGCGTGCAAGTAAAAAAAGCGCTTGCCGGTTTAACCGTAGAACAAGCAAAACAAGTGGTCATTGCTTATGAACCAATTTGGGCGATTGGCACTGGCAAATCGTCGACCGCTGAAGATGCAAATGAAGTATGCGGTCATATCCGTTCGATTCTTGCAGACATTTTTTCAGAAGAAGTGGCCCAAGCCGTACGCATTCAGTACGGTGGCAGCGTAAAACCGGGAAACATTCGCGAATTTTTAGCGCAAGAACATATTGATGGCGCCCTTGTCGGCGGTGCAAGCCTCGATCCGAAATCATTTTTACAACTAGTGGAGGCTGGACAACATGAGTAAAAAACCAGTGGCGTTAATTATTTTAGACGGATTTGCGCTTCGCGAAGAAACATATGGCAATGCGGTTGCGCAAGCGAAAAAACCAAACTTTGACCGGTATTGGAATGAATATCCGCATGCTACATTAACTGCATGCGGCGAGGCGGTCGGGTTGCCGGAAGGACAAATGGGCAACTCGGAAGTCGGCCATTTAAACATCGGCGCCGGCCGCATTGTCTATCAAAGTTTAACGCGCGTCAACATCGCGATTCGCGAAGGAGAGTTTGACCGCAATGAAACGTTTTTAGCGGCGATGAATCATGTGAAAGAAAAAGGCACGAATTTGCACATTTTCGGCCTTCTCTCCGACGGCGGCGTGCATAGCCATATTAACCATTTATATGCACTATTGCGGTTAGCGGCGAAAGAAGGCGTCAAAAACGTCTATATCCACGGCTTTTTAGATGGCCGCGACGTCGGACCGCAAACGGCGCCAAAATATATCAAAGAATTGCAACAAAAAATAAAAGAGTATGGCGTCGGGGAAATTGCGACCTTATCGGGCCGTTATTATTCGATGGACCGAGATAAACGATGGGAGCGCGTCGAAAAAGCGTACCGCGCGATGGTATATGGGGAAGGACCAACCTATCGCGATCCGCTTGAGTGCATTGAAGACTCTTATCAACATGGCATTTACGATGAATTCGTGCTTCCGTCGGTCATCGTGCGCGAAGACGGCTCGCCGGTGGCGACGATTAAAGACGAAGACGCAATCATTTTTTACAACTTCCGTCCAGACCGGGCGATTCAAATTTCCAATACGTTTACGAACGAAGACTTCCGCGAGTTCGACCGCGGTCCGAAACATCCGAAAAACTTGTTCTTTGTATGCTTAACACACTTTAGTGAAACCGTAAAAGGGTATGTCGCGTTTAAACCGACGAATTTGGATAATACGCTCGGTGAAGTCCTATCGCAACATGGATTGCGCCAGCTTCGCATCGCGGAAACGGAAAAATATCCGCACGTTACGTTCTTTATGAGCGGTGGACGGGAAGAGAAGTTTCCAGGTGAAGACCGCATCTTAATCAACTCACCAAAAGTTGCGACATATGACTTGAAACCGGAAATGAGCGCTTACGAAGTAACGGATGCGCTCCTCAAAGAAATTGAAGCAGATAAATATGACGCAATCATTTTAAACTATGCGAACCCAGACATGGTCGGCCACTCCGGCAAGCTGGAACCGACCATTAAAGCGGTCGAAGCGGTCGATGAATGTCTTGGCAAAGTCGTCGACGCGATTTTAGCCAAAGGTGGCATCGCGATTATTACGGCAGACCACGGAAACGCGGATGAAGTATTGACGCCGGATGGCAAACCGCAAACGGCACATACGACGAACCCGGTTCCGGTCATCGTAACGAAAAAAGGAATCGAACTCCGCAAGGACGGCATTTTAGGCGATTTAGCACCAACGATGCTTGATTTGCTTGGCCTGCCTCAACCGAAAGAAATGACAGGAAAAACGTTAATTATAAAAAAATAATTAAAAGGAGAGTGTGAACATGTCTGCAATTATTGATGTATACGCACGTGAAGTATTAGACTCTCGCGGCAATCCGACAGTAGAAGTCGAAGTATATACAGAAGATGGCGGCTTTGGCCGCGCATTAGTACCAAGCGGTGCATCAACAGGAGAATACGAAGCAGTGGAATTGCGCGACGGCGATAAAAGCCGCTATCTTGGCAAAGGCGTATTAAAAGCGGTGGAAAACGTCAATGAAGTCATCGCACCAGCGATTATCGGTTTTGAAGTGACAGACCAAGTCGGCATTGATAAAACGTTAATTGAACTAGATGGCACAGAAAACAAAGGCAAATTAGGGGCAAACGCTATTTTAGGTGTATCTTTGGCAGTAGCGCGCGCAGCTGCAGATGAATTAGACATGCCATTATACCAATATCTTGGCGGATTTAACGCAAAAACATTGCCAGTGCCGATGATGAACATCTTAAACGGCGGCGCACATGCCGATAACAACGTCGACATCCAAGAATTTATGATTATGCCTGTCGGCGCGAAAAGCTTCCGCGAAGCGCTTCGCATGGGAGCAGAAATTTTCCATAGCTTAAAAGCGGTATTAAAAGCAAAAGGCTACAACACGGCGGTTGGTGACGAAGGCGGATTTGCGCCAAACTTGAAATCCAACGAAGAAGCGCTGCAAACGATCATTGAAGCGATTGAAAAAGCGGGATACAAACCAGGCGAAGAAGTCATGCTGGCGATGGACGTTGCATCTTCCGAGCTTTACAACAAAGAAGATGGCAAATACCATCTTGAAGGTGAAGGCGTTGTAAGAACGTCGGAAGAAATGGTCGCATGGTATGAAGAACTTGTTTCCAAATATCCAATTATTTCGATTGAAGACGGTTTAGATGAAAATGACTGGGAAGGCCACAAGCTATTAACAGAGCGCCTTGGCAAAAAAGTACAGCTTGTCGGTGACGACTTGTTTGTAACGAATACGAAAAAACTGGCCGAAGGAATTGAAAAAGGCGTCGGCAACTCGATTCTGATTAAAGTAAACCAAATCGGTACATTAACCGAAACGTTCGATGCGATTGAGATGGCAAAACGCGCTGGATATACGGCGGTTGTTTCCCACCGCTCTGGTGAAACGGAAGACAGCACGATCGCTGATATCGCGGTAGCGACAAACGCCGGCCAAATCAAAACAGGGGCTCCTTCCCGCACCGACCGCGTCGCGAAATACAATCAATTGCTCCGCATCGAAGATCAGCTTGGCGACACGGCGATTTACAACGGTATCAAATCGTTCTATAACTTGAAAAAATAATGTGGCAAGACCTAACCGGTGAGAGGTTAGTTCTCAGCTTGTCGACAAGCTTAGGACCTAGCTTAGCTGACTGTCTAGCTAGGTCCTTTTTGTCTAGATCGTGTCAGAAACAAGAAATAATCGGTTATTCATCACCATTTTCAGTCATTTGCGGGGGTGAAAAAATGAAATGGGGTGAGGGCATGGCCAACACGTTAGTCGAGACACGCTATGGAAAATTGCAAGGGAGCAAAAATGGAAGCGTTTACTGTTGGAAAGGAGTTCCGTACGCAAAAGCGCCAGTAGGAGAACTTCGTTTTCAGCCGCCACAGCCACCTGAGCCTTGGACGGGAGTGCGCGACGCGACAAAGTTTGGTTCTGTTGCGATGCAGCCAGCTGATGCGCTGTTTGGTGGGGGATTGGGGCGTGTTGCGGAATCTGGCAGCGAAGATTGTTTGTTCCTTAACATTTGGTCGTCGGGAGCAGATGGCAAGAAACGGCCTGTCATGGTCTGGATTCACGGAGGAGCATTTTTATTTGGTTCGGGCTCGATGCCATGGTATGACGGCACCCAATTTGCGAAACACGGTGATGTCGTTGTCGTGACGATCAATTACCGGCTGAACGTATTTGGCTTTCTCCATTTAGTGGATTTATTTGGTGAAGATTATGCTGCTTCCGGAAATTGCGGTATTTTGGATCAAATAGCGGCATTGCGATGGGTGCAGGAAAATATTGAGGCGTTTGGAGGAGACCCGAAACAAGTTACGATTTTTGGCGAATCGGCAGGAGCAGCGAGCGTCGGCACATTGTTAGCCATGCCTGAGGCAAAAGGGTTATTTCAAAAAGCGATTTTACAAAGCGGTTCAGGCGCGCTTTTGTTGAATTCTGCAGCCAAGGCGAGCGTGATGGCAGAAAAGATACTGCATCAAGCTGGCATCCGTCCGGGAGATCGTGACCGATTGCTGACGATTCCGGCAGAACAGCTGCTTCAAGCAGCGCTGTCGCTTGGCTCGCAAGTGTCTTACGGACCGGTGGTAGACGGAAAAGCGCTACCCCATCATCCGATCGAAGCGCTAAAAGAAGGGGCAGCCCGCGATATTCCGATCTTGATTGGCGTCACGAAAGACGAGTACAATTTATTTGCGATAACAGACCCGACATGGACGACGCTTAGCGAACAACAACTGTTGCAGCGTATTTATAGAGAAGTTGGCCCGGTTCCGCAACAAGTAGTAGATTATTATCTTCATGCAGGGGATGAATCGGAGCCAACTTGGCAAAAGTTGCTGCGCATTATGACTTACCGCGTATTTACTAACGGCATGTTGCGTACCGCCGATTATCAAGTGGAACAAGGTGCCAAAGTTTGGATGTACCGCTTTGACTATGAAACGCCAGTGCTTGGCGGCAAATTAAAAGCGTGCCATACGCTGGAGTTGCCATTTGTATTTGCAAACCTTCACCAGCCAGGGATTGCGAACTTTACCGGCGATAGCCCAAATCGAGAACGAATTTCTAAACAAATGCATCACGCGTGGATTTCGTTTGCCCGTAGCGGTGATCCGAATCATGATTCGCTGCCGGAAAAGTGGCAAGCATATGATTTTGGGAAGCGGGCGGTGATGATTTTCGACGCATCCAGCCATGTGGCGGAAAATCCATTTGGCAAAGAAAGAGCCGTTTGGGAGACCTCAATAGCAAAATAGAGGTACATCCACCTTGTGAGCCATCCCGTGTTTTCGTGAAGGATGGCTTGTTTTTTCATTTCATGCAAATTTGCTATAATAATGTTTGTTCCCGACTCTATTGTGAAAGTTTTGTACTTATGGTACACTGAAAGCATTGTAGGGCGTGGTTTAAAGGAGGAGGACGCATGCATACATTGCTTGTTACATTGCTGGTGATCGTTTCGATTGCGCTTATTGCTATTGTTTTGTTGCAGTCGGGAAGAAACGCGGGACTTTCCGGTGCGATTACCGGCGGCGCCGAGCAGCTATTTGGAAAGCAGAAAGCGCGTGGGTTGGATGCGGTATTTCAGCGCATCACCGTAGTATTGGCCGTATTGTTTTTTGTGCTGACGATTGCCGTGACGTACGCGCAACTTTAATGGAAAAAACAATGGAGGCGGTCCATCGATCTACTCGGGCTGCCTTTTCTATTTTGCAGTCAAGAAAGGAGCTATGCAACATGAAGATCGTTCCACCAAAGCCATTTTTCTTTGAAGCAGGGGAGCGTGCCGTGTTATTGCTGCACGGTTTTACTGGAAACTCATCCGATGTAAGAATGTTGGGCCGTTTTCTAGAGGCAAAAGGATATACATGCCATGCGCCGATTTATAAAGGACACGGTGTGCCTCCGGAAGAGCTTGTACATACCGGACCGGACGATTGGTGGCAAGATGTCATGAACGCCTATGAATTTTTAAGAAATAAAGGGTACGAAAAAATTGCAGTCGCAGGATTATCGCTTGGCGGCGTATTTTCCTTGAAATTAGGTTACACTGTACCTGTAGTGGGAATTATTCCGATGTGCGCGCCGATGTATATTAAAAGCGAGGAAACGATGTACCAGGGCGTATTGAAATATGCGCGCGAATATAAAAAGCGGGAAGGAAAAACAGCAGAGCAAATTGAAAAAGAAATGGAAGAGTTTAAAAAGACACCGATGCGCACATTAAAAGCATTACAGGAGCTGATTGCCGACGTCCGTGATCATATCGATCTCATTTATGCGCCGACATTTGTCGTGCAAGCTCGGAATGATGACATGATTAACACGGATAGTGCAAATATTATTTATAACGGCGTTGAATCACCAGTGAAAAAAATCAAATGGTATGAAGAGTCAGGTCATGTCATTACGCTAGACAAAGAAAAAGAACAGCTGCATAGGGATATTTATGAGTTTTTAGAGTCGTTAGATTGGTAACCGTTGAAAGGAGGGGAAATGATGGATCCATCATTAGCGGAACGAATTTTAACGTTTATGAGGGATGAGGCGTACAAACCGTTAACCGTCCAGGAGCTGGAAACGGCCTTTGCCATTACCGATGCCGCACAATTTAAAGAGTTTGTCAAAACGCTGGTGGAGATGGAAGAGCAAGGCCTTGTCGTACGGACGAGAAGCAACTGCTACGGCGTGCCGGAAAAAATGAACTTAGTGCGCGGGAAAGTGTCCGGGCACGCGAAAGGCTTTGCGTTTGTCGTGCCGGAAGACCCGACACTGGATGATATCTTCATCCCACCGTCGGAAATGAAAAACGCGATGCATGGCGATACGGTGTTAGTGCGCGTGCATTCCGATTCGTCAGGCGCGCGCCGGGAAGGAACAATCGTACGCATTTTAGAGCGCGGCGTTACCGAAGTGGTCGGAACCTACACAGAAAGCAAGTATTTTGGATTTGTCATCCCGGATGATAAAAAAATTGTCAACGATATTTTCATCCCGAAGCATGCGGCAAACGGCGCTGTGGAAGGCCACAAAGTGGTAGTGCGGCTCACCTCGTATCCGCAAGGGCGAATGAGCGCCGAAGGGGAAGTTGTTAAAATTCTCGGCCATAAAAATGACCCTGGGGTCGATATTTTATCGATCATCCATAAACACGGCCTTCCTTTGCAATTTCCGGAAGAAGTTATCGAACATGCCAATAGTATTTCCGATACGATTACAGAGAAAGACTTGCAAGGGCGCCGTGATTTGCGCGATCAGATGATTGTCACGATCGACGGTGAAGACGCGAAAGACTTAGACGACGCTGTAACGGTCACCAAGCTCGAGAACGGAAATTACAAGCTTGGCGTTCATATTGCTGACGTCAGCTATTATGTGGAAGAAGGGTCTCCGATTGACCGGGAGGCGTACGAACGCGGAACAAGCGTGTATTTGGTCGACCGCGTCATTCCGATGATTCCGCACCGTTTATCGAACGGCATTTGTTCCTTAAATCCGAAAGTGGATCGCCTAACGCTTTCGTGTGAAATGGAAATTAACGAACGTGGCGAAGTCGTCAGCCATGAAATTTTTCCAAGTGTCATTCGCACGACCGAGCGGATGACGTATTCCGATGTGAACAAAATTCTCGTCGATAAAGATGAAGCATTGCGTAAAAAATACGAGCCGCTTGTGCCTATGTTTGAACTGATGGCGGAACTGGCGGAAATTTTGCGCAACAAACGGATGAAGCGCGGTGCGATTGATTTCGATTTCAAAGAAGCGAAAGTGCTCGTCGATGAAAACGGGAAGCCGTATGATGTCGTGCTGCGCGAACGTTCGGTGGCGGAACGGCTTATTGAAGAATTTATGCTTGTGGCGAACGAAACGGTCGCCGAACATTTTCACTGGCTGAACGTTCCGTTTATTTATCGCGTGCACGAAGATCCAAAACCGGAAAAGCTGCAGCGGTTTCTTGAATTTATTACAAATTTTGGTTACGTCGTAAAAGGAACAGGAAACCAAATTCATCCGCGCGCGCTCCAAGAAATTTTAGAGGCGGTGCGCGGCGAGCCGGAAGAAATGGTCATCTCGACGGTCATGCTTCGTTCGATGAAACAGGCGCGATATGATGCGGAAAGTCTCGGCCACTATGGATTATCAACCGATTTTTATACGCACTTTACTTCCCCAATCCGACGTTATCCGGACTTGATCGTGCATCGTCTCATTCGCACGTACTTGATCAACGGGCAAATGGATGAACAGACGCAACAAAAATGGGCGGAAAAGCTTCCGGATATCGCCGAGCACGCATCCGATATGGAACGTCGCGCGGTGGAAGCCGAGCGGGAAACGGACGATTTGAAGAAGACGGAGTTTATGGAAGATAAAATCGGCATGGAGTTTGATGGAATTATCAGTTCGGTGACGAACTTCGGCCTCTTTGTCGAGCTGCCGAACACGATCGAAGGGCTCGTTCATGTCAGCTACTTAACGGACGATTATTACCGTTATGATGAGCGGCATTATGCCATGATTGGCGAACGAACGGGAAAAGTATACCGTATCGGCGACGAGATTACCGTCCGCGTCATTAACGTGAACAAGGACGAGCGGATTGTTGATTTTGAAATTGTCGGCATGAAGGGGCGCCGCTCTCCAAAGGCAAAAAGCGCTCCTGTCGTGATCGAAGGGAAAAAGCAGAAAAAAGCGAATAAACAAAATGGAAAAACGAAGAAGTTTTACGAAGACGTCCCACGGCTAAAGGCAAAAAAGAAGAAAAAGAAAAAACGGTAAGGAAAAGTCTCGATAGCAGGAGACTTTTCCTTCTTCACGTTTTTTGTTAAAATGGTAGTTGCACGATATGAGGAGGAAGAACAGCGTATGCCAAAAGGTGAAGGGAAACTGATTGCCCAAAACAAAAAAGCGCATCACGATTATTTTATCGAAGAAACGTATGAAGCAGGGATTGTTCTGCAAGGAACGGAAATTAAATCGATCCGCGCTGGAAAAGTGAACTTAAAAGATTCATTCGCCAAAGTCGAAAAAGGGGAAGTATTTCTTCATAATATGCATATTAGCCCGTATGAACAAGGGAACCGCTATAACCATGACCCATTGCGGACAAGAAAGCTTCTTCTTCATCGTCGTGAAATCAATAAGCTGATTGGCTACACCAAGGAACAAGGTTATACGCTCGTTCCGCTAAAGCTATATATAAAAAATGGTTTTGCCAAAGTATTGTTAGGTGTCGGCAAAGGAAAGAAAAAATATGATAAGCGCGAAGATATGAAACGAAGAGAAGCACAACGGGAAATCGAACGGGCGTTTCGTGAACGGCAAAAAATATAATTCCAAAACTTCACAATTGAAATTGCCGCGCATTATGCTATAATGAATAATGTCAACAGCCAGTTATCCAAAGCTTAAGCTTATTTCGTCATCGTTTCTCCAACACGGGGACGATACGGATTCGACAGGGATAGATCGAGCTTAAGCTGCGAGCCGAGGGGGACGTCCTCGTAAAAACGTCACCTAAAGATAACTGGCAAAGAAAACTACGCTTTAGCTGCCTAATAACCGCAGCTAGCTCCTCCCGCCATCGCCCACGTGGCGGTTCAGGGGCTCATAACGAGTGGGATACGCCCGAGTCCGCCGCCTGAGGACGAGGGAAGAGAACTATCAGGCTAGCTGCTCGGAGGCCTGTCGGTAGGCGGAAGATGCAGCGAAACCAAATATACCGACTACGCTCGTAGATGCTTAAGTGGCGATATCTCTGGACGTGGGTTCGACTCCCACCGTCTCCATATCATAATCATATGCTTCATAATCATATGCTTAAAGAATAAATCAACGGATTTGCCGATATGGCAAGTCCGTTTTTTATTGGTTTCTATGTCAATGGTTGGGGGGCACTTGATATGAAGTGCACCTTTTTTAATATTTGAATAAACTTTGGTTTTCCATATCGATCACACAACTTTTTTAGAGTTAGTAGGATGATACGATTATGTATTCGATGATGTATAAAATTTTGTGTAAAGCATTTTACTAGATCAAAATAAAAAAGGTAGGGTATTCTCTGATTGAACCCAAACATTCCAGAGAAAGGAGAACCCTACCTATGTCTAAAAGTATACCGAATGTCGACTGGGCAAATCAACTGGAAAGTGTCATTCGTCAGTTTGTAAAGGAAAAATTAGAACTGATCATGCGGGAAGAAATCAAGAATTTCCTCGAAATAGAACAGGCCGGAACATCAAATATGAGAAACGGCTACTATCAACGAAATCTAGATACGCAATATGGCCGGATTGAAGGTCTTTTGGTCCCTAGAGACCGAAACGGAGAATTTCAAACACAGTTGTTTGCCCCTTACCAACGGCACACCGGCTGGCTGGAGGAAGCAATCATTAGGATGTACCAAAGTGGCATGAGTACACGGGAAATTGGCAAGTTTATCGAACGAATTCTAGGAAGCACCTATTCTCCTGCGACGATCAGCCGTATTACCGATGTCGTGAAGGAAGACATCGAGAAATGGCACACTCGTCCACTGCACAAGCGTTATTCCGTCTTATATTTGGATGGTTTATACGTAAAACTTCGTCGCGAAACCGTGGAGAAAGAAGTCATTTATGTGGTGTTAGGGGTGAACGAAGAAGGATATCGCGAAATTCTTGATTTCTTTGTGGGAGGACAAGAAAGCGCCTATGTATGGCAGGAAATTCTTCAACACCTCTACCAAAGAGGCGCCAAGGAAGTGCTTCTGGGCATATTCGATGGACTACCAGGGTTGGAGGAAGCCTTTAAGGCGGTTTATCCGAAAGCCGATGTGCAGCGTTGTGTCGTTCACAAAGTCCGTAACACGCTCCATCGTGTTCGGAAAAAAGACCAATTTGAAGTGGCCGAGGATCTCAGGCTGATTTATCGCGCGCCGAATAAGGAGATGGCGTTACAGATGTTTCAACAGTTTGAGTCGAAATGGTCAAGCAAGTATCCGAGAGAAGTTCAATCTTGGGCCAATGAGTTGGATGTCCTCCTTACATTTATGGATTATCCAAGCAGTATTCGAAGTGTGATTTACACGACGAATGCCATTGAACGAACGATCAAGGAGATTCGGAAACGTCTAAAGCCGATGAACAGTTTGAATAGTTTAGAAGCCGCTGAAAAAATCGTATATTTGACCATTCAAGATTTTAATGAGAAATGGGCAGGGCGAAAGTTGCGAGGATTTGCCGAAGCACAGGAAGCCCTCGAGCGAATGTTTGAAGAACGTTATCATTAACCAAATACTGTAAATAAACAAAATAGGGGGATTCTCCCTTTCCACACAGGAGACTGAATATTCAGTCTCCTGTGTGGAGGAAACTAGTTCCCTATTCATTCCAAATCCATTTCAGAGAAACCCTACCCCCATTATATTACACAAAATTCTTGACGGTACCATGTATTCATTTTGTAACATAATTAATAATTCTATGAAACATAATTGTTATATTTTATTGATATTCTATTGTTATGAATTTAAGCAAGGGGGGAGTAGTATCTTGAAAAAATTACTATTATATATTGCTTCATCAATCTTTCTAGCATTCGGATTTTCAGGAGCTGCATCGGCAGCTGGTACATATCAGGTAAAAAGTGGCGACACTCTTTGGGGCATAGCTAAAAAATATAAAGTGACTGTCAGCCAGCTAAAAAGCTGGAATCACCTTAAAAGCGATTTGATCAAACCAAATCAGGTTTTAAAGATTTCAGGACCGGTAACCAAAGCGGCTGCGAAAACGACAGTAAAAAAGGCGGCAGCCAAAACAGCAGCGTACAAAACAATCACCGTTAAGGCATATGCTTATACAGTAAACTGCAAAGGTTGCAGCGGAATAACGGCTACAGGCTTAAATTTAAAGAAAAACCCTTCGATTAAAGCAATTGCCGTTGATCCAAAGGTAATTCCGTTAGGTTCAAAGGTTTATGTGGAAGGTTACGGCTATGCGGTTGCAGCTGATAAAGGAGGCGGAATCAAAGGCTACAAAATTGACGTACTCATGCCTACAAAAGCAAAAGCTATTCAATGGGGCGTCAGAACAGTAAAAGTTACAGTATATAAATAATCAAGAAGCCGGCATGATGCCGGCTTCAAAGTGTTGAAAAAGTCGGACGTCAAGAAAAAGTTCACGAGGAGTGTGAACTTTTTCTTTTCTTTTTCTCTTCCATTTGGTAGGTTAGATATAGACCATATTGTTGAAGTGATCGCAATTTGGTCCACTTTTTGAGGTTTTGGATTATGGCGGTGATCCAAACCTGAATTTGTACTTGCTGGACTCCACGGTATCGTGTGAAACGAAGACCGTGGAGTTCTTTGCCTTCGGCGAAACTTCGCTCCATCGTCGATGGACGTACCGATCGCAACACTTTTCCTCTCATCGATAATCGTTGTTTCCGCATTCGTTCGTAGATATCTTGATGAACAGAAGCTCGAAATACACGATCCTTCGCGCCTTTTGCGGCAGGACATCCCACACAACTTCCTTTCACTGCTGGCTTGTACTCATGATATCCAGAACGGGTGGACGTGGAATAGGTGAACTTTACGCCACAGGGACACGTATACACATCGTCTGTGACTTGCTGGAATTTCACGGAACGACAATCGGGATGTTCCTTTCGATGAAAGCGTCGATACGACATATACGCGGAAATCCCTTTTCTCTCTAATTCTCTTGCTAGTCGGGCGTTATAATAGCCAGCGTCTAACACGATTTCTTTAGGAGAATATCCTACTCGATGTTGAACACGCTCGATTCGCTCCATTAAAATACGATGACCAGGCACGGTGGCGGCAGTTACGTAAGCATCCAAAATAAAATTATGCAAGGTGTCAACGATTCGATGATCGTGGAACGCAAAGAGACCACGCGGATCATGTTTGACCGATAGCCCAGCATCTGGATCTGTGGCGCTACATATTATCTTTTTGGTTACCAGCTTCTCTGCTTTGGGAGCCAACGGTTTTTTTCCATGCTGTTGTCGTTTTTCATTGACCAGTTGTAACACGTCCTCGTCTTCTTTCACCACCATCGTCTGAATCACTTGGATGCGTTTCCGTTTATTGGCATTGGCTTTTAACTCTGTTTCATCCGCTGCCCATGTCTCTGGAGACAAGAACCCATCTTCTTGAATCCGTTGAAGGACATGATCAAATAACGCTTCCCATACACCGGGATCGACCCGATGGCGAAGAAACTTGGAAACGCTGGAGTGGCAAGGGACTTTATCGGTGGGGGAAATGCCTAAAAACCAGCGATACGTGGCGTGTTGCTGGATTTGTTTACAGGTAAACCGAACGGATCGAAACCCTTCCAGATATTAAATCATGAGGATTTTTACAAAAATCAACGGATCAATCGTGGGGCGGCCAATGGTACTTGGATAAAAAGGTTCAAGTAACTGATATACATGATTCCAATCCATCAATTTGTCGATTTGAACCAAGATATGGTTAGGATCATACATGGATTCATAAGCTTGACGATTTTGTTGAATCTTTAAGTTCGGTTGGTAGTAGTACATAAGCGGTTTCTCCCAATCAGTTGTTTTCTCAACATATATCATAAAAAAACGATTTTGTCGCTTGACAAAATCGTTTTTCAACAGTCTGAAAAGGATAGACGTTTGCGACGTCTATCCTTTTTGATTATGCTTTTGTAATCACATCGTCTGGGACGCTTAAGCCAAGCCCTTCGGCGACGCGGAGGCCGTAGTCAGGATCGGCTTTATAGAAGTGGCGGATTTGCCGCAATTTAATATCTTCTTTCGTGACTTGTTTCATCGATTCAACGATGTTTTTCACTAAGCGGGCTTTTTCTTCCTCACTCATGAGGCGGTACAAATCGCCGGCTTGTGTGTAATGGTCATCGTCATCATATGGCACGCTTTCCGCCAAGCCGGACACCGGGAACGGTGTTGTTTTATGCTCCGGCACTTCCGTTGGTCCGCCGAAGCTGTTCGGTTCATAATAGACCGAGCCGCCGCCGTTATTGTCAAAGCGCATAAAGCCATCGCGTTGATAGTTGTTGACTTCGACGCGCGGACGGTTGATCGGCAGCAAGTTATGATTGACGCCGACGCGGTAGCGGTGTGCGTCCGCATAGGCGAACAAGCGTGCTTGCAGCATCTTATCCGGCGATGGTTCTACGCCAGGAACCAGATTTCCAGGTGAGAAAGTTGCCTGTTCGACTTCGGCAAAATAGTTTTCCGGATTGCGGTTTAATACCATACGGCCGACTTCGATTAACGGATAATCTTTATGCGACCAAACTTTTGTGACGTCAAATGGATTGAAACGGTACGTTTTTGCGTCTTCGAGCGGCATGATTTGCACATATAACGTCCAGGACGGATAATCGCCGTTTTCAATCGCGTTAAATAAATCTTCCGTATGGTAATCCGGATTTTCGCCAGCGATTTTTGCCGCCAGTTCCGGGTCCATGTTTTTGACGCCTTGGTTGGTTTTAAAATGATATTTCACCCAAACCGCTTCGCCGCCTTTATTCACCCATTTGAACGTATGGCTGCCGTAGCCGTTCATATGACGGTAAGTGAACGGAATGCCGCGGTCGCCGAACAAATACGTTACTTGGTGCAGCGATTCCGGCGATAAAGACCAGAAATCCCATACCGCTGTCGGGTTTTTTAAGTGCGTGCGTGGATCGCGTTTTTGTGTATGGATAAAGTCAGGGAATTTAATTGCGTCGAGAATGAAGAAAATCGGTGTGTTGTTGCCGACGATGTCATAGTTTCCTTCTTCCGTATAAAATTTGACGGCAAAACCGCGCGGGTCGCGAACGGTATCAGCGGAGCCAAGCTCGCCAGCAACGGTAGAGAAGCGGACGAACACAGGCGTGCGTTTGCCGCCGCCGTTAAATACTTTCGCTTTCGTGTATTTGGACATATCATTTGTTACTTCAAAATAGCCGTGTGCACCTGCGCCTTTCGCGTGAACGACGCGTTCTGGAATTCTCTCTCTATTGAAGTGTGCTAATTTTTCAAGAAGATGTACATCTTGGATTAATGTTGGGCCAGGAGAGCCGGCTGTAATCGAGTTTTGGTTATCGCCAACAGGAGCTCCCCAGCTAGTCGTCAATTTTTTTTGCTCTGCCATCCTTCCTTCTCCCTCCGTTTCCATTTTCCTTTCACTAATAAATGATAACATTTATCAAACAAAATTCAATACTTTTTTATAATTATTTTAAATAAATATATATAATAAAAAGAAAATAATTAGCATAAAATATTAGTTTTTTCATTTAACCGCCAAATTTTTCATGAAAAATCTCTAAAAGTGATGGACGCTTTAGGGGGAACATCCGCAAACTCTTTCATATACATATACGATTTAGAAACGTTCCATTGCTTGATCGTTTGGCAAGCAAATTATTTCATAATGATACGAATCGATAGGGGGATATAACGTCGCTAAATAGGCGTGAACGAACATTCAATCCTTTCCTGTAAAGAGCATATTAGGAATTGTTTTTACAAAATAGATTGAATAATGTTAATATTGTGTTGTGGGAGAACATTCCATTCGTGCTTGCTGTATCGTGTCATTATCTCGTTTTAATAATTAAAAATAAAGGAAGTGAAAAAATGGACGATCGCACGTTTCGCAACGCGATGGGGAAATTCGCGACGGGCGTCACGGTGGTGACTACGGAATTCCAAGGGGAAGTCAAAGGAATGACGGCCAACGCCTTTATGTCTGTTTCCTTGAATCCAAAGTTAGTAGTCGTTTCCATCGGAGAAAAGGCACGGATGAATCCGATTGTCAAGCAAACGGGCAAATTTGCCGTCAACATTTTGGCAAGAGAGCAAGAAGATCTTTCCCGTCTGTTTGCCGGACAATTAAAGGAAGAGAAAAAAGTAGATTTCCAATGGGTAGATGGGCATCCGATTTTGCCTGACGCGCTGGCCAATATTTTATGTAACGTGCACAGCTCCTATGTGGCAGGGGATCATACACTGTACTTCGGTGAAGTGACGGACATCTTGATGAAAGATGAAGCTGGAGATCCGTTATTATTCTTTGAAGGCAAATATCGGAGCATCGCGAAAGAATAAGAAAGCAAAAACTGCCCGGAAAGGGGCAGTTTTTATTTTTTCAATACATCATGGTCAACATACCGTTCGCCGTTCAGTTCGCTAATGACGTTAATGGCCACTTTCGCTCCGTCGCCGGCGGTGATGATCGTATGTACGCTGACGCCGGCTACCGTTCCTGCCGCCCAAATGCCATCGATGTTTGTTTTTCCGTTTGCGTCTACATCGATGATCGTCTTAATGCGCGGTTCCGTTCCTGGTTTGGTGTTGACCCCGATTTTCGCGGCGAGATCGGTTGCCACTCCGGTTGCTAAAATCACATGCTTCGCTTCAAATGAATCATTGTCCGTTTGAATGCGGAATCCGTTTTCCAATTTTTCTATATCTGTTACTTGGGCGTTTACTAGCTCCGCGCCGAATTTTGTCGCTTGTTTTTTTCCGATTTCAACTAAATCCGGACCTGTTATTTCCATAACCCCATAGTGGTTTTCGATCCAAGCGCGTTTTGTTATGCTTTTATCGTTGTCAATCAATAACGTCTTCTTTCCCGCTTTCGCCGTAAAAATAGCCGCGCTAGCCCCCGCTGGTCCTGCGCCGATAATCGCGATGTCATACATCTTTTTTATCCTCCCCATGGTTTAGAATATTTAAACAATATTTATTATAACACGATTAGAAAATTCATCCAATCAAGATGCTCATTTAAATTATAATAATTATAATTTTATATTCATTTTAATTAAATAAAATATATAATTGAATATAGAAACGGAAATAAGGAGAGAAGCAAAAATGAAAAAACCGCTTATTTGCGAACAATGCCATCAGCCGATTCGCCGGTTAAAACATTCGATTCTTTGTCAATGCGGAATGAAGATGGTTCAACATAAGTAAGGGAATTGGAATAGACGGCACTAAAGTCATAGATAAACATGACCAGCAAAATTTCTGGCGTTATTGATAAACGAAGTAGAAAAAGGATTGAATCATATCATTTCGACGGCTAACCTAAAAATCTTGGTTAGCTGTTTTATTTTTTGTAACTATTCCTATTACTGTGATTTCGATCCATTCGTAGGAAAATGTATCTATATGTAAACCTATATATAAAATGTGGTTGACAATTAATAGATTGTCAGGCAAAATAAGAGAAAAATATGGGATTGGAGGGAAAGGGATGAAAACGAAATCGCTTTTGTTAGCAGCGATGTTTGCCGCGCTTACGGCCATTGGCGGGTTTATCAAAATTCCGGTTCCATATGTGCCGTTTACATTACAAATCGCTTCCGTTTATCTAGCGGGATGTTTATTAGGGCCGAAGCTGGGAATGCTGAGCCAGCTTGTCTATGTGCTTATCGGTCTTGCAGGAGCACCCGTGTTTGCGGAAGGAGGGGGACCTAGCTATGTGTTTCAGCCGACGTTTGGTTATTTGATCGGTTTTGTTTTGGGGGCCTATGTCAACGGGTGGATGATGCAAGCCTTTCAATTTCGCAGGGCAGTGACTATTTTTCTGGCGAATTTATCTACTCTTTTGGTTGTTTATTTCTTTGGATGCGCCTGGTTATACATAGCGATGAAATGGATTGTGGAAAAGCCGCTTACCATTGGACAAACGTTGTGGTTTGGCTTTGTGCTTCCTGTACCTGGTGATCTATTGTTATGTGCTGTTTGTTCTGTGCTTGTTGCACGTATATTACCGCGTATTCACATCGTCATTCGTAAACAGGAGGTGGTTTCCTAATGGGAAAAGCAATATTTATAACCGGAACGGGAACAGAGATTGGTAAGACGGTGGCAACCTCTTTCCTTGCTTTCGTTTTCCAAAAGATGGGGTTGAATACCAAAGTATTTAAACCAATTCAAACAGGCTTAGCGGAAGATGGAGTTTCGTTTGCCGATCAATATTGGTACGAGAAGGTTGTGGGACTGCCGCAATCAGAAGGGTTATATTATATGGAACCTGCCGTTTCGCCGCATCTAGCAGCAACATTAACGAATACCACTATTGACCCGGCATTGATAGCGGAGAGAATTGAACAATGGAAACGTCAATACGATATCGTTCTTGTCGAGGGGGCGGGAGGTTTGGCTGTCCCGCTAATAGAGAAGGAACAAGGGTTTTATATGACAAACGATTTGATTAGAGAATACAACATTCCAATTATCATCGTTTCCTTAGCAGGGCTTGGCGCGATCCATCATACAGTGACAACCGTATCTTACGCACAGCAGCAAGGCATTCGTGTTCTTGGGTTGATTTTTAATCAATTTAATGCCGAAAGCATCATTCATGTTAATAATATTGAAACAATAAAAAAAATGTTAGATTTGCCGATCATCGCCACACTGCCATCCCTTGCGAAGGTGACGAAGCATACGATGATGGCGTTGGCGGAACGTTGGTTAGAGAAAAACGAGCAAAAGCAGTTGTTACAGGAGGTGCTGTCCGTTGAAGTATAGTTATGAACAACTAGAACAATGGGATAAAGAGTATGTGTGGCACCCGTTTACTCAAATGAAAACATATGTGCAAGAACATCCGCTGATTATTGAGCGAGGAAACGGAAGCTACTTATTTGATGTCAATGGAAACAAATATTTGGACGGATATGCCTCATTATGGGTAAACGTCCACGGCCATAATGATCCTGAACTAAATGAAGCGTTGCACATGCAAATCGAAACGATCGCGCATTCGACCTTGCTTGGGTCGGCCAATGTGCCTTCGATTTTATTGGCGAAAAAGCTGATTGAGCTTTGGCCGGGGCTTTCGAAAGTGTTTTATTCCGACACGGGTGCCGCCGCGGTGGAAATTGCGTTAAAAATGGCGTACCAATATTGGAAAAACATCGATCCAGTTAAATATGCGAAAAAAAATAAATTTGTTTCTTTAAAGGAAGCGTATCATGGGGATACGGTCGGCGCTGTGAGTGTCGGCGGAATGGACTTATACCATCGCATTTTTAAGCCGCTGTTGTTTGAACGAATAGAAGTTCCTTCTCCATATGTGTATCGCATGGACGAATACGGCGATGAAGAGGAGATTGTCAGCTATTGTTTACAACAGCTTGAAGATGTGCTGGCACACCATCATGGGGAAATTGCCGGCATGATCGTGGAGCCGCTTGTTCAAGGGGCTGCGGGCATCATTACACATCCAAAAGGATTTTTAAAAGGTGTTGAAACACTTTGCCGGAAATATGGTGTGCTGCTTATTTGCGATGAGGTCGCCGTCGGGTTTGGAAGAACAGGAACGCTGTTTGCGTGCGAACAAGAAGATGTTCATCCGGATATTGTTTGCTTAGGAAAGGGCATTACCGGAGGTTATCTCCCTTTAGCCGCCACATTGACAACAGAAGACGTCTATGCTGCGTTTTTAGGAGACGTTGATGAAGATAAGACGTTTTATCACGGGCATACATATACAGGGAACCAACTATCTTGTTCTGTCGCTTTAAAAAATATTGAGCTTATCGAAAAACGGAACCTTGTAGAGAACGTAAGAAAAAAAGCAGAAATGTTGGCAAAGAAGCTAGAAATGCTTTATGAAATTCCAATCGTTGGGGATATTCGTCAAAAAGGATTAATGGTAGGAATTGAAATTGTTCAAGATCGAAACACGAAACAAATTTTTCCGCGTTCAGAAATGATCGAACATCGGATTATTCTAGAAGCTCGAAAGCGCGGATTGATTGTTCGTCCGCTCGGACCGGTGATCACGTTCATTCCAGTGTTAGCGATGACAGAGGATCAGATGGAAACAGCAGTCCATATCCTCTTCGATTCGATCGCGGAAATGGCCAAAGTCGTTCGGTAATTGTTTTCACTGCTGCCTAGCGAGTCTAGGTGCCTATTTTTTTTTGCCCAAAAGGTCAATCGCCCATGCCCTTGGCGTTTGTCCTACATATGTTGAAAGGGAAGGAACAAAACAATCAACAAAGGGGAGACGAACATGAACGATATAAGCTTACAAGATACAAGACTATGGGGATTTGGACGCCCATGGGGATTTGGTTTTGGCCGTCCGTGGGGATTTGGTTTTGGTCGCCCATGGGGATGGGGATTTGGTTTTGGCAGCCCGTTCTTTGGCGGCCTTTTAGGCGGACTATTGGGTGGCGCGCTAACAGCCCCGTTCTATGGCGGTTTTGGCTATCCTTTCTATGGCTACGGATTCCCTTATGGCGGAATATGGTGGTAATAAACATTGCTTAAGCCTGCCGGTTACATGGCAGGCCTTAATTTTTTACAAAAGTGATGGCTATTCGTATTATTCATATGAAAAACTTATGAAAAAGTAGGCTGATTCCTTGCACCATTTGTCCTTCATTAACATAGCATAATGGTGTCCAGTTCTATTTTGTAAAGGGGGAATCGTGATGGTATATCCACCAGCATTTTTCGGCGGTCCGTTGTTAGGCGGCTTTCTAGGCGGATTGCTCGGCAGTGCGCTAGCATTTCCGCTTTTCTTCCGTCCAAGACCGTATTATCCATATCCTCCGTATTATCCGTATGGCGTGTTTTGGTTTTAACAAAAAGCGTCCCCTGTAGCATGCGGGACGCTTTATAATGAAAAAATGGCAATATGAGCTTTTTATGTCATCGAATCGGTCTATCACAGGCATGGTTTCATGAAGCATTTCTATTTGATGTGGAGGGGTTTTTGTTTACGAGCATATTGACTTGTCCTTTCAATTACAACTTAACTTTTCAATTTTTTTACAAATATTGTTGGGAGTATCATGCCGATTTATTTGGTTTTAATGTTGAATGGGGCAATCATTTTTATAGTTGGGAGGTCGGAGCTCTGAGAAATTTCATACATAATCGCGAATTTACGGTGACGAATATCATTTTCTGTCAGGGCAATTGTTTCACCTGTTGTTTGAAGGAATGCACCCGTTTTATTATAATGTAAGAAGTTTGAAAAAAGTATGGAGGAAAGGGCATGGATGAAACGTTTTTCCGGCAGTTTGAGGCGCTGATAGACAAATATACAGAGCTGTTGCTTGGTCAAACGAATGAAGAGTTAAAAGAAAAAGTAAAAGCATGGGTGTTATATTCTCATGTGGCAAAATCGATGCCGGCTCTTGTGAAACATTGGAATGAGCTTTACCCAGAGGCAAAGGAACAAATGAAGCAGCTCATCGCTGAAATCAAAAAATTGAATGATGAAGCGCGTGCGAATGCGAAAAAGCCATGATGACTGTGATCATGGCTTTTTTGCTGCAAAAGGGAAAGCGAGTATTACTGAACGGTATTTTGATATGGGAATTGATTGGTGTATCCTTGGAATTGCTGATATGATTGTTGCAATTTTTGTTGGTCCGCCGCTTCAAGTTTGTACCAGCCTTTTTTAAACATTAAATTGTAAAGTTCACGTTGGCAATTTTGGGTTTCTGTAAAAATGTTCAGCATGTCTTGATATAATTGTTGATGGCTTGCCTCGTGCAAAAATACACTATAAGCCGATGTCATATATTTTTCTGTTGTTAACATATCGTTAAGAAAGTCGCGATCATTCATTTGCGGTGTTTTTGGTATTTGCGTTTCTGGATTTTGAATTTGGTTTTGGTTCATGATCATTCCTCCCTATTGTTATTGCAATGGCGTTTTAGGCTGGTTTGGATTTGGTTGTAGGTGGCTTAAAATTTTTTGATAATGACGCTGGTGCATTTGTCCTGCTTTTTCCAACGCAGCTATGACTTCTTTATCTTGGCATTGCGATGCAAAAAAATGTGCTTTTTTCATCGCAAGCAAATTCCACGACAGCATATCCGTGAAATAAAGCGCATCTTTTGTTGAAACCATTTGCGGCGGTTGCGGCATGGCCGTTTGTTGTTGTTGCATGTTCATTTGTTGTTGCATACATCATGCTCCTTTCCAGATTGAATATTTCAATTGTAGATTGTTCATTTTGTGGAAAACTATACACAGCGAGAATTTTGTCGAAAAAAGATATTCAACAATAAGAAAACATGTTACAATGAAAATATGAATGCGTTTACGGAATAAGGGGGTACAATGATGGAGCAGTTGATGCGCGACTTTTTTTTGTTTTTATCGAAAAATAAGACATTAACCAAATTAGCGAAAAAATATGGATTGCGCTTTGGTGCCTCCCGATTTGTTGCAGGGGAAACGATCGAACAGGCTGTCAAAGTGATTAAACAATTAAATAAAAAAGGACTTGCTGTTACGGTCGATTATTTAGGCGAATTCGTAGATAACGAAAAAGAAGCGAACGAAATGGCGAACCATTGCATCGAAGCGATCCAAGCGATCGGTAGAGAAAAGCTGAATTCGCAATTATCGTTAAAAATGACATCGATGGGTCTCGATATTTCCGATGACCTTGTGATGAAAAACATGCGCCGCATTTTAGAGACGGCGAAAGAACATGGTGTGTTTGTGACCATTGATATGGAAGATTATTCTCGTTGCCAAAAAACGCTCGATATTTTTAAACAGCTGAAAACGGAATACGATAATGTCGGAACGGTATTGCAAGCGTACCTATACCGTACGGCGGCGGATATTGAAGATTTAAAAGATTACCATCCGAATTTGCGCCTTGTCAAAGGAGCATATAAAGAATCGCCGGAAGTGGCGTTTCCGGATAAAAAAGATGTCGATGAAAACTTCAAAAAAATCATTAAAATGCATTTATTAAATGGAAACTATACGGCAGTTGCCACTCATGATGATGCGATTATCGAGTATACAAAGCAACTTGTAAAAGAATATAATATTCCAAATAGCCAGTTCGAATTCCAAATGTTATACGGGATTCGTCCAGAGCGGCAAGAGCAGCTTGTGCGTGAAGGATATACGATGCGCGTTTACGTTCCGTACGGCACGGACTGGTACGGCTACTTTATGCGTCGTCTCGCCGAGCGGCCGGCTAACGTTGCCTTTGTGTTAAAAGGAATTTTCCGCAAATAGGATTCCGATAATTGCTAAAAAAGGAATAATTATAAAGTTGCGTCATTCCAACTTGTCTGAAGAGAAAGAGAAACGCATCACGGCATGTTTCAGTCCGTGATGCGTTTTTTTCGCTGTATCGAGAAGATTATTCTCCTTGCATATTATGCCGTTTATATTGCTGATTCTGGCTCGTGCGTTTGCCGCCGCCGTCCCTTTCCACCGTCGGGCCAGCGTTGCCCTTGACGCTTGCCGCGCTGATTCCGCGCTGCGAAGGATTTTTTTTCATTTTTGCCATCGTATCACCCCCTTTTTATAGCGTCACCAAAAAAAGAAGTTATGATAAATGAAAAAATTGTTAAGTTTATATATTGCGAAAATTATTAACATACTTTATATTTAATATAGAAATATTTTCATGGCGTATTTTTTTTCACAATAAAATGAATGATGATTCATTCAATATGGGTAAGGGGGAAGAGGAATGGTGAAACGCATTCGACGCGCCGCGGTGCTCGGATCCGGCGTGATGGGCTCAGGAATCGCGGCCCATTTGGCGAACGTAGGCATACCGACATTGCTTCTTGATATTGTGCCGCGTGAGTTGACGAAGGAAGAGGAAGCGAAAGGTTTAACGCTTGAACATAAAGAAGTGCGCAACCGTCTTGTCAATCAGGCGCTGCAAAAACTGTTGAAACAAAAGCCGGCTCCGCTTATGTCCAAGGCGAATTTGTCGCTGATTGAAGCCGGCAACTTCGAAGACGATTTCCACCGGCTCGCCGAAGTAGACTGGATTATCGAAGTCGTTGTCGAAAATTTAGACATTAAAAAAAGCGTGTTTGCAAGAGTGGATGAAGTAAGAAAACCGGGAACGATCGTCAGCTCGAACACTTCCGGCATTTCCATTGAGGAGATGGCGGAAGGACGTTCGGAAGACTTTAAAAAGCACTTTTTAGGAACGCATTTCTTTAACCCGCCGCGTTATTTGAAATTGTTAGAAATTATTCCGACAAAAGATACCGATCCACAAGTCGTTTCTTACATGAAGACATTTGGCGAAGAAGTGCTCGGCAAAGGCGTGGTCATGGCGAAAGATACGCCAAACTTCATTGCCAACCGTATCGGCACCTACGGCTTATTAGTCACGGTCAGAGAAATGATGAAAGGCGGATATAGCGTCGGGGAAGTGGATTCGATTACCGGACCGCTGATCGGCCGACCAAAAAGCGCAACGTTCCGTACGCTCGATGTCGTTGGCTTGGATACGTTTATCCATGTTGCCAACAACGTTTTTGAAAAAGTTGAGGGGGAAGAAAAAGAAGCGTTCCGCGTTCCGGACTTTATGAAAGCGATGCTGGAAAAAGGCTGGCTTGGCAGTAAATCCGGACAAGGCTTTTTTGTCAAACAAGGAAAAGAGATTTACGAGCTGAATTATGAAACGCTGGAGTATGAACCACGGAAAAAATTAACGACTCCAGCGGTGGAAATGAGCAAGCAAGCAAAAGGTCTTGCCAACAAGTTGAAAGCGCTTGTATATGCCGATGACCGCGCTGGAACGTTCCTTTGGAACATTACAGCCCCAGCTCTGCTTTACTCGGCGAAATTGCTCGGTGAAATTGCCGATGACATCGTAGCCATCGACCGGGCGATGAAATGGGGATTCGGCTGGGAGCTTGGACCATTTGAAATGTGGGACGCGATTGGCGTTGAGCAATCGGTTCGCAAAATGCAAGCCGAAGGCATGGAAATTCCTTCATGGGTAACTGATATGCTTGCCAACGGATTTACATCTTTTTATAAATCGGAAAAAGGGCAAGTGTTCTATTACGATCGAGGAGAGTATAAACCTATTGAAGAGAATCCGAAAGTCATTCATATTAAGCGCATAAAAGAGCAAAAAGGCGTCATTAAGAAAAACAGCGGCGCCAGCTTGATCGATCTTGGCGATGACGTCGCCTTATTAGAGTTCCATTCGCCAAATAACGCAATCGGCACGGATATCGTACAAATGATTAATTACGCGTTGGAAGAAGTGGACCGTAATTATAAAGGGCTTGTCATCGGCAACCAAGGAAAAAATTTCTGTGTCGGCGCTAATCTCGCGATGATGCTGATGGAAGCGCAAGATGAGAACTACTTTGAACTTGAGTTTGCTGTCCGTCAGTTCCAGCAAGCGATGATGAACATTAAATACAGCCCGAAGCCAGTTGTGGCGGCGCCGTTTGCGATGACACTCGGCGGCGGTACGGAAGTATGCCTTGCCACCACGCACATTCAAGCGGCAGCGGAAACGTATATGGGGCTGGTGGAAGTCGGTGTCGGTCTCATCCCGGGCGGCGGCGGAAATAAAGAGCTGTATATTAAGCATTTAAACAGCCTGCCAAACGGCGTCGATTTTGATCTGCAAAAAATCGCCAATAAAGTATTTGAAACGATTGCGATGGCAAAAGTATCCGGATCAGCTGCGGAGGCGCGCGAACTAAACTTTTTAAATCAGCGCGATGGCATTACGATGAACAGCGACCATTTGATTTATGAAGCAAAACAAGCGGTCATTTCCTTGTATGATCAAGGCTATCGCCCGCCGGTGCGCAAAAAAGTGCCGGTCGTCGGAGAAACAGGATATGCGGCTCTGCTCTTAGGAGCACAATCGATGTTCCATTCCGGCTATATTAGCGAGCATGATTTAAAAATCGCGAAAAAACTCGCCTATGTCATTGCCGGCGGCAAAGTTCCGTACGGAACGGAAGTAGACGAACAATACTTGCTCGATCTAGAGCGGGAAGCGTTTTTAAGCTTGATCGGCGAGCCGAAAACACAAGCGAGAATGCAGCATATGCTTGTGAAAGGAAAACCGCTCCGCAACTAATGCAGGGGACCTGGAAATAAACGCTGGAGAAAAACAGGGGGGAAGATCGTGAGAGAAGCGGTGATTGTAGCTGGAGCGCGCACACCGGTCGGAAAGGCGAAAAAAGGAACGCTTGCCCATGTACGGCCGGATGATTTAGGAGCGCTTGTTGTGAAAGAAACGTTGAAACGCGCAGGAAATTATGAAGGAAATATCGATGACTTAATTATTGGCTGCGCGATGCCGGAAGCGGAGCAAGGTTTGAACATTGCGCGGAACATCGGGGCGCTTGCCGGGCTTCCATACACGGTTCCGGCGATTACGATTAATCGTTATTGTTCTTCTGGACTGCAAGCAATCGCGTATGCGGCAGAGCGCATCATGCTTGGCCATTCCGACACGGTGATCGCCGGCGGCGTCGAATCGATGAGCTTGGTGCCGATGATGGGGCACGTCATTCGTCCAAACGCCAAGCTGGCTGAAGAAGCGCCGGAATACTACATGTCGATGGGACATACGGCAGAGCAAGTCGCGATGAAATACGGCGTCAGCCGCGAAGACCAGGATGCGTTTGCGGTGCGCAGCCATCAACGTGCGGCCAAAGCGATTCGTGAAGGTAAGTTTAAAGAGGAAATTGTTCCCGTCGAAGTGACGGTGCGCAAAATTGAAAACAGCAAACTAGTCGAGAAGACGATTCTTTTTGAGGAGGACGAAGGAGTCCGTCCAGACACGAATATGGAAACACTAGCCAAGCTTCGTCCGGCATTTTCCATTAATGGAACGGTAACGGCCGGAAATGCGTCGCAAATGAGCGATGGCGCGGCGGCGGTGATGGTGATGGACCGCGAAAAAGCAGAATCGCTCGGCTTAAAACCACTGGGGAAATTCCGTTCGTTTGCCGTTGCCGGAGTGCCGCCGGAAGTAATGGGAATCGGTCCGGTGGCAGCGATTCCGAAAGCGCTGAAACTAGCTGGCCTGGAGCTTTCCGACATCGGATTAATCGAGCTGAACGAAGCGTTTGCTTCGCAATCGATTCAAGTCATTCGTGAACTTGGATTGGATGAAGACAAAGTCAACGTCAACGGCGGAGCGATTGCACTAGGCCATCCGCTCGGCTGCACGGGAGCGAAACTGACATTGTCGCTACTTTATGAAATGCGCCGTCGCAACGTGCAATTTGGCATTGTGACGATGTGTATTGGCGGCGGTATGGGAGCAGCGGGAGTATTTGAATTAATCTAATCGAATCTAGCGGGCGGCGTAGTTCGCCGCCTGACCATATAAATCTAAGGGGAGGAGTACAAAAATGGCAAAAACGTTGGAAAACGCGATTAAAGGTGGCAGCTTCCTTGTCGAAGATATTCCTTGCGAACGCGTGTTTACACCGGAGGATTTTACCGACGAGCATAAAATGATTGCGAAAACGACGGAAGATTACGTCGTCAATGAGGTGCTTCCGCAACTTGAACATTTAGAAAATCATGAATTTGACCGCTCTGTAAAATTATTAAGAAAAGCGGGCGAGCTCGGATTGCTTAGCGCCGATATTCCGGAAGAGTACGGCGGATTAGGGTTGGATAAAATCAGCTCCGCGTTAATTGGGGAAAAAATGGCGCGCGCTGGCGGTTTCTCGATTTCCCACGGCGCCCATGTCGGAATCGGGTCGCTTCCAATCGTTCTGTTCGGAACGGAAGAACAAAAGAAAAAATACTTGCCGGCGCTTGCGACAGGTGAAAAAATCGCCGCCTATGCGCTGACAGAACCTGGTTCTGGTTCCGACGCATTAGGAGCAAAAACGACGGCGAAATTAAACGCTGAGGGCACTCATTATATTTTAAACGGGGAAAAACAATGGATTACGAACGCGGGATTTGCGGATATCTTTGTCGTGTATGCGAAAGTAGACGGCGAACATTTCTCCGCATTCATCGTGGAACGTGACTTCCCGGGCGTATCGACTGGTGCGGAAGAAAAGAAAATGGGAATTAAAAGCTCGTCGACACGGACGCTGATTTTGCAAGATGTTCCTGTTCCGAAAGAAAACTTGCTTGGCGAAGTCGGCAAGGGACATGTGATTGCGTTTAACATTCTCAATATCGGACGTTATAAACTTGGCGTCGGCGCGGTTGGCGGCGCGAAGCGAGCGCTCGAAATTACGCTTCAATACGCAAATCAGCGCCAGCAATTTAAACGGCCAATTTCGCAATTTACGTTAACGCAAGAAAAATTCGCGACGATGGCTTCCCGCTTGTATGCGACCGAAAGTTCTGTTTATCGTACAGTTGGCCTATTTGATGAACGGATGAGTCTTTTGGACGAAGAAAAAGCAAAAGACGGGAAGGAAATCGCCAAATCGATTGCCGAATATGCGATTGAATGTTCGCTGAATAAATTCTTTGCGACGGAAACATTGGATTATATCGTGGACGAAGGCGTACAAATCCACGGCGGCTACGGATTTATGCAAGAATATGAAATTGAACGCGCATATCGCGATTCCCGCATTAACCGCATTTTTGAAGGGACAAATGAAATCAACCGTCTGCTCGTTCCGGGAATGTATTTGAAAAAAGCGATGAAAGGCGAGTTGCCGCTTTTGCAAAAAGCCAAGCAGCTGCAAGAAGAATTAATGATGCTCGCGCCAGAAGAAATCGGCGACGGCGTGCTTGAACAAGAAAAATATTTAGTGCGCAACGCGAAAAAAATTGCGCTCATGGTGGCAGGATTGGCAGCGCAAAAATTTGGTCCGAAGCTCGAAGAAGAGCAAGAAATTTTAGTCAATATTGCGGATATCGTTGCCAATATTTATGCGATGGAATCGGCGTTGCTTCGCACGGAAAAAGCGATCAAAAACTCTGGCGAAGAGAAAAACAAACAAAAAATCCTTTATACGCAAATCTTCTGCCAAGAAGCGTTTAATGAAATCGAAGCGCATGCAAAAGAAACGCTCATTGCTGTGGAAGAAGGCGACGCCTTGCGCATGATGCTGGCGGCTTTGCGGAAGTTGACACGCTACATTCCAATCAACATCATTGCGAAAAAACGTGAAGCCGCAGCCGCGCTCATTGAAGCAGAACGTTATATTGTGTAATAATGGAAAGTACCAGGCCTTGTCCTGGTACTTTGTTTATAAAGGATGGGTGAAGATGGCGTTAACGTTTTATTGGTATCCAAAATGCAACACGTGCCGAAAAGCAAAAAAATGGCTTGACGAACATGGAATAGACGTACGAGCAGTGCATATCGTCGAAAATCCTCCGACAAAATCAGAATTGACAGAGCTTTATCACAAAAGCGGGCTGCCGTTGAAAAAATTTTTTAATACAAGCGGTATGAAATATCGGCAGTTAGGGCTAAAAGAAAAAGTGAATACCGCTTCCGAGGAAGAGCTTCTAGAAATCCTTGCTTCTGATGGCATGCTGATCAAGCGGCCGATTTTAACCGATGGAACCCGTGTCCTCGTAGGTTTTCAAGAGGAACAATATGAAAAATTTTTCAACAAATAAGACGAATTCAGTGAGTTTTTTGGTAAAATTGGTTATGATGAAAAAGAGCATATTTTGTCAATATGGAGGGATACAAACGTGAATACGCCAAAGGAATTACGCTATTCGGAAGAGCATGAGTGGGTAAAAGTAGAAGGAGACAAAGTGCGCATCGGCATTACGGATTTTGCGCAATCGGAACTAGGAGACATCGTGTTTGTCGAACTTCCGGAAGTAGGAACGGAAATTACCGCCAACGAACCATTTGGCAGCGTAGAGTCGGTCAAAACGGTATCTGAGCTTTACGCGCCAATTAGCGGCAAAGTCGTCGAAGTGAATGAAGAATTGAACGATAACCCAGAATATGTCAATGAATCGCCGTATGAAAAAGCATGGATGATTGTCGTTGAACCGAAAGATATGAGCGAGGTCGATAATTTGCTGACAGCTGAACAATATGAGGCGATGGTAAAAGAAGGTTAAACCTTTCTGCAATGAATCATCCAAAGGATGGGCACCCTATACATAACAAGATGGATAAAGAGGGGTGCTCCTATGGCATTAGAAACGAAACAAGTCAAAGTCACCGATCGCGTGATTGGCAAAATCAATGGTGATTCTATTGAGCTATATGAGGGGAACAGGCAAATTGGTCATCTTCCTCTTTCACAAGTAAGCCATTTAATGCAATTAAAAGATGGATACGATCAGCAAAATGGACAAATTTATAAGGATATGACCGTCACCGTTGAGCCAGATCAAAAATATGTCGATTGCGACGGTGAGGCTGGTTGGTGCTAAAAGCAACGGTGTGATGCCGTTGCTTTCTTCTTGTTTTTATGAGATGTAGTTCATAAAACGGCGCTTGCCCCGCCTGTCTCTACGGCGGAAACAATGGTCGCCGTTGTCATATAAATAATAGTACAACGACATTTACAGGTGATGGTTTATGACGGAAAGCGAAAAAGTGATTATTGTTGAAGGACGCTCTGATAAACAAAAAATCGCCAATATTCTAAATGAACCGGTGGAAATTATTTGCACCAATGGGACGATTAGCGATGCCAGGCTGGAGGAGCTGATCGACGAGCTTTATTATAAAGATGTTTATATATTGGTCGATGCCGATGAGGCGGGCGAAAAATTACGCAAGCAGTTTCGCCGCGAGTTTCCGGAAGCGGAGCATATTTATATCGATCGTGCTTACCGCGAAGTGGCGGCAGCGCCAAATTGGCATGTTGCGCAAGTATTATTGCGCGCGAATTTTGATGTGCATATGAATTATTTATTGAAAAGGTGAGTAGGCAATGAAAAAAATAGAGCCGATCGAAATCGATGAGGTCATTCGCAGCGAAGAGATTGTTTGCCTTTATTTATATACGCCGATGTGCGGCACTTGCCAGCTTGCCAAACGAATGCTGGAAGTAGTCGAGGAATTGTTTCCGTTACTTCCGTTTTACCAGACGGATATTAATTATATACCGAAGCGAGCGGCTGCATGGAAAATCGAAAGTGTTCCATGCCTTCTTTTATTTCAACATGGCAATATCATTAAAAAGTGGTATGCGTTTCATTCTGTTCCTTATTTATATGAAACCATCAAAGAGATGCTGCCAAATGATTATCGAAAGAGAGACTAATGGTGAAACGCTTTTCGCACGAATTTCCTCTTCCCTCCGTGATTCTTGTTGTAAACAACCGTTATTTTGACTTCATTTGACATATTTCTTGGGAAATGACAAGAATTTTGCTTTTTCCCGGATTATTTGTCGAGATTTTTGTAAAGGATTCTTCCCGTTGGATATGGAAATAAATGAAACAGCAGAGAACTGGGGGAGAGGGGAATATGAATATGCGTGAACTAGTCAAACAGCTTGCCGAACGAATGCAAACATTAAATCATCTATTGCCGATTTTACCAGAGGAAGAACTGTACATTCGCTTTGAGTGTGAAACGGAAACAGCAGTCGTAGCGATTTCCAAACATCGAATCAGCCCAGCGGTGGAAGTAGACGAGCGGCGGGTATTAACGGTGCGCGGATCAAAAGAGGTATTGGAATCTCTATTAAACGGAAGGTTAAAATTACAGCAACAAATTCGTTTGCGGGAATTACATATTTCGGGAAGTTTTCGGCATATGTTATTGCTTGAGTCATTGCTTCACTTAGCCAAGCCATACCGTTACGTTTGCTAAATGATTGCCGGCTTGTTTTTCGGTGAAAAAGAATTGACAAGTGCAATAAACAGTGTTAAAATATTCAGAAAAATGGAACTTGTGATTGAAGTCATTGGATGAAGCGACACTAACAGGACGTTTGTCCATGAAAGCCGTGCAGAACAAGAGCGAATGTTTACACGAAGGTGTAGAAAAAACTCTCGCAAGCACGACGCATCAGCAGCTAAATGAAGAAGAACTCAAGTCATCCGGAGTGACGGAGGATTTAGTTCGCTTATCGGTCGGTATTGAAAACATCAATGACTTAATCGAAGATTTAGAGCAGGCCATTGCCGCTGCGACAGGGATTACTTCCAATATTTCCGTTTCATTATAAAAAGAAGATTGCCGAAATATGGACGTGAAAATTTTTTATTGACATGCTTCGACATAGGGTGATACAATCACACTTGTAATTCATTGAGGATTGGCAATTGAATAATGTGGTGATGTGCTCTTATCAAGAGAGGTGGAGGGATGTGCCCAATGAAACCCGGCAACCGTCAGCGCGTACGCTGAAATGGTGCCAATTCACACAAAGCGTCTGCTTTGAGAGATAAGAGACGGAATGGTAATGATTACCTTTCTGTTCTCCTCGAGCAGAAAGGTTTTCTTTTTGGAATGAGCCGCCCTGCTAAATGAAGGAAGGTGAAAATGTGCATGATTACATTGGAAGATGTGACAAAAATATATGAAGCGGCAAACGGGTCGGTCACTGCGGTCGATCATGTTTCTTTACAAATTAAGGAAGGCGAAATTTTTGGAATTATCGGATATAGCGGTGCGGGAAAAAGCTCGCTTATTCGTCTTCTTAACGGATTGGAAAAACCGACAAGCGGCAAAGTCATTGTCGCCGGACGGGATATGGCTAATATTAAAGGAAAAGAATTGCGAAAGGCTCGTCAAGAAATCGGAATGGTTTTCCAGCATTTTAATTTGCTATGGTCAAGAACCGTTCATGAAAATATCGCGTTTCCGTTGGAAATCGCCGGCATTCCGAAAGAAAAGCGGAAAAAGCGGGTTGATGAGCTCATTCAGCTTGTCGGGCTGCAAGGAAGAGAACACGCTTATCCGTCGCAGCTGAGCGGCGGGCAAAAGCAGCGTGTTGGCATCGCGCGCGCTTTAGCAAATAATCCAAAAGTGTTATTATGCGATGAAGCGACATCTGCGTTAGATCCGCAAACAACCGATTCTATTTTGGACCTTTTAGTAGATATTAATAAACGCCTAGGGTTAACGATTGTATTAATTACTCATGAGATGCATGTGATTCGCAAAATTTGCGACCGCGTCGCGGTGATGGAAAACGGAAAAATTGTCGAACAAGGCGAAGTGCTGCAAGTATTTCGGCAACCAAAACAAGCGATTACGAAACGATTTGTTCAACAAGTTATCGAACCGGAGGAAACAAAAGAAACGATTATCCATCTGCTCGATAAATACCCAAACGGAACGGTTATCCAATTGACGTTTGTCGGAGAAGCTGCCGAACAGCCGCTCATCGCCAATGTCGTTCGCCAGTTCCACGTCGATGCGAATATTTTGCAAGGGAAAATTTCGCAAACCCATCAAGGTTCTTATGGTGTCTTATTCGTTCATATGGATGGAGAGAAAGAGGAAATTGCCCGCGCGATCGATTACATTCGAAAGCAGCAAGTGGCGGTGGAGGTGATCTCGAATGCTCGCTAGCCTCTTACCGAATGTACAGTGGGATATGATTTGGGCGGCTACGGTTGAAACGCTTTATATGACAGGAATTGCTGTCGTTGCAACATTTATATTAGGTACGATTCTTGGATTGCTTTTATTTTTAACGTCAAAGGGAAACCTGTGGGAGAACCGTCTGGCAAATATGGTCATCGCGGCTCTTGTGAACATCTTTCGTTCCATCCCATTCATTATCCTAATTATTTTGTTAATCCCGTTTACGAAATTCGTTGTCGGAACGATTCTTGGCGCCAACGCCGCATTGCCGGCTTTGATTATCGGAGCAGCGCCATTTTACGCGAGAATGGTAGAAATTGCGCTCCGTGAAATTGACAAAGGCGTCATTGAAGCAGCAAAAGCGATGGGGGCATCAACGGCAACGATTATTTGGAAAGTGCTTCTTCCGGAGTCATTGCCTGCTCTTGTGTCCGGAATTACCGTAACAGCGATTGCTTTAGTGGGATATACGGCGATGGCAGGGGTTGTCGGTGCCGGCGGTCTTGGAAACTTAGCCTATTTGGAAGGATTCCAGCGCAATCATAATGATGTCACGTTTGTTGCTACCGTTTTAGTTTTAGTGATTGTCTTTGTCATTCAGTTTATCGGTGACTTTGTCACTTCCAAAATAGATAAACGATAAAAAAGGGGGAAAATCAATATGAAAAAATGGATTAGTGCCTTATTTGCGGCGGTGCTTGTGTTGGCGCTGGCAGCATGCGGAGGCAATAACAACGCCGCCAATGACAACAAAGATGGAAAATTGACGAAGCTAGTAGTTGGAGCTTCCAATGTGCCACATGCGGAAATTTTAGAAAAAGCAAAACCAATTTTAAAAGAAAAAGGCATTGACTTGAAAATTATTACTTTCCAAGATTATGTATTGCCAAACAAAGCGTTGGCGGATAAAGAAATTGACGCGAACTATTTCCAACACATTCCGTATTTAGAAGAACAGAAAAAAGAATACGGATATGATTTTGTCAACGCTGGCGGCGTCCATATTGAGCCAATCGGTATTTACTCGAAAAAATATAAAAGCTTGGATGAACTTCCAAACGGTGCAACGATCATCATGAGCAACTCGGTTGCCGACCATGGCCGCATTTTATCGATGCTGCAAGAAAAAGGATTGATTAAGTTAAAAGACGGCGTGGACAAAACGAAAGCAACGGTGAAAGATATTGTCGAGAATCCGAAACATTTAAAATTTAAAACCGATGTGGATCCGGGATTGCTGCCGCAAATTTATAAAAACGGCGAAGGCGATGCGGTGGTGATTAACGCGAACTATGCGCTAGATGCTGGTTTAGATCCTGCCAAAGACCCAATTGCTGTCGAGTCTCCGAAAAATAACCCATATGTCAATATTATTGCGGTGCGCAAAGGTGATGAAAACCGCAAAGAAATTAAAACGCTTGTCGAAGTGCTGCACTCGAAAGAAATTCAAGACTTTATTAAGAAAAAATATCATGGCGCTGTCATTCCGGCGGCACAATAAAAATAACGGAAGCGATTCGCTTCTGTTATTTCTTTTTTGGCAGCTTTTCGAGAATGGCGATCAACAGCGTAATGATTAAAGAACATTGCAGGGAAAGGACAATTCCGATAACGAAGAAATCGTCAGGTCCTCCTCCGATCAACCATGCTAATCCCCAACACACGAAAAACGTGACCATCACTATTATCATGAGGAACATGGGAATCCATTTTCCCATTGTTTTCCTCCCATTTTGTCTATATTTAAAATTCTTTGGTTTAATTCCTTTTTCTTCACGCATACTAACACCGATATAACATGGAAAGAGGTGTTGAGGAGTGAACCAGCAGCAACATACGTCGGTTGAAGCGGCTCTTCGCCATTATAAAGAGGGGATTGGTACGTTTACACAAAAACTGCCGGACATTGCTGGCAGCTTTAATGCCTTCACAGAAGCGTGCTTTAAAGAAGGTGCGTTAACGAAAAAAGAAAAACAGCTTATCGCGCTCGGAATCAGCCTCGCCACGCAAGATGAATATTGCACGATTTATCATACGAAAGGATGTTTAGACGAAGGGGCTTCGGAACAAGAAATTTTAGAAGCGTGCGGGGTAGCGGCGGCATTTGCCGGCGGCGCGGCGGTGAGCCAAGCGGTAACGCTAGTGCAGGAATGCATTCGCGAATTATCCCAAACCCATTAAAAGACTCCACATCGGAGTCTTTTTTATCTTAATTTTTAAACGCAAATAGTGTATTTTAGTATACAATAAAAGCATTGCGATAAAATTCACTATCAATATAGTGGTATGATAGTGAAAAGGTTGCCAATACTTTTCATTTGTTATAAGATTGTAATGAGAATAAAGTGAGAATGGAAGGCAAGAAAGTCAGTGGTATACTGATATATACATTTTTAGCGGAAATTGGAGGTATTCTGCATGGCAGTGTTGACAATTAAAGATCTTCACGTATCGGTAGAAGGAAAAGAAATTTTAAAAGGCGTGAATTTGGAAGTAAAAGGCGGAGAAATTCACGCAATCATGGGTCCGAACGGGACAGGAAAATCGACGTTATCGTCCGCGATTATGGGACATCCAAAGTATGAAGTAACAAAAGGAAGCATTACGTTAGACGGGCAAAACGTGTTGGAGATGGAAGTCGATGAAAGAGCGCGTGCCGGATTATTTTTGGCGATGCAATATCCAAGCGAAATTAGCGGGGTAACGAACGCCGACTTCCTTCGCGCCGCTATTAATGCCCGCCTTGGCGAAGGCAATGAAATTTCGTTAATGAAATTTATCCGCAAGCTGGATGAAAAAATGGCATTCCTGGAAATGAATCCAGATATGGCGCATCGTTATTTGAACGAAGGATTCTCGGGCGGGGAGAAAAAACGCAACGAAATTCTCCAATTAATGATGCTGGAGCCGAAAATCGCGATTTTGGACGAGATTGACTCCGGCCTTGACATTGACGCGTTGAAAATCGTTGCCAAAGGCATTAATGAAATGCGCAGCAGCGAATTTGGCTGTCTGATCATTACGCACTATCAACGTTTATTAAACTATATTACTCCTGATTATGTGCATGTGATGATGCAAGGACGCATTGTAAAATCCGGAGGTCCAGAACTAGCGCAACGTCTTGAAGCGGAAGGATACGACTGGATTAAAAAAGAACTTGGCATTGAAGACGAAACGGTTGAGCAAGAAGCGTAAGCGTTAGGAGGACGTGTTATGACGACAGAAACAAAAATACCATTCGATCAACAATATGTGCGCGCATTTTCTAGCGAGCGCGGCGAACCGGACTGGCTGTTGCAGCTTCGCTTACAAGCTCTTGCCAAAGCAGAAGCGCTCCCGCTGCCGAAACCGGACAAAACGAAAATCGACAAATGGAATTTTACCCAATTTGCCAACCATGTTGTTGAAAGTGCGCCATATGCTTCGTTAGACGAACTGCCTGAGCCGGTAAAAGCGCTGATTGAAGCAGGAGAGGAAACGAAAAACTTATATGTGCAGCGTGACCATACACCTGCGTATCTATCTTTATCGGAGGACTTGAAAGCGAAAGGAGTTATTTTCACCGATATTTTCACCGCGGCGCGCGAACATGGAGAGCTATTGCAAAAATATTTGATGAAAGACGGCGTCAAAGTAGACGAACATCGTCTAACAGCATTGCACGCGGCGCTGTTAAATGGGGGCGTGTTTGTCTACGTGCCGAAAAACGTCGAGGTTGATGTTCCGCTTCAAGCGGTGTATATTCAAGAAAACGATGATATCGCCTTGTTTAATCATGTCATTGTCGTTGCGGAAGATAATAGCCGCGTCGTTTATGTGGAAAACTATATTTCCACGAAAGAAACAAGCAAAGCGGTTGTCAATATTGTCGCTGAAGTGTTTGCCAATACAAATGCGCGCGTGTTTTTTGCCGCTGTTGATAATTTGGCAAAAGGGGTCACAACGTATGTCAATCGTCGCGGCATTGCCGCGCGTGATGGGCGCATTGAATGGGCGCTCGGTTTAATGAACGATGGGGATACTGTTTCCGAAAACGTCACCCGCTTAATTGGCGACGGTTCGTTTGGCGATACAAAAACCGTTGTTGTCGGCCGTGGCGAGCAAGTGCAAAACTTTACAACCAGTGTTGTTCATTATGGAAAACATACGGAAGGCTACATTTTAAAACACGGCGTGGTAAGAGACAGCGCGACATCGATCTTTAACGGCATCGGCAAAATTGAGCATGGCGCTTCGAAATCGAACGCCCAACAAGAATCGCGCGTCTTGATGCTAAGCGAAAAAGCGCGCGGTGATGCCAACCCGATTTTATTGATCGATGAAGATGATGTGATGGCAGGCCATGCGGCATCAGTCGGCAGAGTGGATCCAATACAGTTATACTATTTAATGAGCCGCGGCATTCCAAGACATGAGGCAGAACGTCTGATTATTCATGGATTTTTAGCTCCCGTTGTAGAAGCGATCCCGATTGAAAGCGTGAAAAAACAATTGATTGAAGTTATTGAAAGGAAAGTTCAATCATGAATGCGAAAGAAATCCGGAAGCTATTTCCTATTTTAAATCAGGAAGTCAACGGCAAGCCGCTCGTATACCTTGATAATGCAGCGACATCGCAAAAACCGCTCCCTGTCATTGAAGCGTTGGACCAATATTATCGCCAATATAATTCGAATGTCCATCGCGGCGTGCATACGCTTGGCACGAAGGCGACAGATGCGTATGAAGGGGCGCGGGAAAAAGTGCGGCGATTTATTAACGCTAAGTCTACCCAGGAAGTGATCTTTACAAGAGGGACGACAGCGGCGTTAAATATCGTTGCCGCCAGCTATGGCCGCGCCAATTTGCAGGAAGGCGATGAAATTGTCATCACGTATATGGAACACCATAGCAACTTGATTCCATGGCAGCAAGTTGCGAAACAGACAGGGGCCAAATTAAAATACATCCCACTGCAAGCGGATGGAACTATCGATATGAAAGATGTGGAAGCAACGGTGACCGCAAACACGAAAATCGTTGCCGTTGCCCACGTGTCTAACGTCTTAGGAACGATTAATCCAATCAAAGACATTGCGCGAATCGCCCATCAACATGGGGCGGTTGTTGTGGTCGACGCCGCGCAAAGCGCTCCGCATATGAAAATTGACGTTCAAGATCTTGATTGTGATTTTCTGGCGTTTTCTGGGCATAAGATGTGCGGTCCGACCGGAATTGGCGTATTATATGGTAAAAGAGATTTATTAGAGCGGATGGAGCCGGTAGAATTTGGCGGAGAAATGATTGATTTTGTTGAGCTGTATGATTCAACATGGAAAGAACTCCCTTGGAAATTTGAAGGTGGGACTCCAATTATTGCTGGAGCGATCGGCTTAGGCGCGGCGATTGATTTTCTCGAAGATATCGGACTCGATCACATCGCTGCCTATGAGCATGAACTGGCGCAATATGCGTTAGAGCAATTGTCCGCGGTTAAAGGACTTACGATTTACGGCCCGAAACAACGCGGCGGATTAGTTACATTTAATATAGATGGCGTTCATCCGCACGATGTAGCAACGGTTCTTGATGCGGAAGGCATCGCCGTCCGGGCCGGCCACCATTGCGCGCAGCCGTTAATGAAATGGCTGAACGTAACCGCGACAGCGCGGGCAAGTTTTTATCTCTATAATACAAAAGAAGAAATTGATCAGCTTGCTGCTGCATTACAGAAAGCGAAGGAGTATTTTGGCTATGTCTTCTAATAATCCTTTAGATCAACTTTATCGCCAAGTCATTATGGATCATTATAAAAATCCGAGAAATCGTGGTGTCCTAGAAGGAAACAGCGTCGATATCAATATGAATAACCCGACCTGCGGTGACCGCATTCATTTAACGATGAAAGTGGAAGATGGGAAAATCGCTGATGTAAAGTTTGAAGGCGAAGGATGTTCGATTTCGATGTCATCGGCATCGATGATGACGCAGGCGATTAAAGGAAAAACAGTGGAAGAAGCGTTAAAGCTAGCCCATATCTTTTCGGATATGATGCAGGGAAAAGAATATGACGATTCGGTCGATTTAGGCGATATTGAAGCGTTGCAAGGCGTTTCGAAGTTTCCGGCCCGCATTAAATGCGCTACGTTAGCATGGAAGGCAATGGAAAAAGGTTTGCATCAACATTAATGGTAAGGAGAAAAAAGGAGGGTGAACCGCATGGCGAAGAAAGCACCAGAAATCGGCGAATATAAGTATGGGTTCGTCGATAAAGACGTATCGGTATTCCGCGCGCAGCGCGGGTTGACACGGGAAGTGGTTGAAGAAATTTCCCGTATGAAAAACGAGCCGCAATGGATGCTGGAATTTCGCTTAAGGGCGTTAGATATTTTCTATAGCAAACCAATGCCGCAATGGGGCGGCGATTTATCAAGCCTAGATTTTGACGAAATTACGTATTATGTAAAACCGACGGAAAAATCGGGCCGTTCTTGGGATGAAGTGCCGGCGGAAATTAAAGCAACATTTGATAAGCTGGGGATTCCTGAAGCCGAGCAAAAATATTTAGCCGGCGTATCGGCGCAATACGAATCCGAAGTGGTATACCACAATATGAAAGAAGATTTGGAAAAACTAGGAGTTATCTTTAAAGACACGGACTCGGCTTTAAAAGAAAACGAAGATCTTTTCCGTGAATATTTTGCTAAAGTCGTTCCTCCTACCGACAATAAATTTGCTGCGCTAAACTCGGCCGTATGGTCGGGCGGTTCGTTCATTTACGTTCCGAAAGGGGTAAAAGTGGAAACGCCGTTGCAAGCATATTTCCGTATTAACTCGGAAAATATGGGACAATTTGAGCGCACGCTGATTATCGTTGATGAAGGGGCGCACGTTCATTACGTCGAAGGATGTACGGCGCCGATTTACACAACAAACTCACTGCATAGCGCGGTCGTTGAAATTATTGTCAAAAAAGGTGCGTACTGCCGTTACACGACCATTCAAAACTGGGCAAACAACGTGTTTAACCTTGTAACGAAACGTGCGGTTTGTGAAGAAAACGCAACGATGGAATGGATCGATGGCAACATTGGTTCCAAATTAACGATGAAATATCCAGCTGTTATTTTAAAAGGAGAAGGAGCTCGCGGCTTGACCTTATCGATTGCGATTGCCGGAAGGGGGCAGCATCAAGACGCAGGGGCGAAAATGATTCACCTTGCGCCAAACACCTCGTCGACGATCGTATCGAAGTCGATTTCGAAACAAGGCGGTAAAGTGACATATCGCGGAATGGTGCACTTTGGCCGTAAAGCGTCCGGTTCGCGTTCGAACATCGAGTGCGATACGCTGATTCTTGATAACCAATCGACATCAGATACGATCCCATATAACGAAATTTTAAATGACAATATTTCTCTCGAACATGAAGCGAAAGTATCGAAAGTGTCGGAAGAGCAGCTGTTCTATCTTATGAGCCGCGGTATTTCCGAACAGGAAGCAACAGAAATGATTGTTATGGGCTTTATCGAGCCGTTTACAAGAGAGCTTCCGATGGAATATGCGGTCGAAATGAACCGGCTCATTAAGTTCGAAATGGAAGGGTCTATCGGTTAATGTCGTTTTGTAAAACCATCCATTTGCCTATGGCGAATGGGTGGTTTTCCCATTTTTTCTGCATGTATAATCCATACCAAATGGTTCTCCATTTTTTTGTCATTTGTGATATGATGATGCTAGGTGATACGTATGATTTATATAGGGTTGACAGGTTGGGGCGACCACGATAGCTTATACCCGCCTGGTCTTGCCGCGAAAGATAAACTGCAAGAATATGCCGCCTATTTTCCTACGGTAGAAGTCGACTCCTATTTTTATGCCATTCAGCCGCGGCAAAATGTCGAAAAGTGGATTCGCGAAACTCCCGATTCTTTTCGTTTTGTTGTCAAAGCGTATCAAGGAATGACCGGACATGAGCGTGGTCCGATTCCGTATTCCAATAAGGAAGAAATGTTTGCCGCGTTTTTGGATTCGATTGATCCATTTATCCAGTCGGGAAAACTGGCGATGGTATTGTTTCAATTTCCGCCATGGTTTGATTGCCGCCGCGAGCATGTCGCGTATTTGCGCTGGTGCAAGGCGCAAATGAAAGATATTCCAGCAGCGTTGGAATTTCGCCACCGCTCCTGGTTTTCCCCACGTTTTTATGCAAAGACGTTACAATTTATGAAAGAGGAAGGATGGATCCACAGCATTTGTGACGAACCACAAGCTGGAGAAGGATCGATTCCGACCGTGCTTTATCCGACGGATGAGGAAAAAACGTTTATTCGTTTTCATGGCCGCAACATCCATGGCTGGAATAAGGCGACAAGCGGGGAAAATTGGCGGGCGGTCCGATATTTGTACCGGTATCGGGAAGAAGAATTGCGCGAATGGGTCAATCATATCGAGATGTTAAAAGCGAAGACGAAAGATATTTATGTGTTGTTTAACAACAACTCTGGCGGGGATGCGGCCGATAATGCGAAACAATTGATCCGTTTGCTCGGGATTGAATATACGGATTTAGCCCCGCGCCAGCTCGATTTATTTTAGGATTGGGGATGAGAGAATGGAGTATATATTGCTGGTCATGGTCGGCTTTTTAGCAGGCACGATTGGAAGTTTGGTCGGTTTAGGCGGTGGCGTCATTATTGTTCCCTCTTTGCTATTTTTAGGAGCGATGCATTGGCTGCCGCACGTCACTCCGCAATTGGCGGTTGGCACTTCGCTCGTCGTCATTATTTTCAATGGTCTATCCTCGACTTTGTCGTATATGAAAGAAAAAATGGTCGATTATAAAAGCGGGCTTTTGTTTTTTATCGGAAGCGGTCCCGGGGCGATCATTGGCGCGTGGGTTAATAACACATTAAGCTTGCAGCATTTTTCTTTATATTTTGGTCTTTTTTTAGTGTCTATAGCATTCTTTTTATCTTTCAATAAAAAGAACGCGGCGCGTTCAGAGCGGAAGGCTTTTCCTATTACCCGCACGTATGTAACGAATGAAGGGGAAACGGTGACGTATGGGTATCATCCGCTCGTCGCTATTGTCATCTCTTTTGTCGTTGGCTTTTTTGGCGGCATGTTTGGCATTGGCGGCGGTTCGCTAATGGTGCCGGCGATGATTATATTGTTTCTCTTCCCGCCTCATGTAGCGGTAGCGACTTCGATGTTTATGATCTTTTTATCCTCAATGGTCAGCTCGCTTACACATGTGTTTATGGGAAATGTGCAATGGCTATTTGCGCTCGCCTTAATCCCGGGGGTTTGGTTCGGAGCCAAAACAGGCGCTTTTATTAATAAACGTCTGCGCAGTAAAACCGTTGTCATCGTTTTGCGGATTGTGCTTGTTCTTTTAGGAATCCGCCTTATTTACCAAAGCTTTTCATAAGAGGGGGACGTCCATTGAAACGGACAGTATATATATCATACGAATGATGTGCATAGCCATTTTGAGTATTGGCCAAGAATTTCCTATTTTTTGTCCGAGCAAAGACAAAAGCATCAACAGCGGAATGAGGCGATGCTGTTATTTGACATCGGCGATTTTATTGACCGTTTTCACCCGATTACCGAGGCGACAAAGGGAAAAGCGAATGTCGATTTACTGAATGCGCTTCAGTATGATGCGGTCACAATCGGAAATAATGAAGGAATTACCCTTGATTACGAAGATTTAAATACGCTGTATGAAAACGCTCGTTTCCCCGTGCTTGTCGCCAATTTATTTCACAAAGACGGCACGCGCCCTTCATGGGTACGCCCCTATTCGATTATTCCGATTTCCGATGCATTTCGCATCGGCGTTATCGGTGTCACAGCGTATTTCGCCGAATCTTATGAGCTGCTTGGCTGGAAAGTGGCACCGCCGCTTGAAATGCTCGAGAGCATTGCGGCAGAAGTAAAAAAACAAGCGGATCTTGTCATTTTATTGTCGCATTTAGGCATTCATGAGGATGAAAAAATTGCACAGACCATGCTGGACATTGACATTATCCTAGGCGGCCATACGCACCACTTGTTTCCAGAAGGAAAAAGAATTCATGATACGTTACTATGTGGGGCAGGAAAATATGGAAAGTATATTGGGGTAGTAAAGCTGGAAATCGAGGAAAGCGACCGTACATATGAAGCGTTAGCGACGGTAGTTGATGCCGAGAGTTTTCCAAACTCGGAGCGAATGCAGCGCACTTTATCGATATGGGAGCAGCAAAGCCTAGCAAAGCTCGAAGCGGAGCAAATTGTAGAACTAAAAGAAGATTTGCCGTTGCAATGGTTTTCGCCATCTCCGTTTGCTAAGCTGCTCGCATCGGCGTTAAAAGAATGGTGCGATGCGGAAATTGGCATGGTGAATGCGGGAGTCCTGTTAGAGCCGCTTCCGAAAGGAATAGTCACTAGAAAGGATTTGCACCGCATTTGCCCGCATCCGATCAATCCTTGCAAAGTCCAGCTGCGCGGCGCGGAATTAAAGGAGATTATTTTACAAGCAAATACAGACAGAATGAAATACTTACAATTTAAAGGGTTTGGTTTTCGCGGCAAAGTGATGGGGCAAATGGTTTATGACGGGGTTGAGTTCGAGATGGAAAGAGAAGAAGATGGTGCGGAGTATATCCGCCACATGACGATCAATGGCGAGCCGTTAAACCCGGAACAACTATATGAGGTGGCCACGATCGATATGTTTACGATCGGAAATTTTTATCCGCAAATCCAGCATGCGCCAAACAAAAAATATTACATGCCGGAGTTTTTACGGGATGTGTTGGCATGGAAGCTAGCGAATCAAAAATAAGCACACATCTTTCCTTGCTTCATACATTGAAGTAGGGAAAGGAGCGTGAAGTTACGATGATTAACGTAACTCCGATTATGATCGATCATCATCCATTCATCGCGATTTCTGTCCAATTGCCAAAAACAAACTTGCTTGCCGTAGCAAATGAAAAAGGGTACATCATGTGCGGTGCGCTCGATGTGGCGCTATTGAACGAAAAGTTGCGCGACCGCGGAATTATTGCCGGAAGAGCGGTCGGCGTCCGTACGATTGAACAACTGCTTGAGGCGCCTTTGGAATCGGTGACGGTGGCCGCCGAAGAGCTGGGAATTACGGTCGGCATGAAAGGAAAAGATGCGTTATTGAAGATGCGGTGAAAAATTATATAAATTTGCGTTATCTCCCTCTTTTCAAGCATACATATAGCTTGTAAAGGAGGGATTTTATTTTGCCTAGATTTCCCATTCGCCTTCGGTTTTCAAAAAGAGGCCCGCTTCCCTTTCGCTATGTGTTTTTGCTGACGTTTGTGTTTTTTATGTTTACCACTGCGCTAAGCCTTTGGATTGTAAATAAAGAGATCCAGCCGATTTTAATGGAAATTGCCGAAACGGAAACAAAGCGGATTGCTAATTTAGTGATTAGTAACGCGATCGAACGGCAGTTTTTAAAAGAAGATAAAGAAATGAGCGATTTGGTCATCGTACATAAAGACTCTGACGGCAAAATCGCTTCGGTTGATTTTAATACCGCTGTGGTGAATCGGATTTACGCAAAGACGGACGACTACGTGATGGAAAGTTTAAAGGCGGCAACGGAAGGAAGAATAGAAAGGCTCGTGCTTCCTGAAGTGGAAAAGAAAAAAGGGGAAAGCAGAGGGATTATTTACTATATTCCTTTTGGCCAAATCACGAACAATTCGCTTCTCGGTAATCTCGGGCCGCGTATTCCCGTGCAGTTTCAAGTCATTGGCAATGTAGAAACCCAAGTGACGAAAGAAATTAAACCATTTGGGATTAACAGCGCGTTGATTGAAATAGATATTCACGTTTCTGTCGATATTCAAGTAGTCATTCCATTTGCGTCAAAAGCGACAACGGTTTCCACGAATGTTCCGATCGCGATGCACGTGATTCAAGGAGAGGTTCCGCAATTTTATAATAACGGCGGCAATGGTGGCTCTTCTTTCAGTATACCATCACATTGAGCCATTTGTTTGTCGTAAATGCCAGACAATCGGCCGCTTTTATGTAGTGAGAATGAAAAATTATATATAAAAAACGTTATTGTTTGCTGTTTCTATTAAGCTGTTTTCCAGATAGGTTATCTATCTGCGAAACAGCTTTTCAATTTAAAGAAGAACTCACATTTCGCACCCTCTCGACGAAAATCGGGAGGATTTTTTCGTTCCGATGTCGAATGAATCCTTGACACACAAGGAACGTAAAGGAGTTTTTCACTTATGAACGTTCAAGTCAAAAAGGTCTATCGCAATTCTTATTTGAATATAATAAGTGCCCTATTCAAGAAACTGGGTCTGCCTCAATTGATTGACCATCTCGTGCCCGTCGATCCGCAGTGCCAAACGCGAGTCAGCGATGCCGTTCAGGCCATCCTCTACAATGTGTTTGACGGCCGGCAAGCCCTTGTTCACTTGGAACATTGGGCTCAGGAGGTCGATTGTGAGAAACTCATCCGTCCCGATCTCCATCCTTCCTGGTTGAACGACGATGCGTTGGCCCGTCATCTCGATCGCCTGTATGAGGCTGGCATTCACAACGTCATCAGCACTTGCTTGATTCATATTTATCGAAAAGAAGGCCTTTCCCTCCGAGCCTTCCACGCCGATACGACGGACAAGACCGTTTACGGCGCGTATGAATCGGCCTCGTTAGAGGCCTTACAAATCACACATGGCTACAACCGCCATCATCGTTGGCAAAAACAGATCGGTTTCGGACTGGTCGGCAACGAGGACGGCATCCCGTTTTACGGCGATGTGCACGATGGCAACCTGCCCGATAAAACATGGAATCCCGAGGTGCTGTCTCGTGTCCATGAACAGCTGAAGCAGGCCAAAATCGAAGACGAATGGATTTACGTGGCCGATTCCGCCGCGATGACGAAAGAGACCCTGGCGCAAACCAAAGCGGCCAACGCCTTTTTGATCACCAGAGGCCCTTCGTCGCTCCGGATCGTGAAAACCGCGCTGGCCGAAGCGGATGCTGAGGACACGACGTGGAGCGATCCCTTTACGTTGGCGGAGAGAAACGGCGCCACGTACCGGGTATGGGAAACGGCCTCGACGTATGAAGGCCACCCCGTTCGGCTGATCGTTGTTGAATCGAGCGCGCTCGACCAGCGAAAAGGAAAGACGCTTGAAAAAGAACGAACCAAAGAAGCGGAGCTTCTTCGCGAGGAACAAGCCCGTTGGGAGCGTCACCCCTTCTCCTGCCGGGAAGATGCCGAACAAGCCTTGGCGTCCCTCAAGGCGTCCCTTCGCCCCCGGTTTCATCGGGTTGAGGCCGCGGTCGAAGAGATCGTACGCCTGAAAAAACGGCGCGGACGGCCGAAAAAAGGGGCGGAACCCGAGGTGGAGACGCTGTATTTCTTGCACCTTGACGTCGAATTCGACCAAGACGCGTGGGAACAGGCGAGACGGAAAGCGTCCCGGTTTGTCCTTGTCACGACCGTTCCGAAGGAATGGAAGGGCCAACCCATGGATGCCCAAGAGATCTTGAAGCTGTATAAAGGGCAGATCTCGGTGGAAATGAACTTCGCTTTTTTGAAAGATCCGTTTTTCACGGATGAGATTTACGTCAAAAAACCAGAACGGGTCGCAGTATTAGGCTATTTGTTTCTGTTGGCCTTGGCTATTTACCGCGTTTTTCAGCGCCGAGTGCGTCAGTTTATTACTCCAGAACACCCGTTGAAGGGTCCTGGAGGCCGCAAGCTGACCCGGCCGACGGGACAGGCGATTTTTCAGCTGTTTCAATATGTGAACGTCGTCCTGTTCAAGCTGCCGGATGGGCGCATCCAACGCTCACTGGATCGCTCCCTTACCCCTGATCAGCGAAGGATTCTGCAGGGATTGGGCATGGATGAGAGCATCTACGTGTAACGTGATACGGAACGACCAGCGATGGTAAAAAAAGGATTGCCATCGCTCGTTGTGTTGGTCAAAAAGTTATTCTGAAAAACTAAATAAAAAATCCTTTGTTTTGACCTTGTTAGGGTGCGAAATGTGAGTTACAAATGTTTCAACAGTTTGAGTCGAAATGGTCCAGCAAATATCCAAGAGAAGTTCAATCTTGGGCCAATGAGTTGGATGTCCTCCTTACATTTATGGATTATCCAAGCAGTATTAGAAGTGTGATTTACACGACGAATGTCATCGAACGAACGATCAAAGAGATTCGGAAACGTCTAAAGCCGATGAACAGTTTGAGCAGTTTAGAAGCCGCGGAAAAAGTCGTGTATTTGACCATCCAAGATTTTAATGAGAAATGGGCAGGGCGAAAGTTAAGAGGATTTGCCGAAGCGCAGGAAGCCCTTCAACGAATGTTTGAAGAACGTTATTGTTAACCAAATATTGTAAATAAACAAAATAAGGGGATTCTCCCTTTCCACACAAGAGACTGAATATTCAGTCTCCTGTGTGGAGAAAATCAGTCCCCTATCAATTCAAATCCATTTCAGAGAAACCCTACCCCATTTACATTACACAAAATTCTTGACGGTACCAAATGAACTGTGGTATGTTCTTTCATGAACAAATAAAAAGTTATAGAAAGGAACGTTTGACGATGGCAAAACAACAAATTGGCGTCATTGGGTTAGCAGTAATGGGAAAAAACCTTGCGTTAAATATCGAAAGCAAGGGATATTCCGTTGCCGTGTACAACCGTTCTCGGGAAAAAACGGACGAATTTTTGCAAGAAGCGCAAGGAAAAAATATTGTCGGTACATATAGCATCGAAGAATTTGTCAATGCGCTTGAAAAGCCGCGTAAAATTTTGTTAATGGTGAAAGCAGGCGCACCAACGGATGCAACAATTGAACAATTAAAGCCATATCTAGAAAAAGGCGATATTTTAATCGACGGCGGCAATACGTATTTCAAAGATACACAACGCCGCAATAAAGAATTAGCGGAACTTGGCATTCATTTTATCGGTACGGGCGTTTCCGGCGGCGAAGAAGGCGCGTTAAAAGGTCCGTCGATTATGCCTGGTGGCCAAAAAGAAGCACATGAGCTTGTGCGCCCAATTTTTGAAGCGATCGCCGCGAAAGTGGACGGCGAGCCATGCACGACGTACATCGGTCCGGATGGCGCCGGCCACTATGTAAAAATGGTGCATAATGGCATTGAATACGGGGATATGCAGCTTATTGCCGAAGCGTACTTTTTATTAAAGCATGTTCTTGGTTTAAACGCGCAAGAATTGCATGAAGTATTTGCTGAATGGAATAAAGGCGAATTAAACAGCTATTTAATTGAAATTACGGCTGATATTTTCACGAAAATCGATGAAGAAACAGGCAAGCCGCTTGTCGATGTCATTTTGGACAAGGCGGGTCAAAAAGGCACGGGAAAATGGACAAGCCAAAATGCGCTTGATTTAGGAGTGCCGCTTCCAATCATCACAGAATCGGTGTTTGCCCGCTTTATTTCAGCGATGAAAGATGAACGCGTGAAAGCAAGCAAGCTCCTTTCCGGTCCGGCGGTGAAGCCGTTTGAAGGCGACCGCGATCACTTTATCGAAGCGGTGCGCCGCGCGCTGTACATGAGCAAAATTTGTTCGTATGCCCAAGGCTTTGCGCAAATGAAAGCAGCGTCTGAGGAATATAACTGGAACTTGCAGTACGGCAATATCGCGATGATTTTCCGCGGCGGCTGCATCATTCGCGCGCAATTTTTGCAAAAAATTAAAGAGGCGTACGACCGCGATCCGCAGCTGCCAAACTTATTGCTCGACCCGTATTTCAAAGACATCGTTGAAAATTATCAGGAAGCGCTGCGCGAAATTATTGCGGTGGCCGTGATGCGCGGGATTCCGGTTCCGGCATTCTCAAGCGCATTAGCTTATTACGACAGCTACCGGACGGAAACATTGCCGGCAAACTTAATTCAGGCACAGCGCGACTATTTTGGTGCGCATACGTATGAGCGCATTGATAAAGAAGGCATTTTCCATACAGAGTGGCTGAAAAAATAATAGAGGAAAACCCCAACCGTTTGGCGGTTGGGGTTATGTTTTTTGTAAAGACGTTTTAGCGTCATTGCGGCCAAAAAGAGAAAGCACCCTTGGCTCAGGCTAAGGGTGCTTCATGTTTCTTTTATAAACTTTCCGTAAATAATAGTACACGCGCTGGCGCGGCGTCCGTGCCGACGAGTTTGAGCGGGGCGGCGACCATAAAGTACGAACCTTCTGGTACATCTTTTAGCCGCAGCCCTTCAATGACGATCACTCCCGCGGAAAATAACGTTTTATGCGTCGGGTGCCCCTGCTGGCTCCGTTCAATGCCTAAGGCGTCGATGCCAACTCCGCGTACCTTTTGATCGGCAAGGTATCGCGCTGCATCTTCGGCAACGTAAATGAATTCAAAATTAAACGCGTCTTCTAGCGAGTTTTTCGTCTTGAATAAGACAAAATCGTTTTCTTGAATATCTAACGCTGCGATGTCGTCTTTTGTAATTTTGTCGTTCACATGCGTCAAATCAAACAATTTGCATGGACCGACGAGGCGGTCGAGGGAAATCGTTTCAAACGTGTCGCCGCCTTTGACCATATGGAGCGGCGCGTCAATGTGCGTGCCGGTATGCACATCCATGTCGATGCGCGATTCGGTCACATAATCATTAGTCACGCTCGTCAGTTTCGGCTGTTTTTCCGTTTTGTTTTTATACACCGGCATTCCTTCAAAAATCGGTGCGGTCACGTCATAAAATTTCATCGTTTTATTAGCTCCCTTCGTTATTGTTTAGGGTGGTAAATCGGCCACCAATGAAATCCGTCTTTTGCTAGAAGCATATCGGATGCTTTCGGTCCCATCGAGCCAGCTTCATAGTTTGGAAAATCATCGGCTTTTGTGTTTTCCCATACTTCGGAAATCGGATCGACAAACTGCCACGACGCGGCTACTTCGTCCCAGTGCGTAAAGTTGGTGGCGTCGCCGCGCATGCAGTCATACAACAGTTTTTCATACGCTTCCGGCGTGTTAATGCCATCGATGCAGTTGTAGCAGTAGTCTAATTCAATCGGAGCTGTTTTCATGATTTCGCCGCTTTTTTTGCCGTTTAAATGAAGGGTGATGCCTTCATCCGGCTGAATGTGAATAATCAATAAGTTTGGCTGGATTTTTTCATTTGTTCGATAATACAAGTTCATAGGTATATCTTTAAATTGAACAACAATTTTCGTTGATTTTTCCGCCATCCGTTTGCCGGTGCGAATGTAAAATGGCACGCCGGCCCAGCGGAAATTGTCGATCATCAGCTTTCCAGCAACAAATGTTTCGGTGTTGGAGTTTGGATCGACGTTGTTCTCTTCGCGATAGCCGATGACTTCTTTTCCGTTCACCACGCCTCTGCCGTATTGACCGCGCACAAAATATTGATCTACTTCGTCATGGGAAATCGGGCGAAGCGCGCGCAGCACTTTCACTTTTTCGTTGCGGATGTCATCGGTCGTCAGTTTAATCGGCGGCTCCATCGCCAAGAGCGCGACCATCTGCAGCATATGGTTTTGCACCATATCGCGCAGCGCCCCTGAATGGTCGTAATAGCGACCGCGGTCCTCGACGCCAAGCGTTTCGCTTGAGGTAATTTGAATGTTGGAAATAAAACGGTTGTTCCAAAGCGGTTCGAAAATCGCGTTCGAAAAACGGATGACTTCAATGTTTTGCACCATTTCTTTGCCAAGATAATGGTCGATCCGGTAAATTTCGTTTTCCGAAAATGCTTGGCGAATTTCTTCATTCAGTTTGCGGGCGCTTTCGAAATCATGACCAAACGGTTTTTCAATGACGAGGCGCTTCCAGCCGTTGGTTGCCGTGAGGCCTTCCGATTTTAGACGCGATGTAACCGTACCGAAAAATTCGGGCGCCATCGCCAAATAAAAAATGCGGTTTCCATCGCTATGGTATATGCCATCAAGCTCCTCAAGCAGCGACTTTAGCTGTTGATAGGAGGCGGTATCGGTCACATCAAACGGATGATAATAAAAATGGGATACGAATTGCTCATGGTTTAGCTCTTGCTGGAGCGCGTTTTCTATCGATTCGCGGACATAGTTGCGAAATTCGTCATTGGACAGCGGTCGGCGTGCGACTCCGACAACCGCAAACTCCTCAGACAAATTTCCTTTTTCGTATAAGCGGTAAATGGAGGGGAATAGTTTGCGCTTTGCCAAATCCCCCGTAGCGCCAAAAATCACGATTAATGATTTCGGATTCATGTTGTTCACGGTATGTACCTCGCTTTAGCCAAATTTGTTTCTTCAAATAAATAATTGTAGAGATTTATGGCGGTGAACGCAAACATTTTAGTGTTTTATTATAAAAGAGTGTTGAAATAGACCGGCAAACATTGGTACCTCACATTTCGCACCCTCTCGACGAAAATCGGGAGGATTTTTTCGTTCCGATGTCGAATGAATCCTTGACACACAAGGAACGTAAAGGAGTTTTTCACTTATGAACGTTCAAGTCAAAAAGGTCTATCGCAATTCTTATTTGAATATAATAAGTGCCCTATTCAAGAAACTGGGTCTGCCTCAATTGATTGACCATCTCGTGCCCGTCGATCCGCAGTGCCAAACGCGAGTCAGCGATGCCGTTCAGGCCATCCTCTACAATGTGTTTGACGGCCGGCAAGCCCTTGTTCACTTGGAACATTGGGCTCAGGAGGTCGATTGTGAGAAACTCATCCGTCCCGATCTCCATCCTTCCTGGTTGAACGACGATGCGTTGGCCCGTCATCTCGATCGCCTGTATGAGGCTGGCATTCACAACGTCATCAGCACTTGCTTGATTCATATTTATCGAAAAGAAGGCCTTTCCCTCCGAGCCTTCCACGCCGATACGACGGACAAGACCGTTTACGGCGCGTATGAATCGGCCTCGTTAGAGGCCTTACAAATCACACATGGCTACAACCGCCATCATCGTTGGCAAAAACAGATCGGTTTCGGACTGGTCGGCAACGAGGACGGCATCCCGTTTTACGGCGATGTGCACGATGGCAACCTGCCCGATAAAACATGGAATCCCGAGGTGCTGTCTCGTGTCCATGAACAGCTGAAGCAGGCCAAAATCGAAGACGAATGGATTTACGTGGCCGATTCCGCCGCGATGACGAAAGAGACCCTGGCGCAAACCAAAGCGGCCAACGCCTTTTTGATCACCAGAGGCCCTTCGTCGCTCCGGATCGTGAAAACCGCGCTGGCCGAAGCGGATGCTGAGGACACGACGTGGAGCGATCCCTTTACGTTGGCGGAGAGAAACGGCGCCACGTACCGGGTATGGGAAACGGCCTCGACGTATGAAGGCCACCCCGTTCGGCTGATCGTTGTTGAATCGAGCGCGCTCGACCAGCGAAAAGGAAAGACGCTTGAAAAAGAACGAACCAAAGAAGCGGAGCTTCTTCGCGAGGAACAAGCCCGTTGGGAGCGTCACCCCTTCTCCTGCCGGGAAGATGCCGAACAAGCCTTGGCGTCCCTCAAGGCGTCCCTTCGCCCCCGGTTTCATCGGGTTGAGGCCGCGGTCGAAGAGATCGTACGCCTGAAAAAACGGCGCGGACGGCCGAAAAAAGGGGCGGAACCCGAGGTGGAGACGCTGTATTTCTTGCACCTTGACGTCGAATTCGACCAAGACGCGTGGGAACAGGCGAGACGGAAAGCGTCCCGGTTTGTCCTTGTCACGACCGTTCCGAAGGAATGGAAGGGCCAACCCATGGATGCCCAAGAGATCTTGAAGCTGTATAAAGGGCAGATCTCGGTGGAAATGAACTTCGCTTTTTTGAAAGATCCGTTTTTCACGGATGAGATTTACGTCAAAAAACCAGAACGGGTCGCAGTATTAGGCTATTTGTTTCTGTTGGCCTTGGCTATTTACCGCGTTTTTCAGCGCCGAGTGCGTCAGTTTATTACTCCAGAACACCCGTTGAAGGGTCCTGGAGGCCGCAAGCTGACCCGGCCGACGGGACAGGCGATTTTTCAGCTGTTTCAATATGTGAACGTCGTCCTGTTCAAGCTGCCGGATGGGCGCATCCAACGCTCACTGGATCGCTCCCTTACCCCTGATCAGCGAAGGATTCTGCAGGGATTGGGCATGGATGAGAGCATCTACGTGTAACGTGATACGGAACGACCAGCGATGGTAAAAAAAGGATTGCCATCGCTCGTTGTGTTGGTCAAAAAGTTATTCTGAAAAACTAAATAAAAAATCCTTTGTTTTGACCTTGTTAGGGTGCGAAATGTGAGGAAGAAAACAACTAGACGAGGAGTAAAAAATTTTGTAATATTATATTAAATTAAAAATAGTTTTATTATTGTGTTATTTGAAAAAATATATAGAAAGGGTGTGGCAAAAGAGAGAAAAAACGCACTCATTAAACTGAATTTTTTGAAAAATTACAATGGGGGGACAAAGGATGAAGAAGAAAAGATTAGCTAGTATTTTTCTATCACTGGCATTAACTGCTGGTGTCATGGCAGGATGCTCAGGACAGCAGGCGACAAACAACTCCTTAGGCGGCAGCAGTGGAGGAGGCGGCGATACGATTAAAATTGGCGCCGATCTTGAATTATCCGGCGGAGTTGCTTCATTTGGACAGTCGATTGCCGAAGGATTGGATCTAGCCTTGGAAGAAATAAACAAAGAAGGTGTCAATGGAAAGAAACTGGAACTTGTGAAAGTAGACAACAAATCGGATGCAGCCGAAGCGACGAACGGCGCGATCAAGCTCATTAGCCAGGACAAAGTAGCAGCGATTATTGGGGCGGCAACAAGCACCAACACGCTGGCACAAGTCCAAGTGGCACAAGACAACAAAATTCCGTTAATTACGCCAACGGGAACAAACCCTACGATTACGAATAAAGACGGCAAAGTAAATGATTTCGTATTCCGGACATGCTTTATTGATCCTTTCCAAGGGAAAGTCGCCGCGAAATTTGCGCTCAATAATTTAAAAGTAAAAAATGCCGCGGTGCTGATTGACAGCTCCAGCGACTATTCGAAAGGGCTTGCTGCTGCGTTTAAAGAAGTGTTTGAAAAAGAAGGCGGCAAAATTGTAGCGGAAGAAGCTTACGTCGCCAAAGACACGGATTTCCGCGCTACGCTTACCCGCATCAAAGCGGCTAATCCGGAATTCATTTTCTTGCCTGGCTATTATGAAGAAGTAGGCCTTATCGTCAAACAGGCGCGTGAGCTCGGCATTAATGTGCCGATTATGGGCGGTGATGGATGGGATTCACCGAAATTGGTGGAAATCGCTGGGAAAGACGCATTGAATAATACGTTTATTACAAACCACTATTCTTCGAATGACCCAGATCAAAAAATCCAAAATTTCGTAAAAGCATTTAAAGCGAAATACAATAAATCTCCAGATGCCTTCAATGCGCTTGGATATGATACGGCATATTTCCTTGCTGACGCCATCAAACGTGCCGGAAGCGCAGACCCGGTGAAAATTAAAGACGCTCTTGCGCAAACGAAAGATCTCTCCCTTGTATCGGGAATGTTGACGCTGGATAAAAACCATGATCCAGTGAAATCTGTTACGATTCTCGAATATAAGGACGGTCAGCAACAATTCAAAACAAAAGTGAATCCATAATATCATGCAGAGGATAGGGGGTACGCCCCCTATTCCAAATTTTTTCTAAACAAAAGAAACAGTCTTCTTTAAGGAGAGTGCGAATATGGAACTCATTCAGCAACTAGTTAACGGGATTTCACTCGGAAGCATCTATGCACTGATTGCGCTTGGATATACGATGGTATATGGAATTGTGCGCCTCATTAATTTTGCGCACGGCGATGTATTTATGATCGGTTCTTTCGTTGGATTTTATGCTGTCACAGCCTTGCATGTAGGGTTTTTTCCAGCACTTCTCCTAGCAATGGCCGCTTGTGCGGTTTTAGGGGTATGCATTGAAAGGATAGCTTATAAACCGTTACGGAACGCCACTAGAATAGCGGTGCTGATCACTGCGATCGGAGTTTCGCTTTTGATTGAATACGGAACCATTTATCTGCGTGGTGCTCAGCCAGAAGCGTATCCTAGCACATTGCTTCCTGATAAAAAACTGGAGATATTTGGCGTCATTATCAACAGTCAATCGCTATTGATCCTTGGGACGTCCATTGTACTAATGATTCTCCTTCAGCTGATCGTGTATAAAACAAAAATAGGAAAGGCGATGCGCGCTGTTTCGCATGATGCAGAAGCCGCCCGCTTGATGGGGATTAATGTGGATAATACGATATCAGCCACATTTGCTGTCGGTTCCGCTTTGGCGGGCGCAGCAGGCGTTATTTTTGGCATTTACTATATCAAAATCGAACCGCTAATGGGAATTATACCTGGGTTAAAAGCTTTCGTAGCTGCGGTGTTAGGTGGAATCGGCATTATTCCAGGTGCAATGGTTGGCGGCCTGGTGCTTGGCGTCATCGAATCACTCGTAAGCGGCCTTGGTTATTCGCTTTGGCGCGATGGAGCGGCTTTTATCATTCTTATTTTAATTCTCATTTTCCGGCCGGCCGGATTATTCGGTAAAAACGTAAGAGAAAAAGTGTAAAGGATGGTAGGGAGCAATGGCAACTTGGAAGCGGACAAGTGGATTTTGGATCTCCATTGTATTGGCACTGATCTTTTTTGTTGTGGTTCAGGTGTTAATATCTGGACAAATACTCAATTCTTTTTATATCAATACGTTATTTTTCATGGTCATTAATATTATACTCGCTGTCAGCCTTCATTTAATCATCGGGGTCACGGGGCAGTTTTCCATTGGCCATGCGGGATTTTTTGCCGTGGGAGCCTATGCATCGGCGATTATGACAATGAAGCTGCAGATGCCGTTTGCGCTTGCATTGCTTGTTGGCGGCATTGCTGCTGCGGTAGCCGGGCTTTTGATTGGTATTCCTAGCCTTCGGTTAAAGGGCGATTATTTAGCGATTGCTACGCTTGGTTTTGGGGAAATCGTACGAATCACCTTGCTAAACGTGGATTATGTTGGCGGCGCCAGCGGTATGATGGTAACCAACCTCACAACTTGGCCATGGGTGTTTGCCTGCCTGCTTATTACGATTATTGTCATTGCCAATTTTACGAATTCGACCCATGGACGGGCCTGCATCTCGATTCGAGAGGATGAAATCGCGGCGGATTCGATGGGAATTAACACGACGTATTATAAAGTAGCCGCTTTTGTCATCGGGTCTTTTTTTGCTGGAATTGCGGGATGTCTTTATGCCCATCATTTTTATATTATTCAGCCGACTAACTTTGGCTTTTTGAAATCATTTGATATTTTGATTTTTGTCGTGCTTGGCGGACTTGGAAGCATGTCTGGCGCGGTGATCGCTGCTATCTTATTAACGGTTGTCTCGACATTCCTGCAAGATTATCCAGAAACTCGGATGATTATCTATAGCATTGTTCTTATTTTAGTTATGTTGTACCGTCCGAAAGGATTGTTAGGCACAAAAGAATTGACATCTTTCTTTAAGCTGCGCAGAGCGACGGAAGGGGGAATCGGAAATGACAACAAGCACACCGTTGCTTAAAGCGGAACACGTCGGCATTCAATTTGGCGGGCTGAGAGCTTTATCTGACGTCAATATGGAATTGAAAAAGGGAGAATTAGTTGGACTCATAGGACCAAACGGGGCAGGGAAAACCACTTTTTTTAACTTGTTAACAGGCGTCTACGAACCGACCGAAGGAAGCATTGTGCTTGACAACGAAAAGCTAAACGGTCTGCCGCCATATAAAATTACACGCAAAGGAATCAGCCGTACATTCCAAAATATTCGGCTGTTTGGGGAGCTTTCCGTATTGGATAATGTAAAAGTCGCCTATCACTCTCTCGCTCGCCATTCTATTTTTAGCTCGATCTTTCGCCTTCCTTCCCATTTTGCTGGCGAAAAAGAAATAGAAGAAAAAGCGGTAGAATTTTTAAAGATTTTTAAGCTCGAACATGTTATGTATGAAAAGGCGAAAAATTTGCCATATGGACAGCAACGCCGTTTAGAAATTGCCAGAGCTCTTGCCGCGCATCCGAAGCTGCTTTTGCTTGATGAGCCTGCGGCAGGCATGAATCCGCAGGAAACGAGAGAATTAATGAGCTTGATTGCTTTTATCAGAGAGAAGTTTGGTTTGACCATTTTGCTTATTGAGCATGATATGTCTCTCGTGATGGGGATATGTGAACGAATTTATGTGCTTGACCATGGACAGATGATCGCGCATGGCACACCGGAGGAAGTAAGAAATAATCCTAAAGTAATCGAGGCATATCTTGGCGAGGAGGTTTCTTAACGTGCTACAAGTCGAAAGCATCGATGTATTTTACGGAAATATCCAAGCATTAAAAGGGGTTTCGCTCGAAGTAAAAAAAGGCGAAATCGTTACCTTAATCGGCGCGAATGGCGCCGGCAAAAGCACATTGCTAAAGACGATTTCCGGACTGTTAAAACCGAAAAAAGGAGATATTTTATACGAAGGAAAGTCTATTGCAGGCAAAGCCGCGCAAACGATTGTGAAACAAGGGATTTCCCATGTTCCAGAAGGCCGCCGTATTTTTGCCAATATGACCGTGGAAGAAAACTTGGAACTGGGTGCTTTTTTACGAAAAGATAAGCCTGGAATTCAGCAAGACTTCGAAAAGGTGTACCAGCTGTTCCCACGCCTTTATGAACGGAGAAAACAGCTCGCCGGAACTTTATCGGGCGGAGAACAACAGATGCTGGCGATCGGCCGCGCTTTAATGGCCCGTCCTCGCCTTCTGTTGCTGGATGAACCATCGATGGGATTGGCGCCATTGTTGGTGAAAACCATTTTTCGCATCATTGAAGAAATTAATTCCTTCGGGACGACTATTTTATTAGTCGAGCAAAACGCGAATATGGCGCTGTCCATAGCAGATCGGGCATATGTCATTGAGTCAGGGCGGGTCGTCCTGTCAGGAACCGCACAGGAACTAAATGCAAGCGAACAGGTGAAGAAAGCGTATTTAGGAGGACAATGAACCTCTCCCACCTTCATTCCATGAAGAGGTGGGAGTTTCTTACCACCTCCATCGAAGAAGCTTCTGCGTAGAAGAAAAAGGTCTCCTTCTACTCGATGCCTGCATCGGAAGTTTTCTGGATGGGTTCCGTAAGCCACGTCGGCACCACACCGATCGGGCGGTCCAACCCTTCTGCTACTTCTTGCTTGCGCAAATCCGTAATTGGAAAGCTAGCACCAAAGCAGGATGAGAGTATTAGAAAGCGCTTACAAAAAATAAGGGCGAAGTAGAAACATCCATTTACAATATCTTGGCTCAGTCTGGTTGGATGATCCATTTAGGAGGACTGTACGGGAAAAAAGATGCATTGTTCATTGCTAGGTAGGGAAAGCAAAACAAAATACGTAGCGCGATAAATGGCAAAAGGAGGTCGATTTCGTGTGGACCTCCCTATTTTGTCTTTCGCCTTTCCATGCGTTCCCACGACTTTAGGTGCGGATACGGATCAAATGACCATTCCGTATAACCGTTATCTTTGTACATCCCGTAATGAAGGTGCGGCGGGAATTTTCCTGCTGTTCCCGGCGGACCGTAGCCGGAACTGCCGACCGAGCCGATCACCATTCCTGGCTCGACGATCTGCCCTTCACGCAAGTTAGCGGAGAAGCCGTTTAAGTGGGCGAAATAGTGGTACGTATTATTAATATCGCGAATGCCGACCCTCCATCCGCCGTATTTGTTCCATCCTTTTAATTCGACGATTCCATAGCACGTGGATCGCACAGGGACACCGTAGTCGGCAAAAATGTCCGTTCCTTCGTGCATGCGGCGTCCGCCCCAGCCCCTTGCATCCCCCCATGTATCGCGATAGCTGTAATTGGCGCGAAGTGGAAGCGGAAATACATGCCCATCTAACTTGAGCGTTTGATACTTTTTGTAAATTTTTACTTTTCCTAAAATCAAATCGACCGTTTTGCTGCGCTGATAATAATTCCAAAGCGCCATTTTAATATGCTGATGATCGATTCCGTACATTTGCAAATAACGGGCGATCGCAAAAATAACATCTTCATCATCTTTACGATTGGCGATGCCGTCTCCATTGCCATCGATGCCAAGGCCGCCAAATTGTGAAATCGTAAATGGATTCGTATCATAGGGATTTTTATTTAACGGACCGGCCCAAATTTCCGGCTTGATATAGATCCCAAGCGCGCCGGTCGGTTTTGGCAAATCGCGGCGCACTTGACGGACGTGGCGCTCATATTGGTCGATCGCCGCAAAGTAATACCAAGGAATGCACGAGACCGCCTCCGCTTTTTTGTATAGTTCCATTCGTTTTTCATATATTACGTCTTCGTCCATTTTTTCTGCCGCCAATGTTTTCATTGGCATGATTAGCAAGGCAGCGGCCCATATGACAAGTATCCATCGGCACACCCATTTCTCCCCCTTTCCGTCCGTCTCATATAGTTAGTTTGAGGAGAATGGCGTTTTTCATTAATGTAAAAAAGCGGTAAGTTTATGGAAACGGCTAATTCTTTTGTGTTTAGCGTTTGTTTTTTTTATAATGAAAAGTGTAAATAAAATTTATTGGAGTGAGAACGATGTCGACAAAAGAAGAGCATCTTCGCAAACCAGAGTGGTTGAAAATAAAATTAAATACAAATGAAAATTATACCGGGTTAAAGAAATTAATGCGTGAAAACCGATTACATACGGTATGTGAGGAAGCGAAATGCCCAAACATCCATGAATGTTGGGCAGTGCGGAGAACGGCGACATTTATGATTTTAGGAAACGTGTGCACTCGTGCCTGCCGCTTTTGTGCGGTTAAAACAGGCTTGCCGACGGAACTTGATTGGCAAGAACCGGAACGCGTCGCGGAGTCCGTCCGCATCATGAACTTAAAACACGTTGTCGTCACCGCTGTCGCCCGCGATGACTTAAAAGACGGCGGCGCCGCCGTGTTTGCGGAAACGGTTCGTGCCATCCGCCGCAAAAATCCGTTTACGACGATTGAAGTATTGCCTTCCGATATGGGAGGGGTATATGAGAATTTAAAAACGCTGATGGATGCCCGTCCAGATATTTTAAACCATAATATTGAAACGGTGCGACGTCTGACGCCAAGAGTGCGCGCGCGTGCCACTTATGAACGTTCGCTTGAATTTTTGCGCCGTGCCAAAGAATTACAACCGGATATTCCAACGAAATCAAGCATTATGGTTGGCCTTGGGGAAACAAAAGAAGAAATTATTGAAGCAATGGATGATTTGCGCGCCAATCATGTCGATATTTTAACGATTGGCCAATATTTACAACCGACGAAAAAACATTTAAAAGTAGTAAAATATTACCATCCGGATGAGTTTAGAGAGTTAAAAGAAATTGCCTTGAGCAAGGGATTTACTCATTGCGAAGCCGGCCCGCTCGTTCGTTCTTCCTACCATGCAGATGAACAAGTCAATGCGGCTTCAGCGGCGCGACAAATGAAAGCATAAAGACGTGAAAAACGGTCTTGCCTTCTGTAATGATGAAGACAGACCGTTTTTTTCTGTTATCGGGTTGCTTTTGTCGGTTTTGGTGTTCCGTCATGGAAATCGTGATCGAGATGATCATTTGCTTCATTGATCATTTCACCATTTTCATTTTCCCCATCGCTTAGCTTCCTGCCTTGCGGATATTTCAACATTTCTCGAATCGTGCTATTGATGATTTGATCGATATTCCGGCTGTTGGAATCCAAACGCCCGAAACGTTCAATTTCTTTCATCAGCTGCGGATTATCGGCCACATATACATGATAATAACGGGGAACGACGGAAAGCGCGGTCCTTTTTACTTGGTCAGCAGTTTCCTGGCGATTTTTTGTATCGGTATCATAGACGACTAACACTTCTTCATCGGTGACCAATGTCGCAACATCTTTTACGTTTGGTAGCTGTGTACAAAGCTTGCTGATTAAATCAGCGGCGCGTTCACGGTTAAATGTCGGCATGTTGTTATACAGATTGGCATCGCCGCGAATGGGACTTTTTTGGTGACGGACGTAGCCAAAGTTATTCATTGGCGTATCGTCGCCATTCGGCACCCCATTTTCGTTATATAAATCGTTGCGGTCGGTGACATTCATCGTATTGCCGCTCCGTTTATATATATCAGTATTGTCATCACGCGCCATTTGCGCGCAGCCTGTTAATGCTACAGCCGTCGTTAATGTGACCGCAAGCAATGCAGTTCTCATTGTCAACACCCCCTTCACCTTTAGGATGATTCTCTTGCTGAACTTCAATAACAGTAATTGATTGGGAGCGCTTCATCGTTTATGATGAAAGTGGAAAGGCAAGGTGAAAACGATGATATGCATTAATAATATTTGTTACGAACTGGTGGAAAACGTAAAAAATGCCTTTAATGAAGAGGCGTTTCGCGCGCGGTATGCCGACATTTTAAGCAAGTATGATTATATTGTCGGGGATTGGGGATATAACCAGCTCCGTTTGCGCGGCTTTTTTGATGACTATAACCAAAAGGCGACATATGATACGAAAATCAGCACCTTATCGGAATATTTGTATGAATATTGCAATTTTGGCTGCGCCTATTTTGTGCTTCGCAAAATAAAACGGTAACACGAAGCGCGGCTATCCTCATGAAAGAGGGTAGCCGCGCATCCATTCATCCTGGCCGTACGGAAATTGCTCGTTTTCCCGCGGATCGTCATGCGGAGGATGTGCCCCAGGATCCCGTCTTGGAATATTTTGATGGAATGATTTGAATTCATAGTTAAACGCACTGTAATGGCGCTGCCCTTTTTTCCATGGGGTGCTTTTATTTTCGACCGGTTCATCGTCGCGGCGCGGCGACCCATACGGTCCTTCCGGAAATTCTTCCGCCGTTAAAAAATTTTTCTGCTTTTCCACGGTGGAGAAGTCGCTATATTTTTCTCTCTCTTCCATCCATTTCACCTTCCTCGTTTCCGGGATTGTTTATAATGTTCCCGAATGCGAAGGTGACTATGAAATGCATTCGTACAAAAACGCCCGCAAATCGTTTGCGTCTTCCTCGCTTAGACGATAAGCGTGCTCTAAATATCCCGGTTCCTCTAGATCATCTTGACCGATGATGGCAAAACGGTTGCTTTGCAAGTCAAGAACTAAATATTTTCCGTAGAAGCGATCCGTTTGGATGATCGCCAAGTCGAACCGTTGCCGCTCTCCTAAAAAGCTAACGAAGCGCGTTTTTGTTTCGACGGTATCATCATATAAGTAAAAACGCTCACTCATTGGCCATGACCTCCAGTAAACATTGAAGTTTATTTCCATCATAGCAGACGGTAGGAGAAATGTCTTGTTAATTATGGTACAATAAAAAAAGAACAATACGGGAGGAAGTCACAATGTATTTTGTCGACCGCAATAAAATCGAGGAAACATTACGTTATATGGAAAAAATGCTGCATATTTATAAGGAAAAAGCAGATTGGGATGACGAATTATCCCGACTTGCGTTGGAACGGATCGTCCATCTAGTGATTGAAGCGATTTTAGATGTGGGAAATGCGATGATTGACGGGTTTATTATGAGAGACCCAGGCAGTTATGAAGATATCATTGATATTTTAACCGACGAAAAGGTGATAACAGACGAGGATGCCAAGGGATTAAAAGCAATGATTGCCCATCGGAAAATGCTGGTGCACCATTATACGAACGTCGATCACGCGAAATTAGTGGAGGATATGCAAAAATATTTTGCCGCTCTGCAAGCGTATCCAACAGCCGTGCGCACTTATTTAGAAAATGAGCTTGGTCCGGTATCGGCGTTTCGCAATTAAACGGCAGCGTTTTCATTGCATAGAAAACACGCTTCTGTAGTTTGTTGAAGCGTGTTTACTTTTTGACATTTTTCTCTTGTTTTTATAAAGTTGGGTATATGTGCAAGATGAAGAAGGGGTGAAAACGTTGAAAAAGTATAACGGTTATTTAATCGATTTAGACGGAACGATGTACCGCGGGACCGAATGCATCGCGGAAGCCCGCGACTTTGTAAAGGAATTGCATCGGAAAGGCATTCCATATTTATTTGTGACAAATAACTCATCGCGCACACCAGCGCAAGTAGCGGAGAAATTGCAGTCCTTCGGCGTTCCGGCGACAGCGGAACATGTCTTTACGACAAGCCAGGCGACAGCCAATTATATATTTGAAAGAAAACCAGATGCTTCTGTTTATGTAATTGGGGAAGAAGGAATTCGCACCGCACTTGAGGAAAAAGGATTTACGTTCGCAAAAGAAGACGCGGACTTCGTCGTGATGGGCATTGACCGCAGCATTACGTACGAGAAGCTGGCCATTGCCTGCTTAGCCGTGCGCAACGGCGCGACGTTTATTTCGACCAATGCTGATATCGCGATTCCGACCGAACGAGGGTTGCTGCCGGGAAATGGCTCGCTTACGGCCGTTGTCGCGGTATCGACGCAAGTGCAACCGATTTTTATTGGCAAACCGGAGAAAGTGATTATGGAACAGGCGTTAAAAGTGCTAGGGATTCCAAGAGAGGAAACATTGATGATCGGCGATTATTACGATACCGATATTATGGCGGGGATGAACGCCGGCATCGATACGCTGCTTGTCCATACAGGAGTGACGACAAAAGAATTGCTGAAACAGTATGAAAAACAACCGACTTATACTGTCGATTCATTGCGGGAATGGATGGACCGCATTTGAAAGCCGTCGCTCTTTTGCTCGAAGAGCGGCGGCTTTTTTGCCCATAAAGCCATGCTTATTCCGTATTCGCAGCCCGATGCGCCAAGCGGCTTGAAGCAGCGGCAGCAATAGCGCCGACGATATCATCTAAAAACGTATTGCATTTTCCGGTTGATTTGTCATTTAAATATTGCAAAATGCCCGGCTTTTGTTTATCAATATATCCATAGTTCGTAAAGCCGATCGATCCGTATACGTTAACGATCGACAACGCTAAAATTTCGTCCACCCCATATAGCCCTTCATCGCGATGAATAATGGACTGCAGCGGTTCGTCTAATTTGCCCTCTTCGGCTAATTTATCAAGCTGAATGCCGGTTAGGATCGCGTTTTGCACTTCGCGTTTCGCAATGACACGGTTTACATTTTCGATACATTCTTCCAGTTTCAAATTAGGATGGTACTTCGATTGTAGGTAATATACAAGTTCAGCAATATCTTTGATTGTCACCCCTCGCTCTTCCAGCCATTGGCGAGCGGTTTGTTCCAGATTGTTCATAATTGGTTCTTTCATGGGCGTCACCTATTTCTTCAGAAAGTTTTTTTTATTATATATGTTTATGATGGCATAAATGTGTCGTTTCTGTAAACATAGATGCTTGCGATGAAGAAATACAGATTTTTTGGCAAAACGTCTCATATATTACTGTTAAAAGGAGGGGGAAGCAATGGAAGCATGGATTCGCCAGGAATATAATATTGCAGCAGAGCGGATGAAAAAAAACGGTCGGTATTATACATTTATCCATAAAAATCAGTGTTATACCGTTATCCCTGTTTACGGACGCAGCGAAGCGGAACTGGAGGAACTGCAAAAAATGAGCGATTATTTAATATCCAAAGGGGATATGATGGTCGCATCGTTTGTGCAGACAAAATCAGGCAAGCTCGTTGCTTATTATAGAAATGAACAACCCATTGTTATTGTTCGTACGCCGCTCCTGCCGTATGCAAGGAATATTTCCGTAGGGCGGGAGTTAGCGAAATTTCATCAACGCGGCCGCACGTGTCCGCTTCCGTTCGTTCACTGCCGACGGATCGGCCAATGGAAAGAACTTTGGGGGAAACGAGTCGATCAAATGGAGGGATTTTGGAAAAATAAAATGGCCATGGGGATGGAAACGATGTTTGATCGGCTCTTTGTTGAGTCGTTTCCATACTATCTTGGACTTGCCGAAAACGCGATCCAATATGTTGCCGATACGGAGCTGGATGTAGAGCCGGTCGGCGTTGATTATGCCACCTTTTGCCATGAACGGTTTTCAAATGCCGGATGGGCGGAAGGGAAGGAGCAGAAGCTGCCAACCGATTGGGTGTACGATCATTGTGCAAGGGATTTGGCGGAGTGGGTCCGCCACCTATACGTCCAAAGACAGTATGATTCTGCCGGCGAGATAAGGCAATTTTTCCGTGATTATGAACGCCACACCCCTTTGTCTCCATTTGCTTGGCGGCTTGTATACGCTCGCCTTCTGTTTCCGCTTCATTATTTTGAGTGTGTCGAAGGTTATTATATGACAGGTGATGAACGAGAAAAAAATCAATATGTGCATGCGCTGCAGAGCATCATCGCCCGTTCGCGCGAGTATGAGCAATTTCTTGCCTCGTTTGCCGACATTGTTGGTTTGTCAAGCCGCCGGCTTTATCTTCCAAAAGTGGATTGGCTATCTTATGTGCTTTAGCGATGATGAGAAAGTCATCGTTTTTTTTGTAGGCAAGTTGTGATAAGATAAGGAAAAACATGAAGGGGAAGGTGGCGATATGATATGAAGAGACCGTATGTGTTTATTACGAGAAAGTTACCTGAGGAGATTATCGCGCCGATGAAAGCAATTGCGGAAGTAGCGATGTGGCCGCATGATGACGTATCGGTTCCGCGCGATGTCCTAATGACTGAAGCGAAGAAAGCGGATGCGTTGTTCACCATGGTGTCCGATATAGTGGATCAAACGGTATTGGAAGCGGGAAAATCACTAAAAGTAGTGGCGAACATGGGCGTCGGCTTTGATAATATTGATGTTGCGGCCGCAACGAAATGCGGAATTGCGGTTTGCAATACCCCTGATGTATTAACCGATACTACTGCGGATTTAACATTTGCCTTATTGCTGGCCACCGCCCGCCGCATGGTGGAAGCAGCACAATTTGTCAAAGAAGGAAAGTGGAAAAGCTGGAGCCCGTTTCTGCTAGCTGGGGTCGATGTTCACCACAAAACGATCGGCATTGTCGGTATGGGAAACATCGGAACAGCGGTAGCCAAACGAGCCATCGGTTTTGAGATGAACGTGTTGTATCACAATCGTTCCCGCAACATCGAAGCGGAAAAACAGCTTGGAGCTACATATTGTTCTTTTGAGAAACTGTTGGAAACAGCCGATTTTGTTGTTTGCCTAACACCGTTGACAAAGGAAACGCGGCATATGTTTAACAAAGAAGCATTTCGCAAAATGAAACGGTCTGCGATATTTATTAATGCGGCAAGAGGCGCAATCGTGGACGAACAAGCGTTATATGAGGCGCTTGTCAGCGGAGAGATCGCTGGGGCAGGATTAGATGTGTTTGAGCAGGAGCCGATTGATGCCTCGCATCCATTGTTGAAGCTGCCAAATGTTGTGGCGCTTCCTCATATCGGAAGTGCGACGAAAGAAACGCGGACGAAGATGATGGAGGTATGCTGCCGCAATATCATTGCCATATTAACTGGAAACCAGCCTGAAACGCTTGTCAACAAAGAATGGAGCTTGCGGCCCTAGGACACAAGGCTGCTTGTTTTTTTACAAAAAAATTATCTGAATTCACTTTATATTAATCATTTTCTATATTGAGAAAAATTAATGATTGCCAAAAAAAGCAATATCTTTTATAATGTCTACTATAAAAATACAAATGTCTACTACAGAGAAACAGAAAGGGCGGGGGAATATGGAAAAGCCAATCTTAGTCGGATTATTAGGATTAGGTACGGTTGGAAGCGGAGTTGTAAAAATTATTGAGAACCACCAAGAGCGGCTAATGCATCAAGTAGGATGTCCGGTGCAAATCAAAAAAATCCTTGTCCGGGATATATATAAAAAGCGGGATGTTCAGGTCGATCCATCGCTGTTGACCACGAACGCGACAGACGTCATTGATGATCCGGAGATTGACGTGATTATCGAGGTGATGGGCGGAATTGAAGAAACGCGGCAATATTTGCTGCGGGCGCTACGGCAAGGAAAGCATGTTGTGACGGCTAATAAAGATTTAATGGCTTTGTATGGATCAGAACTGTTAAGCGTAGCGGTGGAACACCATTGTGACTTGTTCTACGAAGCAAGCGTTGCGGGGGGCATCCCAATTTTACGCAGCCTTGTTGACGGTCTCGCCTCTGATCGCATTACGAAAATGATGGGAATTGTCAACGGCACAACGAACTATATTTTGACGAAAATGTGCAAACACGGGGCTTCTTATGAGGACGCGCTGGCAGAAGCGCAAGCGCTCGGGTATGCCGAAGCGGATCCAACCGCGGATGTGGAAGGATTAGATGCAGCGCGGAAAATGGCGATTTTAGCACGGCTTGGCTTTTCGATGAACATTGATTTAGAAGACGTGCAAGTCAAGGGAATTACATCGATTACGGAAGAAGACCTTAATTACGGAAAGCGTTTGGGCTATACCATGAAATTAATTGGCATTGCCCATCGGGAGGGAAACAAAGTAGAAGTCAGCGTCCAGCCAACCTTTCTTCCGGACTCGCATCCGCTCGCCTCGGTTAATGACGAATTCAACGCCATTTATGTCTACGGCGAAGCGGTTGGCGAAACGATGTTTTATGGACCGGGAGCGGGTAGCTTGCCAACGGCGACGGCGGTCGTGTCTGATTTAGTGGCTGTCATGAAAAATATGCGCTTAAGGGCAAATGGATATAACGCCGTTGCTCCGCAATACGAAAAACAATTAAAATCTCCAGCGGAAATTTTCTCGAAATATTTTTTGCGCATTCATGTCAAAGACCAAGTGGGCGCGTTTGCGAAAATTACAACCCTATTTTCCGAACGTGGCGTGAGTTTTGAGAAAATTTTGCAATTACCGCTAAAAGACAATAACCTTGCGGAAATTGTTATTGTGACGCACCGCGCCTCGCAGCAAGATTATGAAGAAATTTTGCAGCAATTGCGCGATTTAGAAATCGTTCATGAAGTGAAAAGTTCGTATCGCGTTGAAGGAGAGGGAAAATGATGGCATGGAAAGGATTGCTGCAAGAATATCGTGCATTTTTGCCCATCAATGAAACGACGCCGCTGCTTTCGTTAAATGAAGGCAATACGCCGCTCATTCCGCTGCTGCGTTTATCGGAAGAGCTAGGAATCGAACTGTATGTGAAAGTCGAAGGAGCCAATCCGACGGGCTCGTTTAAGGATCGCGGAATGGTGATGGCGGTGGCAAAAGCGAAAGAAGCCGGCAGTCATACCATTATTTGCGCTTCGACAGGCAATACATCCGCCTCCGCCGCCGCCTACGCGGCAAGAGCAGGTATGCGTTGTATTGTCGTCATTCCAAACGGTAAAATTGCGATGGGAAAACTGGCGCAGGCGGTCATGTATGGCGCCGAGATTTTCGCGATTGACGGCAACTTTGATGAAGCGCTGAAAATGGTGCGCCGTCTCAGCGATATGGCGCCGATTACTCTTGTCAATTCTGTCAATCCATACCGCATTGAAGGGCAGAAAACGGCGGCGTTTGAAATTTGCGACCAGCTCGGCCAAGCACCGGATGTGCTGGCGATTCCTGTCGGCAACGCGGGCAATATCACGGCGTATTGGAAAGGATTTAAAGAGTATCATGCAGCAAAACAAACCGGGCTTCCGCAAATGCGCGGGTTTGAAGCGGAAGGAGCGGCGGCGATTGTCCGCAATCAAGTCATTGAAAATCCGGAAACGGTGGCGACGGCGATTCGCATTGGCAATCCAGCCAGCTGGGAAAAAGCGGTTCAAGCGGCCGCAGAATCGCATGGAAAAATTGATGAAGTGTCCGATGCGGAGATTTTAGCCGCGTATAAGCTGCTGGCAAGAAAAGAAGGGATTTTTGCGGAGCCTGCCTCTTGCGCAGCGATTGCTGGAGTCATCAAACAGCGGAAGCGCAATGAAATTGAAAAAGGCAGCACCGTTGTCGCGGTTCTAACCGGAAATGGTTTAAAAGACCCAGCCATTGCGATGGAAACGGCGGAAATCGAACCAGTGGTGCTTCCGAATGATGAGACGATCGTGCTTGAACATCTCCAAGGAGTTGTCCATTCATGAAAGAAGATGGGATGTTAAAAATTATCGTGCCCGCTAGCACAGCAAACCTGGGACCCGGCTTTGATTCGGTTGGTCTTGCCGTCTCTCGCTATTTGACATTAGAAGTCAGGCCGGCAGGGGAATGGAAGTTTATTCCTCGCACTCCGGAAGTAAAGACCATTCCACAAGGGAAGGAAAATTTAATTTATCAAGTGGCAGAGCAAGTTGCGGACATGTATGGATATACGTTGCCAAGCTGCTCGGTAGATGTATACAGCAATATTCCTTTTACGCGCGGTTTGGGAAGCAGCGCGGCAGCGGTCGTCGCCGGAATTGAACTGGCTGACGCGCTTGTTGGTTTGGCGCTGACGCTCGAGCAAAAAATGCGGCTGGCCAGCTGCTACGAAGGGCATCCCGATAATGTCGGCGCTTCTTTATATGGGGGGCTTGTCATCGGCTGTCACCGTAAGCAAGAGACGGATATCGTCCATATTCCCGATATCCAGTTGGATTTAGTTGCTGTCATTCCAGACTATGAATTAGAAACAAAAAAAGCGCGAAGCATACTGCCACAGCTGTTTGAGCGGGAAAAAGCCGTCGAGGCAAGCGCGGTCAGCAACGTATTGGTTGCGGCGCTATTAACGAAAAATTGGGAGCTTGCCGGCAAAATGATGGCTGCCGATTTGTTTCATCAGCCGTACCGGAAAGAATTGGTTCCGCAACTATCGCTTGTAGAGACGCTGGCAGTAGAGTACGGGGCATTCGGGGCGGCGTTAAGCGGAGCGGGACCTACCGTTTTAGCCTTTACCGAGCCTGGGAAGGGAGAGTATGTAAAAGAAAAGCTGCTCCCGCATTTTCCAAATTGCTCCGTTGAATTATTAACGGTAGAACAAAAAGGAAGCCAGGTATACAAACTAGCACTAGAAAAATAACAGCGGTATCCTAAAGGAAACCGCTGTTATTTTGGCATTAAAATACTTGTTCTACTTCCACGATGCCTGGTACTTCTTCTAAAAGTGCGCGCTCAATTCCGGCCTTTAATGTGATCGTGGAGCTTGGGCAGCTTCCGCATGCGCCAAGAAGACGCAATTTAACAACACCGTCTTCGACGTCAATTAATTCGCAGTCCCCACCGTCTCGGAGTAAAAACGGACGCAGTTTATCTAAAACTTCTTGCACTTGCTCTTTAATTTCTTGATCGGTCATTGTTATCGACTCCTTTCTTTAATTTTATTATAATCATGATAAAGAAAAAAATCTAATGATAAATTTATTTTTATAAGGTATGAAAGGTGGAAATATATGACGTTTAAGCAGATAGAAATCTGCGTATATGGTGCAGATATCATTTGTCCGTCTTGTGTACAGCTGCCTTCTTCGAAAGAAACATATGAGTGGCTGGAAGCGGCGATTAAACGAAAATACCCGGATCAACCGTTTTCCATGACGTATGTCGATATTTTCAACCCGCCGGAAGATGACGAAGAGAAAAGAGCATTTGCGCAAAAAGTCATCGAAGAAGATTTATTTTACCCCGTTGTTGTGATTGAAGGCGTGATTGTCGGGGAAGGAAATCCAAAGTTAAAGGCTATTTATGCGGAAATGGAAAAGTACGGCTATCGTTAGGAAAAAGGGATCTTTGCTGAAAAGATCCCTTTTTTCTGTTAATAACCGTTATGGTATTTATACATCCATAATACCCCTGATTTGAGCAAGCGAGGAACCCTGCCAGTAATCGGGCGATCGGCAAGCAGCCCGAATCCGTGTTTTTTGCCGAGAGAGCCGAGAATTCCTTTCAGTTTAATCGGCGGAAATTCGCTTGGCGGCTCTTCCCCGTTCCAGCGCTTTTGCAATACTTGAACGATTTGTTCCGCCTGACCTTCGGCAAGCTGCGCGCTCGGAGAATGCGGCAAGCTTGCGCAATCGCCAACAACGTATACGTTTTCATAGCCAGGAATATGGTGCTGTTTCGTTAAAATGATGCGTCCTTGCTTATCTTTTTCCACCGGAAGCTCACGGACCACTCGATTCGGCTGAATCCCAGCTGTCCAAACGATCACATCGCAATGAACCGGTTGATCGTGATTGTATAGCGTCTGTTCTTCCACCTTTGTCACGTTCGAACAGCGGACGATTTCAATATCATGTTCGTTAAACCAGCTTTCCACATAGTCGCTGAGCCGTTTCGGAAACATCGGCAAAATGCGTTCACCACGGTCAAACAGCTTAATGTGCAAATCCGGCCGGCTTTCCGCTAATTCGCTGGCTAATTCAACGCCGCTTAATCCGGCGCCGACAATGCCAACGATAGCGTCAGGCGGCAGATTGTTTAACGCTTCATAGGCCGCGCGCGCTTTTTCAATCGATTGAATGCTATGCGTGAATGTTTCTGCCCCTGGAACGCCGTGGTACTTATCTTCGCATCCTAATCCAATGACTAAATCGTCATAGGAAATGCTGCTTCCATCTTGCAATTGCACCTGTTGCTTTTCGAGATCGATGTGTACGACTTCGCCGAAACGATAGGTGAGACGCGGATGTTCTGGAAATGGAACACGAATATGATGGTCGCTAATCGTGCCTGCCGCAAGTGCATAATACTCTGTTTTTAAACAATGATATGGAATACGGTCGACGAGGGTAATATGAACATCTTCCGGTAAATGGTTCGGGAGGAGGCGTTGCAAAATTCGCATGTTTCCATATCCTCCGCCAAGCAATACAAGATGTCTCATCGTAAAAATCCCCTTTGATGATTTTATCAAGCGCAAAATGCCATAAAAAAGTATAACGGAATTGTGACAAAATAACAACAATTTTGTCATAAGAATTGGCAAATTGCTATCCCATTTATAAATGAAGTGTATCGTTTGACGTTGGCGAAAAAAATCGTTACGATGAAAGGCAGTGGGAAGGTGAGAAAAGCAATGATTAAGCCAATTATTGAGTTTTGCATTAGCAATTTGGCGAGCGGATCGCAAAAAGCGTTAGAAATATTAGAAAAAGATCCTAATTTAGATATTATTGAGTATAGCTGCCTCAGTTACTGCACCCAGTGTGCAGAAAAACTTTTCGCTTTAGTAAATGGGGAGTTTGTCAGCGGGGAAACTCCTGAACAATTAGTGGAAAACATTTACCGCTACTTAGAGGAAAACCCGATGTTTTAACGATAAACGCTGGTCAAAAAAAAGAGGATGTCTCACGCGACATCCTCTTTCAAAGAGTATATGAAAAAACGGGGGATATTCTCATTGTGTCCCATTTATTTTTTCTTTATACTTATAGATAAAAAATTTTTTAGGAGGTCGCAATGAATCAGTTTTCGTTTACGAAAATGCATGGACTGGGTAATAGTTATATATATGTCAATCTGTTTGAAGAAACGCTTCCCGAGTCATTATTGTCGCCGCTGGCGGTGAAAGTAGCGAACGTAAATACGGGAATCGGGGCGGATGGCATGATTCTTATTTGCCCATCGGATATCGCGCCAGTAAAGATGCGGATTTTCAACAGCGACGGTTCGGAAGGAAAAAATTGCGGCAATGGTTTGCGATGTGTTGCCAAATATGTCTATGAACACGGCATTGTGCAAGAACCTTCCTTTTTTATTGAGACGTTGTCCGGACTTGTTAAGGCGGAGGTAACCGTAGAAAACGGAATAGTTAACAGCGTCACGGTCGATATGGGGAAGCCGCGCCTCCAGCGAAGCCAAATCCCGATGGCCGGTCCGGAAGCGGAACGAGTGGTTGCCGAACCGTTTGAAGTGGATGGGAAATGGTATGAAATTACAGCCGTTTCGATGGGAAATTCTCATGTTATCTTTTACGTGGATGATATCACAAAAGCGCCGGTAACGACGCTCGGTCCGATTGTTGAAAAAGACAAGCGCTTTCCGGAAGGAGTAAATGTCGAATTTGTGGAAGTGGTCAACGACCATGAGCTTCATTTCCGTGTGTGGGAGCGAGGTTCGGGAGTGACGCAAGCGTGCGGTACAGGGGCGTGTGCCGCGGTCGTTGCTTCCGTCTTAAACGGAAAAACAGCCCGGGATAAAGAGACGCTTGTCCATTTGGCAGGCGGGGATTTAATCATTACGTGGACGAAGGAAGGAAACGTACGGATGACAGGACCGGCGGAAACGATTTGCACGGGTGTATATTATTATTAATGTTTGTGCGATCACCGGAGAAATCAGTATACTATAATAAAAGAAGGAGGGATACGCATGTCGGATATTATTACATTGACAGAAGCGGCGGCGTTTCAAATTAAAGACATGATGAAAGAGCAGGAGGAAGAAGGTGCATACCTTCGCGTCGGTGTCAAAGGCGGCGGCTGCAGCGGGCTATCGTACGGAATGGGATTTGAGCACGAACGTCATGAGGATGATTATGAATTCGAGCAACATGGCATTAAAATTTTAGTGGATAAAGAAAGCGCCCCGATTTTGCAAGGAACGGTCATTGACTATAAACAATCGTTGCTCGGCGGCGGTTTTACGATTAACAATCCAAACGCGATTGCCACATGCGGCTGCGGTTCGTCGTTTAGAACAGCAACGAACGCCGGGACGCCGGAACAATGTTAAACAGTTGGTGATATATCCAGTTTTTTAGGGGATTATTCCGTTCCATAAAAGGTAATTAAAAATATCCCCCTCACTAATGTGGGGGATATTTTATTTATCTTATGCAAGTTCTTTTCTATTGGGAGCAAGTGGTGGCTGTTCTAACCACTTGTTTTTCACCATAATATCAAACCAGTTTTTGGTAATTATTAGATTTTTCGACCAACTAAAAAGAGAACGACTAATCATATCGCTCTCTTGGTATGGCTTATACTAGGTTTTTATCAATTTTAATGGTTTCTTTTTACAACAAGACACCCAGTAATCATATCGTGTAAAGCCTGTTTTTTCCCCGTGAAACCGGCCATCATAAATCCAACAAGAAAAATTAAAGCGGAAAATAATTTGCTGAAATTTCTTCCTGTAGCACGCCAAAAAGAAATGGGATTTCCATGAAGGTCCGTGACTTTGATACCGACAATCTTTTTCCCTAGCGTTCCTTGTACGGGCGAGCTTTCCATGATGGCAAAATACAACCAAGTTCCCACGGATAACAGGAGATTTACCAAAGCATCTATTATCAGTATAGATTCATCTGTAATATCTGGGTTAGAAATCCCTATAGCAAAAAAAACAATAAAGACCAACACAAAAGAAACAGCAAACACAATCATATAATCCAAAAGGTACGCCGCCATTCGTAACCAAAAACCTGCATATTTCGTTGTTAGGGTGGTCATCGATTGATTGAGATTGTTCATTGGATGGCCACATGATTGACAAAAGTTCGCATCATCTGCATTTTCCGTGCCACACTTTTGACAAAACATAACTATTCATTCCCTCTTTTCGTGTATTAATCCTGAAACATACTACCGATAACAATCATCAAAACCCATAAAGCCAAGTACGCCGCCAGAGCGAGGTGTTTGATTAATAATGAAAGGGAAAATCCCGCTAATCCATAAACTTGTAAAAATACCATAAACAATATATTATTGCTTGACGAGACTATTATATTAGGCATCGAGTATTAAAATGACTTTTTGTAAGGAGTTTTTTATTGGCTTTAAAGCGAAAAAAGCGGGCAAGTAGAGGTGTAAACGATAAGCCATACTCGAAGTTGACGTTAGGCCCAACTCTTTGATTTAGTTATCGCTGGAAACGGGGAGAAGAAGATGAAAATGGAAATAAAAAGAGTAGTCACCATGATTCACCTCAAGTTTATTATTACGCTGGCAGGATATATTGATACTTACAAAAAAGAGAGTGTCCCCAAAGTAACTGTTTTTGGGACACTCTCTTTCATTTGCAAAGATGCTTGGAAAACTAGAACAACGAAGTGGAATGGGCTGGCTGCATTCTTGCCGTTGGGTCGATATACGTTTTTGCGCTGCTGATCGCGATCGGTGCTTCGCCGAAGCCGCAAGCGATCAGTTTGATTTTGCCCTCATATGTGCAAATGTCTCCAGCTGCGTAAACGCCAGGAATGTTTGTTTCCATTTTCGAATTGACTTTAATCGAGTTTTTCTCAATTTCGAGCCCCCAATTTTTAATCGGTCCAAGCGAAGAAATAAAACCATAGTTCACAATGACTGCATCTACTTCAACCGTTTCCTTTGCTCCATCTTTCACATTCTCCAATACGACTTGACGAATACCGTCTTCATCACCGATTAATTTTACAGGGACGAATGGAGTTTTGACATTCACCTTTGAATTCATTAATGATTCCACACTATGTTCATGGGCGCGGAATTTATCACGGCGATGGACAATGGTGACGCTCTCCGCGATCGGCTCAAGCATCAGCGACCAGTCAACTGCCGAATCTCCGCCGCCGCAGACGAGCACGCGTTTCCCTTGAAATGGATTTAAATCGCTGATAAAGTAATGCAGATTTTTTCCTTCATATTGCGAGGCGTTTTCTAGCTCGAGGCGCCGAGGCTGAAACGCGCCGTTTCCCGCCGTAATAATTACTGTTTTGGAATAATGTATTTCTTGGTTTGTCGCTAATTTAAAAATGCCGTCTGCTAATTTCTCTAACGTTTCTACCGATTGTCCTAAGCAGACGGTTGGTGAGAATTTCTCCATTTGTTCTTTTAGCTGATTCACTAATTCTTGAGCGCGAATTTTTGGGAATCCAGCGACATCATATATGTATTTTTCAGGATAAAGGGCAGCCAACTGTCCGCCTAATTGTGGCAAACTTTCGATAATTTTGACGCTCATTTGCCGCAATCCGCCGTAAAAAGCCGCAAACAATCCGATTGGTCCGCCGCCTATAATAGTGACATCATATACTTTTTGGTCCTCTTTCATAATCGGTGATTCCTCCCCACAAATTAAAATAACCTTCACCATTTTTATCATACCATAAAAGGCTTTAGTTATTACGGCTATTTTTTAGCGTTAAAAACATAAAAAACGCTTGAAAAGATTAAAAAAAAGGTCTAATATGTTTTGTGGACGTAATGTTAATTTTTTTTAACAATTATTCGACATTTTTTTGTCGGATAAAGTGAATAATTTCACAAACTTTATTCAATAAAAATGTACGTAGTGGTAAAAGCTATAAAAAACAAACGGCAAAAAAACTAAAAAGGGTGGAAGTGATTCAATTGAAAAAACCAAATGTTGTAATTTTAGGTGCTGGTTATGGTGGATTAATGACAACAGTACGTTTACAAAAACTTGTCGGGGTCAATGAGGCGAGCATTACATTAGTAAACAAACACGACTACCATTACGAAACGACATGGCTTCATGAAGCATCTGCTGGGACGTTGCATCATGATCGCGTTCGTTACCCAATCAGCAGTGTCATTGACCGCAGCAAGGTGAATTTTGTTAAAGACACGGTTGTCAAAATACTTCCGGATGAAAAGAAAGTATTAATGAAAAACGGAGAACTTACTTATGACTATTTAGTGATTGCGCTTGGATTTGAATCCGAAACATTTGGCATTAAAGGGTTAAAAGAATACGCTTTTTCAATTGCTAATGTCGATGCGGCAAGACAAATTCGAGAACATATTGAGTATCAATTTGCGACGTATAATACGGAAGAAGAAAAGAAAGATGAACGCCTGACGATTGTCGTCGGCGGAGCTGGATTTACCGGTATCGAGTTTTTAGGAGAATTGGTTAACCGTGTTCCTGAATTGTGCCGCGAATATGATATTGATCCGCATAAAGTTCGCATTATTTGCGTCGAGGCAGCGCCGACTGCGCTCCCTGGCTTTGATCCGGAACTGGTGGAATATGCAGTCAGCCAATTGGAACGTAAAGGGGTTGAATTTAGAATCGGCACGGCGATTAAAGAATGCACTCCGGACGGCATTATTGTCGCTAAAGGAGATGACGTCGAGGAAATTAAAGCTGGTACGGTCGTATGGGCGGCTGGCGTGCGCGGAAGCCGCGTCATCGATGAATCCGGTTTTGAAGCGGCGCGTGCCCGTGTGAAAGTAGACCCATTTTTGCGTGTTCCAGGACACGAAGAAATTTTTGTTGTCGGCGACTGCTCTCTTGTCATTAATGAAGAAACAAACCGTCCATATCCGCCGACAGCGCAAATTGCTATGCAACAAGGCGAACTATGTGCGAAAAACTTGGCCGCGCTGATCCGCGGGAAAGGAGAACTGCAGCCGTTTAAACCTGATATTAAAGGAACCGTCTGCTCCCTTGGACATGACGATGCGATTGGGGTTGTATTCGGCAAGAAAATGTGGGGAACAAAAGCAAGCTTTATGAAAAAAGTGGTTGACAACCGTGCCCTTTATTTAATCGGCGGTTCTTCTCTTGTCATGAAAAAAGGAAAATTTAAATTCTTCTAATTCAATGGGCAAACATCACTGTTTGCCCTTTTCTTTGTTTAATATGAAAATTATTGGCATATAAACAAATTGGCAATAGGCAAAATGATGATTTATTCATGGATAAACTCTTCACGCAAGAAGGAATATTTCGTCTTTGTAGAAATATAACATAGACAACAAAATAAAAAGGGATGAGAAAAATGGGAGAGAAGCGTGGCAACGTATGGATTGCAGCCGCAGGCTTGGTAATCAATGAAGCGGATGAATGGCTTGTCGTTAAGAAAAAATATGGGGGATTGAAAGGAAAATGGTCGCTGCCAGCAGGATTCGTGAAGCAAGGAGAAATGCTTGATGAGGCGGCGATGCGCGAAATTAAGGAAGAAACAGGAATTGATACAGAAGTGATTGGGTTTCTCGGCATGCGTACAGGTGTCATCCGTGATGAAGTGAGCGACAATATGGCGATCTTTTTGCTCCGCCCTCATTCGCACACTATTTCGGTGCAAACGGACGAATTGTTTGCCGCCGCTTTTTTAAGCAAGCAAAAATTACGTGAAGATCCGCATACATCTGGGTTGTTGCGCTATTTATTAGAATTGGAGCCGTTTTCTTATTTTCCTCCTCATGATGGCCTGAATCCAGGAGAACCGTTTGGGTATACCAAATACCGGCTTTATTTTAAAAATTCGTAATATTGGGTAATATGGAGAAAAGAGAAGCACGTGGGTTATGTATCCGCTTACATAGCTGTAAATGAAGAAAATCTTCTCTTTTATTTTACAGAAAATTTTGATATATTTATCAAAAATGATAAGGAAAATGGGGGATGAACAATGAAACATACAGACCAAACCGTGTGCCCATATTGTGAAGGGCATGGATATGTCCAGCTGCTATTAGGAGGTTCGGAAACGTGCTACGGATGTTTAGGAAAGGGAACGGAGAAGGAAAAGCAGACGGTTTCTGAAAATTGACTCCTTTAAGCCGATTCAGTACACTTAAAAGGGGTGTACTGGAGGTGAGATAGGGATGCAAATGAGTCTGCCGGTTGTCCTAATTTCCATGCTTTTATTTTTTGTGTTGTTTTTCGGCATTGGCTTTTTGCTGAATATGTTATTGCGTATGACTTGGATCATGGCGATTTTATGCCCGATTGTATTTATATTTATTATTGATGATGTTCCGTGGACGCACTATTTTACGAATCCAGCGGCTTCTTTCGCGGCGTTGAAACATAAAATATTGTCGCTTGCTTTGGCGGATATTTTAATTTTAAGCAGTGGATTTGTCGGCGCGCTTTGCGCGGGATTTGCCATTCGCAAGCTGCGGGCGAAAGGATATCAAATGTTTTAAAAAAATAAGTAGAAGATGGTTTACGGCTTTCATCGAAGGGTGAAAGTCTTTTTTTTGCCTCACTTTTCTCACAATGAATATTTCTATTTTTTCGTGGAGATAAATAGAAATGTGAGAGGAGTGAGGAAATGTTTCTTATAAAAAATATAATAAGAAGAATGACGATGTCATTACTGTTCGTCATAGCGCTATTGACGACATTCCAATCGATTTCAGGTGTTGAAGCGGAAGTGATTTTAAACAAATTTTACGATGTATCGTCATTATATCCAACCAGTTATCACTTTTTGGATAAATGGAATGATGGGCAGAATGTTGCGATAGATCAGCAGAAGAAGCATTACGTGACACAAAGAAGCATGCCAAATTTAGCAAAAAAAAGCGCGAATCAACCGCCTCGTTTAGAAGAAGCGTTTGACTGGTCGAAATATCCGTCCATGGAGGTCGTCGCGACAGGATATACAGCGGGAGTAGAGTCAACGGGAAAAACACCGGATCATCCGGAATACGGGATTACCTATTCCGGTGTGCGGGTAAAGCGGGATTTATATTCAACGATTGCCGCTGACCTAGATATTTTTCCAATCGGTACGATTTTGTTCATTCCTGGATATGGGTATGGAGTTGTCGCGGACAAAGGTGGAGCGATTAAAGGTCATCGCATTGACTTATATTATGATACGGTAGAGGATGTATACAAATATTGGGGGAAAAAGAAAATACAAGTATATATCGTCAAAAAAGGCAATGGGACGCTTTCGGAAGAAGAGTTAAAACAACTGAATGAGGATGAAACGATGCAAGTGTTTCGACAGCAATATTTGCAATCGAAAAGCTAAGGGCGGACAAGCACCGCCCTTTATTTTGTTAGCAAAGGGTCTTGCCCGTCGTCAGGCGGAAAAACGGACGGATGCAGCAAAGCTGCCAGTTTTTGCAGACCAGCTAAAAGCCGTGGGGAAGGACGGCAATAAAGTGATTCCTCGAGTATATAAATGCGGTCGGTGCGGATGGCGTCGACGTTTTCAGCCTCGAGTCTCTGTTTTACCGCCTCTTTGTTCATTTTCTTTGTCTGCACGCCGACCCAAACAAGACAAATATGCGAAGGATTGCGCTTTACTACTTCGTCCCAGTCCGTTTGCACGTTGGCTTGCGGTATGTCGGCAAAAATATTGCTTCCTCCCGCCAATTGGCTTATTTCACTAAGCCAGTTTGTTTTGCCCGGAGTGAAAATCGGTTTCGGCCACCATTCCCAATAAAGCTTTGCCGGCTGCGCAACGATATCCGCAAGCTGGCGGTATTGCTCGATGAAAGAGCGGTAGCGGTGAACCACTTCGCTTGCCTTTGCTTTTTGGCCAAGTGCTTCGCCAAGCAGAAGTAAATCATTAGCGATATCCTCCAATGAATTTGGCGCAAAAACGAGATGTGGAATATTTCGCTTTTGCAGCTCTGCTATGTTCCTTTCCATGCCGGGAACACTTAATGATGCCAGTACTAAATCGGGTTTCAGCGCTTCGACTTTGTCCATATCGATATGCAAGTCCGGGCCGACCCTTGGCAAATGGGTAATGGAAGGCGGCCAGTCCGAGTAGTTATCGACTGCGACCAAATGGTCAAGCATCTCCAGGTAGGCGAGCAATTCCGTGTTGCTCGGACAAATCGAAATCAGCCTCATCGTGATTCTCCTTTCCATTTCTGCTATCAACACGCCTTATGACTTTCTCTCTTTTTTCATTCCACATGCTTTTTACGGTTTCCTTTTGCTGTGAAAAAGTATTTTTTAGCATATCGAAATAATAGTTGCATTTCGATATAATGAAAAGGAAAATAGATGCAAACGAGGAGAGATGATATGATGTTTACGGTGAAGCAGCAACTGTCTTTCGATACGGTGCATGAGGCGCTGGTGATTGGCGTTTTTGAAAAAAACCAGCCGCTAGACGGCATTGTCGCTGAATATGATCGCCGCCTTGGCGGGCAGCTGTCTGTGATGTTCAAAGAAGGAGACATTTCCGCTAAGAAAAAACAAATTTCCTACGTACATACGTTAAATCAAACGGGAGCAAAACGGCTGTATTTTGTCGGCTTGGGCAAAAAGGAAGCATTGACGTTTGATGGGCTGCGCGAAGCGTTCGGCAAGCTGTTTAAAACGTTAAAACAAGCAAAGCGGACGGAGGTAGCTGTTGTTTTGGATACATTTGTAACGGACGATATCGACCAAAACGAAGCGGCCCACGCGCTCTCCGAAGCGTATTATCTTGCCACTTACGAATTTCTTGGATATAAGC